>DATNAQ010000043.1:0-62536 GCA_035607415.1 Polyangia bacterium
CATCGGATGGGCGGCGCGCCGCCGTGTCCCGAAGCCGCTGCGTCGTGCGCTCTACGGCGGCTTTGCGCGCTACGTGGGCGCCGATCTTTCGCTTCTCGAGCGGCCGCTCGACGCCTTCGAGCGCTTCGACGACTTCTTCACGCGCCCGTTGCGCGACGGAGTGCGCCCCATCGCCGAGGGCAAGGGCGTGATCGTCTCGCCGTGCGACGGCGTGGTGTCCGAAACCGGAATCGCCGACGGCGGGCGCCTCATCCAGTGCAAGGGCCGCGACTACACCGTCGCGGGCCTGCTCGCCGACGCCGCCGAGGCGCGCGCCTTCGAGGGCGGCGCCTACGCCACGATCTACCTGTCGCCGCGCGACTATCACCGCATCCACAACCCGGTCGACGGCAAGGTCACCGGCTATCGCCACATCCCGGGCGCGTTCTTCCCGGTCAACCCGATGTCGGTGCGCAACGTCGCCGGGCTGTTCTCGATCAACGAGCGCCTGGTGACGTACCTCGACAGCGACGTGGGCCGCGTGGCGGCGGTGGCGGTGGCGGCGACCGGCGTCGGCTGGATCACCGTGGCCTACGATCGCGACGTGCGCACGCACAAGAGCGGCAACGCCGGGCGGCACGGCTGGGCCCAGCGCTATTCGTCGCCGCGGGCGCTGGCGCGTGGCGCGGAGCTCGGCATGTTCCATCTCGGCTCGACCGTGATCTTGCTGTTCGAGCCGGGGCGCGTGCGCCTCGACGCCGTCAGCGGGCAGACGCTGCGCGTCGGCGAGCGCATCGGCGGGCTGGCCAACGCGAAGCGGGAGTTCGCCGCGTAAATGGCAGAGAAGGATCCAATCGTGGGCGAGATCGACTTTTCCGACGGCGAGCTGTCGGAGATGGGCGTCGATCTGGCGGGGCGCGCCGAGGCGCCGCCGACGCCGCGCCGCTCGCGCTCGATGCTGCGCGTGCCGGTCGACGAGGTGCCGCGGCCGAAGTCGGGGGGCGAGCCGATCCCGGCGTCGACGACGGAGCCGTCGATCCCCGCGCTCGTCGACGGGCCGGGCGACGCCGCCGACGAGGTCGTCGAGCACGCCTTCCACAACGGCGGCACCGCCGAGGGTGTGGTGCCGGCCGAGCTGCGGCTCGCGGCCTCGCCGGCCAAGGACGAGCTCGAGGCCTTCACGGCCAAGCTGATCGCCGATCGCGAGCGCGTCATCGAGATGGAGATGGAGCCCGACGACTCGGTGCTCGATCCCGACACCGATCCGAAGGCGCTCGTTGCGCGCGAAGCGGACGCGGCCGCCGGCGCCATGCCGCGGCCGATCGACGACGGTCCGACGATCGAGATGCGGGCCGCGCCGCGCGCGGTCAACCCGGCGCTGGCGGCGCTCGCCCGCGCGGTGACGGCATCGCCGGCGCCGGCGAGCCAGTGGCTGCCGCCGTCGAGCACGACGGCGGTGGCCGAGCCCGACGCCGCTCCCGCTGCCGCCGACGCCGACGCCGAGAGCGACGCGGAAATGGAGCTCGAAGACGGCGAGCTCGAGGACATCGTGATCTCGCCGACGCCGCTGCCGCCGCCGCTCGAGCGTCCACGCTCGTTGACACCGCTGACGGTGCCGCCGCCGATGCCGGTCACCAACGGCAATGGCAACGGCGCTGGACACGAGCCCGCGCTGGCCGCGGCGGCGCCTTCGCCGTCGGCCGCGATCCCGGTGCCGCCGCCGGCGCCTTCGCCGTCGGCCGCGATCCCGGTGCCGCCGCCGGCGCCGCCCGCGGCCGCCGAGCGCGCCGAGCGCCTCTCGGGCGCGCACGCCATCCTGCCGGTGCCGGTGACGCCTTCGGGCACGATTCCGCCGCCGGCGCCGCCCGCCGCGGGCCCGCCGTCGCCCCCGACAACGCCGAGCGCCTCTCCGCCGTCGCCGCCCGCGTCGGTGCCCGCGCCTCCGCTGCCGCCGCCGGCCGCGAGCGCGCCGCCGCCTCCTCCCGCGACGGCGCCGGCCGGCGCTCCGCCCGCCCCCGCGCAGGCGCCGCCGGTTCCGCCGGCTTCGCCGGCCGTCGACAAGGTCGCCGCCGCCGCCGCGGCCGTCGCCGACGCGCCGCTGCGCCCGCGCCGCAAGCGCCGCACGAAGCAGTGGTTCGAGGAGATCTTCGACGACGACTACCTGCGCACGCTGCCGTTCCTCACGCCGCGTCAGACCGAGCGTGAAGCGCAGTTCATCGCCGAATCGCTGCAGATCCCGACCGGCGGCGCGCTGCTCGACCTCGCCTGCGGCTACGGCCGCCACGCGATGGAGCTGGCCGCAAAAAATTTCAAAGTCACCGGCCTCGACCTGTCGCTGCCGCTGCTCATCCGCGCCGCCGACGCTGCGCGTCGCGTCGGGGTCAACGTGAACTTCATCCACGGCGACATGCGCGAGATGACCTTCGAGAACGAGTTCGACGGCGCCTATTGCATGTTCACGTCGTTCGGCTACTTCGACGACGACACCAACCGCAAGGTGGCCGCCAACCTGGCGCGCGCCATCAAGCCCGGCGGCAAGCTGCTCATCGACGTCGTCAACCGCGATTACATCGTCCACGACCTGCCGACGCGCGTGTGGTGGCAGGGCGACGGCTGCGTGGTCCTCGAGGAAGTGGACTTCAACTACTTCAGCTCGCGCGTGCAGGTACAGCGTTCAATCATTTTCGAGGACGGGCGACAGGTGGAGCAGGAGATCTCGATCCGCGCCTACTCGCTGCACGAGATCGGTAAGGTCCTGCATCATTCGGGATTCCGCGTAACGGAAGTCTCCGGTGGCTTGTCGCTGCGCGGCAAGTTCTTCGGTGCCAACAGTCGTCAGCTGATCGTAGTGGCCGAGAAGAAGGTCACGCCTTAAGTAATCCGAGCATCGAATAACCAACTCGGAAGGCTCGTCCGGTGTCTTAGTACACGAGGACGAGTGTGCGTTAGCGGCACATATGCGCAACCGACGCCTGCCCCTGGCCTTGCGCCGGGGGAGGGGCGTCTTACTTTGTGAGATCGACGGGAAACCAGGGAATGAACCCGGTCGTACCGTTGGTACTAGGAACGTCGGCCCTCATGCAGAAAAAGGTGAAAATGAAGACTGCTGCCGCCCCCTCTGCTCCCCGCGTCAAGGTCAAAGGGCGCGCTCGCTTTGCGTCTCGGCCCTCGAAGGAGGCGCAGGCGAAGCCCGAGCCCGTGAACGGCGATGCGGAGGCCGAGGGATCGGGCAACGGCCCGCACGGCCCCGAGGGCTCGGATGGCGACGGCGGCGGTGACGCGGTCGCCGAGCTCGAGGCGGTGATCGGCAGCAACGAAGAAGACGACGAGCCCGCCGAGCGCCGCGAAGCGGAAGAGCCGTCGAACTTCCTCGCCATGTACTTCAAGGACATGGCGCGGCTGGCGGTGCTGCGTCCGCAGGAGGAGTTCGAGTCGGCGCGCAAGCTCGAGGCGCTCGAGATCGCGCTCTGGGCGCGCGTGCTCTCGTACGCGCCGGTGACCGAGCACGCGCTCAAGGTCTGCGAGCGCACGCTCGAGAATTCGATCGCCGAGTTCAAGACGATCCGCAAGCACCTCGTGGCGCTGAAGAAGCGTCACTCGAAGGCGGAGCAGGATCGCTTCGAGCGCTGCGTCGTCAAGACGTCGGAGAAGCTGCGCGCGCTCGACACCGACAAGCGCATCCTCGACATCGTGCTCGACGACATCCAGAAGGTCATTCACGCGCAGCCCGGCCGCGTCATTGACGACGTCGCGCACTTCAACACCAAGTCGCGCGACTTCAAGAAGTACCTCGGCGACGTGGGCACGGCGTACTCGCGCGCGCAGTCGACGAAGAACGAGTTCGTCAAGGCGAACCTGCGCCTGGTGGTGTCGATCGCGCGGCGCTTCAACTACGGGCGCATGCCGCTGGCCGACCTGATCCAGGAAGGCAACATCGGCCTCATCAAGGCCGTCGAGCGCTACGACTACCGTCGCGGCTATCGCTTCTCGACGTACGCGTCGTGGTGGATCCGTCACGCCATCTCGCGCGCGCTCGCCGACAAGGGGCGCGCGGTGCGTCTGCCCGTGCACATGATCGACGCGTACCATCGCGTGGCGAAGTCGAAGCGTGAGCTGTCGGCCAAGCTCGGGCGTCAGCCGACGAGCGAGGAGATCGCCGAGGTCACCGGGATCGCGGCGCCGAAGATCGAGAAGATGCGCACGTTCCTGCTCGATCAGTCGTTCTCGCTCGACCGCACGGTCAGCGACGAGGATGGGCGCAAGTTCATCGACTTCATCCAGGACCCGAACGCCGAGAACCGCACGACGGCGGACACGATGGTCGACGAGGCGATGACCGAAGAGGTGCGCGCGCAGCTCGATACGCTGAAGCCGATCGAGGCCGACATCCTGCGCCAGCGCTTCGGGCTCGACACCGACAGGGAGCTGACGCTGAAGGAGATCGGCGAGAAGTACAACCTCTCGCGCGAGCGCATCCGCCAGCTTCAGGAGCAGGCGCTCACCAAGATGCGCCGTGCGCTGCAGCGCAAAGACCTGATGTAGCGCTGCCGGGTTACTTGCCCCAGTAGAAGGTGCCGACGAGGGCGCCGTAGACGCTGGTCACGCCGAAGCCGCCGTTGCCGGCGGGATCCACGAAGATGCCGGTGATGCCGCCCTCGAGGCCGGCGGCGAAGTTGGGGTGCGGGCAGTAGCGCGCGCCCAGCGCGGCGTCGTAGCCGAGCACGAAGAAGTTCCGCGGCGTCGTGATCTCGGCGCCCATCGGCAGCGCGCCCTTGAAGTACCAGGCGGCCTTGTTGTCGTGCGACTTCAAGAGGTCGACCTCGATGGTGGGCGCGAACGTGAAGGTCGTCTGGTTGGTGCCGTTGGGGCCGCCTCCCGGCGACGAGACGCGGTACAGCCCGAAGCCGACGCCGATCTGGATGCGATCGACGAGCCGCGCACCGACGGTGAGCGAGGGCACCGCCACGACGGCGCTGGTGCCGCCGACGATGAGCCCGGCGCCGAGGCGCGCCTCGACGGCCAGGCCGTTGGCGGGCATCTGCGCGCGCGCCACCGACGGAACGAGGGCGAGCGCAGCGAGGACGAGGATCAGACGCGCGAGCTTCATGAGCGGCTCCTATGCTAGGCGAGAGGCGAGAGGCGAACGGTGGCGGCGCCCTCGAGCGTGACGGTGCCGTCGGGCTTCTTGGCCCACAGCTTGACGCTGGCGGTCCCCGCGGCGTCGTCGCGCGCGGTGACCTCGCCGCCGACGGTGATGCGATCGCCGGGGAAGGTCACGGCGCGAAAGCGCGCCGAGAGCCGCACGATCCGATGCGGTCCGCCGGCCCAGTCGGCCACGAGCGAGCCGAAGAAGGCCATCGACAGCATCCCGTGCGCGATCACCGACGGGAAGCCGCCCTCCTTGGCGAAGGGCTCGTCGTAGTGGATGCGGTTGAAGTCGCCCGAGGCGCCGGCATATTGCACGAGCTGCTGGGTGGTGATGGCCGGCTTCTCGACGGGCGCCAGCACATCGCCGACCTTGGCGTCGCGCAGGTTGGCCTCGCGCGCGCTCACCGACGCACCAGCACGGTCGAGCGCGAGGTGAACACCCGCGCGCCGGCGTCGTTGGTGGCGACGGTCTCGATGACCATCACGTCCATCACGCCGGCCTTGGTCTGCTTGACCGCGGCGTTGGCGATGCGGCCGACGAGCGTGAGCCGGTCGCCGGCGTAGATCGGCTGCGCGAAGTCGTACTGCTGCTCGCCGTGCAAGAGCTTGCGCCAGTCGATGTCGATGCCGCCGCGCGGATCGTTGGCCCGCAGCGCCGCGGCGAACGTCGGCGGCGCCGGGATGCGCGGATGGCCCGCGGCGCGCGCCGCCGCCTCGTCGACGTAGACGGGATTGGTGTCGCCGACGGCTTCGGCGAAGCGGCGGATGTGCCCGCGCTCGACGTCGACCACGAGCGGCTCTGATTGTCTTCCGATGTAGGGGGCGAAGCGGGGCTCGGCGTCGCTGCTCACCGAGCGAGCATCAGCTCAGCGAGATTTCTCGTCAAGCGACTCGCGGTCGTCGAGCAGATCGAGCGACGTCACGCTGAGGATGCGGATCGCGGCCGCGCCCACGAACACCGTCAGGAGTAGGACTGCCGTTGCCATGCCCTTTATACGGATGGGCGGTCGCAAATATTCCAATGGTTGCAGAAGCGTTCGCCGCGCGGTACTTTGCCGACGAGACACGGAGGGTTACGATGCGAGCGGTCAAGGTGCTGTTTGCAGCTGCGATGATGTTCGGCATGGTGGCATGCTCGAACGAGCTCAAGGTGTCGTCGGTGGAGCCGCCGCAGGGCACCTTCGGCGGCGGCGAGGACGTCGTCATCCACGGCAACGGGTTCCAGCCCGGCCGCGGCGGCGTCACCGTCAAGTTCGGCAATCGTGCCGCCACCTCGGTGGTGGTCGCCTCGACCGACAAGATCAACGTCATGACCCCGGGCGGCGACCCCAACACCAGCGTCGACGTCACCGTCGTGTTCGACGACGGCAAGGCGTTCAAGCTGGCCAACGGCTTCCACTACATGGCGCAGGTCGACCAGCGCGGCACGCTCGACAAGGCGTTCAACACCCTCGGCAAGGACCCGCCGTCGGGTACGACCGCCGCTCCCAAGAAGTAGCCCGCCTCGACCCCGCTCGCCGCCGCGGCTGCGCTAGTAGCTGATGCGGAAGAGCTGCTGGCCCATCAAGATCGCCGAGCCCGGCTTGATCTCGCGCTCCCCGCGCACGCGGATGAACGTGCCGTTCGAGCTGTTCAGATCCTCGAGATAGTAGCGGCCGTCGCGGATCGAGATGCGCGCGTGCTGGCCCGAGACGTAGCCGTCCTCGGGGAACAGGATGTCGCCGCGCTCGCGGCCGAGCGTGATGCCTTCGCCGAACATCGGGAAGGCCGAGCCGTCCTGGTCGCGCCCGACGATGAGCGCCAGCCGTCCCCAGTAGCCGGGGTTGGGCGAGCCCATCACGTCGGTGCCGTCCTCGAGCGGCACCGGCGCCGGGATCTCGTCGAAGCGCAGGAGCTCCTGGCCGATGCGGAAGACGTCGCCGTCGACGATCTGCTCCTCGCCGGTGAGCTTGACGAAGACGCCGTTGAGCGAGCCGGTGTCGCGCACCACGCTGCCGGCGGCGTTGAGCACGATCTCGGCGTGGCGCGGCGAGAGGTAGCCGTCGGCGTCGAAGAGCGCGCCGAGGCCGCGGCCGATCACGTTCTCGCCCTCGTCGAGCGGATGGACGCCGCCTTCGGTGCCGTCGGGGCGGATGAGGATGAGCTTGCCGTGGGCGCCGTGCGTGGTCGGCGCGCTCGCCGCCTTGGTCTGCGCGGTGGCGGCGCCGAGCTGCTGCCCGTCGAGGCGCGTGCCGCACTGGCCGCAGAAGCTGAACTCGGCGGGGACCGCGTTGCCGCAGGTCGGGCACAGGCGCGCCGACTTGAACATGCCCGACGCGTTGGCCAGCTCGCCCGCCGACGGCGCCATGCCGAGCGCGGGGATGGGCTGGATGTGCGCCAGCGAGTCGCGGCGATCGCGCATGTCGAAGTCTTCGTCGGCGGCGTGCTTGCCGTTGGTCGCGCTCACCGTGGGGACGTCCTCGATGCGCTTGGGCGGCGGGGTCTCGTCGGTGCGGATCTTCTTGGCGCCGCCCGCGTCGCCGCCGCCGAGCTCGCCGCCGCCGCCGAGCTCGCCGCCGCAACCGAGACAGAACTTGTAGAGGTCCTGGTTGTCCCGCCCGCAGCTCTTGCAAGTCGCCATCAGGTGATCTCCACGCGCAGGAGCTGCTGGCCGAGAAAGACGTAGTCGCCGTGGTAGAGCGCCGCCTCGCCCTGCACGCGCACGAAGGTGCCGTTCTTCGAGGCGAGGTCGGCGATCTGGAACTTCTCGCCTTCGTTGTCGAGCGCGGTCACGGTGGCGTGGCGCCCCGAGATGAACGGATCGTCGGGGAAGTTGACGTCGTTGCCTTCGCGGCCGATGGCGAGCGAATCGTTGCGCGCGCGGAAGACCATGCCCTCGTGACCGCCGGCGAGCAGCTGCGTGAGCGCCAGGCGCGACGGGCGCTTGGGCGAGCCGTAGAAGTAGGTGCCCTCGTCGTCGGGGACGGGCACCGTCTCCGGCGGGCAGGCGTCGACGCGGAGCAGCTGCTCACCGACGAGGAACGTGGCGCCCGACGACACCACCTGCGGCTTGATGATGCGCACGAACACGCCGTTGGCCGAGCCTTCGTCGCGGACCAGGAGCTTGGCGTCGCGGTAGATGAAGTTCGCGTGGCGCGGCGAGAGCAGCGGATCCTCGGGGAACAGGATGGCGCCTTCGAGGCGGCCGGCGATGTGCTCGCTCGACGAGAGCACGTAGGTGACGCCGTCCATGCCCTCGCCCTTGATGAGGATGAGCTTGGGCGACGGGGCCTGCATGGCGCCGAAGAACATCGTCTTGGCGCCCGGCTTGGGGCCGCCCTTCGGGGCCGTCGACGTCGCGGGCGCCGGCGCGGGGGCGCCCGAGCTGACCGGCTTGCCGCAGTTGCCGCAGAAGCGATGGCCGGGGGCGATGGCATCGCCGCAGAAGGCGCAGACCTTGGGGCCCGCCGCGGCGCCGAAGGGCTCGGCGGGGCCTTTCGGCGCGGTGTCGGCGGACTTCTTGGCCACGCCGAGCGACGCGCCGCAGAGCTGGCACACCGTCGCGTTGATCGGCGACAGCGCATCGCACGCGTCGCAGACGAGCCCCATCGTCATCGCTCTAACATCCTCCCTCTCGCGAATCGTATCTGATTGCCGACGGACGTCAACGAACGGCTTGTCGGACGAAGCCCGACGGGTCATGGCGCAGGGGCGCGAGCACGCGGGCGCCCTTGTCCGGCCACAGCTCGGGGTGGGGCACCGCCGCCAGCACGGCGGCGCGGCGCTCGAGCCAATCGCCGGCGTGCAGCGCGCGCTCGACCCCCGCGGCCAGCTGCGCGCGCGCCGGGCGGGCGAACGGCGGCGCGGCGGCCACGGCGTCGAGCGCGGCCAGGCGGACCGTGCGGTTCTTGTCGGCGAGCGTGCCGGCGAGCAGCTCGACGTCGTCGTTGCGCGCGGCCAGCTTGGCCACGCGCGCGCGCACCGCCGGATCGGCGTGGGCGGCGAGCGCGCGCACCGACGGGGCCACGCGCGGCCACAGCGCGGCGGCCGACTCGTTGCCGGCGGCGGCGAGATCGTCGAGCGCGCGCACGATCACGTCGCGGTGGCGGGCCAGCGCGTCGACGAGCGCGTCGGCGACGGCGGAGACATCGGGGATGCTGTCGACCGGCGGCGGCACCGCTTCGCCCGGCGCCGGCGTGGCGGCGAGATCGAGCAGCTCGGCGAGCGTGGCGCCCACCGCGATGCCGTCGTCGCCGCGCGCGGGCGGCGGCAGGGCGCGTCCGAGGCCGGCGGCCAATTGCGAGCGGCCCGCGAGCGCGAGCGTGGCGGTTTGTCGCAGCTCGTCGCGCTTGACGAACACGGCGCGGATGAGCGGCGGACGCGCGTCGTCGCCACCGACGGCGCCGAGGGCCCAGGCGGCGGCGCGCTGCACGTCGTCCGCGCCTTCGGCGAGCGTGGCGGTCAGCGCCGCGCGCACCGAGGCGCGCTGGGCGGCCGACAGCGGCGCCGTCGTGCGCAGCGCCGCCGCGCCGAGGCCGAAGGCGCAACCGAGCCGTGCCTCGGGCTTGCGCGTGTCCGACGGCTTGAGGTGCGCGATCATGGCGTCGAGCGCGCGCCCGTCGGCGTGGGCGCCGAGCGCCAGGCACGCCATCGCCTGCACGTCGGTGGCGCCGTCGTCGAGCGCGGCCACGAGCGACGCCTGCGCCCGCTTGTCGGCGAGCCGCCCGAGGCCGTAGGCGGCGGCCACGCGCAGCTGCTTCTCCGGCTCGCCGTAGACCTTCTGGAGGAGCGGCAGCTCCTTGGGCGTCGCGACCTCGGCCGCGGCCAGCGCCGCCTGCTCGCGCAGCTCGATGATGCCGTTGCGATCTTCTCGCACGAGACCGGGCGGCGCGTTCGGGCCCGGCGTGCGCCGGTTGAGCGCGAGCCGGAACAGCGCCGGGGCCGCCGACGGATTGCCGATGGCGCCGAGCAGCGCCACCGCCACGCGCATCTCGTGCGGCTCGCCGTCGACGAGCACGTCGAGCAGCGGACGTAGCCCGTGCTCGCCGAGGCGCTCGAGCGCGGGCCGCACCGACGCATCGCCGGCCAGAGCGCGCGCGGCCAACGGCGTGCCGTAGCGATCGTAGAGCTCGATCAGCAGGTTGCGATAGACCGGCTTGTCGGCGTGCGCGTACGCCAGCGGCGACAGCTCGCGCTCGAGCTCGCCGAGCGTCCCCAGGTACTCCTCGAGGTCGATCGCGCGCCGCGCCGCATCGATCACCATCTCCTCGTCGGGCGCGCGGCGCATCACCGTGCGATACAGCTCGGCGGCGCGCGCCTCCTCGCCGCTGCGGATGCGCAGGCGCGCCAGCGTGAAGTAGACCTTCCACTGCCGATCGTCGAGCTCGAGCGCGCGCTCGTACGTCTGCGCCGCGCCCGCCAGGTCCTCGCGCTTCTCCAGCACCTCGCCCAGGCGCACCGTCGCCGCTGCGTCGGCCGGCCCGAGCTGCACCGCGCGCTTGGCGTAGCTCAGCGCATCGGCGTCCTGATAGAGCTGCAGCGACAGCTCGGCGATCTGCGGATAGAGCTCGTGTCCGCGCTCGGGCGCCAGCTCCGCCGCCTTCTTCAGCGCCGCCACCGCGTCGACGAGCCGATGGCGCGCGCGCGCCACCTGCGCCAGGCCGAGCCACGCATCGGCGCGCAGCGACGGCGAGCGCGCCCCGTCGGCGAGATCGTGGAGCAGCTCCTCGGCCATCTCCATGCGCCCCATCTTCACGAGCGCGTCCGCGGCGAGGAGCGTGTAGGCGGCGCCTTCTTCCTCGTCGCTCTTGCGCAGGCGCAGCCCGGTCTCGCGATCGTTGCCGGCGAGGATGCCGAGCCGTCCCATGCGCTGCGCGATCACCAGGATCCGCTGCCGCGCCTCGAGCGTCGCCGCGCGATCGTGCTTGCCGGCCGCTTTGGCGAACAACCCGTCCCAGACGTCCGCGGCCTCGGCGTCGCGATGCAGCCGCTCGAGCGTGGTGCCGAGCCCCTTTTGCACCACGACGTCATCGGGCGCGAGCTTGGACGCCTTCTCGAACAGATCGAGCGCCTCGGGCGCCATGTCGTGCTCGATGTAGACCTCGGCCAGGCGCGCCATCGCCTGCACCTTCGGCCCCCGCTCCAAGAGCTTCTTCCACAGCTCGATCGCGCGCTTCTTGTTGCCCTTTTGCCACCACAGCTCGCCGAGCGCGACCAGGTGCGCATCGTCGCCGGGCTCGAGCCGCACCAGGAGCTCCTGCTCGCGCATCGCCGGCTCGGCCAGGTTCCAGCGCGTGTACAGCTCGGCCAGCTGCGCGTGCAGCGACGGATCGGTCGACTCGCGCCCGAGGGCCTGGGCGATCTTGAGCGCCTCGTCGCGGTTGCCCGCCTTCATCAGGCGCTCGGCCAGCTCGAGCCGGAAGCGCGGCTCGCCCGGCGCCGACGCGATCAGCCTTCGCACCTCGGCCAGCGCCTCGGCGTCGCGCCCGGTGCGCTCGTAGAGCGCGATCAGCCGCCGGCGCGCGTCGATCGCGTGTGGATCGATCGCCAGCGCGCGCTTGAAGTCGACCTGCGCCTTCTCGGCGTCGCCGAGCTCGTCGTAGAGCCGACCGAGCAGCTCCCACTCGGCGAAGCCGCGCCCGCCCTCGGCCCACTCGCGCTCCCACTCGCCGACGAGCATGCGCAAGGTGTCGTGCTTGCGCGCGAGCCCGACGATCTTGTCGGCGGCCTCGCGCCGCAGGTAGTTGCCCTTGGGCGCCAGGGCGAACGTCTTGTCGTAGCTCGCGCGCGCATCCTTGTCGTCGTTCGCCAGCTCGGCGAGCTCACCGGCGCGCAGCCACGCCTGCCCCTGCCGCGCCGGATCGCGCGACAGCCCCGCCGCGAGCGTGCGCCACTCGGCGGCGCCTTCGCCCGGCTGCCCGTGCGCGGCGAGCGCCTCGGCCCACTCGCGGCGCGCCTCTTCGTCCTTCGGATCGTCGCGCACCAGCTCGTCGTGATACTTGCGCGCCTCGGCGAGCGCCGCCTTGGCGTCGAGCCCGCGATCGTTGGCGAGCGCCAGATCGATCAGCTTCTTGAGGAGCGGCCGCCGCCGCTTGGCGTCGCTCGTGGCCAGAAGCGCGCGCTCGTACAGCGGCCGCGCGTCGCCGTTCTTGCCGAGGCGCGCGTCGGCGTCGGCGAGCGCCCCGAGGGCGCGCGCGTCGTCGCCCTCGAGCGCCACGGCGCCGGCATACGCCTTCTGCGCCGCCGCGAAGTCGCCGCGGTTGCGCGCGACGTTGCCGAGCGCGAGCCAGTCGTTGACGTCGTGCGACTTGTCGGCCGCGGCGCCGAGCTCGCGCTCGAGCACGGCCACGCTCTTGTACTGCTTGTACAGCGACGTGAGCCGCGCCAGCGCCTCGGCGTCGTCGGGATTGCCGTGCAGGATCTGCTTGTAACGCGCCACCATGCGCGCATCGAACGGCGAGCGCTTCACTTCCCAATCGGCGCGCGCGACCGGCGAGCCGACGAGGACGAAGAGCAGCGCGAAGAGGGCGCGGCGCATCTTCCCAAGCATAGCGCGCCCGTGGCCAATATGCCGCCAGGACCAGGCGCTCATGCGAATTTCCTACGTGCTCCTCCTGACCGCCGCGCTCGCCGCTTGTGGCGACGGCGATCACGCCGCGGACCTCGGCGGCGGCGGCGATCTCTCCATCGGCGGCGACCCTTGCACCAGGCAGCGACGGCGCTTCTCGCCGGCGGCGCGCAGAAGGACGTCTTCTACAACTCGGCCGCGTACCTCGCGCCCGACAAGCTCGTGATCATCGAGCGCATCTCGAATCCGACCGCGGGCATGCCCGGCCGCCTGACGCTCGTCGTCGCCGACTTCGCCAACGCCACCAACCTCGTCGGCCATCCCAAGCTCGGCGAAGGCACGCTCGATCCCGAGAAGCCGTCACCGCCCGGCTACGTCGCGCTCGGCATCACGCCGGCGACGACGACGGTGGTGTTCGACTCGAACGAAATTCCGGAATTCCTGAATTCGCCGCCCGGCGGCGCGCCCACGCACGACAAGCTCGAAGGGCTCGCCGTCATCAACCGGACGACGGTGGCGATCGCCGACGACAACGACTTCGGCATCCTCAACGTCAACGACCGCAGCCGCATCTGGGTGCTGCGGCTGAAGGCGCCGATGTTCTAGCCGAGCGTCTAGTGGTAGCGGTTCTGGCGCACGAGCTCGAGGATCTGCTGCAGCTTGCCGCGGCGCTGCTCGTAGAGGTAGTCGCGGATCAGGCTCTTGTGCGCGCGTGCCATGTCGACGAGCTCGACGCCGGTGCCGTGCACGAGATCCATGCCGAGCTCGTCGTAGCGGATCTCGCCGCGCGCCCAGATGGTGTCGCGCGTGCCGGGCAGCGCGAACTCGAGCTGCACGTGGCGGCTGCCGCGGCGGAACAGGCGCGACCTGCGCGTGGCCACGCGGTGCATGTAGAGCCCCGTCGCCGAGATGTTGGTGGTGACGGCGCGGTGCGGGCGATCGTCGACGTACTCGTCGAGGAAGATCTCGAGCGGCACGCGCTCGAGGTCGCGACGCTCGCTCCAGCGCGGGCGGGTGGAGGTCCAGGCGGTGCGGCGCGGCAGCTTGGGCAGGATCGAATCCGACATGTAGGATAGTGTAGGCGTCCGTCGCGAAGAACGCAAAAAAATGGCACGATGCGGGACGTGTCCGTGTCTCCGAGCGACTCGCCGACCGCGCCCGCGCGTGGCCGCCCGCCCTTGTGGGCGACGCTGGTGGCGACGTCGTTCGGCGCCGGCTTCGTGCCGGGGATGCCGGGCCACTCGGGCACGTTGACGGCGGTGGCGATGGCGTGGGGCCTGTCGCACGTGGGCCCGTGGTGGTACGGCCTCGCGCTGTTCGTGGTGCTCGCGGTCGGTACGCTGGCCGCCGAAGTGTGGGGCCAGGCGACCGGCGTGCCCGACGATCAGCGCATCGTCGTCGACGAAGTGGCCGGATATCTCGGCACCATCATGCTCGTGCCGCGCACGTGGCCCAACTTGATCGTCGGATTCTTCGTGTTTCGCATCCTCGACGTGTGGAAGCCGGGGCCGGTGCGCACCGCCGACGAGACCATCGGCGGCGGCGTCGGCGTGATGGCCGACGATCTCGTCGCCGGCGTCATCGGCGCGTTCGTGATGGTGGCGCTGCACTATTCGCATGCGCTGCCGTGGGCGGCGGCGCGCGTGGTCGCGCTCGCGCACGGTTGGGGCGTGGGCGCATGAGCGCGGCGCCGAAGAAGCGCGTGCGGCCGTTTCCGCTCGCCGAGCTGCCGCGCGTGGCGCGCGCGCAGGCCGACGCGGCGCGCCTGCTCATGCTGCGCCTGCCGCTCGCGCCCGGCGCCGAGTGGGCCGCGGCCTGCGCGGCCGTCGGTGGCGAGATCGCGCTGTCGGTGCGCGAGATCTACGCGCTGCCGGCGCGCGAGCTGCCGTCGCAAGCGCGTGGCGCGGTGGTGCGCTTGGCGTTGCCGGGCGGGCGCGCGGCGCTCGTCGTCGTCGAGGCGGCGCTGGCGGGAAAGCTGGCGCGCGCGGCCCTCGGGCTCGACGAGGCGGAGCTCGGCGCGCCGCGGCCGCTGACGCTGGCGGAGGAGGGCGCCGTCGAGTTTCTCGTCGCCGCGCTGTGCGGCGCCGACGTCGCGCAGGTCTCGGGGATCGTCGGCGAAGCGGCGGTGGCGGCGCTCGCCGCTCCGCCGAACAACGACGGCTGGCTGGCGGTGGCGCAGGCGCACGTGCAATCGCCCGTCGGTGCCGGCTGGGCGCGCTTGTTCGTGCCCGACGTGGCGCGCCTGGGTGCGCCGCCGCTGCGCGCGCTCGAGGCGATCGACCGGTGCGCCGTGCGGCTGGCCGACGCCACCGTCGCGCTGCGGCTCGAGGTCGGCCGCACCGCGGTGGCGCGCTCGGATCTGTCCGGCCTCGGCGCCGGCGATGTCATCTTGTTCGAACGGTTCGGCGTGCGCGATGCGCGCGGCGGGCCGGTCACGCTGCGCCTCGGGCGCGGCGGTTTCGGCGCGCGCCTCGACGGCGACGCGCTCACCATCGAGGAGCAGTTCCGCCTCAACCGTGGAGTCTCGAGCATGGAGTTCGATCCGTCGCAGAAGGGCGAGGCCGCGTCGGCCGATCAGCTGTTGCGCGAGATGCCCGTCGAGGTCGTGTGCGAGCTCGGGCGCGTGACGATGAGCGGCCGCGAGCTCATCGAGCTGCGCCCGGGCGCCGTCATCCCCGCCGGGCGCCCGCTCTCGGGTCCCGTCGATCTCACCGTCGGTGGGCGTGTGGTCGCGCGCGGCGAGCTCGTCGACGTCGAGGGCGAGATCGGCGTGCGCATCACGCAGCTCAACGAGTAGGCCGCCTCTTTACGACCACAGGCGGACGCGCAGGTCGGCGATCAGGCCGCGCGCCGCGTTTCGATCGGGCAACCCGACGGCGGCGACGAGACGCGGCGGCGCCGGGCGCTCGATGTCGCGGGCGAGCTCGACGGCGGAGGCGCGCTGCGCCTCGCGGACGCGGCGGCGCGACACCTCGTCGAGTCGCGCGTGCAGCCAGCGGGCGACGGCGAAGGCGAGCTCGGCGTGCCGCAGCTCGTCGCGCGCGATGTTGACGAAGGCGCGCCGCACGGCCCGATCGCGCGCGGTGCGCGACTGCCACTGGGTGACGACGGCGCCCCAGGTCTCGAGCACGCAGCCTTCGCGCGCGTTGGCCAGCGCCAGCGTCTCCAGCGACGGTGCGGCGACCGCGTCGATCTCGACGGGCGGCAGCCCGTCCGCGCCGAAGCGGCGGGCGAAGGCGGCGGCGACGCGGGCGTGGCGCGCCTCGTCGTCGGCGGCGCGGCGCGCATCGGCGACGAGCGCAGTCGGCGCGTCGTGCACGGCGAGCGCCGTCGCCAGCTCGACGAAGCCGTCGACCGCAGCCGCTTCGACGTGCGCCATCGCCGCGAAGAAGGCGCCGACCGGATCGCGCGTCTCGACGCGGCGGCGCGGCTTGAGCCCGAGCGGTGGCCGCCCACCGGCGCCGAACGGAAACGCCGAGCAGCGCGTGCGCTCCTCGTCGCAGCGCACCTCGGTGATGCCGCCGTCGGTCGCTTCGGACACGCTACAGCCGTAGAGCGCCTTCTCTCCCGTCCCCTTGGGGCAGAGCTGCTCGCAAACCGGATAGGTCAGCGCGCCCGCGTCCGAGACGTCACCGGCGTCCACGAAGCCGTCGACCCGTACCGGGATCGATTGCGCTTCGTCGTCGCAACACCCGATGGTCGCCAGCGGCAGCGCCGATATCACCAGCCCGCGCAGGAAGGCCGACAGTGCGTCTCGCTTCATGCGCGCCGGCGATTGCAAGCCACGGACCGCCCGTGCGACGCGGACTTCCGTCGCTGCGCGCGCCGCGATTCGGATCCGGATGTCGCGTTTACAGCGAGCGGTAGAGCTGCGCGTACGCCGCCGCCGCGCGCGGCCAGCCGAAGTCCTGCGCCATCCCGCGCCGCATGAGGGCCAAAAAGTCGCTCTCGTTGCGATACGCGGCGAGGGCGCGCCGCCACGCCGCGGCGAGCGCGCCGGCGTCGTACTCCTCGAACTTGAAGCCGGTCCCCGAGCGCGAGCGCGCATCGAAGTCGACGATGGTGTCGTCGAGCCCGCCGGTGGCGCGCACGATCGGCGGCGTCCCGTAGCGGAGCGAGTACATCTGGTTGAGCCCGCACGGCTCGAACTTCGACGGCATCACGAATAGATCGCAGCCGGCTTCGATGCGGTGCGACAGCGGCTCGTCGTAGCCGATGCGCACCGCCAGCTTCTTCGGGAAGCGCGCTTGCAGCGCCCGCAGCGCCTGCTCCAGCGCCGGGTCGCCCGAGCCGAGCACGACGTACTGCAGATCGCCCTCGAGGAGCGACGGCAGCGCGCCGAGCACCAGGTCGAATCCTTTTTGATCGGTCAGCCGCGAGATCGACCCGCACAGCGGCACGTCCGCGCGCACCGGCAGGCCCATCGCGCGCTGTAATTCAGCCTTGCACCTGCGTTTGCCCGCCAGCGAATCGGCCGAATACGACGCCGGAAGATGGATATCTTTTTCGGGGCTCCAGATATCGTAATCGGCGCCGTTCAATATCCCGTGTAACACCTTACTGCGGGCGCGCAAAAGCCCATCGAAACCAAGCCCATTTTCCGGGGTCTGGATCTCCTCGGCGTAGCGCGGGCTCACCGTCGACAAGCCGTCGGCCAGCGCCAACCCGGCCTTCAGGAAGCTGGCCTGCCCGTAATATTCGAACCCTTCGGGGGTGTAATAGTGCCGCGGCAATCCGAGCTCGTCGATCACGCTCTCGGGAAACAGCCCCTGAAAGGCCAGGTTGTGCAGCGTGAACACCGTCTTCGGCGCCGGCAGATCGCCCCAGCGCTGCTTGGCGAACAGGATCGCCGGCCCCGCCTGCCAGTCGTGGCCGTGCACCACGTCGGGCCACGCGCTGAACTCCGCCGCCAGCGCCAGCGCCGCCGCGCCGAGGAGCGCGAAGCGGCGTGCGTTGTCCGCGTAGTCACCCTTGGCGTCGCCGTACAAGCCGTCGCGATCGTACGACGGCTTGTGATCGACGAGGTACACGCGGACCCGCGGCGTCGACGGCGCCTGTCCCTCGTACACCTCGACACCGACGGTGTCGGCGCCGAGCGGCGTGGCCAGCCCGCGCAGCCGCCGCGCCAATCCGTAGCGCTCGGGATCGACCGATCGATAGCGCGGCGTCACCACCATGACCTCGTGCCCGAGCGCAGCCAGCGCCCGCGGCAGCGCGCCGAGCACGTCGGCGAGCCCGCCGGTCTTGGAGTAGGGCGCCACCTCGGACGCGACATGCAGGATGCGCATCAGATGTCGATCTCGCGCAGGAACTTCGCCGCTTCTTCGGGCGGCGTCGGGTTGATGTAGAACCCCGAGCCCCATTCGAACCCCGCCACCTGCATCAGGCTCGGCATGATTTCGACGTGCCAGTGGTAATGGTCGGGATCGCCTTCGCCGAAGGGCGTCGTATGCAGGATGAAATTGTACGGCGGATCATCGAGCGCTACATTCAGCTTTGTTGCCGCGACCTTGAGCGCATTTGCCAATAACGTGAAATCCTCGTTCGACGTATGCTCGAAGCGTGCACGATGCACCCGCGGCAATATCCACGTTTCGAACGGAAACTTGGGCGCATACGGCTCGCAAACGATGAACGACGCGTTCTCGTAGACCAGCCGCACGCGCTCCTTCAGCTCCTGCCGCACGATGTCGCAGAAGACGCAGCGCTCCTTGAGCCGCCAATACTTGCGCGCGCCCTTCATCTCCTCCGACACCACGCGCGGCACCACCGGCAGCGCGATCAGCTGCGAGTGCGGATGATCGAGCGACGCGCCCGCCGCCGAGCCGTGGTTCTTGAAGATCATGACGTACTTCAAGCGCCCGTCGCGCGACAGGTCTTGCATGCGATGTCGGTAGGCGCCGAGCACGCCCGCGATGTCCGCCTCCGACAGATCCGAGAAGCGCTTGTTGTGCTCCGGCGTCTCGACGATGACCTCGTGCGCGCCGACGCCGTTCATGCGGTCGTAGATGCCGTCGCCCGCCTTGTCGAGCTCGCCCTCGACGCGCAGCGCGGGAAACTTGTTGGGAAACGCGCGCAGCCGCCAGCCCGGCGCGTTGGCGCGCGCGCCCGGCCCGTCGCCGGGACGGAGCGCATACAGCTCGGGCGGCGTCATCCCCTCCTGGCCGGGGCAGAACGGGCAGAGCCCGCGCCGCGGCTCGGGGCGCGAGCCAAAGTCGTGCGGGCGTTTGGTGCGCTCGGTCGCGATGATGACCCAGCGTCCGACGATCGGGTCCTTGCGTAGCTCAGGCATCCGGCCCGGATACTAGATCGCGATCATCTCGATCGTCACCTTGCACTCGAAGGGCACGCCGTCCCCGACGGAGACGTCGCGCCACACCGGCACGATCACCGATGCCTGGTAGGTGCGCTCGAAGCCGCCCTCGGACTGCGACGCGGTCTCGAGCGGATGGCGCCACAGGAGCGCGCCCGGCGTCGCCGACACGCGCACGAAGAACTTGTCCCACTCGTCGACGAGCTCGAGCGTCGTGCCCGCCGGCAGCTCGCCCGCCGACGCCAGCTTGCGCTCGTCTTTGGACAGCTCGCGTCCGGCCACGCGGTAGTAGCGATCGGGCGCGTCGCCGGCGAGCAGCGTCAGCGACGACTCCGAGGCGAAGGTCAACGGCGCCGCCGAGCCTTCGGCGCTGATGCGATAGGCCGCAGTCAGCCGCGCGCCCTCGAGCGTGATCGTCTTGTCGACGGTGACCGCGCGCCCGGCGACCCGCCCGCGACGGCGCAGGTGCACGCGCGCGGCCGCCGAGCTGGCGCTTTGATCGATCACGTCGTAGAGCGTGCCGGCAAAGTCGCCATCCTCGCCGTAGCGATTGCCATGCAGCGCCTCGAGCGTCGTCCCCGGCGCCAGGAAGTGATCGACGAACCCGAGGCGCGGATGGCGATCGTACGCCAGCAGCTCCTCGAGCCCCGCCGACTTCACGGCGTTCAGATCGTGAATCGACACCGGCCCGCCGCCGCCGCCCTGGCTCTGCTTGCGCGCCGCTTCGAGCAGGCGCCCGTGATAACCCTCGGCGCGCCGCCCGAGCACGTTGAGCAGGTTGAAGCGCTTGGGCCGATAGTCGAGCTCGAACACGCCGCCACCGAGATCCGGCTTCACGTAGGCCGCCGCCTCGGCGTTCTGCAGGATCACCTCGCGCTGCAGATCGGCGTCGATGTCGGCCTCGACGACGAGCGGTTTGTCGCCGGTGCCAAGCACGCGCTCGGCGTGCGCCTCCGCCTCGATCAGGTGGCGATAGACCGCATCGCGCAGGTAGTTGAGATAGAGCCCGCCGAACAGGCCGTGCCAGTAGCCGCAGTTGCACTGCGCGCGATAGAGCTCGCGCCGCGCGTGGTCGAGCGGATGGCCGCCGCCGGCCGTCGAGGTCGCCGACGCGCCCAGCTTCTCCTCGGCGCGCGCCAGCTTGTCCGACACCCACACCATCTTCTTGTGCAGGTAGTTGGCCTCCGGATACTTGGCGAGGAAGTTCTGCCAGATCCCGCCGCGGAAGAACGCCCGCGCGCGGTCGAGCTCGCCGCGATCGCGCAGCGACTGGCGCACCTCGTTGTAGTGCTGCTGCGCATCGGCCGGCAGCGTCCACTCGCCCATCTCTTCGTACGACGCCGTCGGCAGATAGACCCGGCCCGTCGGCCGGTGCGTGCGCAGGTACTCGCCGAAGTGCTCGGTCTTGAAGGTGCCTTGCTGCTGCCGCTCGACGAGGATGCGCAGAAAATCGCGCAGCCAGCCCTGATCCCACACCCACTCTTTGGTGTGCGGCCAGACGCCGAACTTCTCGCCGTCATCGCCATAGGTGACGGCGGCGTCACCCTCGGTCTCCTGGCGCAGCCGCTCGATGACGTCGATCGACTCCCACGCCTTCAGGAACGGAATCGCCTCGCGCAGCTTCTTGTCGATGGGGAACAGCGCCAGCGGCGTGCCCGCCTTCTCGGTCACGTAGTAACCGCGCAGCGTGCCCTCGAGCCCGGCGGCGCGGAAGTGCCCGTCGTCGACGAGCGTGAACTTCATGCCGGCGTCGGCGATGAGCTTGGCCAGCGCCGGCTCCCACACGCGCTCGGCGAGCCACATGCCCTCGGGCCGCACGCCGAAGTGCGCCTCGAGGTACTCCGACATCATGTGGATCTGCCCGCGCGCGTCCCGCTCGGGCAAGACCGCCAGCATCGGCTCGTAGAAGCCGCCGCCGAGCAGCTCGACCTGCCCGCGTCCGACAAGCGCGCGCAGCTTGTCGAAGTAGGCCGGGCGCTCGCGCTCGATCCACTCGAGCAGCGGCCCGGTGTGGTGCAGCGTCATCTTCACCGACGGGAACTCGCCGATCGCGTCGATCAGCGGTCCGTAACAGTCGGCGTAGGCCTGCTCGAACACGTGCCCGAAGTTTCCGTCGGGCTGATGGTTGTGAATGGCGTGGAGCAGGGTGAGCTGGCCCATAGGGCCAAGAATCTATGCACCGACGGGCTTTTCGGCAACGACGATTCGGAGCGGCGGAAACGTGTCGAGCGCGTAGGTACGCCGCGTGACGGAAAATCCACGCGATCGAAAAAACGCGGCGTATTGCCAGGTGGCGATGAAATCGGAGAGGACCGCGCGCCCGCCCGGCTTGAGCACGCG
The DNA here is from genome assembly GCA_035607415.1 of Polyangia bacterium. Lineage (GTDB taxonomy): Bacteria > Myxococcota_A > Polyangia > Palsa-1104 > Palsa-1104 > JAQBQH01. Next base: position 21,327 of record DATNAQ010000043.1, read on the forward strand.
CGCGATCTCGGCGAGCGCCCGCTCGCGCTCCTTGCGTGGATGAATGTTGTGCAGGCACAGATTCGACACGACGACGTCGACGCTCCCGTCGGTGAAGGAGAGCCCGCGCGCGTCCTCGTGCCGGATCTCGCAGCGCGCGCCGACGCCCTCGAGCGCCACGTTTTCCAGCGTGCGCGGAAGCGCGTTGCCCGACAGGTCCGACTTCTGGAAGATGTCGATGCCGACGGCGCGCCCGCTCGAAAGCCGCTTGGCCGCGCCGATGGCGAGCAGCCCCCGCCCCGTGCCGACGTCGAGCACCGTCTCGCCGCCGCCGAGGCGCGCCTGGTCGAGGATGCGCTCGCGATGGCGGAACTTGCCGATCTTGGCGTACAGCAGCATCAGCAGCGCCGTCGCCATCCAGCAGGCGCCCCACGTATAGAACCCGTGCAGCCGGATCCAGGGCCGCGCGAGCGGCGTGGCCAAGAAGATCGCGAGCCCGCCGAAGCCGAGCCAGGCGATCACACCCGGCGCGTCGATCCCGTAGTCGATCCTGGCTATGGGCTTCTGCTCAGCGGGCACGGCGCGCGGCCGAGCGCACGGTGTTGGCCAGCAGCATCGCGATGGTCATCGGCCCGACGCCGCCCGGCACCGGCGTGATCGCGCGCGCGCGCCGCGACGCCGCCGCGAATTCCACGTCGCCGACGAGCTTGCCGTCGCTGCCGCGGTTCATGCCGACGTCGATCACCGTCGCGCCCGGCTTGATCCAGTCGCCCTTGACGAACTCGGCCTTGCCGATCGCGGCCACCACGATCTCGGCGCGCCGGACGACGTCGGGCAGGTTCTTCGTCTGCGAATGGCAGATGGTCACCGTCGCGTGTGCGTTGACCAGGAGCGCCGCCATCGGCCGCCCGACCAGCTGCGAGCGCCCGATCACCACCGCCTCGGCGCCGGCGACCGTCGTCTTGGCCTCGGCGAGAAGCCGCATGCAGCCGTTGGGCGTGCACGCTACGAAATTTGGAGCGCCCGCCCACAGCGCGCCCAGGTTCGCCGGATGCAGCCCGTCGACGTCCTTGTCGCTCGTGATGGTGTCGATCACGCGCTTCTGCGAGATCTGCTTCGGCACCGGAAACTGCACCAGGATCCCGTCGACGCGCGCATCGGCGTTGAGCTCGCGCACCAGGCCGAGCAGCGCCTCTTCCGACGTGTCGGCCGCGAGCTTGTGATCGAAGGTCGCGATGCCCGCCTCGGCCGCCGCCTTCGTCTTGTTGCGCACGTAGACCTGCGACGCCGGATCCTCGCCGACGAGCACCACGGCCAGCCCCGGCTTCACGCCCTTTTGTGCGAGCGCGTCCGCCTCGGCCCTGACCTCGGCGCGCACCCGCGCCGCTACAGCCTTGCCATCGATGATTTCGGCGCCCATCAGTCTTTCTTATCGGCCTTCTTCTCGGTTTTGCTGTCGCTCTTCGACTCGGGCTTCGACTCGCTCTTCACGTCGGACTTGGTCTCGGTCTTCGACCCCGACCCCGGCTTCGACGACGAGTAGAGATCCTTGTACCAACCGCCGCCCTTGAGCACGAAGCCCGACGGCGAGATCAACCGCTCGAGCGCGCCGCCGCATTCCTCGCAGGTCGTCTTCTTCGGCTCCTTGATCCCCTGCGTGTACTCGAAGACCTTCTTGCACTTCTCACATTCGTATTCGTAAATCGGCATCTTCCCTATCTCACCGAGGCGGGACGCGAGAGCATCCGAATCACCGCCGCCTGCAGCTCATGATAAGACGGCGGCGTCGCCAGCGCTTCATCCGCGCCCGAGGTTTTTCCCGCCGCGCGCACGCGCGCGTCACCCGCGAGCAGGATCACCGGCGTCGGATGCGCCTGCGCCGCCGCGCGCTCCTTGGCCGCCCGGATGCACCGGAGGCCCATCTCCGGCATGAGGTCCAGATCGACGACCACGAGGTCCGGCCCCTGGTCGAGCGCCACCTCGGCGACCGACGCGTTGGTCGCCTCGACGATCTCGCAGGCGATGATGCTGCGCACGTAGCGCCCGATCAGCGCCAGCCGATCCGGCGACGCCGCCACCACGAGCACCGTCAGCCCGACGAAGCCGCGCACCATCTCGTCGATGACCGCGCCGTACTTGTGATCGAGCTCGGCGAACTGGATGCCCATGCCGTCGGGCAGCCCATCGTGCGAACCCGAGCGCACCCACGCGACGGTGCCCACGACCTCGAGCGGCCCCACGCCCGGCACGTCGAAGCGCAGGGTCACCTGCTCGCCGATGGCCAGCGGCTGCTGCGTCTCGAGGAAGATGCCGCCCTTCGACAGGTTGATCGAATAGGACACGAGGAACGCGCCGGCCGTGCGGTAGGCGACCTCGAGCGAGATCGGCAGTCGCGGTTGGCGGCGGTCGGCCATTTACAACAGTTTATCGAGAATCGAGTCGAGCTGATCGAGGGAGTGATAATCGATCTCGAGCTTGCCGGCCTGCGTCGTCTTCTGCACCAGGCGCACCTTGGTGCCGAGCTTGCGCTCCAGCTTCTGCTCGAGGTCGCGCGTCGACGCCGTCGACGGCGGGGCGCCGGACGGTTTCTTCTCCTTCGCCTCGCCGCGCTCGCGGCGCACGTACTCTTCGGTCTGGCGCACCGAGAGCTGCTTCTGCACCACCCGCGCCGCGGCGCGCTCGATCGCCGGATCGCCCTCGAGCCCGAGGAGCGCGCGCGCGTGCCCCATCTGCAGCTCGTCACCGGCGACGAGGTTGCGCACCTTCTGCGGCAGCTTCAGGAGGCGCAGCGCATTGGCCACCGTCGCGCGATCCTTGCCCACGCGCTGCGCCAGCTGCTCCTGCGTGTAACCGAACTCGTTGCCGAGGCGCTGATAGGCCTCGGCCTCCTCGATCGGATTCAAGTCCTCGCGCTGCAGGTTCTCGACGAGCGTGAGCTCGTAGGCCTCGCGCTCCTGCACGTCCTTGACGACGACGGGGATCGACTTCAGCCCCGCGCGCTGCGCCGCCCGCCAGCGCCGCTCGCCGGCGATGAGCCAGAAGCCGCCGCCTTCCGCGTCGGTGCGCTTGCGCACTACGAGCGGCTGCACCAGGCCCTGGTTGCGGATCGACTCGGCCAGCTCGTTGAGCTTCTGCTCGTCGAAGCGCTGGCGCGGGTTGTCCGCCGCCGGATGCACGTCCTCGATCGCGCACTCGAAGTAGTCGCGACGGATCGGCGTCGGCGCCGACGTGTTCTGGTGCTGCGCGCCCGGAATCAATGCGCCCAATCCGCGTCCGAGCGCGGGCCGCTTCGTGTTGTTCATCTCGAATTACCCTCTACGCCGCCTGACGCTCGCGGTGCAGGAACTCCTGCGCGAGCGCGAGATAACTCTGACACCCACTCGAGCGCTGGTCATATAAAAGGATCGGCTTGCCGTGCGACGGCGCCTCCGAGAGGCGCACGTTCCGCGGAATCGTCGTCTGGTAGACCTTGCCCGTGAAGTGGCTGCGCACCTCGTCGGCCACGGCCTGCGTGAGGTTCATGCGCGGGTCGACCATCGTCAAGAGGATGCCCTCGATCTCGAGCTCGGGATTGAGCGCCTGCTTGACCTGCTCGATCGTCTCCGCCAGGTGCGACAGCCCCTCGAGCGCGTAGTACTCGCACTGCATCGGGATGACCACCGCCGTCGCTGCCACGAGCGCGTTCAGCGTGAGCAGCCCCAGCGACGGCGGGCAATCGATCACGATGTACTCGTACTGATTGGCCACGGGCGAGAGCGCGTCGCGCAGCCGGAACTCGCGCCGCTTGACGTTCACCAGCTCGACCTCGGCGCCCGCCAGGTCGCGGGTCGACGGGAGCAGCCACAGGTTCGGAACCTCGGTCAGCTGGGTCAGCTCGCGCAGCGGGCGCGGCGCCTCGTGCGTGTCCGACGGCGCCAGCCCTTCGTAGATCCCCTCGGTCAGCGTCCCCTTGGGAAACCCCAGGCCTGACGTGGCGTTGGCCTGCGGATCCATGTCCACCACCAGCACCCGATGACCGGCATTGGCGATCGAAGCCGCCAGGTTCACCGTCGTCGTTGTCTTGCCCACGCCGCCCTTCTGGTTGGCGATGGCCAGAATGCGCTTCACGCGTCGGTTTCTATCACACGAGCCTGTGGACACGCTCTTTTTCGAAAAAAAATTTGCGCACGGATCAGGTAGGAGATAGTAGTCGAATGTAGGACAACGACATACACGATGAAACAGGGAGGAGAGCTATGAGGGGATTCGCCGCTCCGAAGGTCTACCGGTCATTCGAAGAGTTCGAGCGCGACGAGCTTCGCAAGCTCGATGGCCTGCACACCAGCATCGACGACATGCTCGACGAGATGTTCGCCGACGAGCTCGACTTCGAAGCCGACGGCCGCAAGGGCCGGAATCAGAACGACGACGAATAGCCGTCGCGCGTGCTCTCGATCGTAAAGCGCACCTGATCCGCGCCTTCGAGCGTCGCGCTCGCGCTGTCGATAGTCGCCCACGACAAAAAAGCAGTGCAGGCGACGCGTCGCTCGTCGCGACCGATGCGCGTGCCGCCCACGGCAAAGCGTGCAGTTTTTCTTCGCCTTCCCACGTGCCGGCGAGACGCGCGAGCCGCCGGTGATGCTCGTTCACCTTCGGCATCTCCACGGTCACCTCCGCGTCGGATTCACGATTGCCGTCGAAATTTCGGTGAGCCATACTAGTGGCAAAGCGTTGACAGCACCATCGCGACACCATACGTTCGAAAGACTCGCCGCCGGTTTCCGGACGCGGCCAAGGAGACGGACCCGATGACGAAGATGAAAGGCGGCCCCGCCGACACCGGCGGTCCCGTCGAGGTTCCGGAGCAGCTCTCGATCTTACCGCTCAGGAACTCCGTGCTGTTCCCCGGCTCGATCATCCCGATCGACGTCGGCCGGCGCAAGAGCGTGCGCCTCGTCGAGGAAGCGATCTCGAAGGAGCGGCCGGTCATCGGCATTCTCACACAGCGCGACGCGCGCACGGAGGATCCGTCGGAGAGCGACATGTACCAGGTGGGCTGCGCCGCGCGCATCCTCAAGGTCATCAAGCTCGCCAAGGACAACTTCTCGGTCATCCTGCAGGGCGTCTCGCGCATCCGCATCGCCGAGTACCAGCAGCAGGAGCCGTTCATCATCTCCCGCGTGCAGGCGATCCCCGATCCGACGACGACCGACGTCGAGCTCGACGCGCTGGTGATGAACCTGAAGGACATCGCCAAGCGCGTCATCAAGCTCATGCCGGAGCTGCCGAAGGAGGCCTCGGCGCTCGTCGACAGTGTCACCGAGCCGGGCCAGCTCGCCGACCTGATCACGTCGAACCTCGACATCCAGGTCGACGAGAAGCAGGACGTGCTCGAGACGTTCGACCTCAAGGCGCGCATGCGCACGGTCCTGCAGTTTCTCTCGCGCCAGCTCGAAGTCCTCAAGGTGCGCGAGAAGATCAACACGCAGGTCCAGGAGGAGATGGGCCGCAACCAGCGCGAGTACGTCCTTCGCCAGCAGCTCAAGGCGATCAAGGAAGAGCTCGGCGAGCTGGACGAAGCGGGCGGCGATCTCGACGAATTCAAGGAGAAGATCTCGGAGGCGAAGATGCCGGCCGAGACCGAGAAGGTCGCGCTCAAGCAGCTCGAGCGGCTCAAGGTGATGCAGCCGTCGTCGGCGGAGTACACCGTCACGCGGACGTATCTCGAGTGGCTCGTCGAGCTGCCGTGGTCGATAGAGACCGAGGACAAGCTCGACATCCAGGAAGCGCGCGACATCCTCAACTCCGATCACTACGACCTCGAGAAGGTGAAAAAACGCATCCTCGAGTACCTCGCGGTGCGCAAGCTCAAGAGCGACAAGAAGGGCCCGATCCTGTGCCTGCTCGGACCGCCGGGCGTCGGCAAGACCTCGCTCGGGCGCTCGATCGCCAAGGCCATGGGGCGCAAGTTCGTGCGCATCTCGCTCGGCGGCGTGCGCGACGAGGCCGAGATCCGCGGCCACCGTCGGACGTACGTCGGCTCGCTGCCGGGGCGCATCGTGCAGTCGCTCAAGAAGGCGGGCACCAAGAACCCGATCTTCATGCTCGACGAGATCGACAAGCTCGGGCACGACTTTCGGGGCGACCCGGCCTCGGCGCTGCTCGAGGTCCTCGACCCCGAGCAGAACAACACGTTCTCCGATCACTACCTCGAGGTGCCGTTCGATCTGTCGCACGTGATGTTCCTGGCGACGGCGAACGTGATCGACCCGGTGCCGGCGGCGCTCAAGGATCGTCTCGAGATCCTCGAGCTGCCGGGCTACACGCGCGACGAGAAGCGCAACATCGCGCGCCAGTTCCTCGTCCCGAAGCAGCTCGAAGAGCACGGCCTCAAGGACACGCAGATCGAGGTCATGGACGATGCCGTGGCCGAGGTCATCGACGGCTACACGCGCGAGGCCGGCGTGCGCAACCTCGAGCGTGAAGTCGGCTCGATCGCGCGCGGCGTGGCGGTGAAGATCGCCGAGGGGTCGAAGGAGAAGTTCACCGTCAAGGCGACCGACGTGCCGGAGTACCTCGGGCCGCAGAAGTTCATGTCGGAGGTCGCGGAGCGCACGGCGGAGCCCGGCGTGGCGACGGGCCTGGCGTGGACGCCGGTCGGCGGCGACATCCTCTTCATCGAAGCGACGCGCATGCCGGGCTAGGGCTCGTTGGTCCTCACCGGTCAGCTCGGCGACGTCATGAAGGAGTCGGCGCAGGCGGCGCTGTCGTTCGTGCGCGCCAAGGCCAAGTGGCTCGGCATCGAGGAGAACTTCCTCGACAAGACCGACATCCACGTGCACATCCCGGCGGGCGCGATCCCGAAGGACGGACCGTCGGCCGGCGTCACCATGTTCACGGCGCTGGCCTCGATGCTGACGGGCAAGCCGATCCGCAACGACGTGGCCATGACCGGCGAGATCACGCTGCGTGGCAACGTGCTGCCGGTCGGCGGCATCAAGGAGAAGATCCTCGCCGCGCACCGCGCCGGCATCAAGCGCATCATCATGCCGGACCGGAACCAGAAGGACATGGTCGACGTCCCGGAGCAGGCCAAGCAGGAGATGGAGTTCTTCTACGTGAAGAAGATCGACGAGCTCCTGCCGCTGGCGCTGACGGAGATGCCCGAGAAGTTCGGCAAGGCGCCGGTGCCGCCGGTGGTGGTCACGCCGCCGACGACGTCGTCGAACCAGCCGCCGCCGGGCTCGGCGTAGGACCCAGCAAGCGATAGCCCGTTCTACGTTCAGGCGGCCGCGGAGCAACCCTCCGCGGCCGCTTTTTTGTGCGGCTTTCGTTACTTGACGGTCATGAAGCCGATGATTAGGTTGCCTCTCGATTAGGGAGGCTACGCACAATGGGTAAGATCATCGGCATCGACCTCGGCACGACCAACTCGGTCGTGGCGATCATGGAGGGCAAGGAGCCCAAGGTCATCGCGAACGAGGAAGGCGGGCGGCTCACGCCGTCGGTCGTCGCGTTCGACGACAAGGGGGAGGTGCTGGTCGGCCAGATTGCTCGCCGCCAGGCGATCACCAACCCCGAGAATACGATTTATTCGGTCAAGCGCTTCATGGGCCGCAAGTTCGAAGAGGTCCAGGAAGAGATCAAACGCGTTCCCTACAAGGTCGTGCGCGCCCCCAACGGCGACGCGGCCATCGAGATCCGCGGCAAGAAGTACTCGCCGCCGGAGATCTCGGCGCGCATCCTCGGCAAGCTCAAGCGCGCCGCCGAAGAGTTCCTCGGCGACAAGGTCGTCGAAGCGGTCGTCACGGTGCCGGCCTACTTCAACGACGCCCAACGCCAGGCGACCAAGGACGCGGGCCGCATCGCCGGTCTCGACGTCAAGCGCATCGTCAACGAGCCGACGGCGGCCGCGCTCGCCTACGGTCTCGACAAGGGCAAGGATCACCTCATCGCGGTCTACGACTTCGGTGGCGGTACGTTCGACATCTCGGTGCTCGAGGTCGGCGAGAAGGTCGTCGAGGTCGTCTCGACCAACGGCGACACGCACCTCGGCGGCGATGATCTCGACGACACGGTCATGAAGTGGCTGATCGACGAGTTCAAGAAGGATCAGGGCATCGACGTCTCGAAGGACAAGATGGTCCTCCAGCGCCTCAAGGAGGCGGCGGAGAAGGCCAAGATCGAGCTGTCGACGGTGCCGGAGACCGAGATCAACCTGCCGTTCCTCACGGCGGATGCGTCGGGGCCGAAGCACCTGCAGATCAAGCTGTCGCGCGCGAAGCTCGAGCAGATGGTCGGGCCGCTCGTCGACCGCGCGAAGGAGCCGGTCAAGAAGGCGCTCCAGGACGCGGGCAAGCAGCCGTCGGACATCGGCGAGGTCGTGCTCGTCGGCGGTCAGACGCGCATGCCGATGATCCAGAAGCAGGTGAAGGACTTCTTCGGCAAGGAGCCGCACAAGGGCGTCAACCCGGACGAGGTCGTGGCGCTCGGCGCCGCGGTCCAGGCGGGCGTGCTCTCGGGCGACGTGAAGGACATCCTCCTTCTCGACGTCACGCCGCTCACGCTCGGCATCGAGACGCTCGGTGGCGTCATGACGCCCATGATCCCGCGCAACACGACCATCCCGACCAAGAAGACGGAGACGTTCTCGACGGCGTCGGATGGTCAGACGTCGGTCGAGGTCGTGGTCACGCAGGGTGAGCGTCCGATGGCGCGCGACAACCGCTTGCTCGGCCGCTTCCACCTCGACGGGATTCCGCCGGCGCCGCGTGGCGTGCCGCAGATCGAGGTCACCTTCGACATCGACGCCAACGGCATCGTCAACGTGCACGCCAAGGACAAGGGCACGAACAAGGAGCAGAAGATCACGATCACTGCTTCGTCGGGCCTGAGCGAGGCGGACATCCAGAAGATGGTGAAGGACGCCGAGGCGAACGAGGCCGAGGACAAGCAGCGCAAAGAGGCGATCGAGGCGCGCAACCAGCTCGACTCGCTCGTCTTCCAGATGGAGAAGATGGTCGGCGAGAACCGCGACAAGATCGACGAGGCCGCTCGGGCCGAGGTCGAGCGCGGGATCGAGAACGCCAAGAAGGTGCTCGAGGCGAACAAGGACGCCGGCAAGGACGCGGCGCCGTTCAAGACCGCGTTCAACGAGCTGCAGCAGGCGTCGTACAAGATGGCGGAGCAGATGTACAAGACGGCGGCTCCGTCGGGCGGCGGCGGTGGTGGTGGCGGCGCGGGCGGCGGTGGTGGTGGCAGCGCCGAGCAGACGACGCAGGAACAGAAGGACGTCATCGACGCCGAGTTCGAAGAGCAGCCCAAGCAGTAACAGCGACGGAAACCGAAGCGCCCGGCAGCCCTCGTGGTTGCCGGGCGTTTTCTTTTGTTCCGCCCGAAATCGTAAAGCGACGTTCACGCCGCCTGCGGTAACCGTCGAGAATTCGCTGGACGGAAGTTTGGTACGGCTTCTGCGTCGGGCGGGCGGCCATGGCGAAGATCACGCTGGTGGCGCTGTTCCTTCTGTCCGGCTGTTTCGCGCATATCCCGATGCACACGACCGAGCATTTGAATGTTCGGTGGCGCGCGAGCTACGAAGAAGCGCAGGCCGAAGCTGCGCGCACCGGCAAGCCGATCGTCGTCGTCATGACGGCGGGCGAGAAGTCCGGCGACATGTGCATGGGCGGCGACTACCTGCGCTCGGCGGCGCTGCGCGACGCGCGCGTGATCGCGCGGCTCAACGACGACTTCGTGCCGGTCTGGATCAACGTGCGCACCACGCCGGTTCCGCGCTGGCCCTTCGTGCGCGACATCCTGGTCACCGCGACGCTCGACAAGAACAACCGCGTGCGCGACCTGTGGAGCCGCAACTACTACGTGCACACCATCATCGTCTCGCCCGACGGGCAGACGCTCCTGAACCCCGGCGCGTCGACGGTGTCGTCGACGGCGCGCTCGCTCGTGCTCGACGGCGACTTCTCGTACTCGACGATCGATCCGGGCGACTACCTCAGTATGCTTTCGCGCGCCGAGCGGAGCCCTCGGCCCGTCGAGGCGTATCGCTAGCCCGCGCCGGCTGCGTGCGCGACAAGAGCGCGCCGGCGATGATGACCACGGCGCCGACCGGCGCGTTCCACGCCAGGTGCTCGCCGAGGCCGACGACGCCGATGGCGATCGAGACGATGGGGATGAAGTAGGTCACCGTCGAGGCGACGGTGGCGCCGGCCAGGCGGATGAGCGTGTACATGAGCGCGTAGGCGATGCCGGTGCCGAAGGTGCCGAGCAAGAAGACCGAGCCGAGCACGCGCGCCGGCAGATGCGCCGGCATCTTCGTGAAGAACGGCAGGAGCACGGCGAGCTGCAGCGCGCCGACGCCGATCTGGCCCACCGACAAGGCGAGGCTCGAGTAGCTCGTCGACGACAGGAAGCGCCGCATGTACACGCCGCTGGCGCCGTAGAGCGCGGTGGCGACGAGGATGACGAGCATGCCGCGCGTGTCGGCCCCGATGGTCAGGCCACGCCAGGTGCCGAGCACGACGAGCACGCCGAGGAAGCCGACGGCCAGCCCCGCGCTTCGGCGCCACGTCGGACGCTCGCTCGGCAGGAACAGGAGCGCGAACAGCAGCGTGAAGAGCGGCACGGTGGCGTTGCCGATCGACGCCAGCGCCGAGCTCACGTGCTGCTCGGCGTACCCGAAGAGCGTGAAGGGCACGCTGTTGGCCAGCGTCGCCGCGACGAACAGGTGGCCCCACAGGCGCGGCTCTCGCGGCAGCCGCTCTTTACGCAGGATCGCGAGGGCGACGAGCACGAGCGCGCCGAAGAACATGCGCGCGAACGCCACCTGCATCGGCGCGAGCGCTTCGACGCCGATCTTGATGAACAGAAAGCTGGCGCCCCAGATGAGGGTCAGCGCGAGAAAACGGCTGCGCATCGACGGTTACCGCTGAGATGCCACGCCGTCGTAGATCGTTTGCAGCTCGGCGAAGAGGACGTCGAAGGCGGTGGCGATCGTCTCGATGGCGCGCGCCTCTTCGGGCGCGTACTTGCCGTCGGCCAGGGCCATCTTGATGCACAGGCGCAGGACCTCGCGGCGCTCGGCGTCGCCGCGGATGATGCGCGCCAGCTTGTCGACATCGAGCGGCTCGGGGATGAAGGTCATGCCGCCCACCGAGTGGCTCATGGCGAACTCGTCGAGCACCGACGCCTCGCGCTGCTGGATGGCGCCGTCGGCGGCGGCGATCGCGGCGAGCGCCCGCGCGATCTCTTGCGCTTCGGCCGGTGCGAACGAAATGGCGCCCACGGCTTACGCCGTGGACTGCGCGGCCTGATTGGCCGCGCGGAAAGCATTGATTGTCGAGCGTTCGCTTCGCTCACTCATGATCGCGATGATACACTAGCCGCGTGCGGATGTTTGCTGCCGCCACGGCGCTGGCCCTGACCGCGGGTTGCGCCGGGCCGGGCTTTCTCACCGACGGCACCAGCGTGTCGGCGGGCGCCTTCAACCACGGCTCGCTGCGCCACGGAGCGCGGCTGCCCGCGCGCGGCGACGGCTGGCTCGTCCCGAGCTTGTGGCAGACGCGCGGGAACAACTACGCCACCGACGAGCTGGTCGCGGCCATCGAGCACGTGGCGGGGCGCGTGCGGCGCGAGTATCCCGGCGCCATCCTCGGCGTCGGCGACATGTCGCAAAAGGGCGGCGGCGGCAACGTGCTGCACCATTCGCACGAGAACGGGCGCGACCTCGACCTCATCTACTACGCCGTCGACGAGCACGGCCGTCCGGTGGCGCCGGCCGACTCGATGCCGCGCTATCCGTTCTTCGATCTGCGCGCGCGCGAGCCGCTGCCGCAGGAGCACGGCGTGGTGTTCGGGCCGTTCTCCACGCGCTTCTTCGACGTGCGGCGCAACTGGGCCCTGGTGCGCGCGCTGCTCGAGGAGCCGGGGATCGAGATCCAGTACCTCTTCATCCACGCGCGGCTGCGCGAGCGGCTGCTCGCCTACGCCGCCGAGCAGGGCGAAGATCCGTCGCTGCTCGAGCGCGCCGAGGCGATCCTGCACCAGCCGGGCGACTCGGCGCCGCACGACGATCACCTGCACGTGCGCATCTTCTGCGCCGAGAGCGATCGCGCGTTCGGCTGCCGCGACGTCGGGCCGGTGCGTTGGTGGAAGAAGCGCTACAAGTACATGGTGCCGACGGTGCCGCGCGTCGACGTCGACGAGCTCGCCGGCGCGCTGGCGCAGCTGATCGGGATCGTGCGCTAGGGGCTGTCCGACGGCCCCTAGAGGCCGAGGGAGTAGAGGTAGCTCGCGGTCGCCGTCTGTGCCGCGGCGAGATCCTGCCCGAGCTGCACGTCGACGGCGGCGTCGCCGGTCCAGCAGCTCGTGTGATCGGTCCAATAGCTGGAGAATTTGCCGCAGCCGCGCGCGGAGTAGGCCGCGGTGATCGCCGCCTTCAGCGTCGGCCAGCGCGGCTTGGACGCGTGCGCCGCGGCCAGCAGCTGCGCCGAGGCGTCGCCTGCCGTCGGGCCCGACCACGAGGTCACGACGAAGCGCGCCTGCTGCGCCATGGCGTAGCTCTCGTAGTCGCTGTGCAGCTCGAGCGGCCAATCCTTGGCGGTGTAGTTCGACGCATGCATCGGCTGCGTGATGTCGGTGAAATAGTGCAGCGACAGGCCGAGCTCGTAGCACGCGCTCGCGCGATTCGAACCGAGCTGCGCGCGCGCGTTGCCGAGGTGCGCGAGCGCTTGATCGTACGCGGTCGGCGACGTCTGGCCTTTGTAGTTCTTGCCGGTATCGGGATCGTAGAAGTGCGAGGCCCAGGTCGCGCCGGCGAGGATCAGCTCCGCGGTCGACGCGCCCACCGATGTGTCGAACCAGCCGCCGTTGTACGCGGCCTTGAAGTCGGCGTCGGCGAGGCCCTGGTGCCACGACGGCTGGCAGTCGGCGGCGTCGAGCAGCGCGACGACGTCGACGGCCGGCCCGTCGCTGCGCGCGGCGAGCAGGTCGCGCGCGCGATCGACGATCCACAGGTGCGTCGACTGCGTCTCGTCGTCGACGCTCTCGGCGTCCCAGTCCGCCTGGCGCGTGCCGGGCGGCGGCGCGGGACGGCCGGCGCTCGGGTTCTCGGCGAGGGTGTTGTCGGGATCGCCTGGCGAGACTTCACCGGCGCAACCGACGCAAAAGAGGGTGAGGGCGACACAGAGGCGTTGCGAAGTTGTCACGCATATGTCGGTAACACGGGTTACTGTGTAAGTTCTACAGCAACGATGTACGATGGACCTATGCACTGGGAACTACGAGAGTTTGGTGCGCTCAGCGGGGACGAGCTGTACCGTCTGCTGGCGCTTCGTCAGGCGGTGTTCATCGTGGAGCAGAAGTGCCCGTACCAGGACGCCGACGGGCTCGACGCGCGCGCCGCGCATCTCTTCGCCGTCGACGGTGACGAGGTCGTCGCCTGCGCGCGCCTGTTCGCGCCCGGCGAGCGGCGCGCCGAGGCGGTGATCGGCCGCGTCGTCACGGCGCCGTCGGTGCGGCGCTCCGGCGTCGGGCGCGAGCTCCTGCGCCGCGCCGTCGCCGCCGTCGAGGAGCGCCACGGGAGCGTGGCCATCTGGCTCGGCGCGCAGAAGTACCTCGAGCGCTTCTACGCGTCGTTCGGCTTCTTGCGCGCCGGCGACGATTACGACGAGGACGGCATCCCGCATCTGCCCATGCGCCGGCCAGAAGAAGCGACGCAAACACGCGTATGATGTGGGGCCGAGGAGGCTGCATGCGGTCGTGCGTGGGAATCGTGCTGCTCGTGCCGGCGCTGGCGCTGGCGGCGCCGGCGACGAAAAAGGCGAGCCCCAAGAAAGAGGCGGTCGAGCAGGCGGCGCGCGGCGACGCGTGGGCGGTGGCCGGTCGCTGCGACGAGGCGGTCAAGGCGTATCGCGCGTCGCTGGCGGCGCAGCCGAAGAATCCGGTGGTGCAGGTGCGGCTCGCGCACTGTCTCGCCAAAACGGGTGGGGCCGGCGAGGCCAAAGAGATGCTGACCGCGCTCGCCGGCGAGCCGGGGCCGACGGGCCTCGGCGCGCTGCAGGAGCTCGGCGATCTGGCGCTGCAGTCGGGCGACTACGCCGGTGCCGTCGACGCGTACGACAAGCTTCTGGCCAAGTCGCCGGCCAACGTGGACGCGCGCATGGCGCTCCTCGATGCGCTCGAGGGCCTCAGCGACGCGGGTGACGCCAAGGCGCAGGCGCGCGGGCTCGAGCTCGCCAAGAAGATGAAGACGGAGCCCAAGGCGGATCAGGCCCAGCAGCGTCACGCCGAGGAGCTCGTCGCGATGTTCACCTACGGCGACGCGGCCAAGGATCTCGCCGACGGCAAGCGCATGCTGGCGATGGGGCATCCCAAAGACGCGGTCACGGCGCTCGAGCGCGCCGTCGGCAAGCACGCCGATCTCGAGGAGGCGCAGTATCTGCTCGGGCTCGCCTACGCGAATCCGGACGTCGGCAAGAAAGACGACGCGCGCAAGGCGTGGAAGAAGGCGACGCACGTCAAGGAGGCGGCGCTCGCGCTCGGCGTCGACGCCTACGAGGGCGACAATCTCGACGAGGCGGTCAAGCGCTTGAAGGGCGCGGTCGCGCTCGACGCGTCGTATCAGGCGGCGTACTACCAGCTCGGGCTCGTCTACAAGGAACAGGGCGATCAGGCGGCCGCGCGCGATGCGTGGCAGCGGGCGATGCGCATCGATCCGAAGAGCGATCTCGGCAAGTGGGCCTCGACGAAGCTGCAGGTGCTGACCGGCAACGTCAACGCCTTCGCCGAGGGACAGGTGATCGACTCGGCGTCGGAGATCGGCATCGGTCAGGAGATCGCCAAGCAGGTGACCGAGCGCTGGGGCGTGATGAAGGATCCCGCGCTCGAGGATCGGCTCAATCGCATCCTGAAGCGGCTGGCGGCGGTGGCCGATCGGCCGGAGCGCGAGCTGCGTTACAAGGTCGTGCTCGTCGACGTGCCGATGATCAACGCGCTGACGCTGCCGGGCGGGACGGTGCTGGTGTTCCGCGGCCTGGTCGACATGGTGAACAACAAGATGGGCGGCACCGACGACGCATATGCGTCGGTGCTCGGTCACGAGTGCGCGCACGCGGCGCTGCGCCACGGCATGGGCATGATCCAGGTCGCGTCGTCGATGGGGGGCGAGGGGCGCGCGCTGATCGGCAGCGAGGGCGATCTCTATTCGCTGCTCATGACCATCTCGCGCGCGCACGAGTTCGAGGCCGATCAGTTCGGCGCGCTCTACGCGTATCGCGCGGGGTTCAACCCGTCGGAGGCGGTGAAGCTGCACGAGGTGATGCTGCAGCAGATGGGCGAGATCCCGCGCGGCATGACGCACCCGACGCACGCCGAGCGCATCGCGCGCGTGCGCGACTACCTGCTCGATCTGCGCGCCAAGGTGCACGGCTTCGACCTGGCGGTGAAGGCGCTCAACGGCGGCGACTATGATGCGGCCGAGTCGCGCTTCGAGGTCTTCCTCGGCGTGTTCCCCGATTCGCTGGCGGCGCGCTCGAACCTCGGCGTGGCGCTGCATCGCAAGGCGCTCTCCGCGCTCGAGCCGTCGACGCGCTTCCGCCGCACCACCGACGTCGATCCCAACTCGCGCGCGCGCAAGATCGAGCTGCGCGCCGGCGAAGTCTCGGCGGGCGGGCTCAAGGCGGCGCCCAAGATCGACGAGCGCATGATCAAGGAGGCGATCGGCGAGTACCAGGCGGCGCTGCAGATCGATCCGAGCTATGCGTTCGCGCAGGTCAACCTCGGCGCGGCGCTCGACGATCTGAAGGATCGCAAGGGCGCGCGCGTGGCGCTGGAGAAGGCGGTGCGCATGGCGCCGCAGTCGAAGGAGGCGTGGAACAACCTCGGCGCGGTCGCGGCGGAAATGGGCGACACCGCGCGCGCGCTCGAGGCGCTGGCCAAGGCGACCGCGCTCGACAAGGGGTTCGCCGACGCCTGGTTCAATCTGGGCATGACCTACGAGCAGGCGGGCAAGCCGAAGGACGCCGCCGCGGCGTGGGAAAATTATGTACGGATCGACGGCAAAAGCGGTTGGACGGACATCGCGAAGCAGCACCGGGCGCGGCTGCAATAGCGTACAATCGAGCGGTGCGTTTTCTCTCGTCCCTGGTTTTGGCATCCATCGTCGCGGGTTCCTCTGCCGGTCACGCCGAGCCGCAATATCGGCTGCGCTTCGCGACGATCGCGCCGGAGGGCACTGGCTGGGCGCGTGAGGTCAAGGCCTTCACGCGCGAGATCGAGCAGAACGCGGGCGGGCGCATCGATATCCACGTCTACCTGGGCGGCATCGCCGGGGACGACATGGAGATGGGCCAGCGCATGCGTCGCGATCAGCTCGACGGCGCCCTCTCGGCGGGCATGCTTTGCCAGGAGATCGCGCCGGCGTTCGCCGTCTTCCGCGTCCCCGGGTTGGTGCAGGATCGCAACGAAGAGAGCTACGTGCAGACGCGCTTGTTCCCGACGCTGCGCGAGCAGGCGCGCGCGCACGGCATGGTGCTCTTGACGACGGGATCGCTCGGCACCGACGTGATCCTGTCGCGCGTGCCGATCGATTCGATGGAGACGCTCCAGCGCCTGAAGCTCTGGCAGTGGGATCTCGATCGCACGGCGGTGGCGTTCAGCCGCGCGATGGGGATGCATCCGGTGCCGCTGCCGGTCACCGACGCTGGCAAGGCCTACGAGACCGGCCAGACCGAGGGCTTCATCGCCGTGCCGTCGGCGGTGTTCGGGTTCCAGTGGTTCTCGCGGCAGGTCTATATGTCGCAGCTGCCGTTCGCGCCGCTGCATGGCTGCGCGGTGATGACGACGGCGGCGTTCGATCGCCTGCCGGCGGATCTGCGCG
This sequence comes from Polyangia bacterium, assembly GCA_035607415.1. Classification (GTDB taxonomy): domain Bacteria; phylum Myxococcota_A; class Polyangia; order Palsa-1104; family Palsa-1104; genus JAQBQH01. The sequence goes on from DATNAQ010000043.1 coordinate 38,176, forward strand.
AGATCATCGAGACGGCGTCGGTGAAGTTCGGGCTGCGCATCGGCGAGACCACGCGCGCACAGGACGAGGAGCTGCTCGGCGGGCTGTTCGCCAAGCAGGGCGTGCGCTCGGTGCCGGTGTCGCCGCTCTTGCGCGCGCAGTTCCTCGACGCGGCGCACGCGGCGCGCGACAAGCTGGGCACGCAGCTCGTACCGAACGAGCTGCTGATGCAGGTGCAGTCGTTCCTGGCGGACTACCGCAGCGTGCATCACTAGCAACGCTATTCTCTCGAGCGAGCGAAGCGAGCGTCGCGCCGGAGTCGGCGCGTGGCAAGGGGAAGGGCTCCGCGGGCTTCGCCCGTGGAGGGGGACGGCACGTTCCCTGGGAGTGGTTCAGTCGCTCGTGGCCGACTACCGCAGCGTGCATCATTGATGTAGCCTTCTCGGCCTCATGGCCAAGAACATCAAGGCGCGCGCCGAAGACTATTCGCAGTGGTACCTCGACGTCATCAAGGCGTCGCAGCTCGCCGACTATGCGCCGGTCAAGGGCTGCATGGTCATCCGCCCCGAGGGCTACGCGCTGTGGGAGGCGATCCAGCGCGACCTCGATCGGCGCTTCAAGGACACCGGGCACGTCAACGCGTACTTTCCGCTTTTGATCCCGACGTCGTTCCTCGCCAAGGAGGCGGCGCACGTCGAAGGGTTCGCGATGGAGTGCGCGGTGGTGACCAACTCGCGCTTGATGAAGAATCCGAACGGGCCCGGACTGATTCCGGCGAGCCCGCTCGAAGAGCCGCTCATCATCCGGCCGACGTCGGAGACGGTGATCGGCCATATGTACGCGCAGTGGATTCAGAGCTATCGCGATCTGCCCGTGCTCATCAACCAGTGGTGCAACGTCATGCGCTGGGAGATGCGCACGCGGCTGTTCCTGCGCACCGCCGAGTTCTTGTGGCAGGAAGGGCACACGGCGCACGAGACGGCCGAGCAGGCGCAGGAAGAGACGCTGCGCATGCTCGACGTCTACGCGGCCTTCGCCGAGGAGTTCCTGGCGCTGCCCGTCATCAAGGGCAAGAAGACCGAAGCCGAGAAGTTCCCCGGCGCCGACACGACCTACTGCATCGAGGCGCTCATGCAGGACGGCAAGGCGCTGCAGGCGGGGACGTCGCACAACCTCGGGCAGAACTTTTCGAAGGCGTTCGACATCAAGTTCCTCGGGCGCGATCAGAAGCAGCAGCACGTGTGGACGACGTCGTGGGGCGTCTCGACGCGGCTCATCGGCGCGCTCATCATGGCGCACTCCGACGACGAGGGGCTGGTGCTGCCGCCGAAGGTGGCGCCGCAGGTCGTGGCCATCGTGCCGATCTTCCGCGGCGACGAGGAGCGCGCGACCATCAAGGCGTTCACCGACAAGCTCGTGGCGCAGCTGTGCGGCGGCGAGGCGCGGGCGCCGCGCGTGTCGGGCGACGGCATCGAGAGCTTCACCTGGGATCCGGTCACGCATCAGCAGATCGTCGTCGACTGGCGAGACAACCGGCCGGGCGACAAGCAGTACCACTGGGAGCAGCGCGGCGTGCCGTTCCGCGTCGAGGTCGGGCCGCGCGACGTGGCGGCGGGCGGCTTCGTGCTGAAGAAGCGGCTCGATCGCTCGAAGGAGACGGTGCAGGCGGCGGATGCGTCGCGCGCGTGGCTCGTCGATCGGTTGGACCAGATGCAGCGGGACATGCTCGGGCGCGCGCGCGCGTTCCGCGACGCGAGCACTCGGCGCGCCGAGAGCTACGACGAGCTGAAGCGGATCGTGACCAACGAAGGCGGGTTCGTGCGCTGCTTCTTCAAGCCGGACCGCGCGATCGAGGCCAAGATCAAGGACGAGACCAAGGCGACGGTGCGCTGCATTCCGCTCGAGCAGTCGGGGCTGTCGGGCCGCTGCATCTACACCGGCGAGCCGACGGACATCGAGGTGCTGTTCGCGATCGCCTACTAGCGGTAGTACCAGTCGGCGGGCGTCGGCGCCCAGCCGCCGGTGAACGTCGAGTTGGCGACGAAGTCGGCGCCGTTGCCCTTGTTCTGATAGCGGTAGTAGCTCATCTCGACCTTGCCGCCGGGCAGGAGCCGGCCGGTGAGATCTTCGAGGACGCTGTCGCTCAAAAAGTCGAGATGGCAGCTGAACGAGCCGTCGCTGGCGATGACGACCGTCTGCTCGTCGCCGGGCGGGCGGCCGCCGGTTTCGCCCGAGGTGAAGGTGAGGCGCACGGTGCCGGTGCGGTTGCCGCTCAGGCGCAGCGGTGCGTGGCCGGCCCAGCCGTTGGTGCTGAACACGAACGGTAGATCGTCGTAGAGATCGAGGTCGCCGGCGGGCAGGCCGTCGCGCCACGATGTCGACGGCGGTGGAGGCGGTGGCGCGGGACACTGCGTGGGCGCGTCGGGCGTGCCGACGTACTTGAGGCAGCTGCCGGCCGCGTCGCACTGCCAGCCCTGGTAGCACTCGCCGGCGTCGTAGCCGTAGTCGGCGCAGTGATACTTGCACGCGCGATCGGCTTTCTCGTCGGCGACCTCGTTGGCGTCAGGGACCGGCGGCGGCGTCGGGTTGGGCGCGCGGCCTTCGACGCCGCAGCCGATCACGGAGACAAAAGACAAGATGAGGATTCGGTTGCGCATGGCTGTTCCCCCTTAGCGGTAGATCCAACCGGCGGGCGTCGGCGCCCAGGTGCCGGTGAACGTCTGGTTGGCGATCAGCGGGTCGTGGAGGGCGTTGACGCCTTCGTTGACGTAGCGGAAGTAGGTCACCGCGACCTTGCCGCCGGGCAGGAGCGTGCCTTCGACGTCCTCGATGAGCTCGTCGCCGCCCGAGGTGGTGAAGTCGAGGTGCTGCGCGAACGAGCCGTCGCTGGCGGGCACGACCGACTGCTGGTCGCCACTGGCGCGGCCGCCGCCTTCGCCGTTGGTGAAGATGACGTGGACGGTGCCGCTGCGGTTGCCGGTAAGGCGCAGCGGGACTCTGCCGGCCCAACCGTTGGTGCTGAAGACAACGGGCATCTCGTCGTAGAGATCGAGGTCGCCGGCGGGGAGGCCGTCACGCCACGACGTCGGCGGCGCAGGCGGCGGCGCGACCGGACACTGCGTGGGCGCGTCGGGCGTGCCGACGTATTTGAGGCACGTGCCGGCCGCGTCGCACTGCCAGCCCTGGTAGCACTCGCCGGCGTCGTAGCCGTAGTCGGCGCAGTGATACTTGCAGGCGCGATCGGCTTTCTCGGCGGCGAGCTCGTTGGCGTCGGGCAGCGGCGGCGGCGTGGGATTCGGCGCGCGGCCCTCGACGCCGCAGCCGATCACGGAGACAAAAGATAGGATCAGGATTCCGGTTCGCATTGCAGTCCCCCCAATTTCTTTCTCGACGAGGTGTCGAGCGGGGGAGCTGTACGCTGGTTCGACCAGCAGACTTGCGACAACCGAGCTGAGAATTGCGACGCGCAGAATGCAAGCACGCGAGGAAGGTCACGTCGCCGGCGCCGTAGTCATGGCGCATGGGACGCACTCGCACGCTCACTGCCGCATTTGTCGGAGTCGTAGCACTCTCGTTGCTCGCGGTGCGCGCCGAGGCGCGGCGCACGACGGTGTCGGCCGAGGGGCACGCCGTCATCGTCGCCGGCAATCGCGCGGTGGCGCGGTCGCAGGCGATCGCCAGCGCGCTGCGCAGCGCCGTCGGGCAGGTGGCGGGCGGGATCGGCGCGCCCGGCGAGGGTGACGACAACGCGACCGATCACGCCGTCTATGATCGCGCGGCGGCGTTCGTGCCGCGCTCGACGGTGGTGTCGGAGGACGTCGACGGGAACATCCTGCAGGTGCAGATCTCGGCCGACGTCGACGTCGAGGCGCTGAAGGCGGCGGTCGGCGAGCGCCGCGCGGCCGGCGGCAGTGGCGCGCGCGCGGGCGGCGGCGGTGGCGAGCCGCTCGACGGTAAGCGGGTGCTCGTGCTGGCGACGGAGCAGCTCGGGCCGCATCGCGTGTTCGGCTGGACCGACGTCGTGTGGACCCCGGGCGTCATCCGCACGAAGACGACGGTGGTGCGCGAGGTGAACGAGATGGGCGGCATCGAGGCCACCGTCGCCGAGGTGTTCGGCGGCGCCGGCTTCCACGTCGTCGATCCGCAGGTCTTGCGCGGCAAGCTGGCGCCGAAGCCGGCGTTCGAGATGCTCGATCTGTCGGCGGGCGAGGCGCGTCAGATCGCCCAGCGCGGCGACGCCGACTACGTGGTCATCGCCAAGGGAACGGCGCAGCTCGCCTATCACGCGGACCTCGCCGGCTCGGGCATGCAGTCGGGGCAGGGGAACGTGGTGGCGCGGCTGGTGCGCGTGCGCGACGGCAAGGTGGTCGCCTCGACGACGCAGCACGCGGCCGAGGTGCACATCGACGCCGACACGGCGCGGCTCAACGCCATCAACTCGGCGGCGCGCCTGGCGGCCGAGGCGCTCACGCGGAAGCTTTCGGACTAACGAACACTCGAAGACGACGAAGGAGACACGACGATGATGAAGCGGATGTTGCTCTGGGCCCCCATCGTGGCGATGGTCGGCTGCGCCGGCGGCGCGAAGAATACGAAGGCGGACGACAAGCCGACGGCGGACGGCGCGGCCTGCTGCACCGAGACCGCCGAGGCGCCGCCGCCGAAGCTGCACGGCCCGAAGAAGCGCGTCGGCATCGTCGACTTCGACAACGCATCGCACCCGTCGGGGTACTGGGGCAGCTCGCGCGATGCGCTCGCCGAGGCGGCCCGCGACGCGGCGACCGAGGCGCTCGTGAAGTCGGGCGCGTTCGTCGTCGTCGAGCGCGAGCAGCTGGCGCAGGTGCTGCGCGAGCAGGGGCTCGGCATGACTGGCGCGATCTCGGCGCAGACGGCGGCCAAGGCGGGCAAGCTCCTCGGCCTGCAGGCGCTCGTGACCGGCAAGATCACCGACTTCGACGCCGACAACAAGACGTCGGGCTTCGGCGGCTACTACCAGAAGCGCACCAAGACGTTTCACGCGCGCGTGTCGCTGCGCATGATCGACGCGACCACGGGCGAGATCTGGGTCGCCGAGTCGGGCGAGGGCGCGTCGAACCAGTCGTCGACGATGGTCATGGGCGGCGGCGAGATGTCGGAAGATCAGACGCTCGGCAAGCGCGCGCTCTACATGGCCGTGCACAACATGATCAACAAGGTCATCGCCAAGGCCGACGCCAAGCCGTGGTCGGGCGCGGTCGCCAAGATCGGCAAGGGCGGCAAGATCTACATCACCGCGGGCAGCGACATCGGCCTGCCGGTGGGCGCGACCTTGTCGGTGCGCCGGCTCGGCGACGAGATCACCGATCCGACGACGGGCGCCGTCATCGGCCACGAGCTCGGCAAGATCGTCGGCGTCTTGCAGGTGGCCGACCACCTGAACGAGAAGCTGTCGGTGTGCGTGCCGCAGAAGGGCGCGGGCTTCACCGCCGGTGACATGGTCACGCTCGACGCGTCGAAGGCGGCGGCCGCCGCGGCCGCGGAGTAGCGAGCTACTTCGTCGCGGTCAGCTCGGGCAGCTTCTCGCGCGCCCGCTCGATGTCCCCCTCGTACTTCAAAATCAGGTTCAACGTCTCGTCGACCAGCTGCTGATCGAGCGTCTGCGCGTTCAGGATGGTGAGCGCGCGCGCCCAATCGAGCGTCTCGGACACCGACGGCCGCTTCTTCAGATCGAGCTCGCGCACGCGCTGGACCACGCGCACGACCGATTCGGCGAGCGTGGCCCCGGCCTCGGGGATGCGGGTCTGCACGATCTCGAGCTCACGCGCCGGGTCGGGATAGCCGATGAACAGGTGCAGGCAGCGGCGCTTGAGCGCGTCGGTCATCTCGCGCGCGTTGTTCGAGGTGAGCAGCACCATCGGGCGCACCGCGGCGCGCAGCGTGCCGAGCTCGGGCACCGAGACCTGGAAGTCGGACAGCACCTCGAGCAGGAAGGCCTCGAACTCGGCGTCGGCGCGATCGACCTCGTCGATGAGGAGCACGCTCCGATTCGGCGAGCGGATGGCGCGCAGAAGCGGGCGCGCGAGCAGGAAGCGCTCGGAGAAGAAGGCGTCCTCCTGCGCGGCCAGCTTGTCGACGGCCTCGGCGAGCGAGGTGGCGCCGGCGGTGACCTCGCCGATCTTGTCGCGCAGGATCTGCGTGTAGAGCAGCTGCTTCGGGTACTCCCACTCGTAGAGCGCCTTGGCCTCGTCGAGGCCTTCGTAGCACTGCAGGCGGATGAGCTCGGCCGAGAGCGCCGCGGCGAGCGTCTTGGCCAGCTCGGTCTTGCCGACGCCGGCCGGGCCCTCGACGAGGATCGGCTTCTCCATGCGGTCGGCGAGGTAGACGGCGGTGGCGATGCGGCGATCGCACACGTAGGCGTGCGCGCGCAGGCGCGTGATGACGTCGTCGACACTGGCGAAGGCGGGCATCAGCGGCAAGCCTAGCACGGGTCGCGGCGCGGAGCGCCCGGCGCGCGCGCTCGCTCCTCGTCGCGGTCAGCGCTTGAGCGGCGGCGTGGCGTCGCCGCTGTCGCCGACGCTGAGCGAGGTGGCGGCCTCGTCGAAGTCGCGGCGCATGGCGGCGCTGCGCGCGATCGGGCCGACCATGCTGACGACGTAGCCGATGGCGCCCGAGGTGACGTAGAGCTGGCGCACGAAGCGGTGGCCGTCGTCGAGGACGGCGTCGAGCACCACGCGATCGCTCTCGTCGCCGGGCGCGGCCACCGGCGCGATCTTGAGGTCGCGAAAACCCTGCCGCTCGAGCGCGGGGCGGCTCTCGTCGGCGAGCGCGCGCGCGGTCGTGCCCTGCTTGACCTTCTGCGCGACCAGCGTCAGGCGGCCGCCGTCCCTGGTCTCCCAGGCGCCGAGCAGGCGCGCGTAGCTGCCGATCGTCTGCGCCTCCCAGCCGAGGGGCGCCTCGAAGCCGCGCACCTTCATCGCATCCGAGCGGAAGCGGTTGCCGCCGGCAGCGACGAGAAACGGCAGGAGAGCGACGACGAGTGCGAGGCGCGCGCGCATCGGCGCAGCCTAACACTTCTACACCGCGTGCGAGCTCCGGCGCGGCGCGCCGAGTCGCCTCGCTGCACCCGGCTCCGGGGGCGCGACGACCTCGCGCCTCCGCTCGCACGCTCCGGCCGGCGGCGCGAGGCGAATCTTCGTCTGCGCGCGCGTTCAGTATCAAAGTTCTTGGCGCGCGCAACATTTCGCTTGAGTAGATTCTTCAGAATGGAATACATTCGAAGCATGGTGCGCGGGGGATCGCAAGAAGCCGAGAGCGACGAAACGGGAGGGCTCTTGCCCGTCCGCGAGCTCGACGCCATCGAGCGCGCGCACCCGGACGGCATGTCGTCGGCCCAGGTGGTCGAGGTCTTTCGCGCCCGCGGGGTCAAGCTGTCGGAGGCGACGTTCCGCAAGTACGTGCAGCTCGGCCTGTTGCCGCGCAGCCGCCGCGTCGGGCGCAAGGGCAAGCACCAGGGGTCGATGGGGCTCTACCCGTCGACGGTGGTGCGGCGGGTCAACGCCATCAAGCAGATGATGGCCGAGAGCTACACGATCGAAGAGATCCAGCGCTCGTTCTTGCGCTTCAAGGACGAGATCGAAGCGGTCGAGCGCGGGTTGAAAGAGTTGTTCGGCGGCTTCGAGCGCGAATTGAAGGCGCCGGAGTTCGATCCCGGACGGCGCAAGACGCTCGGCAAGGACCTCGCCGACGCGCGGCGCGTGGCCGAGGAGCTGGTCGGACGAATCGAAGGGTTAGAGCGGCAGATCGTACAGCCGCTCGAGCGTGCGGCGAGGGCGCGCGCATTTTCCTCCGGCGCTTCGGGGGGCGCCGGAGACCTGCTGTAGCGGGAGCTGCGGCAATGAAGGAGGCGTCATGGACGACGATACGCGCGACGAGATCAAGCATCAGCTGCTCGCGCATGACGGCGAGGATCGTGACGACGCCGTCACGGACGAGTTGCCGATCAGCCGTAAGATCCGGCAGAAGCGGCGAACGCGTGCACGCTCGAAGACCATCGCGCCCAAGCGGCTGACCAAAGAGGAGCTGCGCTTTCGCGAGCTCCTGCCGATTCTGGAGGATCCGGATCGGCCGGTGACGCGCGGGGCGTGCAAAGAGGACGTGCGGCCGTGTCCGTACGTCTCGTGCAAGCACCACCTGTATCTCGACGTCAATCCGGAGACGGGCAGCATCAAGCTCAACTTTCCGGATCTCGAGGTCTGGGAGATGGCCGAGACCTGCTCGCTCGACGTCGCCGATCGCGGCGGCATCACGCTCGAGGAGGTCGGCGAGATCCTGAACCTCACGCGCGAGCGGATCCGGCAGGTGGAGGTGCGCGGCCTGTTGAAGCTCAAGATGGTGGGCCCCGGCGAAGAGCCGCTGCCCGGCGATCCCGGCTACTACGTCGGCGACGACGAAGACTAGCCGCCGTCACGAACACCTCTCACTCCTCAAATAGGCGCTCCTCCGTCGAGCAGCGGCGCTCGGTTTGCATGGTATTTCGGCATGTGAAAACGAGCGTGGGCGCGCCATCTACCACGAGCTGGCGCTGCGCATGAACCCCGAGGGCAGCGGCTAGAGGAGCTGACGACGCCGGAGCTGTTCGTCGACGTGTCGGGGTCCCCGGCGCATCCCGAGCAGCTCGCCGTCGACGACTGGCGCGTCTACTTCCACCTCTCCGACACCGGCACGATCCTCAGCGTCTGCAAGTGACCCGCGATTGACTCTGTCGGGCCGAAGCGCTACGACAGTGTGCCCAACTTCGGAGTGGGCACATGATTCGGATTCGCAGGGCCCTGGTCTCCGTCTCCGACAAGCGCGGCGTCGAAGAGCTCGCGCGCGGTCTGCAGCGTCACGGCATCGAGGTGCTCTCGACCGGCGGCACGGCGCGCGCGCTGCGTGAAGCCGGCGCGCGGGTCACCGAGGTCGCGGCCTACACCGGCGCGCCCGAGATCCTCGACGGCCGCGTCAAGACGCTGCACCCGAAGATCCACGGCGGCCTGCTCGGCCGCGCCACGCCCGAGCACGAGGCGGAGATGCAGAAGCACGGGATCGAGAAGATCGATCTCGTGGTCGTGAATCTGTATCCGTTCCGCGAGACGGTGGCGCGCGCGAACGTGACGCTCGCCGAGGCGATCGAGAACATCGACATCGGCGGGCCGTCGATGATCCGCTCGGCGTCGAAGAACCACGAGCGCGTGACGGTGGTCGTCGATCCCGACGATTACGCGGCGCTCATCGAGGAGCTCGACAAGAACGAGGCGCAGACCTCGGAGGAGCTGCGCTTCCGTCTGGCGCGCAAGGCGTTTGCCTATACCGCGGCCTACGACGGGGCCATCGCCAACTGGCTGACGTCGCTCGAGTCGAACGCGGAGACGCCGGCGCTCAAGCCGTTCCCCGAGACGCTCACCTTGCAGTGGAAGGACGGGCGCGAGCTGCGCTACGGCGAGAACCCGCATCAGAAGGCGGCCTTCTATCTCGACGAGGCGCTGCCCGAGGGGCCGTCGGTGGCGCGCGCCGAGGTGCTGCAGGGCAAAGAGCTCAGCTTCAACAACATCGTCGACCTCGACGCCGCGGTGCAGCTGGTGTCGGAGTTCGGACGGCCGGCGGTGGCGATCATCAAGCACACCAACCCGTGCGGCGCCGCCGAGAGCGACGACGGCGTGGCGGCGGCGTACCTGATGGCGCGCGAGTGCGATCCCGTGTCGGCGTTCGGCGGCATCGTGGCGTGCAACCGCGTGGTCGACGACGATCTCGGGCGCGAGCTGTCGGAGACGTTCCTCGAGTGCGTGATCGCGCCCGGCTTCACCGACGGGGCGCGCGCGGCGCTGGCCAAGAAGAAGTCGCTGCGCCTGTTGGCCTATCAGACGCCGCAGCACGGCCGCTCGGGCTGGTCGATGCGCGCGGTCAACGGCGGCCTCCTGGTGCAGACGCGCGACGATCGCATCGTCTCGGCGGCGGAGGCCGAGGTGGCGTCGAAGCGGGCGCCGTCGCCCGACGAGCTGCGCGCGCTCGATTTTGCGTGGCGCGTGTGCAAGCACGTCAAGTCGAACGCCATCGTGTTCGCGTCGATCAACAAGGACGGCGGCGTGCGCACCGTCGGCGTCGGCGCCGGGCAGATGTCGCGCGTCGACTCGGTCAAAATCGCGCGCTCGAAGGCGCTGTTGCCGACGATGGGCTCGGTCTGCGCGTCGGACGCGTTCTTCCCCTTCCGTGACGGCGTCGACGCCATCGCCGAGGCGGGCGCGACGGCGATCATCCAGCCGGGCGGCTCGGTGCGCGACGACGAGGTCATCACGGCCGCCGACGAGCACAACCTGGCGATGGTGGTCACCAAGATGCGGCACTTCCGACACTGATGGCGAGCCACTGATGGCGGCGACGTCGCAGATGAAGGTGCTCGTGGTCGGCGGCGGCGGGCGCGAGCATGCGCTGGCCTGGGCGCTGGCCAGGTCGCCGTCGGTGCGCGAGGTGTTGTGCGCGCCGGGCAACGCCGGGATCGAGGCGGTCGCGCGCTGCGTGCCGGTCAAGGCCGACGAGATGGTCAAGCTCGCCGAGCTCGCCGACGCCGAGAAGGTGGACCTCGTGGTCGTCGGGCCGGAGGCGCCGCTCGTCGCCGGGCTGGCGGACCTCCTGCGCGATCGCGGGCACGCGGTGTTCGGCTGCTCGCGCGCGGCGGCGGAGCTCGAGGGCTCGAAGGCGTTCGCCAAGGAGCTGATGGCGCGCCACGCGGTGCCGACGGCGGCGTTCGGCGCGTTCTCGCAGGCGCCCGAGGCGGAGCTGTTCATCGATCAGCTGTGCCGCGACGCCGAGCGCGTGGTCATCAAGGCCGATGGGCTCGCCGCCGGCAAGGGCGTCGTCATCGCGCGCGGCGCAGCCGAGGCCAAGGCGGCGCTGCGCTCGATGCTCGCCGGCGAGACCGTCGGCGACGCCGGGCGGCGCGTGGTGGTCGAGGAGTTCCTCGTCGGGCGCGAGGCGTCGCTCATGGCGCTCGTCGACGGCGAGCGCGTGACGCCGCTCGTGCCCTGCGAGGATCACAAGCAGGTGCACGACGGCGACCAAGGGCCGATGACCGGCGGCATGGGCGTGGTCTCGCCGACGACGGTGATGAGCGACCTCGAGGTCGCGCGCGCGGTGCGCGAGGTGCTCGAGCCGACGGCGCGCGGCATGGCCGCCGAGGGGCGCAGCTTCCGCGGCCTGCTCTACGCCGGGCTCATGCTGACGGAGAAGGGACCGCGCGCACTCGAGTTCAACTGCCGCTTCGGCGATCCGGAGACGCAGGCGCTGATGGCGCGGCTCGACGACGATCTCGGCCAGGTGCTCTACGCCAACGCGACGGGGCGCCCGATCGAGCGCGTGCGCTTCTCGCCGCGCGCCGCGGTCACCGTCGTCATGGCGTCCGAAGGCTATCCCGGCGCGTACACCGGCGGCGTGCCCATCGACGGGCTCGATGCCGCCGGGCGCCTCGACGGCGTCACCGTGTTCCACGCCGGCACGCGGCGCGACGGCGATCGCATCGTCACCGCCGGCGGGCGCGTTCTCGGCGTCACCGCCGTCGGCGACGACGTGGGCGCGGCGAGGGCGCGCGCTTATGATGCAGCCGCACAAATAAAGTTTGCAGGTGCACATTATCGCCGCGACATCGGTGCGCGGCATTGACCGCGGGATTGACGAGGAGGCATTCGTGAGCGCGAAGGTCGGCATCTTGATGGGATCGGACAGCGACCTCGAGACGATGAAGAAGGCCAAGGAGACGCTGGCCGAGCTCGGCGTCGAAGCCGAGCTGCGCGTGTTGTCGGCGCACCGCACGCCCGAAGAGGCGGGCGGCTACGCGCGCGACGCCGAGGGCAAGGGCATCAAGGTGCTGATCGCGGGCGCCGGGCTCGCCGCGCACCTGGCCGGCGCGGTCGTCGCGCAGACGACGCTGCCGGTGATCGGCGTGCCGCTGTCGGCGGGCACGCTCGGCGGGCTCGACTCGCTGCTCTCGACGGTGCAGATGCCGCCCGGCCTGCCGGTGGCGACGGTGGCCATCGGCGGCGCGGTCAACGCGGCGCTCCTGGCCGCGGCGATCCTGGCGACGTCGGACGCGGCGCTCTCGCAGAAGCTCAAGGATCGGCGCAAGCAGATGCGCGAGAAGGTGCTCGCCGCCGACGCGAAGGTGCGCGCCCAGGAGCAAAAATAGATGGCCGAGATCGCGCCGTTTCGCGGCATCCTCTACACGCCGAAAGCGGGCGCGCCCGACAAGCTCCTGGCGCCGCCGTACGACGTCATCAGCGACGAGGAGCGCGCGCGGCTGGCGGGGCTCGATCCGCACAACTGCGTGCGGCTCATCCTGCCCGAAGGCGCGGGCGACGAGAAGTACGCCAACGCCGCGCGCGATCTCAACGAGTGGCTGCGTGCCGGGATCCTGGCGCGCGACGCCGAGCCGGCGTTGTACCGCTATCATCAGACCTTCACCGCCGAGGGCAAGACGGCGACGCGGCGCGGGTTCATCTGCCGCATTCGCCTGGCGCGCTTCGAGGAGCGCATCGTGTTGCCGCACGAGCGCACGCTGGCGGGGCCGAAGGCGGATCGCCTGAAGCTGAAGCGTGCGGCGCGGGCGCACCTGTCGCAGGTGTTCGGGCTCTACGCCGATCCGGAGCGCAAGAGCGACGAGCCGTTCGCCGAGATCGAGAAGACGGCGCCGGCGCTGGCGGGCAAGACCACCGACGGCGTCGAGCAGAAGCTCTGGCGGCTGACGGACAAAGAGGCGCAGGCGCGCGTGGTGGCGCTCCTCGCCGAGCAGAAGATCTACATCGCCGATGGGCACCATCGCTACGAGACGATGCTGGCGCTGCGCGACGAGCTGCGCGCGGAGTCGGCGAACAATCCGCGCTCGTCGGTGGAGTACGGAACGATCTTCCTCGCGAACATGGATGACCCGGGCCTGCTCGTGTTCCCCACGCATCGCGTGGTGCACGGCCTGCCGTCGTTCGACCTGCCGTCGGTGATCGAGCGCGCCAAGCAGTGGTTCGAGGTCACGCCGATGCAAGCGGGCGACGCGGCGGCGGTGCGCGCCGAGCTCGAGCAGCGCGGCAAGGCGCGCCCGACCTTCGCGCTCGCCGCCGGCGACGGCAACATCTACTACCTCTCGCTCCTGCGCGACGTGAACCTCGACGAGGTCCCGTCGCTCAAGGGGCCCGAGGTCTTGCGCACGCTCGACGTGACGCTGCTGCACGCGCTCGTCATCGAGGGCATCCTCGGGATCGATCGCGCGGCGCAGGAGCGTCAGACCAACCTGCGCTACGTCAAGGACACCGGTGCGGCGCTGGCGCTGGCCCGGGATCCGGCGGTGCAGGCGGTGCTGCTCATGAACCCGACGCCGGTGGCGCACGTCAAGGCGGTGGCCGACGCGGGCGAGGTGATGCCGCAGAAGTCGACCTTCTTCTATCCCAAGCTCGCCTCGGGCCTCGTGATCAATCCGATCGTGCCGACGGAGGAAGTCTGACCGACCGCACCGCCGGCGACGACGGCGAGCTGACGCGCGATCCGATCTTGCGCGGGCGGCTCTCGCTCTGGCAGCCGCGGCAAGGCTACCGTTTCTCTGTCGATCCGCTCCTGCTCGTCGACTTCGTGCGCCCGCCGTTCGGGCGCGTGGTCGACTTTTGCGCCGGCTGTGGCGTCGTCGGGCTCGGCCTCTTGTCGCGCGACGCGGCGGCGCAGGCGACGCTCGTCGAGCTGCAGGATCGGCTGGCGGCGATCGCGCGCCGCAACGCCGACGACAACGGCATGGGCGCGCGCGTGGAGGTCGCCCCCGGCGATCTGCGCGCGGCGCTGCCCGACGGTGGCGCGGCGTTCGACGTGGCGGTGGCCAATCCGCCGTATCGCACGCTCGAGGATGGGCCGGCGTCGCCCGTCGAGGAGGTGGCGATCGCGCAGCACGAGCTGCGCGTGACCGTGCCCGAGCTCGCCCTGGCGATGCGGCGCGTGCTCAAGCCGTCGGGGCGCGCCGCGCTCGTCTATCCGGCGTCCCGCGTGGCGCTGCTGCTCGGCGCGCTCGACGCCGCCGGGCTACGGCCGCTGCGCGCGCGCTTCGTGCACCCGCGCCGCGACGAGCCGGCCAACCGCGTGCTCGTCGAAGCGCAGAAGGGGGCGCGCGGACCGCTCGTCATCGAGCCGCCGCTCGTTCTCTATGAAGGCGCGAGCTACACCGCCGAAGCGGCGCGAATCCTCGGCGACGCCTAAGGGCTGTCGGACAGCCCCTAGCGCGTGCCCTTGCCGCCGTTGACGTTGATGATGCTGACCGAGCCGGCGTACACGAACGCGCTGAACGTGCCGAACGACGTGAGGCCCCCGTCCGCGTTCGGGTCGCCGCCCGCGGTCTCGACGAACACCGGCCCCGGCTTGACGTTGAGCGCCGAGAACAGCCCCAGTCGATCGGTCCCCACCGCCGCACGCGACACGTCGGGCAGCGTCTTGATCGGATTGCCGTTGAAGTAGGTGAAGCGGTCGGCCGTCGGCGTGGTGGTCACCTCCACGTTGGCCACGCGAACGTTGTCGCAGTCGTGGACCTCGCCGGCGACCGCGCCCTCGCCCGACGTGATCCCGCCCGACAGCCCGGCGATGACCGGGATGTTCACGTAGTCGGCCGCCGACAGCGCGCTCGCGTTGAGCTGATACTTTGGATTGGCCGCGTCCGACAGGTCGAGGCAGTCGGTGTCCGACAGGCTCTTGCACGCGCGGTCGTTCGTCGACAAAAAGACGTTGAACGACACCGTCGTCGCCCAGGTCGAGTCGCTCTTGTTGCCCGGCCCGGTCACGCGCACCACCAGGCGCGTATTGGTCGGCACGCCGCTGATGGCGTAGCGCGACTCCCAGCGCAGGCGATCGCTGCACTCACCGCCCGTCGGGCCCGAGCCGTTGTCGCGGCAATACTTCTGATCGTCCTGGCGGCCGCCGAGGCCGTCGTTGCACACGGGCAGCGCGCAGCCGTTGGCCAGCGGGATCGAGCAGCCCTTCGCGCCGTCGGCGTCGCAGGCGCGCTGCGTCGTCGGATCGAGCGTCGCCGTGGTGGTGCCGAGCGGCTGCTGATTGGCGGGATCGGCCTGCGTCACCTGCGCGGCGTCGAAGACCTCGACCTTGACGTTGTTCGAATCGGGGCCGCTCGAGAAGACGTGCACGAAGCCGGTCAGCGTCACCATCGTTGGCGCGGCGGCCCCCGGCGCCGGTCCGGTCTTGCCCAGGCAGTCGAGCGACGGCGCGGTCACGCCCGTGGTGTCGCAGTACTCGGTGACGTCTCCGCACTGCGTGCGCGCCGGCGCCACCGTCGCCGGGAAGAAGCAGCCACCGCCGTCGACGAGCTCGGCGCACATGACGCCCGAGCCCTGCGGCTTGCCGCTGCAGCCGACCGCAATGGCGGCGCCAATCGCCGGAAACACGAGCATGGCCACGAGGATTCGCTTCATGGCCGCGCACGATATCACAGCCCGTGACTGGTGCTCAGCGTTCGGGGCGGCCCTCGAGCTGCGTCGTCATCCACGCTTCGGCGTCGGAGAGGCGCGAGAACGTCTTCATCGGATAGGGCGGCGGCGTGATCCAGTTGATCGCGGTGAGCACGCCGGCGATGAGCGGCGACGCCGTCACCAGCGCCACGCCTTTGAGCCAGCGGCGCGTGCCCTCGGCGTCGAGCTTCTGCTGCTCGGCGGCGAACGCGCGCTGCTTCGGCGTCGGCCGCACCGCGCGGCGCGCGTCGTGGAGGATGACGTAGCGCTGGCCGCGCTCGAGCAGCTTGCTCATCGCCAAGACGGCCGCTTCGAAGTCGGCGTCTTCGAGCGGCTCGCCCGGCCAGGTCACGTAGACGCGGGGCCACTTGGAGTCGTCGACGGTGGCGCGGATGCGCGGGCTCATGTCCGCACCCGGTCGCGCCCCGTGTTCTTGGCGCGGTAGAGCGCCTCGTCGGCGTGCCGCAGGAGCAGCTCGGCGGTGGCGCCGTCGTCGGGGTAGGCGCTCACGCCGATGCTGATGGTCGGGCGCACGACGACGCCGTCCTTCTCGAAGCGGTGGCCGGCGACGCAGGCGCGGATGCTCTCGCCGACGCGCGCGCCGTCGCGCTTGCCGAGGCCGGGTAAAAAGGCCGCGAACTCGTCGCCGCCGAAGCGGCAGGCGGCGCCGTGCGCCGACACCACCTGGCCGATGAGCTTGCCGACCTCGGCGATCGTATACGCGCCGACGGGATGGCCGTGCGTGTCGTTGATCAGCTTGAGCCCGTCGAGATCGAGCATCATCACCGCCAGCGGCGCGCGCATCCGCCGCGCCTCGTCGACGGCGCGCACGTAGGCGGCGTCGAAGCGCCGCTTGGCGATGAGGCCGGTCAGGTCGTCGGTGCCGACGAGCACGTCCATCTGCGCGTGGTAGCCGACCTCGAGCGCGTCGGAGTAGGTGAACTTCACGACGCAGGCGCCGAGGTAGATGCGGTCGCCGGCCTCGAGCTTCTTCGGCGCCTGCAGCCGCTTGCCGTTGAGCAGGGTGCCGTTGGTCGAGCCGAGATCCTCGATGATGAAGGCGCTCTTCTCTTTGTCGAAGGTGATGCGGCAGTGGCGCCGCGAGATGCCCTCGTCCTGCAGCGGCAGCTCGGTCTTGGGGTCGCGCCCGATGGTGACGATGCGGTCGACCATCACGTGGGTGCCGATCTCCGATTCGGAGCCTTGCAGCACCACCAGCGCCGCCTGCTTACGCTGCGCCCGCGCGATCGACTCGCGTACCTCGTCGACGTTGAGCTTGACGGTCTCGGGCGCAAGCGTGCGCCGACGACGCGGGGGCATGCGCCCACTATCATATCAAGCCTGTAGCTCTTCTCCTAGCCGTTCCCACTCGGCCATCCACGACTTCAGGCGCTGCTCGATCTTCTCCTTGTCGGCGACGAGCGCGTGCAGCTTGGTCCAGTCGCCCCCGTGGTCGGCGGCGAGCTTTTCGTTGAGCGCGGCGATCTCGCTCTCGGCGCCGGCGATCTTGGTCTCGAGCTCGCCGAGGCGCTTCTGCTTCTTCGCGACTTCGCGCTCTTGCGCCTTCTTCGCTTCCCGTTCGGCGACGCGATCGCTCTTTTCCGCGCGCTCCGGCTCGGCCTGTTTCGCCTCGGTCTTTTTCGCCTCGGCGTTCTTGGGGGCGATCTTCGCGTCGGCCTTGGCCGCCCGGGCCTCGGCCCGCAGGCGCTCCTTCCAGTCGGTGTAATTCCCGACATGCTCCTCGGCGCGCCCGTCGTGGACGTGCACGATCTTGGTGACCACGCGGTCGAGAAAGTAGCGGTCGTGCGACACGACGATGACGGTGCCCTCGTACTGGTCGAGCGCCTCCTCGAGCACCTCGCGCGCGGGGATGTCGAGGTGGTTGGTCGGCTCGTCGAGCGCGAGCAGGTTGCGCGGGCGCAGCATCATCTTGGCCAGCGTCAGGCGGTTGCGCTCGCCGCCCGAGAGCCCTTTGACCTTCTTGAACCCGTCGTCGCCGGTGAAGCGGAAGCGCCCGAGGAAGTTGCGCGCCACGTCCTCGTTGAGATCGCCGCGCACGGTGCGGATCTCGTCGATGAGCGAGTGCTCCTCGTCGAGGTCCGAGAGCTTCTGATCGAAGTAGCCGATGCGCACCTCGTGGCCGCGCATGACCACGCCGCCCGCCGGATCGAGCTTGCCGAGGAGCGTCTTCAAGAGCGTCGACTTGCCGCAGCCGTTCGGTCCGACCAGCCCGATGCGATCGCCGCGATAGACGATGAGGTTGATGTCGCTGATGAGCGGCGGCGAACCGGGGTAACCAACATCCAGGTGCTCGGTCTTGAGCGCCTCCTTGCCGCCGGCGTGATCGCCGACGGAGAAGCGCAGCCCGATGTTGCCGGCGACGGCGAACTCGTCCTGGTGCCGCGACAGGCGCTCGACCTTCTCCAGCATCTTGCGGCGCGACTTGGCCTGCTTGGTCTTCTGTCCGGCGATGTTGCGCCGGATGAAGTCCTCGGTGCGCGCGATCTCGGCCGCCTGCCGCTCGTAGGCGGCGTTGAGCCGCTCGTGGCGCTCCTCGCGGTCGACGACGTAGCGATCGTAGCCGCCCGGGTAGACGACCACCTTGCCGCTCTCGACCTCGACGATGTCGCGGCACACCGCACGCAGGAAGTAGCGATCGTGCGAGACGAGCACGAACGCCTTGGGCCACTCGCGCAGGCGCTCTTCGAGGTGCTCGGTGGCTTCGACGTCGAGGTGGTTGGTCGGCTCGTCGAGGAGCAGGAGGTCCGGCTCTTCGAGCAGCACCTTGGCCAGCTCGAGGCGGCCGCGCTCGCCGCCCGACAGCGTGTCGACCGAGCGCTCGAGGTCGGCGTTGGTGAAGCCGAGATCCTGCGCCAGCGCCTTGACCCGCGACTCGAGCGAGTAGCCGCCCTCGTGGCCGTAGCGCTCCTGCAATTCGCCGTAGCGCGCCAGCGCTTTTTCGTCGGTGAGCTGGTTCTCGAGCGCGAGCAGCTCGTCGTGCATGGCCAGGAGCTTCTCGAACGGCTTGAGCATCGCGTCGAAGATCTTGCCGCTGCCGACGAACTCCTGTGACTGCTTCAAGTACGACATCGTGAGGCCGCGGGCGCGCGCCACGGTGCCCGAGTCGAGCGCGAGGCGCCCGTCGAGCAGGCGCAAGAGCGTCGACTTGCCGCAGCCGTTCGGCCCGACCAGCCCGATGCGATCGCCGGGGTTGACCTGCCAGGTCAGGCCGGTGAAGAGCTCGGTGCCGGGATAGCCGAAGTGCGCGTCTGCGAGCTGAACCAACACGCGCGGTTTTCTAGCACATCTATTGCGTCACGTTCTTCAAGACGCCTTCGTTCCACGTCGCGACGTAGGCGGTGAGCGGATCGGTCGGATCGACCGCGATGGCGTCGATGTCGGCGCCGGCGAGGCCCGCGCTGTAGGCCGCCCAGCTGTTGCCGCCGTCGAGCGTCTGGAAGACGCCGGCATCGGTGGCGAGGTAGAGCGTGTTGGTCTGCGACGGCGCCACCGCGATGGCGATGGTGTTCATCGTGGTCAACCCCGACGACGATGCGCTCCAGGTGGCGCCGCCGTCCATCGAGCGGTAGACGCCCATGTCGGCGGTGGCGGCGAGGAGGTTGTTGCCGTCGGACGGATCGATCACCAGCGCCGCGATCTTCATGCTGCCGAGGCCCGTCGACGACGCGGTCCACATGGCGCCGGCGTTGGTGGTCTTGTAGACGCCGGCGGCGCTGGTGGCGGCGAACACGGTCATGGGGTCGGTCGGGTGCACCGCGATGGCGTTGATGCGGCTCGACGCCGGCAGCCCCGCGCCCGCGGCCGTCCAGGTCGCGCCGCCGGAGGTGGTGTACGCCTGTCCGCCCGTGCCGCCGGCCCAGAAGGTGTTGGACATGCTCGGCGACGCGGCCAGCGAGTAGAGCGGATTGATCGTGGTGCCGTAGGTGACCGAGCTCCAGTTGGCGCCGAAGTCGGCCGACAAAAAGCCGTAGTTGTCGGTGCCGAGGTAGATCTTGTCGTCGGTGTAGTCGACGGCGAGCCCGTAGATCTTGACGGCGCCGGGCATCGGGCTCGACGGCGCGCTCCAGCTCTGCGCGCCGTCGCTCGAGCGGAAGACGCCGTTGGTGCCGCCGGTGTAGATCTTGGTGCCGTTCTTGGGATCGACGGCGAGCGAGTAGAGCCCGTAGCCGACGAGCCCGTTGTTGACGCCGGTGAAGTTGAACGAGTCGGTCGAGCGCGTGACGCCGGTCTTGGTCGCGGCGTAGACGAGGTTGGCGGTCGTGGGATCGACGGCCACGGCGCTGGCGTTGGTGATGCCGGCCGAGTTGTAGTCCCACCGGTTGGTCGCCGTCGGCGTCGAGATGATGCCGCTCTCGGGGATGGCGCCGTACATGCGCACGACCCCGCCGGGGCCGACGAAGCCGCGCATCTTGACCGGCGCGGTCGCGGGCGCGGCGGCCGCCGGGGTCCAGTTCGCGCCGCCGTCGCTCGAGACGTAGACCGTCGCTTGCGGCTGCAGGTCGCCCGAGGCGTACATCTTGGCCGGATCGTTCGGATCGAACGCGATGCATTTCATGTACGGGTGCGTGCCGGGGATGATGTTGCCGCCGGTGCCGTCGGCGAGCGTGAAGCCGGCGCCGCCGTAGGTCAGCTTCCACAGGCCGTCGCCGAACTGGGCCAGCCACACGTCGCCCGTCGTCGGGTTGATGGCGATCGAGCGCGGACCGTCGGCGTACGTGGCGCCGCTGCCGAGGCTGTTCCAGGTGGCGCCGCCGTCGAGCGTGCGCACCACCGCGCGGCTGGCGGCGGCGTAGACGTTGCTCGGATGGGCCGGGTCGACCGCGATGGCCGCAGTGTCGCCGGAGTGCACCACGGTCGACGTCGACTGCGTCCAGCTGTTGCCGCCGTCGGTGGACTTGTAGACGCCCTGGTCGCCGAGCGTGGCCCACAGCGTCGTCGTCGTCACCGGATCGACGGCGAGCGCGTCGACGGGGTGGCGCGCCGGCAGGCCCGTAGACGCGCGCGTCCAGTTGCTGCCGCCGTCGAGCGTGCGCCACACGCCGTTGTCCTCGGTGGCCGCATACAGCGTCGCCGGATGCTTGGGATCGAGCACCAGATCGTGGATGACGCCGCCGGTGAGCCCGGCGTTGACCGGCACCCAGCCGGTGGTGCGGATGGCAAACGGCATGCTGGTCGCGTCGGTGAGCCCGGTGGCGGTGGCGACGAGCGTGTAGCCCATGCCCGGCTGATCGATCGACAGATCGCCGAAGCTGGCGACGCCGCCGGTGGCGTTGACGGTGAGCGTGCCGCCGAGCGTGCCCGACGCCGGATTGGTCCCGATGGCGAGCGTGATCGGAATGTTCGTGGTGGTGACGGTGGCGCCGTTGCCATCCTGCACGACCACGCTCACCGTCGGAATGGTCGCCTTGGCCAGCGTGTCGGTCGGCTGGGCCATGA
The DNA here is from genome assembly GCA_035607415.1 of Polyangia bacterium. Classification (GTDB taxonomy): domain Bacteria; phylum Myxococcota_A; class Polyangia; order Palsa-1104; family Palsa-1104; genus JAQBQH01. The sequence goes on from DATNAQ010000043.1 coordinate 59,103, forward strand.
AGGCCAGCGTCGAGCCGGGTGGTGGCGCGACCACCGGCGTCAGCGTCAGCCCGAGGTGCGCCGTCGCCGACGGCTTGACGGCCACGTCGCCGCCGGCGGTGCCGATCGCGGTGCCGCTGCCGTCGACGGCGGTGATGGCGAGGTGCACCGTCGAGCGCACGCTGGCGTCGAAGCGCAGCGAGAAGGTGTAGGCGGGCGGGATCGCCGCGCCGACGGCGATCGAGCCGACGCTGCCGCTCTTGTGGCTGTTCGTGTCGGTGGCCATGACCGTCAGGTGATCGATGATCGCCGTGGGGCTGTCGGCGTCGAGCGTGACGGTGACGATGCTCTTGCCCGGCGCACAGCCGGCGAGCGCGACGACGAGCGCGAACGCGGCGAGGCGCGCGAGGTTGGCGGCCCGCATCACTGGAGGCTCACGCCGAAGGTGTTGGGCGGCGACGCGGCGTCCTTGGGCGTCGTGGCCGCGACGGCGATGCCGACGACGGCGCCGGCGACGATCACGCCACCGACGGCGGTCCACAGCCACCAGCGCTTGTAGAGCGGCTTCTTCTCCGGCGGCGGCGCGGTCGTGACGAGATCCGGTCGCTGCGTCACCTCGCGCTGCGGTTGCTGTTGCTGCTGTTGGCGCTGCAGCTCCTCCTGCCGCTGCCGCTCCTCCTGCGCGCGCCGCTCGTCCTCCTGCTGGCGCTGCAGCTTCTCGATCATGCCCTCGACCTCGCGCCGGTTCGGCGCGTCGGGCAGCCGGCGCAGATACGACTTGTACGCCGTCAGCGCGTCGCCGGTCGCGCCCGCGCCGCGATACGCCTGCCCGATGTTGAACAGGAGCGCCGGGTCGGGCTTGTACTTGTAGGCCTCTTCGTACTCGCGCGCGGCGTCGCGGAACTTGCCGAGGTCGTACAGCCGCGAGCCGTCCTCGAAGTGTTGCTTGGCCTGCTTCGGATCATCCGCGCGCGCACGCCCCCCGGCGAGCGCGACCGCGACGAGCACCACGAACGCGATCCACGAGCGCATCCACCATTAATAGACTATCGACGCGGAGGCAGCGAGCGACCTGGATCACTCGGGAGCAGCGACTGCCGCTCGCCCTTCTGGTTGTACTTCCAGGCGTACAGAAGGCCGATCGCCGCCGACAGCGGATGCGCCACGGCCAAGAGCGGCGCGAGCAAGAGGTGCGGGATGATCGCGCACAACACGAAGTAGACGATTGCGACCACGCCCGCTTCTTTGAACGACCCGGCGTAGAGCCAGCCGAGCGGTCCGAAGAAGAACGAGAGCAGGCCCGACGCGATCATCGACTTCTTGCCCTCGCCGCCGGACGCGAGCAGCGAGTGCGCCGCGTTGCCGCCGTACTTGACGAGCGCCATGCCGGCGCCGGCCGTCGCGCCCGCCGTCGTCGAGACCTCGCGCTTGAGATCGGCGAGCTTCTTCACGTCCTCGGGCTTCTCGGGGCCGGTCGCCGCGCGCGCCGCGCCGCGCACGCCCCAGATCATCTCGCCGTCGTCGTCGGCGTCGACGTCGAGCACGCCGTCGGCGACGAGCTGATCGAGCCACTTGCCGAGCTTGCCGCGCGGCACGCCGGTCACGAACTGCAGATTGGCGCGCGTCAGCGGCATGCGCGTCGTCATCCACAGCGACAACAAACGGTGCTCGAATTCGTCGCGCGTCACGTCACGTCAACGTATAGTGGAAACGGCAGATGGGCAACGGCGAGACGCCGATCACACAAGTCTACATGCCGCCGCGCGCGGCCATCCTGCGCCTGGTCGAAGCCGGCCTGGTCCGCGGCCTCGACGCCGCCCGCCTCGACGCGCTGCGTGCCGAGTGCTGGGACGGCGACGAAGAACAGATGGAGGAGGCCGGCGTCCTCGGCATCCTCACCTCGTTCTACGAGACCGTCGAAAAGGGCATGCGCGACGGCTTTCTGTGGCACGACGATCGCTTCTGGATGGAGACCTCCGACGCCGTCGCCGAGGTGGCGGGCATGCTCCACGACGATCGTCCGCTCTTCCGGCAGATCGCGATCGTCGAGAAGATCTCGACCGCGCGCCGCTTCCGCGAGACGGTGCAGGCGATCGAGCTCGAGCGCGACGACGGCGTGCGCAAGACCATCGAGGCGCGCACGCTCGACGACGTCATCGCTTGCTTCAACGAGGAGCTGCGCGCGCGCGGGCGGCAGCGGCGCATCGTCGCGCTCGATACGTCCGAGGGCTGGAAGATGTACGTGGCGATCGAGCTGCGCATGGCGCGCAAGCTGGTGGCCGAAGGCGCGCTGCCGATCGCCTCGCTCGACGCCCTACGCGATTAGCGTCTCGGCGGCGTCGCGGCGCAGCGACACCAGCTTGACGTCGCGCGCCTTCGACAGGATCTGCACGAGTGGCTCGGCGTGCGTGGTCACGAGGAGCTGCGAGCGCGTCGCGGCGTCGAGGATGAGCTCGCCGAGCGGCGCGAACAGATCGGGATGCAGGCTCGTCTCCGGCTCGTTGAGCACGAGGAGCGGCGCCGGCCGCGGCGAGAGCAGGGCGGCTACCAGGCACAGATAGCGCAGCGTCCCATCGGAGAGCTCGGCACCTTCGAGCGGTCGAAACACGCCCGGCACGTTCATCTGCAGCGTGAACTGCGACGCGTCGTCGTCGATGATGTCGACCCGCGAGCCGGGGAACGCGCGCTCGATGTGCGCGTCGAAGCGGGCGCGATCGCCGATCTCGCGAATCGTCGCGATCGCGGCCGCCAGATCGCGTCCGTCGGCGGCCAGCACCGTCGTGCGCATGCCGAGGCGCTTCTTCCGCGACGGCGCTTCCGCGTCGCTTCGCAAGTGATGATAGAAGCGCCAGCCGCTCAGCAGCTGTTTGAGCGTCGACAGCACGGGGAAGCGATGCGGCTCGACGAGCTGCGCCATCAGCGACTCGTTCTCCTCGAGCATGAACGGCAGCGTGATGCGGTTGCCGTCCACGTCACGCGACGTCGCCGAGCCTTCCGCGCGCCGCGTGAGCTCGACCCCTTGCCACGACACGCGCTCGACCTTGATGTGTGGATCGAAACGGAAGAGCTGGCGCGCCGATGGGGCAGCCGGCTCGAGCCCGACCGCGAGCTCATACGATAGCTCGTCCCAGCGCACCTCGAGCTCGACGCGGGCGCGCTCCTTCTTCGGCCGCTTGCCGGCCCACAACAGCGACGGCATTCCGCCTTCTTCGCCCACGGTGCGCGCCAGCGTGCCCGTCGCCGCCGCGTGCAAGAGGTGCAGCGCGCGGTACACGTTGGTCTTGCCCGCGCCGTTCGGCCCAGCGACGACCGTGAGCGGCGCCAGCTCCAGCGAAATCCGCTTGAGCGAGCGATATCCCGCGACCTCGAATGCACGCAGCTGCACGCCGCATTATAGTGTCGCCCATGCCCATCAAAACGTACCTTCTGACGCCGGGTCCGACGCCGGTCCCCGA
>DATNAQ010000046.1:0-19847 GCA_035607415.1 Polyangia bacterium
GCTTTGGCGATGCCGAAGTCGATGAGCTTGACCTCGCCCTCGTACGAGATGAGGACGTTCTGCGGCGAGACGTCGCGATGCACGAGCGCGAGCTCTTTGCCCTGCGCGTCGCGCTTGTTGTGCGCGTAATCGAGGCCTTCGCACGCCTTCATGACGACGAAGCAAGCTTGGGCGATCGGCATGTTGGGCATGCCGTCGACGGGCTTCTGCTTGCAGCGGTCGTAGATGCCGCGAAGATCCTTGCCGTGGACGAACTCGAGGGCGATGAAGTACGAATCGTCGACCTTGCCCAGATCGAAGATCTGCGCGATGTTGGCGTGATTGAGCTGGACCGCGATCTTGGCCTCGTCGATAAACATCGTGATGAACTCTTCGTCCTCAGCGATGTTCGGGAGGATGCGCTTGACGGCGAGCAGCCGTTCGAAGCCCTCCACGCCGAAGGCTTTCGCCTTCCAAACCTCGGCCATGCCCCCCACGTTGACGCGGTCGAGGAGCCAATACTTTCCGAACTGGATCGGCTTCTTCAACCCAACCCTCGCGCCTACAACTTGTTCTGTTGTCTAGCATACTCCGGGGTCGAGCGCTCGGCGAAGTAGGCATATTGGAGGCTTTTTTTCATGACGGATGACGCGGACGAAATGGTCGAGGTGTTCCGGGCGGCGAACCGCATGGCTGCTCAAACAGCCATCGATGAGATCCTGGCGCCCATGGGGATCGACGGCTTCCTGCACGACCGCAACTCACACGCCCTGCCCGCGCCGGACGCCATGCCCGGCGCCTACTTCGTGGCCGTCCCGACGGGCCGCGCCGCCGAAGCCACCGCCGCCCTGCGCGACGCGGTGACAGACGGCGCAGTCGACGGCGACCTGATCGCCTGAGGACGCGGCCGGCCGTCAGAGCTCCCCTCCCGGCGTCGGGAAACGGCGCAGTCCGCCCGCCTTCGCGGGCGGTGCGCCTCCATCGGGCGCGCTGATGTCGCGCTGCGCGCGACGCGCACCCTCTACGCCGCCGTCCGGGGAGCTCTGACGACCAGCCGCTCCTACGGGCTACGTCGCGACGACGGCGCCTTTCGGGAGAATCAGAGCGAGCGTTTGTCGACGACGTAGCCGTTGGGGGTGACGTAGATGTCGTAGACGGCGCGGCGGTCGGGGAGCTGCGAGACCGCCTGGCCGTGGGCGCCGTCGACGATCCAGCGCGCCGGCGCCTTGTCGGCGCCCCGGTAGAGCCCGAGCCACGACAGCGACGGCGGCGAGCGGTCGAACGCCGTGCCCTTGTGGGCGTTGGCGTCGGCCGCCGAGTTCCAGCGGCCCTCGACGCGCGAGAGGCGGAACACCGGCTGCACGCCGAGCGCGGTCATGAACGGCTTGAAGCGCAGGATGTCGCCGCCCACCTGCCATTCGTCGCCGTCGACGTCGTAGATCTCGGTCGCGCCGCGCGCTCCTTCGGCGTCGAAGGGCACGAGGTAGATGCGCAGCTTGTGCGGCGCGAGCTCGATGCACTGCAGCTCGGCGACGTGCGTCTTGTGCGTGAAGGCGCGCCAGCCCTGCAGCATCGCCATCAGCGACAGCGACGCGATGCCGGCGCAGATCGCGACGATGCTGACCACCAGCGCCAGCACGTAGCGGCTCGCCGCCACCGGCTGCTGCGGACGCGAGCCGAGCCGGCGCCCGGCGCGACGCACCATCCACACGAGCGGCCACAGCCCCACCAGGATGCCGGCGAGGCCGATGACGAGAAGCGGCCAGAGGCGCGCGTCGTCCATCCTTCTATTGTACCATTGGTCCATGCGGCTGCCTTGGCTGCTCGCCATCCTACTTGCGGTGCTATGTGCGACGTTGCTCGTGCGCATCGGCGATCAGCGACGGCGCGACAAGGACAACCTGGCCAAGGCACGCGACGAATCGGCCGAGTTCCGCGGCGCCTTTTTCAAGACGCAGGCGTCGCTCGCCGACGTCGACAAGGATCGCGCGGCGCAGGCGCTGACGCTGCAGCAGCTCGCCTCGCACGTGGCCAAGCAGGCCGCCGCCGACGTCGATCAGCAGAAGCTGATGGACGACCTCGAGAAGAAGCTCGATTCCAAGGAGGGTGACGTCTCCGCCGGCGGCGGCATCGTCACCGTGCACCTCGAGTCGGAGGTGCTGTTCCCCTCGGGCGAAGCGGAGCTGTCGAAGCGCGGCAAGGAGGTGCTGGCGCGCGTCGGCGACGTCTTGAAGCCGCTCGCCTCGAAGCAGATCCTCGTCGGCGGCCACACCGACGACGCGCCCATCCACACGGCGCGTTTCCCGTCGAACTGGGAGCTGTCGACGGCGCGCGCGGTCAACGTCGTGCACTTCCTCGCCGACAACGTGGGCGTCGATCCGGCCAAGCTCACCGCGGCGGGCTATTCGCAGTATCACCCGCGCGGCAGCGATCGCGCGCTCAACCGCCGCATCGAGATCCTCTTGATCCCGCAGATGGCGGCCGCGCCGCCACCGTCGGGAGCCAGCGTCAGCCCGACACCTCCGCCAAGCGGCGCGAAATGAAGCGGCGCTCGGCTTCGTTCTCGGCGCGCACCAGCGCCGCGCGATAGGCCTCGGCCGCCTCGGCGCGCCGCCCGAGCCGGCGCAACAGATCGGCGCGCGTCGCGTGATAGAGGTGATAGCCGTCGAGCGGCTCGCCGAGCACCTCGACGAGCTGCAGCCCGATCGTCGGCCCGTGCACCTCGGCGATCGCCACCGCGCGGTTGAGCGCGATCACCGGCGACTGATGCATCGTCCACAACGCGCCGTAGAGCTCCACGATCTGCGGCCAGTCGGTGTCGTCGGCGCGCGCCGCCTCGCTGTGCACCGCCGCGATCGCCGCCTGCAGCGCGTACGGCCCGGGCCGCCCGCGGCGCAGCGCCGCGCGAATCAGCTCGAGCCCCTCGGCGACGGCGGCGCGATCCCAGCGCGCGCGATCCTGCTCGGCGAGCAGCACCAGATCGCCGGCGTCGTCGGTGCGCGCGTCGCGCCGCGCGTCGGTGAGCAGCATGAGCGCGACGAGGCCGTCGACCTCCACCGGCGGCGGCGCCGGCAGGAGCGCGCGCAGCACCTGCCCGAGCTGGATCGCGTCGGCGCACAGCTCGCGCCGCACCAGCGCGTCGCCGGCGGTCGCCGCATAGCCTTCGTTGAACACGAGGTACAAGACCGCGAGCACCGATTCGATCCGATCGTCGAGCTCGGCCGGCCCCGGCACGCGATAGGGGATCGCCGCCTCGCGGATCTTGCCCTTGGCGCGCACCAGACGCTGCGCCATCGTCGTCGCCGGCACGAGGAAGGCGCGCGCGATCTCCTCGGTCGACAGGCCACACAGCGTGCGCAGCGTCAGCGCCACCTGCGCCTCGAGCGCCAGCGCCGGATGGCAGCAGGTGAAGATGAGGCGCAGCCGCTCGTCCTTCACGGCAACCTCCTCGGGCCCATCCTCGTCGGCGGCGCCCTCCTCGGCCGCGTCGCGCGCGACCTCCGCCGCTTTTTCGGCGAAGCGCGCGCGTCGGCGCAAGCGGTCGATCGCCTTGTGCCGCGCCGTCGACACGATCCACGCGCGCGGATTGCGCGGCGTGGAGTCCCCCCATTCGGCGAGGGCGAGCGCGAACGCCTCCTGCGCCGCCTCCTCGGCCACGTCGAAGTCGCCGACGAGCCGGATCAGCGTGGCCAGGATGCGTCCCCACTCCTCGCGGTACAGCTCGGCGACGAGGCGATCGACCGCTTGCCGGGTCATGCACGCACCTCCGAGGTGCGTCAGTCGAACTGCATCACCGGGCGCACCTCGATCGATCCAAACCGCGCGCCCGGAATCTTGGCCGCCCAGGCCATCGCCTCGTCGAGATCCTTGGCGTTGACCAGGTAGTAGCCACCGAGCTGCTCTTTGGTCTCGGCGAACGGCCCGTCGGTGGTGAGGCGCTTGCCTTCGCGCACTCGCACCGTCGTCGCCGTCGAGGTCGGCTGCAGCGCGTCGCCGGCGATGTGCTTGCCGCTCTTCTTGAGCTCCTCGGTGAACGCGAAGTACTCGCCCATGAGCGCGTTGCGCTCCTTGTCGTTCATCGAGGGCAACATCTTTTCGTTGTCGTAGATCAAGAGCATGTATTGCATTGGTCAGCCTCCTGCCCTGTAGTCGAACGGCGACGTGAGTGATCGACAGCGCGCCAAAGATTTCTTGCGACGCGCGCGATGATACAATGGTTCCAAGCCCATGCGTGCGCTCAGCCTGATCCTCCTATGTTGCGTCGTCGGCTGTAAGAGCAATGGAACCGGCAACGGAGACGGCGGCGGTGGATCGGGCGGCGGCCCGATCTCGGCGTCGATCATGGCCCTCGCCAATTGCGAGGACGCCGTGGTCGGGCTGCGCATCAGCTGCGACGGCTCGCAATCCTCCGACTCGAAGGGGCGGCCGCTCACGTTTTCGTGGGCCGTGACCCAGACGCCGGGCGGAACGCCCGACTCCTCGATGGGCAGCGGGCCGACCTTCGAGTTCGCGCCGACGCAGGCCGGCACCTACGAGATCACGCTCACCGTCTCGGTCGCCAACGGCGACAGCAACTTCACCAAGGTCGGCGCTTCGGCCACGGCGGTGCCGCTCTTCTATCGTCAGTCGTCGCTGACGGCGGCCAGCGACAGCTTCTCGGTCGGCATCGTCGGCTCCGACGGCTCGAACCCGCATCCGCTCTCGTGCTCGGTCGCCATCCCCGACGCGTCGGGCAACGGCGACGCCGGCGCCGCCAATCGCGGCAGCTACGGCGACACGCCGGGCGCGTTCGGCACGCGCGTGCGCTACTCGACGACCGGCCTGCCCGCGCAGGTGGTCTACGAGAACGTGACCGCCACCGAGCATCAGCTCCTCGCCACCGACGAGGACGGCGACTGCAGCTCGCGCCCGGCGGTGCGCCTCGACGCCACGCCGGCCAACTCGCACCTGGTGCCGCGCTTCTCGCCGTCGGGCGCGCGCGTGGCCTGGATCGACAACGCCTCGCCGGGGATGGTCATCACCGCCGCCGTCGCCGACGGGTCGGATCGCCACGTGGTGCGCACGGTGGCCAAGCTGAAGACGGCGCCGCCGCAGTGGCTCGACGAGACGCACGTGGCCTGGGTCGAGGACCTCTCGACGACGTCGACGCCGCACCTGCAGATCGCCTCGGCCCTGGACGCCGACGGCGCCGGCGACGGCGCGGGCAAGAGCGTGATCGTCGACTGCGACACCACCGCCGACGCCAACGCCATGCAGGTGATCAACCAGTTCGAGAACGTCGGCGGCGCCTGGATCGCCTCGGGCGGCGTCAAGTCGCGCACCGCCAATCCGCCGGGCGCGACCATCCTCTATCGCTTGTCGGGCTCGAGCTGCTCGACGACGACGGCGACCGTGCTCGCCGACGAGCCGGGCGGCGGCTTCGCCTGGGACTTCGCCGCGTCGCCCGACGGCACGACCCTCGTGTTCGCCGGCGCCGAGTCGGCCGGCTCGGGCGCGCACGATCTGTTCCTCGTGCCCGTCGACGGCAGCGTGCCGCCCTCGCGCTTCATCGGCTCCTCGCCGGGGTTCGACGACATCGGCCCCACCTGGATCGCCGACGGCAAGCAGCTCACCTGGTCGCAGACCTCGGTCGACGGCACGCCCACCGGCGGCGGCATCATGGTCGCCAACCGCGACGGCTCCAACGTGCGCTCGATCCTGCCCGAGGGCGGCTCGACGACGGCCAAGGTCTACGTGGTCGCGCCGACCAACCGCGGCCTCGACTGCAGCGCCGCCGGCGGAGGCGCCGCGGCCGCGGGCGAGGCGCTCCTCGTGCTCGCGCTCGTCGCTCTCGGCCGCCGTCGCCGCCGCGCATGAGCCCGACGCCAGCGAAGGACAAACCGCGTTGCGCCTGGGTCGGCGACGATCCGCTCTATCGCGACTACCACGATCGCGAATGGGGCGTGCCCGAGCGCGACGGGCGCGCGCTGTGGGAGAAGCTGATCCTCGACGGGTTCCAGGCCGGCCTGTCGTGGATCACGATCCTGCGCAAGCGCGAAAACTTCCGCCGCGCGTTCGCCGGGTTCGATCCGCACAAGATCGTCCGCTTCGGCGCGCGCGACGTCACGCGGCTCATGGGCGACGCCGGCATCGTGCGCAACCGCGCCAAGATCGAAGCCACCATCGGCAACGCGCGCGCCTGGCTCGAGCTCGGCGACGGCGAGTTCGCCAAGCTGTGCTGGTCGTTCGTCGGCGGCAAGCCGCGCGACAACCGCTTCTCGGCGCGCGCGCAGATCCCGGCCGAGACCGCCGAGAGCCGCGCGCTCGGCAAGGAGCTCGCCGGGCGCGGCTTCCGCTTCGTCGGGCCGACCATCGTCTACGCCTGGATGCAGGCGTGCGGCCTGGTCAACGATCACCTCACGAGCTGCTTCCGCTACGACCAGGTCAAGCGCACTTCGAGAGCATCGCCGTCGACGCGGTGAAGCTCGACGACGTGCTTGGCGCGCGTCAGGCTGGCGGCGTAGCGCAGGCTCTCGGCCATGACGACGCGCGCGATCGGCCGCGCCACGTACGGATGATGGCGCAGGCGGATGATGACCACGTGGCCCTCGGGCGTGGCGCTGATCTCGCCGTGCGTGTGCTCGTCGTGCCACAGCTCGGCGGCGCGCGTGCACAGCGTGGCCGGCGTGACCAGGTTGACCAGGAGGCGCCGCACGCGGCCGAAGCCGGCGTCGACCACCTTGTCGACGTAGCGGCGAAACGCGTCGTCGCTGCCGCGCGCCGGCCCTTCGAACACCGCCTCCTGCCACGCCATCACGAAGCGCTCGGGCAGCCACGCCTCGGTGATGATGGCGGAGTCGATGAGCGCGCCGCGCACGTCGGGCGGCAGGCGCTCGGCGATCTGGCGCAGGCCGTCGTCGCCGTAGAGCTCGAGCGCCGCCGCGCGCGACGCGACGAACACGCGCTGTGCCGCGCACGGCTCCGACGCCCCCACGTCCATGGCTCGATTATAATCCCAAGGGTGAGCGGGTCACACGCGCGCGCCCTCGTCGCGCTGGCGACGATGTACGCAGCGGGCGGCTGCGCGCACCACGCCGCCAAGACGGCCGCGCCGGTGGCGACGCCGGCGCCGGCGCCGTCGCGCGAGGACGAGCTGCGGCGCGAGGCGATCCGCCAGCTGCAGAACATCGAGAGCATGCTCGACGCCGTCGCCGTCGTGCGCGGCCTGTCGCTGACGACGCGTCCGCCCATCGCCGTCCTCGACGACGCGCGCTTCACCGCCGCGTGCGGCGAGGAGCTGCGCGCCAACATCGCGCAGCTCACCGGCACCGAGGGCTGGCACGGCCCCGCCGCCGCCGCCATGCGCAATCCCGAGCGCAACTGCACGGATCTGGCGGCGCTCTACGACACGCACCACGATCGCGTGATCATCAAGCGCTCGTCGTACGACCGGCGCACGCGCGGCCACCGCGTCGAGCTGCTCTCGCACGAGCTCGAGCACGCCATCGTCGCCCACGCGCTGCCGACGGCGCCGCCGCTCCACGGCGTCGACGAGCTGAGCGCGCTGCACGCGCTCGAAGAGGGCGACGCCACCGTCACCTCGGTCGCCTTCCTGCTCAGCCTCGACGCCAAGCCGCTGCGCGACGCCATCCCCAGGCTCTTGGCGCGCATCGCCGCCGCCGAGCCGAAGTCGCTGCACGACTCCTCCTTCTTCGCCTACTCGCTCGGCGCGCGCTTCGTGCTCGAGCTCTATCAGCGCGGCGGCTTCCTCGCGGTCAACGACGCCTTCGCGCGTCCGCCGGCGTCGACGTCCGAGATCCTGCACGTCGATCGCTATCTGGCGCCGGTGCCGCCGCCCAACGTGGCCACGCGGCTGCCGCTGCCGGCGCCGTTTCAGGCCGTCCTCTCCGACACGCGCGGCGAGTATGGCCTGCGCGATGCGCTCTCCTACTGCATGCTGCCCGCGCCGGCGATGGCGCTCGCCGCCGACTGGCGCGCCGATCAGTTCACCGCGTCGTCGAAGTCACCGTCGGGGCGGCAAATGTTCCGTTGGATCGTCGCGTGGCGCAGCGAAGCGGCGGCGCAGCAGTTCGCCGGCGTGCTCGGACATTGTCTGTGGACGTTGCGAATGCGCGTGGCGCAAAAAGGCGCGATCACCGTCGCCGTCAGCGGCCCCGACGACGACGCGGCGCGGAGGTACGCCGGCGAGGTGCTCGCCGACGTCCTCACGCTGCCGTAGGCGGAGCTACTCGACCCACACCTTGATCATCTTGTCGCCGGCGGCGATCTTGTCGATCACCTCGTCGCCCTGGATCACCTGGCCGAACACCGTGTGCTTCTTGTCGAGGTGCGGCTGCGGCGAGTGGCAGATGAAGAACTGCGAGCCGCCGGTGCCCGGGCCGGCGTGCGCCATCGAGAGCGAGCCGCGCTTGTGCACCTGCTTCTTGCCCGCCAGCTCGTCCTTGATCTTGAAGCCCGGGCCGCCGGTGCCCCAGCGCGCCTTCATGTCGTCGTAGCGGGTGAACGGATCGCCGCCCTGGATGACGAAGTTCGAGACCACGCGGTGGAAGCGGAGGCCGTTGAAGTAGGGCACGCCCTTCTGCTTCTGGTTGGTCTTCGGATCCGTCCACTCCTTCTCGCCCGTCGCCAGACCCACGAAGTTCGCGACGGTCTCCGGCGCGTCGTCGTCGTACAGCTCGGCTACCATCTCTCCCTTGTCCGTCTCGAAGTGGATCTTTTTCATGGCGAGTCTCCTTTACGAGGTCAACGCTTCTGTCGGTTCGAGTCGGGCCGCTGCGCGTGCCGGCAGGAACGCGCCGAGCATGCAGGCCAAGATGGAGCATCCTAGCGCGCCCGCAAGCAGCGTCCAACCGAAGGCGAAGTAGGTATCGGGCTTGAATGGAAAATCAGGGACCCACCGCATCGACGCCGCGTCGATGGCGAGCGCGAAGAGGCGCGCCACCACGACGCCGAGCGCGCCGCCGACGAGGCCGATGCACGCGGCCTCGGCGAGCACGAGCGCGCGGATGTCGCGCGCCGAGGCGCCCACCGAGCGCATGACGCCGAGCTCGCGCCGCCGCTCGGCGACGGTGCGGAAGAACGAGTGCGCGATGTTGATGGCGGCGATCGAGACCATCGCGACCGAGACGAGCGCGAAGAGCAACGTCACGAGCGTGATCGCCAGGCCGGCGCGCTCGGCGCCCGAATCGGCGACGTCGTAGCCGGCCGAGCGAATGGCGGCGGTCAGGCTCGTGACGTCGGCGCCCTCCTTGGCCTCGAGCACCAGCGACGACAACGGCGGCGCGCCCGGCGCGTACTGCGCGTTCCACTTCTGCACGTAGCCGAGCGGCATGGTGAGCGCGAGCTGCGCCGCATGCGGCGAAATGCCGACCAGCATGACCTTCCGCTGATGCGGCTCGACGCCCGACTTCGACGCGCCGATGAACGAGCGGCCGAGCTCGATGTTGAAGGTGATCCCACGCAGCCGCCCGGCGAGGAACTTGCCGATCTTGGGCAGGCCGGTCTGCGCGGCGATGGTGCCGTTGTAGAGCTCGACGATGAAGGGCGAGATCACCGCCGGCACCGGCGGCTCGCAGGCGTGCGTGTCCCACGGGCAATACTCGCCGGGCGTCTTGCAGTCGGCGTCGGCGTTGCACCGGGCGTGGGTGCCGAGATCGTCGCGGAACGGCTCGGGGCCGAGATCGTCGCCGGCCATGGCCTTCGGGTCGATGCCCTCGGCGACCAGCTCGGTGTAGAAGTTCTTGCCGAGGATCTCGGCGCCGCCCCACGCGCGCGCCGGGAAGGCGAGCTTGGCGCGGCGATAGGCGGCTTCGACCTCGGGCCGCGCGGCGAGCGCGGCGGCGGCTTTGTCGGTGAGCGGCTTGGGCCCGCTCAGCGACGAGAACAGGCCGATCGGCCCTTCCACCGACGACTTCGACGGGACGGCCTCGATCTGTCCGACGGGGAAGACCTTGCCGAGGACCACGTGGCGCACGCCCGCCGACAACGCGAGGAAGAACGTGAGCGATGCGATGCCGACGGAGATCCCGAACACCGACAGCGCGAAGGAGCGGCGCGAGCGCGCCAGGTTCTGCCGCACGATCGCGAACAGCGCGCGCGAGGTCATGCCCGCACCGCGCTCATGCGACGAGCTTCCCGTCTTCGAGCCGTACGACGCGCGACGCCACCGACGAGACGCGCTCTTCGTGCGTGACGATCACCAGCGTCAGCCCCTCCTTGTTGAGCGCGCGGAACAGGTCGATGATCTGCGCGCCGGTCTCGGAGTCGAGGTTGCCGGTCGGCTCGTCGCACAGGAGCAACTTCGGCGCGTGATACAGCGCGCGCGCGATGGCCACGCGCTGCTTCTGCCCGCCGGAGAGCGCGCTCGGACGCGACTCGGCCTTGTCGCCGATCCCGACGCGCGCCAGCGCCTCGACGGCGCGCCGGTCGGAGTCGGCGCTGTCACGGTCGGTGAAATAGGCCGGCAGCTTCACGTTCTCGCGCGCCGTCAGGTGATCGAGCAGGTTGAACGACTGGAAGACGAAGCCGACCTCGCGGTTGCGGAAGCGCGACAGGCCGCGATCGTCGAGCGCGTGCAGGTCGTGGCCGAGCACGCTCGCCTTGCCGGTGTAGCGGCGGTCGAGCCCGCCCATGATGTGCAGGAGCGTCGACTTGCCCGAGCCCGAGCGGCCGACGAGCGACAGCAGCTCGCCCGGCTCGACGGCGAGCGAGACGTCGCGCAAGACCGGCTGCGCGCCGTAGCTCTTCTGCACCGAGTCGAGCCGGATCACGCGCGGTTTATAGCACGCGCGACGTAGAGGTCGGCGACGTAGTGCTTGGCGATCCTGCCGCCGAAGCGCGCGTCGATCAGCTGCGCGATCCCGTCGAGCAGACGGGCGCGCACGTCGGCGTCGAGGCGCAGATGATCCGAGTAGGTGCCGAGGAGGCGCGCGTACGTTGCGGCGTCGTATTCGGCGCGCCACGGGTAGTAGCTGCGCACGACCTCCCCGAAGTGGCCGCTGGCGACGATCGCGGGCGTGCGATCGCGCAGCTCGGTCACCGGCGCCAGGCGGAAGCGACCCATGCCCGCGGCCTCGTAGAGCTCTTGCGTGGCGTCGAAGAAGCCGACGTCGTCGTCGCCGCGCACGTGCTCGTTCCAGAACAGGGCGAGCATGCCGCGGCGGACGAGGGCGTCGTGGGCGCGCGCATAGCCGCGCGCGGGATCGATCCAGTGCCACGCGGTGGCCGAGTAGACCAGCTTGTAGACGCGCGGCAGCGTCAAATCCTCGAAGCGCGCCTGGACGACGTGCGCCGCCGGGACGTGGGCGCGCGTCGCCGCGGCCAGCTGCGGGCCCGGCTCGACGGCGGTGACGTCGACGCCGCGCGCGGCGAACAGACGCGTGGCCTGGCCGGTGCCGCTGCCGACCTCGAGGACGCGCCCGCCGGGCGGAACGCGCGCGAGCGCGATCACGTCGTCGACGAGCGCGGCGGGGTAGCTCGGGCGCACCGCCTCGTAGGTGGCGGCCTCACGATCGAAGATGGTCACGCCGAAGAAGATACGACCGGATCGGGCGCGCGGGAAAGCCCGCCTGCGTGCACCACCACGAGCGCGGCCACGGCGACGACGAACAGCGGCGCCCCGACGCCGATCTTGTGCAGCCCGTCGCCGACGGCGATGCGCACGATGAGCGCCGCCAACGGCAGCGTAAAGATCGTGAAAGCCGCGTGCAGGCGGGCCAGGCGCGTCCACGGCTCGAGGCGGCGCGCGCGCGCCATCACCAGCACGCCCGCGACGAACGCGGCGCCGGCCAGGCAGCTCCACACCGCCTCGTCGAACCGGCGCCCGTCGAACCCGACCATCGACAGCGCCACTGCCGACGATCCGCCCGCCAGCACCAGCCCCGCCGTGGCCACGCTGATGCCGCGGCCGACGCGGCCGCGGGCGAGCGCGACGATCGCCAGGATGCCGAGGATCTGCGCCACCACGTAGGGCGTGAGCAGCGCGATGAACCAGCCCTTGTCGCCGACGAGGAAGTCGGCCGGCGACTGCAGGCGCTCGCACGCGCGCACCGTCGGCAGGAACAGGCAGAGCCCGATCAGCCACAGCGGCGGCACCGAACGTCGGAGCGTGCGTCGAGGGTTCGCCATGCTTATGATACGTCGGCGACGGAGGTCACCTACCATGGGCTGCGAACACACCAGCGAAATCAAGGAAGTGCGTCCGAGCGGCAAAGGCTGCGTCGAGTGCCTGAAGTTGGGCGACAGCTGGGTCCACCTGCGCGAGTGCCTCTCGTGCGGACACATCGGCTGTTGCGACAGCTCGAAGAACAGGCACGCGACCAAGCACTTCCACTCCACCAAGCACCCGATCATCCGCTCGTTCGAGCCGGGCGAGGACTGGGGCTGGTGCTACGTCGACGAGCTCGAGCTCGAGCCCGACGAGCTCTTGCCGGCGGCGAGATCGAGATAGAGCAGCGTTCCGCCGACGATCGCCACCGGCGTGACGATCACGCTCAGAAGCGGCACCACCATTAATAGAGCCACGCCCGAGCCGAAGCCGAGCGACTCGGCGAGGTGCGTGCCGATGAAGCGCCACTTGCCGCCGAAGCTGGCGCCGCGCCGGTGCAGTGGCTCGTTGAACGCGTCGAACGCGAAGAAGAGCGCGGTCTGCACCACACCCGCGACCCACATGAGCGGCGCGACCGCCGGCACTACCCAGTGCAGCACGAACAGCGGCACCGCGATCGCCAGATACAGTAGAACGCCGAGGATCGCCTGTCCGAGGCCGCGCGCCGACAGCGCCGCCGTCTGGCCCCAGCTCTGCGGCGCCACCTTCGCGCCGGTGTGCGCGTGCTCGGCGCGCTCGCTCAGCACGCCGGCGAACGGCGCCGTCGCCAACAGGCACGACGCCACGTAGAGCACGTAGGCGGTGCCGACGACGAACAGGACCATGAAGAGCCACACGACCGCGCCCCAGATCGCGCCGTGCCCCGCCGATTGGCGCGCCACGAAGTCGGCCGCCCAGCGATACGCGAAGTAGCTGCCGCCGCCGGCGACGAGCGCCGTGACCGCCGCGGGCAGCAGCACGAACGGCACCACGCGCCCATCGCCGAACGCGACGCGCCAGCCGCGGCCGAAGTAGCCCATCCCGCGAAAGAAGCGCGCTATCATGGCGTCGTGCGCATAACCAGCTTTCTCACTGTTTTATTCCTATTCGGCTGCTCCGGCCACCCGGTCGACGACATCCCGACGACAGACACGGTCACCAACCCGGCGCTCTCGGGCGGCGTCGATCTCGTGCGCGACGTCTGGGGCATCCCGCACATCTACGGCGACAACGAGGCCGACGTCGCCTTCGCGCAGGGCTACGTGACCGCGCAGGATCGCCTCCTGCAGATGGATCTGACGCGCCACTCGTCGGCGGGCACCCTGGCGGAGCTCCTCGGCGACGTGTCGCCCTCGCTCATCGACAGCGACATCCAGATGCGCGCGCACCACTTCACGCAGACCTGCACGCAGGCGTGGCAGACGCTGTCGTCGTCGACCGATCCCAAGGACATCACGACGACCAAGATGCTGACGGCCTACGCCGCGGGCGTGAACGCGTACATCGCCGATCTGCAGTCGCAGAAGTACACGCTGCCGCCGGCGCTCGTCTTCCTCTACGACCCGCAGACGATCAAGCCGTGGACCGAGGTCGACTCGCTGCTCGTCGGGCAGCGGCTCGTGTTCGAGCTGTCGTACGACGCCGACAGCGACATCTTTCGCACGCAGCTCTCGGCGGCGGCGAAGATGCAGTTCGACGACTCGACGGTGCCGGCGCTGGCCGCGCGCAAGGGCATCGGCGACGACTTCCAGCTGCTGAAGCCGGTCGATCCGACCTATTCGCTGCCGGGAGCGACGAGCGCGCCGGACGGCTGGACGGGCATGAACGGCGACACCTCGCGCGCTGCGAACGACCCGCCGGTCGATCCCTCGCTCTTGCCCGTGCTCGCCGAGGCGCGGCGCGCGGTCATGGGCATGGGGCACGACGCGCAGGTCGATCCGAGCATCGGCAGCAACAACTGGATCGTCGGCCCGTCGCTGTCGGCGACGGGGCACGTGATGGTGGCCAACGACACGCACCTGTCCTTGCAGAACCCGCCGATCTTCTACTTCGTGCACCTGGTGGCGCGCGGCAAGCTCGACGTGATGGGCGTGCAGTTCCCCGGGCTGCCCGGCGTCATCCTCGGCATGAACGAGCACGTGGCCTGGGGCTCGACGGTGAACAACATCGACATCACCGACGTGTACCAGGAGTCGATCGTGACCTGCGACGACGGCGCGAGCCCGTGCGTGGCGTTCAACGGCGGCAAGGTGCCGCTCGTGCCGCGGGTCGAGACGATCAACGTCGGGCGCTTCGGGCAGATCATCAACACCATGCAGGTCACGCTCTACGACGTGCCGCACCACGGGCCGATCATCCCGCGCGTCGATCCGATGACGCACGCGGTGGAGGCGCTGGGGACGACGGAGCTGTCGATCCGCTACACCGCGCACGATCCGGCGCCGAAGCTGGCGGAGGTGCTCTACGGCCTCGACACCGCGAAGTCGATGCAGGACGCGCTGGCGGCGATCGACGGCGGGTTCATCTACGGCAATCAGAACTGGGTGATCGGCGACGACCAGGGGCACTTCGGCTGGACGCAATACACCAAGGCGCCGCGGCGCGCCGGCACGTCGGCGCCGTGGAAGGTGCTGCCCGGCGACGGCTCGGCCGAATGGGGCGGCGATCTCGATCCCGCCTACATCCCGCACGCGTACGACCCGGCGGCCGGCTTCATCGCCACCGCGAACAACGATCCGATCGGCGTCACCGACGACGGCGATCCGTTCTTCGACGAGCCGATGGTCGACGGCGCCCCGCTCTATCTCGGCGCCGATTACGATCCGGGCACGCGCGTCGGGCGCATCACCAAGCGCATCAAGGCCATCACCGACGCCGGCGGCAAGCTGACCATGGATGACATGCAGTCGATCCAGGGCGACGTGGTCAGCGAGTGGTCGGAGGCGCTGGCGCCGACGTTCCTCGCCGCCTGTCAGGCGCTCGTCGAGGAGGTCAACGCGCCGGGCACGCACGCCGATCTGTCGGTGCTCGTGCAGCAGGCGAGCCCGATCTCGAAGCAGCTGTTGCCGACGGCGCTGTCCTTGGTGCAAGGCTGGACGAGCCACTCGGTCGAGTCGGGCGTCGACGAGGATTCGCCGACGCCGACGCAGGTGTCGGACTCGCAGGCGGCGGCGATCCTGCAAGTCTGGATGCGCCGCTTCGCCGATCGCACGTTCGAGGACGAGTATTCGCAGCTCGACCCGACCGAGCAGCTCAAGCCGAGCTCGTTCGCGCAGCTGAAGCTGCTGGTGGCGATGGACAAGCACGATCCGTCGCTGCACACGGCGATCAACCCGGCGACGGGCGAGCCGATCCTGTTCGACACCTGGGACACCGTCGAGCAGGAGACCGAGCGGCAGCAGGCGGCGCACGGCATCCTCGACGCGCTCGACTACCTCGTCGGCGCGCTCGGCATGGACATCACCAAGTGGCGCTGGGGCAACGTGCACACGCTGACGCTCGACTTCTTGGCGCCGGTCGATGCGCTGCAGATCCCGCTCAAGACCGACACCACCTATCCGAACGGCTTCCCGCGCCACGGCGACATCGGCACCGTCGACGCCGCCGGAGATTCGATCGACATCGGCGACTTCTCGTACAACCACGGACCGGCCATCCGCTTCGTGGCCGAGCTCGATCCCAAGGGGCCGAAGGCGCGCAACGTGCTGCCGGGCGGCGAGGTGCTCGATCCGATGTCGCCGCACTATCGCGACCAGATGGAGCTGTACCGCAAGAACAAGACCTTCGACCTCGCCTTCTCGGAGGGCGACGTGGCGTCGAGCGCGAAGATGGAGTTCTCGGCCAACGGCGACGGGCGCGTGCACTTTCAGCCGAAGTAGGCGGACTTTTCTCCGACGGAGGCGCGTGCTATCGTCCGAGGCGGATGCGCATCAAGGGGCCAGGCGACGGGCCGCGTCCGCCCGACGCGGTCGATGAGGCCGGCGAAGTCGAGGGCGTCGACGAAGCGGCACCGGCAGAGACCGGCGCGGTGGCGCGTGTCGGCGGCACCGGCGGGCCGACGGGAACCGATCCCGTCGCGCAGGTGGCGGCGCGGCTGCGCGCCGGCGAGATCTCGGCCGACGAGGCGCTCGAGCTTCTGATCGAGGATACGATCCAGCGGCAGCTCGGTGGCTCGGTGCGAAAAGATCTCGAGCCCAAGCTGCGCGAGGTCTTGCGCGACTATGCCGCCAACGATCCCTTCCTCGCGGCGAAGATCCGCAAGCTGACGCAGGGGAAATGAAGCGCGCGCTCCTCGCCTTCGTGATGTTGGCGACCGCGGCCGGCTCCGTCTCGGCGCAAGAAGAGCCGACGCCGACGAGCCCGCCGGCGGCGACGGTGACCAACGGGCCGCAGCCGGTGCGCGTGACGACGTTCCTCATGAAGCATCCGGGGCTCGACGATCAGGCGCTCGTGCCGGTGTTGCGCGCGCTCGACGAAGGGCTCAAGCGCAATCCGCGCCTGGAGATGAAGGACCTCGACACGCGCCTCGCCGACTTCGCGCAGGAGGTGCCGCAGGAGCAGATCGACGAAGGGCGCCTGCTCTTGCAGGAGGGGCAGAAAGCGCTGACCGCGCTCGATCTTCCGACCGCGATCAAGAAGCTCAATCAGGCGGTCGAGGTGCTGTCGAAGGTGCTGCCCTACGTCAAGAAGCAGGAGCTCGCCGACGCGATGATGGCGCTCGGCGCGGCCCACTTCGAGAACGCGGACAAGAAGGAGGCGAAGCGCACCTTCGAGCGCCTCCTGGTGTGGCGCAGCGACTACAAGGTCGACCTCGCCAAGTATCCGCCGACGCTGTTGTCGATCGTCGAGGAGGTGCGCAAGGAGGTCGAGCGGCAGAAGCGCGGCTCGCTCGAGATCCGGTCGCAGCCGGCGGCGGCGCAGGCGTACGTCGACGGGCGCTACATCGGCGTGACGCCGACGTTCGCCGACGGGCTCATCACCGGCGAGCACTGGGTGACGCTGAAGAAGGAAGGGTTCAAGAAGGCGGTCATGCCGGCGCAGGTGTCGTCGAAGGTGCAGCAGCTGGTGTCGATCACGATGGAGCGATCGACGAAGTATCTGCTCGTCGAGCAGGCGCTGGCGGGGGTGGAGAAGTCGCTCGGCGAGATGACGCTCGACGCGAGCGCCGACAACCTGAAGGAAGTGCTGTTCATCGACCACGCGGTGTTCGTGCGCGCGGCGCCGGCGGGGCCGGGGGCGATCAAGGTCGACAGCTTTTTGTACGACCTGCGCACGCGGCGGCGGCTGACGCGGGTGACGAAGACGGTGGCGGTGGCGAAGGCGGAGAAGGACCTGTCGACGCTGGCGTCGGCGCTGTACTTGAACGTCAGCTACGAGGCGGAGCTGGTGGAGACCAAGGACGCGCCGCCGCCGAAGCCGTACGTGCGGCCGCCGTTCTACAAGACCTGGTGGTTCTGGACGGCGGCGGGCGTGGCGGTGACGGGCGTGGTGCTGGGCGCGACGCTGGCGCCGCGCCCGAAGGACTGCGGCAGCGGCAACTTCTGCTTCGGCGTCGTCTACTAGCCGCGCGTCAGCCCGGACAGCCCCTAGTTCGTGAACAGCGTTTGGACGCGGGCGAGCGGTTTCCTTTCGCCGTCAGCGTAGGCGCAGGAGGCGCCGAGGCGGATGTCGGCGCGCGTGCCGCCGCGCGCGAAGGCGCCGATCGCGCCGTCGAGGGCGTGCGAGCCGGCGAACAAGAGGTCTCTGGTGAGGAGCAGCGGCACCCGCGTCGGCGCCGTCAGCGCGCGCAAGAGGTAGTCGCGCGTCAGGCAGGCGACGGCGATGAAGCCACGCACGCGGCCGCTCGCGCGCGGCGCCGGCCAGACGAGCCGATCGCGATCCATCCACCCGTTGTGACCGACGTAGGCCACCACCTGCGCGTCGCCGTCGTCGAGCCGCGCCACGAAGCGATCGAGCGCGCCGTCGATGGCGCGCCCGCGCCAGCCGTTGGCGATCACGCGCACCACGAAGGGCGCGCGCACGCCGCGCCGCCGCCACGCGCCCTCGGGCGCGACCGTGCGTTCGTACACGACCGTCTCGAGGATGTCGCCGCGCGCGCCCGTGCGCGAGACGCGGTGCCACGGCGAGCCGCGCCGCTCGAACCAGCCGCGCAGCCCGCCGTCGGTGGCCCAGTAGAGGTTGCGCTCGAGATCGTCGCCGTCGCCGAGCCCGCGGCCGCCGCAGCTGATGATGCCGTTGTCGCACAGCGCGACCTCGACCTCGACGACGAGCGGCTTGCCGGCCGCGAGATCGCGCGCGACGTCGTCGTACAACGCGTCGAGCGCCGGCTCGTCGGCGCGCGCCACCGCCGCCGCACACACCAGTAGCGTGCAAAGGAACATGCGCATGCGCGTTCCAACGCGCGCCGCGCCGCTTCGGTCTACGAATCGCCTGAGGGATTACTTGCGGACGAACGCCGCCGACTTCTCGATCAGCTCGCGGGTCTTCTCGCTGATGAACACATCGTCGAGCGGAAAGCGCGACAACGCCTGCGCCAGCACCGTGACCTTCTCGCCGTCGGTGGCGCGCTTGTCGACGATGACGCGATGCTCGCCCTTGACCTTGCACAACCCACCGGCGCCCAATTCGCCGCCGATGTTCTCGTAGCTCACCTTGATCTTCTTCTTCTCCGCGACCGCTTCCAATTCCCGCAGTTGCTCGTCGATCTTCACGAAGCACCTCCTCGGCACAGCCTCGGAGTTGCAGCTCCGCTCATTCCATTCGCCTCGTCGAAATTCATACCGCGATGGTCTCCTTCTGAATCGGCAGCGTGATGAAGAACGTCGTCCCCATCCCGAGCTCGCTCTCGAACCGCACCTGCCCGCCGTGGCCCTCGACGATGTTCTTCACGATGGATAACCCGAGCCCTGTTCCTTTTCCATCCTTCTTTGTCGTGAAGAACGGCTCGAACACGTGCGCCCGCTCGAGCGCCCCGATGCCCGCGCCGGTGTCGGACACGCGCACCTGCACCGCGCGCCCACCGTCGACGATCTCGGTCCCGATCGCGACCTTGCCGCCGAGCGGCGGCAGCGCGTGGATGGCGTTGGTGATCAAATTGATCAGCACCTGGTGCAGCTGCGCGCGAATGGCGTGCACCCGCGGCAGCTCCTCGCCGAGCGCGAGCGTCACCTCGCCCTCGCCACGCCGCACGATGTGCTCGCAGAACACCAGCGCCTGGCGCACGACGTCGTTCAGGAACACCCACTCGTACTCGCCCGACGGCCGCGCGTAGCTCATGAGGTCGCGCGTCAGCTTCTGGATGCGCCCCGCGCCCTCGACGATCTTGGTGGCCTTCTCGAGATCGCTCTTCTCGCCGCCGCGCTCGAACAGGCGCACCAGGTAGTCGCCATAGACGCTGATCGACGTGAGCGGATTGTTGAGCTCGTGGACCACGCCGGCGGCGAGCTGGCCGAGCGTGGCCAGCTTCTCCGCCTGGATCACCTGGCGCTCGAGCGAGCGCATGCGCTCGACGTCGTTGCCGATGCCGATGACGCCGTCGATGCTGCCGTCGGGGCCGCGCAAGACCGACGTGTTGAACATGGTGCGCCCGAGCTGATCGCTGGTGCGCCGCCACAGCGCCACTTCGCAGTCGCTGTACTCGATGCCGCGCAGGCCGGCCAGGAGCAGCGTCGAGAGGCGTGGCTCGGGCGCCGTCGAGCGCTTGCGGATGTCGGCGAGCGGCGTGCCGATGATCTCGGGCCCGAAGCCGAGGTAGCGCTGCATCGTCTTGTTCATCACCGCCACG
>DATNAQ010000055.1:0-8608 GCA_035607415.1 Polyangia bacterium
CCCGGCGACTTCATCGATCATCCCAAGTTCGGCCGCTGCGCCGTCGAGCGCGTCGACGGCGACTACGAGTTCGTGACCGCGCGCCTGCGCAACCAGCGGCTGATCCGCCTGTCGCTCGACGTGCTCACGCTCATTTTCGCCGGTCAGGAGAACGGCAAGAACATCTTCCGCGCGGTGGCCGGCCAATGACCGAGCCGGCGGCAGCGACGGAGCCGGCGGCACCGGCGCCGGCGAAGAAGCCGACCGTCGCCGCGCTGTGCGAGACGCTCGCCGCCCTCGCGCTCGGCACCTGGGTCGGCGGCATGTTCGCGCTCGGCGCCTTCTCGGCGCGCATCGTCTTCCGCGATCTGCCGCGCGATCTGGCCGCGCCGACGATGTCGACCATCTTCCGCTCCTTCGACGGCGTGGTCGTCGCCTGCGTCATCGCCGTCGCCATCGCCACCGGCGTGCGGCTGCTCGCCGTCGGCATCCGCGGCCGCGCCGATCGCATCGCGCTCGTCGCCTCGACGGCGCTGGTGGTGCTCGGCCTCCTCGACGTCGGCTACGTGCACCCCGGCATCGAGCGCATGTTCCGCGAGGGGCGCACGCTCGAGCCGGCGTTCCAGGCGCTGCACCAGCTCTCGTCGCGCTCGGCCAATCTCGAGGCCATCTGCGCTATCCTCGTCATCGGCGCCCACGCGCTCGGACGCAAACGAGCATGAAACCGATCTTCCTCGCCCTCGCCCTCGTCGCCGCCGCCGCCGGCTGTCACCGCGGCCGCACGCCCTGCGCCCCCGGCACCCATTCGAAGCTCGAGGTGCGCAACGGCTCCGGCGCGCTCGAGCTCGCCTGGAAGGGCGACGACCTGTGCGACGGCCAGCTCCGCCCCGTCGGCACGCTCACGGTCAAGGGCAGCACCGTGACGCTCGCCGATCCGGCCGGCAAGCTGCGCCTCGAGCTCACCCAGGATCCGCAGTCCGGGGTCGCCCAGGGCCGCGACGCCGAAGGGCCGCACATGCGCCTCTACCGCGACGTGCGCGAGCTGCGCGTCCTGCGCGCCGACGGCGTCCCGCTCGGCTCCGTGGTCCCGCAGACGACCAAAGGGGCCATCGTCTACAACCCCGCCTCGGCGCCGCTCGCCAAGGTCTCCCTGCGCGACCGGGACGCGGTCGTCACCGATATGGCAGGCAGCGCGCTCACCTACGTGACACCCGCCCATGATCCGGGCCCCGCCGGGGTGTTCGGCATCCCCTCGCTCGATAGCGCCGAGCAGCTCGCGATCTATATCTACTGGTCGCGATAGCCCGTTTCTGCTATACGCACCCGTTCCCATGCAGCGCAGTGACGTAAGAAACATCGCCATCGTAGCCCACGTCGACCACGGCAAGACCACGCTCGTCGACGGTCTCCTCAAACAAGCCGGCGCGTTCCGCCGCGGTGAGGTCGTGCAGGAGTGCGCGCTCGACTCGAATCCGCTCGAGCGCGAGCGTGGCATCACGATCCTCGCCAAGAACACGGCGATCACGTGGAACGGCGTGCGCATCAACATCGTCGACACGCCCGGCCACGCCGACTTCGGCGGCGAGGTCGAGCGCGTGCTGCGAATGGTCGATTCGGTGCTCCTGCTCGTCGACGCCTACGAAGGGCCGATGCCGCAGACGCGCTTCGTCACCAAGAAGGCGCTCGAGCTAGGCCTCAAGCCGATCGTCGTGGTCAACAAGATCGATCGCGAAGGCTGCGATCCGCACGGCACCGTCGACGGCGTGTTCGACCTTTTCGTGGCGCTCGGCGCCAACGACGCGCAGCTCGACTTCCCGGTCATCTACGCCTCGGGCCGCCAGGGCTACGCCGTCAAGAACCCGGGCGACGACACCTCGCAGGGGCTGACGCCGCTGCTCGACATGATCGTCGACAAGGTCACGCCGCCCGAGGCGAACCCCGACGCGCCGCTGTGCATGCACGTGGCCACGCTCGACTACGACGACTATCTCGGCTTCGTCGCGGTCGGCCGCATCACCGACGGCAAGATCAAGATGGGCGACCGCGTCCTTGTCGCCCACCGCGACGGCAAGAAGGAAGAGTTCCGCGTCCAGAAGGTCCTGGCCTCGCAGGGCCTCAAGCGCTTCGAGATCGCCGAGGGCGCCGCGGGCGACATCGTCGCCGTGACCGGCATGGAGGAGCTCAACGTCGGCGAGACCATCACCGACATCGCCAATCCGCGCATCCTGCCGCTCTTGACCATCGACGAGCCCACCATCTCGATGCAGTTCATCGCCAACGATGGGCCGTTCGCCGGGCAAGAGGGCAAATACGTCACCACGCGCAACATCCGCGAGCGGCTCTACAAGGAGCTGAAGTCGAACGTCGCTCTGCGCGTCGAGGACACGGCGCTCCCCAACGTGTTCAAGGTGTCCGGGCGCGGCGAGCTGCACCTCTCGGTCCTCATCGAAACCATGCGTCGTGAGGGCTACGAGCTGTGTGTGTCGCAGCCTGAGGTCATCTACAAGATGATCGACGGCAAGAAGTCCGAGCCGTACGAGGAGGTCATGGTCGATGTCGACGAGCAGTTCGCCGGCAAGGTGATCGAGACGCTCGGCTCGCGCGGCGGCCGCATGACCGAGATGAGCCCCGCCGGCGCCGGCCGCGTGCGCGTGGAGTATCTGTGTCCGTCGCGCGGGCTCATCGGCTACCGCTCGGAGTTCCTCACCGACACGCGCGGCACCGGCATCCTCAACCACAACTTCGCGCACTACGGTGATTACGTCGGGCCGATGAAGGGGCGCCTTTCGGGCGCGCTCATTGCGGACGCGCAGGGCGAGAGCAACGCCTACGGCATGTTCAAGCTGCAGGACCGCGGGCAGTTCTTCATCAAGGATCAGGTCAAGGTCTACGGCGGACAGATCGTCGGCGTTCACACGCGCGAGAACGATCTCATCATCAATCCGTCGAAGGCCAAGCAGCTCAACAACATCCGCACCCACGCCGCCGACGAGAAGCTGGTCTTGTCGCCGCCCTTGTCGCTCACGCTCGAGGAGGCGCTCGAGTTCATCAACGACGACGAGCTCGTCGAAGTGACGCCCAAGGCGATCCGCCTGCGCAAGCGCATCCTCGATCACAATCAGCGCCGCGCTTCCGAGAAGAAGCTCGGCATCGGCCAGTTCGCCGACGCCGACGCCGACGCGTAGCCGCCCCGCTCGTCTCTAGATGAGATCCTTGTCGCTCGGCAGATCGCCGGCCGAGCGGCTCTTGCCCTCACGCTCCGCCTCTTTGTAGCCCTCCGGATCCTTCTCGATGTCGGCGGCGGCGTTGCGCGCCAGCTTCGAGGGATCGTTCTCCTGCAAGAAGTCGTCGACGTCGCGGCGATACTGACGATCGGCGCTCTTCGAGCCCTCGCCCTCGTTTTCGTCGCTTCGCTTGTCCGGCTCGACCTCTTCGGTCTTCTTGCGCTTGTCGTCCATGTGCCCTCCTCACCTGAGCCAGAGCAACCGGCGTGCCCGAGATACGCTCGGCCCATGCGCCTCGCTCCACGCATCCTGGCGCTGGCGATGGTCGTCGCTGCCGGGCGTCACGAGAACGGCACTGCACGCACGCGCTCGACGCCAATCGCATGGCCTCCTCGACGCGTGGATCTCGTCGCTGACGGGCTGTCGGTGAGCTGATATCATCGGCGGATGGCGGGACTCGTACCGTATCTGGTGCCGATAGATGAGGTGCGCGCGTTCGTGGGGTCGAAGGATCCCAACGCGTGCATGAAGATCGAAGGGCTCTGGAAGAAGGAGCTCGCCGAAGAGCCCGGGATCGCGGGGGCGCTGCGGAAGATGTGCATGGGCGAGGTGACGGGCGGCGATGGGTCGGCGTTCGTCTGGGCGCTGGAGATCCTGTGCGCGCACTTCGGGCAGAAGCTGCCGAACGCGGCGGTGGCGAACGCCGACGACGAGTGGCTGATGCGCGTGGTGGACCCGGTGTTCGACGGCTGGGGCGTCGGCGACTTCGTGAAGATGAAGCGGCTGGTGTATGGGACCTGGCCGGTGAAGATCCCGCATGCGGAGTCGCCGCGTGGGGGATTCGTGGGGGCGGAAGAAGTCAAAAAGGCGCTGGAGGTGATGCGCCGGGGGGCGCTGCCGCGGTTCGATCGGGAGGTGATCGCGGTGGTGGGGGATGTGCGAGGGTGGTTGGAGGCTTGCGCGGCGCGCGGGGCCGGGTTGGTCGGCTTCTATTATTAGGGGCCGGCGGGCGCTAGGCAGCGGCGCGGGCGAGCTCGTAATCCTTGGCGACGGCGGAGCACTCGTACTCGTGCATCCACAGCGTCTCCATCATCGACAGCCCGTCGACGGGCAGCCAGCTCGCACAGAATGGACAGGCAACCTTACGGATCGGCACGTGCCACTCGTCTTCTCGCGTGAAGCGCATGCTCACTGGAGCTTCAAGCGCCGCGCCAAGCGCCGATCGACCGCGCCGCCCGTCTCCGTGCAGCGGCTGCGCTCGTGAGCGGCTGCGCTCGTGAGCGGACTGCGCTCATGAGCGGACTGCGCTGCGCGAAGTGGCGGAGGTGCGGCGCGCGACTCGCGCTTACTGCGCGAAGTTGGCGGCGGAGGCGATGTCGACGAGCCAGGTGGGCAGGATGCCGATTGCGAGCACGCCGAGCGCGGCGATCAAGAGCGACGCGCTGACGCTGGCGGCGCGCAGCGGGCGCGCCTCGCGGCCGGCCTCGCGGAAGTACATCGCGGTGACCACGCGCAGGTAGTAGTAGACCGACACCACGCTGTTGAGGACGGCGATGACGACCAGCCACACGAGCGCCGGCTTCTCGAGCGCCGCGCGGAACACGTAGAACTTGCCGAAGAAGCCGGCCGTCGGCGGCACGCCGCCGAGCGAGAGCATGAAGATGGTCATCGCCAGCGCCACGCCCGGGTGCTTGCCGGCCAGTCCGGCCCAGTCGTCGATGTTGAGGCGCTCGTCGTTGCGCGAGCCGATCCACGCCACCACGCCGAACGCGCCCACCGTCGTGAAGGTGTAGGCGACGAGATAGTAGACGAGCGGACCGCGCGCATCGACGCCGACGAGCGCGATGGCCACGACACCGACCAGGAGGTACCCGGCGTGCGCGATCGACGAGTACGCGAGCAAGCGCTTGACGTTGTCCTGCCGGAGCGCGCCGAGGTTGCCGATCGTCATCGTCAGCACGGCGAGAACCGAGCACACCGACGCCCAACCGCTCGCGCCGTACGCCAGCTCGGTGCGCGAGAACGCCGTCGACACGAGGCGGATGAGCGTGGCGAAACCGGCGGCCTTCACCGTCGTCGCCATGAACGCGGTCACCGGGGTGGGCGCGCCTTCGTACGCGTCGGGCGCCCACATGTGGAACGGCACCGCCGAGATCTTGAAGCCGAGCGCGACGATCACGAGCAGGAAGCCGACGATGAACAAGGGCGCCTGCGCCACGCGCGGAGCCATCCGCGCGATCTCCGCCAGGCCCGTCGCGCCGACGGCGCCGTAGATGAGCGCCATGCCGTAGAGCAGCACGCTGGTGGCGAAGGCGCCGACCATGAAGTACTTCATCGCGCCCTCGGCGCTCTTCGGCGAATGGCGCCACGAGCCGGTGAGCACGTAGACCGCGATCGACATGGTCTCGATGCCGAGGAAGATGGTCACGAGGTCGGTCGCCTGCGCCAGGATCATCATGCCCGCGGTGGCGAACATGAGCAGCGCATAGAACTCGCCGAACTCGAAGTTGTGCTCGCGCATGTAGGCCGGCGCCAACATCGCCGTCAGCCCCGCACCGACGAGGAAAATGCAGTTGAAGATGATGCTGAAGTGATCGAAGCCGATCATGCCGTGGAAGGCCGTATAGCCGACCTGCGCGTCCGGCCACTGCAGGATCTCGAGCACCAGCCCCACGCCGACCGCGGCCAGCGTCAGCGGCATCAGATACGCGCGCTGCCGGCCCGAGCCGAACGCCTCCATCAGGAGGAGCGCGCAGCCGGCGACCACCAGCGCGGTCAGCGGCGCAACCGTCAGAAACTGCGAAGCGTCAAAGTTCATTATTGGATCACCCCGCCCGGCGGCACGAGCGCCGGATGTGAGGGCGGCAAGGGAGGCATCTCGCCCGGCTTGGGCGGCTCGGCGGGCTTCGCCGGTGCCTCGGCGGCGCCGACGACCTTCGGCATCTCGCCTTCACCGACGAAGATCTGCCGCTTGACCGCGAGCGCCGACACGGTCTGCGAAACCGCCGGATCGATGTCCGAAAGGAACGTGTTGGGATAGATGCCGAGCCACAGCGCCGCGACGATCATCGGCGCGAAGTACGCGCACTCGCGCACCGTCAGGTCCTTGAGCGAGCGATTGCGCGGGTTGGAGAGCGGCCCGAACATCATCTTCTGGAACAGGTAGAGCATGTAGACCGCCGACAGGATCACGCCGAGCGTGGCCACGCCGGTCAGCGCCTTGGGATGCGGGAAGAGCGAGCCGAGCTGGGCCCAGTGCTTGTAGGCGTCGAACGAGCCGATGAGCGTGAGGAACTCGCCGACGAAGCCCGACGTGCCCGGCAGGCCCACCGACGCCAGCGTCATCACCATGAACACGCCGAAGTAGCGCGGCATGATCGTCGCCAATCCGCCGAACTCGTCGAGCTTGCGCGTGTGGCGGCGCTCGTAGATGACGCCGATGCAGAGGAACAGGCCGCCCGTCGAGATGCCGTGCGACAGGTTTACGAACATCGCGCCGTCGACGGCGGTGACGTTCCACATCGAGAGGCCGAGCACCACGAACCCGAGGTGCGCGACCGAGGAGTAGGCGATCAGCTTCTTGACGTCCTTCTGCGCGAAGGCGACGAGCGAGCCGTAGATGATGCCGATGACCGCCAGCGAGTTGAGGACGGGCGCGCAGCGCACGAACGCGTCGGGGAAGAACGGGATCGCATAGCGCAGAAGGCCGTAGGTGCCGAACTTCAGCATCACCGACGCCAGCACCACCGAGCCCGCCGTCGGCGCTTCGACGTGTGCGTCGGGTAGCCAGGTGTGGAAGGGGAACAGCGGCACCTTGATGCAGAAGGCGAGCGCGAAGGCGAGGAAGCAGAAGAGCTGCTCCTTCGGCGAGAGCACGAGCTTGAGCAGCGTGTCGTAGTCGAAGGTCCAGACGCCGGTGGCGTCGTGGTTGCGCACGTAGAGGTAGATGATCGCCACGATCATCAGGAGCGAGCCGACCATCGTGTAGAGCACGAACTTGATGGCCGCGTAGAGCTTCCGCTCGCCGCCCCAGATCCCGATGATGAAGTACATCGGGATCAGCATCACTTCCCAGAACGTGTAGAAGACGAACAGGTCGGTCGCCAGGAACGTGCCGATCATCCCCGTCTCGAGGATGAGCATGGCGACGACGAACTCGCGCGTCTTCTTCTCGATCGAGCTCCACGAGGCGCAGAGCACGATCGGCATGAGGAACGTGGTCAAGAGCACGAGCCACAGCGAGATGCCGTCGACGGCGAGCTTGAAGTGGATGCCGAACGCCGGCACCCACTCCTTGTCGACGACGTGGTTCCACTGCGTCGGGTTGAAGTCGCCGAGCATGAACAGCGACCCGAAGAAGGTGGCGAGCGCGACGGTGAACGCCCACCCCTTGAGGATGCCCTTCTCCTCGCGGGGCATGAGCAGGCAGAGGAGCGCGCCGAACAGCGGCAGGAAGGTGATGATGGTCAGCATTACTGCACCTTCACCGTGCGCGAGTCGTGCGACACCGTGCCCCAGCGCGGGTCGATCGCCTCGACGCTGATCGTGTGCGAGCCGGCCGAATCGTAGGTGTGCTTGAAGGTTGGTTGCATCTGCGTCGCCGAGTATTTGCCGTCGCCGTTCCAGTCGACGCGATACTGCAGGCGCTTGGCGGTCGGGCCGGCGCCGTGCGCGGTGACCTGCACGTCACGGCCCTGCACCTGGGCGTCGAACTTCGCGCCCGACCAGACGTCGTAGTGCGTGCCGATGCCGATGATGACGGCGCCGCCGACGATGACCGCCACGATGTAGCGCTGCAGATCGCCGTTCTGCAGGTACTTGGAGAGCTTGCCGAAGCCCGAGACGACGAAGCCGACACCGTTGACGAGCAGGAGGTCGATGATGACGGTGTCGAACGCCTTCCACAGCACGAAGGCGGTGTAGCGGACCGGGCGCACGACGAGGAGGTCGTAGACCTCGTCGATGTAGAACTTGTTGAACACCAGCTTGTAGAGGCCGGGGAAGGTCGCGACGAACTTCTTCACGCGCGGCGAGACGCCGTCGGCGTAGAGCAGCCAGGCGATGCCGATGCCGAAGAGCGAGACGCCGAGCGCGATGAGCGCGAAGATGTAGAACAGCGACGCGCTCTCTTCGTGCGCGAGCGGCGCCAGCACCGGCGAGAGCCATTCGCCGAACAGATCGTGGCCGCGCCAGATGACCTCGGGAATGCCGAGCAGGCCGATGATGATCGAGCCGGCGGCGAGGATCCACAGCACCACCGTCATCGCCGGCGGCGACTCGTGCGCCGGGCCGTGGCCGTGATCATGACCATGGGCGTCGTGCCCGTGGCCGGTGGCGTGCGCGTCGTGATCGTCGCCGTGCGTCTCGTGGACCTGCGCGGCGCCGCCGCGGTACTCGCCCTCGAA
>DATNAQ010000062.1:0-20724 GCA_035607415.1 Polyangia bacterium
GGCGCCGACCCCCCGCGCAAACTCGTGAGCCGCGGCACGCTCCTGCCGCCGGCGTCACTCGACACTCCCTCTCAGATGGCTGAGCGGCTGCGCGAGCGCGGGCCGAGGTCAACCGCGCAGCTTCGCCCCATCGAGGTCAAATCGTGACGAGCAGCTCGGTGACTCCGGGTGCCCTCGAACAAGCGCAAGTTCCCCTTGAGCTCCGTGAGCCGGACCTTCGCATTCGCCAGGCCACTGGTCGCATGCGCAAATGCCTCGGGCGAGAGCCCGTGCCGTCATCGCGGACGCGAAGCACGATCGCGCACCCCTCATGGTCGAGCTCGACGCTGACCTTGCTCGCTCGGCCGTGCGTGATTGCATGCGCACGAACTTTTCGAGATGCGAAGCAGCGCCACGCATGTGTTGCTGCTCGAGCTTCGCGCACAGCGGGCGACACTCCTCGCCGATCTCGCGGGCGAGCGCGCCCAAGCTGCGCGACGCGACGAGGGGACGCACGAGTTGTCGAGCTCTTCGCGAAGCGCGTGCGCCTCCAGGTCGTGAATGTCTCGCGTGAGCGCGGCGAGCTTGTCGCCGACGTGCAGGTGCAGCGCCGAGGCGAGCGGCGACGAGTGGGTCGTGCTTTGACGCGATGAGACGGCGCGTGGCCGCGGCGGACTGTTCCAGAGACCTCCCTGGGACGGCCCTTTACGACCAAAGCCCCGCGAACGACGGCGCCGAATCCTGGCGCGCCGGCTGCACTCCGACGCGCCGAGGAGCGGGTGTCGATGATGCATGACCGGTGCACTACTCTCGATTCCGGCGATCCGAATGTTCGTTGGCGCACGCTGCTGTCGGGAATGCCGCTGTTGCGCCACTGCGGCGCGGGCGAGCTCGCCGCGCTGGCCGAGCGCTTGCGCGTGCGGTCGTATCCGGCAGGCAGCCTTGTCATCGCGCAGGACGAGCGCTCGCAGAGGTGGTCTTTCCTGGCGACCGGACGCGTGCGCCTGGTGCTGTTCGGCGAGAATGGACGTGAGATGACGTTGGCGGAGCTCGACGCCGGTGACTTCTTCGGCGAGAGCGCGCTGGCTAGCGACGAGGCCCACAGTACCAGCGTCATCGCGCTGACGGACATCACGGTTCTGACGCTATCCGACGAGGCCTTCGTCGCGCACCTGCAGGCATACCCGACGACGGCGGTGCGGCTCGCGTCGGAGCTCGTCGTGCGGCTGACGGCGGCGCAACGCGCGCTCGCGGAGGCGGCGCTGCATACCGTCGAGCAGCGGCTGGTGCGCACGCTCGTGCGCTGGGGGATGCAGCATGGCGCGCGCGAGACCGACAGCGGCCTCGTCCTGCCGACGCGGCCGACGCATCAGGTGCTGGCGCAGATGGTGGGCACCTCGCGCGAGACGATCACGCGGGCGTTCGCGGCGCTGGCCAAGCGGCAGCAGCTGTTCGCCGATGGTGAGTGCCTGCTGTTGAGCGCGCCGCTCGTCGACTTGTGACGGCCGCTCACGGCCACAGCTCGTCGAGCGAAGTGAC
This sequence comes from Polyangia bacterium, assembly GCA_035607415.1. Lineage (GTDB taxonomy): Bacteria > Myxococcota_A > Polyangia > Palsa-1104 > Palsa-1104 > JAQBQH01. Next base: position 1,519 of record DATNAQ010000062.1, read on the forward strand.
GATCCGATGCGGCGCGACCGGGCAGCCGGCCGGCAGCCCGCACCCCGCGCGATCGAGCCACGCCGTCGATACCCCGAGACGTCGCGGCGATACCACCTCCCACTCGAAGTCGTCACCGACGATCCAGGTCGCCTGCGCGGGGGCGCCCAGCCGCGCCAACACCGCGCGGTAGCTGCGCGGATCAGGCTTGCCGTACCCGAGCTCACCCTCGATGACGACGGACTCGAACGCGGCCGACAGCTGGAAGCGCACCAGCTTTGCGCGCTGACGCTCGGCGGCGCCATTGGTCAACAACCCGAGCCTCACGCCGCGCGTGCGCAGCCGGTCGAGCAACGCCAGCGCGCCCGGCATCAAGCGCAGCGCGGCCTCGCGTCGCTCGTGGTAGCGCGCGGCTAGCGCCACGGCATCGTCGTCGCGGCGGTCGAGGGCGCCGAGCGCGCGGGCGACGATCTCGCGGCGCGCCGCCGCGACGTCGAGCCGGCCGCGCGCGTGACGCGCCGGATCGGACCAGTACCAGCGCTCGGTCGATTCCAGCGTCGCGCGCACCGCGCTGTCGGGGCAGACCTCGCGCCAGACGCGCGCGCGCGCGCCGCTCTCGTCGATCAGCGTGTCGTCGAGATCGAAGACGACTGCGCGCATGACAAAGTGGTGCCGGCATCGGCGCCGAAGCGACCGATGCCGGCGCCGGGTTGCTACGCGAGGCCGCCGCCCACGGTGACGATAGCCGAGCAGTCATCCGCGCCATAGGGGGCGCACGTCGAGGTGTGACCGCCGCCGCCGATTGCCATGCCGCCGACGACCAGCTCGAGCTCGGCGTCCGTCAGGTCGACGGGCTGTTGCGTGAGACGTTCCAGGATGCTCTTCATGTCCTACCTCCATGATCAACGCACGGCGAAAGAATCGGGGGCCGTGCCACCCCGAGACGAAGCGTCAGCGCTCGGGCGACAACAGCGCGTAGTGGTTCCAGCGCGCCTGATCGGGATGCCCCGAAAGCCGTGCCAGCCGACAGAACAGCGCCAGCCGTCGACGCGAACCGTCGCGGCGCGCCCGCCAGCGCTCGACGAGCTCGCGCCCGCACAGGCGGACCCGATCGAGCCGGCGTGCGCCTCCGACGTCGCTGCGGCCGAGGCACTCGCGCCGCAGCTCGCGAAGCGTGAGCCAGCGGTGCTCGAGCCGGACCTCGACCGTCGGCCCACGCGGCGCATCGCGCTCGACGGCGTGGCGCACGACCTCGGCCAGCTGCCGTGCGGCCTCGTCGACGCACAGGTACGGCAGGCGAAAGCCGTCGAGCAGCAGCGGCGAGCGGGCGACGATGCCGTCGAAGCGTTCGAGGTCGCGCACCAGCCGCGGGTTGTCGCCGCCGACGATGCCGACGAGGGCGTGCACGTCGCAGTGCCCTGATGCTTGGAGCGCCTGGCGCGCTGCCCGCTTGGCACGTCCGTACGCCGACTGAAACGGGGCGCGCCCGTGCTCGGCGATCGATCCTACGTGCACCAGCCGCACCGACGGCCAGCGTGCTCGCGCCGCGTCGATCGTCGCCAGCACGCCGCGGACGCTATCAAAGCTGTCGCGCCACACCGCCGCGCGGTCGCCGCTGGTGCGTGAGACCAGGTTGATGACGGCGACGAGCGGCCGCTCGAAGAGCGGCGCCAGGAGCGCGGCGGGATCGAAGTCGGGCGACGCAAGATCGTGCGGAGCGAGGAAGGCGCTTTGTCGGCCGAGCAGGTGGCGCGGCGGGCGCCGCCCGGTCATCGTCGCCGAGAACCCACGGTCGAGGAGCGCGGCCGCCAGCGGCCGGCCGAGAAAGCCGGTTCCGCCGAGGACGAGGACGTGGGGCTCAGCTGCGCGCACCTATGGCCCTTCGCACGCGATCCATCGTCGGGTGCGCCAGCTCGCGGGCGCGTTTGGCCCCGGCAGCGAGGAGCGCGTCGATCTGGCGCCGGTCGTGCAACAGCTCGGCATAGCGCCGCCGCGGTTCCGTCAAAAATGCGTCCATCACCTCGAACAGCTCTTGCTTGACCGTGCCCCAGCCGATGCCGGCGGCGAAGCGTTGGCGCATGGCCTCGGTTTGGTCGTCCGATGCGAACTCGCGGTAGAGCGCGAACAGCGGCGAGGTCGCCGGGTCCTTCGGCTCCGCCGGGCTCGATGAGTCGGTGACGAACTTGAAGAGCAGCTTGCGCAGCTTGTCGCGGTCGCTGAACAGCGGGATGGTGTTGCCGTAGCTCTTGCTCATCTTGCGGCCGTCGAGCCCGGGGATTGCCGCCGCCGTCGCCTGCAGGCGAGCGTTGGGCAGCACCAGCGTTTCGCCGAACGTGTGGTTGAAGTGCTGCGCGATGTCGCGCGCGATCTCGACGTGCTGTACCTGGTCCTTGCCGACGGGGACGATGTCGGCGTCGAAGAGCAAGATGTCGGCCGCCATCAAGACGGGATAGTGGTACAGGCCCATGTTGATGCCGGCGTCGAGGTCGGCGTTGCCGGCCGCCTCGTTCTGCGCGATCGCCGCCTTGTAGGCGTGTGCGCGGTTCATGAGCCCCTTGGCCGTCATGCAGCCGAGGATCCACGACAGCTCGAACACCTCGGGCAGATCGGATTGGCGGTAGAACACGACCTTGTCGGTATCGAGGCCGAACGCGAGCCACGTCGCCGCCACTTCGTAGATCAGCTGGTCGAGCAGCTTGGGGTCGTGGATGAGGGTGAGCGCGTGATAGTCGGCGATGAAGTAGAGCGCCACCGCACTCTCGTCGATGAGCTGCAGCGCCGGCTTGATCGCGCCGACGTAATTGCCGAGGTGCGGCGTGCCGGTCGGCTTGATCCCGGTCAGTGAGATGTGACGATTTTTGTCGATAGACATTCGCCAACTCTGCTCTACGAGACCTGAGACCACAAGTCGGCGAGCCCGAGGAAGAAGTCGGTGTATTGCCGCTTCATCTCCATCCAGCGCAGCGGCGCGTCGGCCTGCTCCTCGTAGGCCAGCCGCGCTGCCTCGATGCGCGCGGGCTCCCAGTCGGAGACGAGCTCCATCATCTGCAGGATCACGCGCTCGTCGGCAGGATGGCTGTGCAGGATCTTCCGCTCGATCTCGGCGGTCGAGTCGCCGATGTTGATCGCCGACGGCGGGATGCTCTTCGACATTTTGGGGTGTGGGTACAGGCCGCCGACGAGCCGCGCATACAACGCGCCGATCTGCACCCCCGGACGGACGAAGCCCTGCTCGCCCGCGTTCATGCGCTCCACGACCTTGCGGGCGAGCTGCGTGAAGTAGTGCTCCTCGATGCCCGACAGCATGAGCACGCGGTCGCGCCCCTCGAACAGCGGCTTCAAGATGTCGGCGACGGTGTAGAGGACGTCGATCATGATGCTGAACTGCGAGCCGCGCAGCTTCATGAGGTCGTAGAGACGATCGGTCGCCTCGCGATTCTCGGTGAAGTCCTCCTCGCTGAGGTACTTCGAGATCAGCCCGCTGGTGACGAGGTTGTAGTTGTCCTTGTGCGTGCGCACCTGCCCCTGCGCGCGGTCGAACCCGCAGGCGGCGATGAAGTCGACGAAGCGGTTGGTGTTGCGCTCGATCGTGCGCCAATCGAGGTTGCGCGAGTTCCAGGCGCCGAGGTCGGAGATGATGATCTCGGTGTACAACCCGGTGCGTCGCTGCAGGCTGATCGCCTTGAGCAGCACCGACAGCGTGCCGGCCGTCGGGCTGTTGGTCGGGCCGAAGCCGGTCACCAGCGCGGCCTTCGCGACGGGCACGTCGTTGACGCGATCGGCGCGATCGTGACAGAGGAACTTGGCGCCGAAGAAGCCGGGATGGCGCTCGCGGCCGATGGCGAACTCACGCGGCACCTCCGCGTATCCTTCGGCGGCGGGGATGGCCTCGAGCTCGCGCACGGCGGCGACCGCGGCGGCGTGCACCGAGGTCTCGGCGGCCGGCGCCCGCGACGCAACCGGGCTCGCCGCGCCGGCGTAGGCGACGCACGCGTGCAGCCGCGCGAGCGCCGCGCCCGAGCGGATCGCCTCGCGCGCGCGCGCCACACCCTCGTCGAGCGAGGCGACGGCGCCGACGACGCGCAACAGCCCCGCAGCGTTCCACGCGGCGGCGAGCTGCATGATCTCTGGTGCCGTACCGGCGAGGACGTCCATGATCGCGTCGGCGTTTTCCCGGTGCGACGCGCGGTGGCGGATCTGGTGCAGCTCCTCGCCCGTCGGCGGGCCGTGCAGCAGCACTTCCTCCGTCACCGTCGAGCCGTCGAGCCACGCGACGCGCGAGTGGCCGCGCGGCAACAGCTCGTCGACGCGCTGGTCGTTCGACATCTTGGTGCTGAACACGGCCGCTCGCGTGAACCCGATCTGACCGATGAGGCGAGCGCCGTGCGTCACGTTGTCGTCGGCGATGCCGTGCGCGACAGCGTCGACCTGGAACGGGATGCACAGTGGCGGCGCGATGTAGCTGAGCGGGTGAAAGTGAAAAAAGGCGCCGTTGTAGGTGGCGGCGTAGCGCGGCGCCAGCGACGTGAAGTCGATGAAGCAGAGGTTCGTCGCCTCGAGCATCGCCGACGCCTCCTCTTTGCTCGCCGAGATGCGCACGCCGAGCGCGCGCAGCACATCGGTGGCGCCGCTGACCGCCGACGTGCTCTCCGAGCACGGCTTGACGACGTCGATGCCGCATCCGGCGGCGATGAACGCGGCGCAGGTGCTGAGGTTGAACGTCTTGAAGCTCTCCTTGCCACTGCCGGTGCAGGCGACGACTGGGCGCCGCCGCGGCAGCGCGACGCGATCGGCGAAGCTGCGCGGCAGATCGCCATCGAAGTCGAACATGGCATCGACGAAGCCGAGCGTTTCGTCGAGGTTCACGCCGCGCGCCTTGACCGCGGCGAAGAGCGCGCCCCAGTAGAGATCGACCGAGATGGCCTCGCGCTTCAAGATCGTCAAAAAGGCGCGGCGCGCGATGTCGCGCGGCAGGATGCCGCCGTCCTGGACGAGCGCCGTGCAGTTGGCGAGAAACACGGTTTCCAACTTGCCGTTCGTCATGCCGCGAACCGTAGCGAACCAGTCGACGCGTTCTCGGTGATGGTCATCACCGGCTCCTCTCCGGGCGACGGAAGAGTGACCGCGAGACGATGTCTTTCGCCTCGCTGCCGAGCGCGCGGATGCGCGCCAGCAGCGCGTCGGCGTCGTCGTCGACCAGGTTGCCGGCCACGGCATTGCGTCCCTGGTTGACGCCGGCGTCGACGGTAACGAAGCCGTCCGCCGACAGCCACAAGCGGAACGGGTAGGGATCGCCGGGCTCGCGCGACGGCTGCCCGAAGACGACGACGCGGCCGGGCATCGACTCGATGCGGGACTGGGCGGCGACGTACTCTGCCGGCGTCCAGAAGAGCAGAAAGCGCGGCAGCGGCGCGACCGCGGCGCGGAGCTCGGCGACGAACTCCTCCTTCGGGTAGAGATACAGCCGATCCTTGGTGGCGTTGGCGCGGTTGATGTTGCGGTACTGCGACACGAGCCAGTAATCGAGCTCGACGCGCGTCGCCAGGTCGTCGAGCATGCGCGCCAGCTCGCCGACGTGCGCGCGATTGTGCGGCGAGACGAAGCTGTTGATCGCGATCGTGCGGCGGTCGGCGACGAGACGCGCAAGGTTGGACTGGACGCGCGCGAAGTAGCCGACGCCGCGCTCCCAGTCGGCGTACTCGGCGACGGCGCCGTCGAGCGCGAGGACCCAGACGTCGACGTGCTCGCCGAGCGCTGGATAACCGTCGTCAAACAACAGTCCGTTGGTATGGACGTGAACCTCCCGGCCGGCGCGCTTCGCCGCCACCGCAGCCGGCAAGGTCCACACGCTCATGAGCGGCTCGCCGCCGGTCAGCGTGAAGCGGTCGACGTCGAAGAGCTCGATGGCGCGCGCGATCACGCGCTCGAGGCGCGCGGCATCGGTGACGACCTTCTCGCGCTCCCGATAACAGAAGCGGCAGACCCCAGGGCTGCCCGGCACGGAAGGCAGATCCCAGGCGTTGCAGGCCGTCGTGGTCAACAGGTTGATGGCGGAGATCTTGAGCGGGGCGGTCATGACGAGCGGCGACGCTAGGCGGGAACGCCCGCGACGAGCGGTGATGGTCATCACCGACGCGGTGGTGGCGCGGACCTCAAGGTGGCGAGGTGAAGCTGATTGGCATCTACGGCATTGACGGCTCGGGCAAGACGACCCAGGTCAAGATGCTGCTCAACGCGCTCAAGCGGCGCGGCCGACGCGCCGAGTTCATCACCATGCAGAGCGACGCACGTACGGCGGCGCACCGGATCGCCTGGGCCGAGGGCAAGAGCAGCGCGTTCGAATGCTTCGACGACGCCGCGCTGCTCTTGTGCGGCGCCTTCGACGTGCTGCGCCTGACGCAGAGCTGGCCGCGCGATGCCGGCGACGAGCACAGCATCGTCGTCGATCGCTACGTCCCGTGCTTCAAGGCGACGGCGGCGGCGCGCGGGCTCACCGATTTCGGACAGGCCGACCTCGTGTTCCGGCGGTACCCGCGTCCCGCGCACGAATTCTTCCTGCGCATCGACGCCGGGCGCGCCGTCGAGCGCATCCTCGCGCGCGAGGGCGGCGCCTTCGACAACCACGCGCCGCAGTACCTCGGCCGCTACCAGGAGGCGTACGAGCGCATCGTCGCGGCCACGCCGTCGATCCGCGTGCTCGACGCGAGCGAGCCGGCCGAGGCGCTGCACCAGATCATCGCGGCGACGGTGATTGGCGCGTGACGACGCTGGGGGCGGCGCTGCGCTACGTCTCGCTGCCCAAGTCGGGGTGGCTGGTCGTGACGCGCGCGATGTACTACGTGCCTGCGAGCTGCCTGGTCGCGCGCGAGCATCCCTCGCGCATGCCCGCGCTGGTCGCCAGCTACCTCTTCTTCGAGGGCGTCATCGGCACGAGCCGCCACGTGCTCAACGATCTACACGACGTCACCGACGATCGGCGGCGCGGCGGCCACTGGGCGCGCTTCGTCACGACCGATAACGCGCCGCTGGTGCGCGCGCTGCTCGCCGTGAAGCTGGCGACGGCCGCCGCGATCATCGCGCTCGTCGCGCGGCCGCTCGCCCTCGTCGCGGTTGCCTTTGTCGGCACGCAGCTGGTCTACGATCGCGTCGCCAAGCCACGCTCGCCGCTCGCGTCGGTGATCACGGTCGCGGCCGGTTACGTGCTGCGTGGGCTCAGCCCGTTCGCGTGGACCGCGTGGCGCGGGCACGGCGTCACGGCCGCCGCGCTCGCTGCTGCCGTGTTCGCGTACGCGCTGTACCAGACGGTCGAGTGGCGTCACCTGGAGTCGCGCATCCTCGTCGAGCGGCGCGCAATGCTCAAGCCCGGCGCGACGTGGTTTGCCGCGCTCGATCCCCGCGGGTCGGTTTGGGCCCTCCGCGCGCTCGCTGCCGTCGCGGTCGCGTCGGCCTGCGCCGCGGCCATCCTTGGCGACGCCTGGCCGGCCGTGGCAGCGATGACGCTGGCGACGGCCGTTCTCCTGCGCTTCGCATCGGATCGACAGGTCACGTCGCTGGGGCGCGTGGCGCGGCTCGCCGCCGTACTGGTCCTGGCGGCGCTGGCACTACCGGAGCCGTGGCTGCGCGCCGGCGTGATTGCAGTCTGCCTTCCGGTCGCGCTCGAGTACGAGGCGCGCGTGACAATCCCACGCCTGACTGCCGTGGTCTTCAACCCCGAATCCCGAGGAACCGATGAACGTGCGACTTCCTGAGGCGCTCCGCGATCTGGCCCCGTACTACCACGACATCCCGCTCGGCGACGGCGCGTCGACGGCGCCCGAGCAGCGCCGCGTCGCACACGCGGTCGACCTGTTCTTCCCGTCGCTGACGGCGGTGTGCGGCGGCTCGCTCGCCGGCAAGCGCGTGCTCGACCTCGGTTGCAACTGCGGCGGCTTCAGCTTCGCGGCCGCCCGCCACGGTGCGCGCGAGGTCGTCGGCATCGACCCGCGCGCCATTCACATCCGCCAGGCCGAGCGCCTACGTGATTACCTCGGGCTGAAGAACGTCCGCTTCGAGCAGGCGCGCATGGAGGAGCTGTCGGAGGCGCAGCTCGGGACCTTCGACGTCTGCCTCGCGTTCGGCGTCTTCTATCATTTGTCCGATCCGATCCAGACGATCCGGCGCGTGTCGCAGCTGGTACGCGGCGTCATCGCAGTCGACAGCCATGTCCACTTCTCGAGCGATCCGCAGGCCGAGGACATCCCTTCGTGGTGGATGCTGGCCGACACCGACATGCACGACTTCGACGGGTTGCCGGCGAGCGCCGACGACGCCGAGCGGCGGCGCTACCTCGCGTTCGAGCGCGGCCGTCCGGTCGACTATTCGCCGCTCCACGGCCAGTTCGAGCCGTCACCGCAGACCGCGCGCGACCTCGAGTACGTGCGTCAGACCAATCGCGACTCGACGCACCTGGCGGCCGAGGAAGGCGGCCTGGCGACGGCGGAGCTCGGATCGCTGGTGATGGTGCCCAACAAGAAGGCGCTGGTGCGGCTGCTGCGCTTCAGTGGCTTCGACGACGTGCTCGAGGTGACGCCGCAGCGCTTCTCGCAGGAGCCGTACCTGCGGCGCTATCGCGTCGGGCTGTTGGCGGTTCGGCGAGCCGCCGACGGCCCATTCCGCCGTAGCGTCTGGGCCGAGGCGGCTGCGCGTTGATCAGCGGATGGGCGGCGGCTCGACGGCGTCGAACATCGGCGCCAGCTGCCAGCCGAGATCGCCCGCGCGTCCACGGCGCAAGGGATGCATGTCGGCGAGGAAGTCTTCGGGGACGAGGCCGCCGTCCGCGAGCCCGTCGAGGAAGCTGAGCCAGTAGTAGAGCGCGGGGCCCGACTCGAACTGCTCGGCGAGCCGCCGCAGCAGCGTCCAATCGACGTCGCCGGCACGCAAGAGCGGCGCGAGATAGGCGAACGGCCGCAGCGAGCGGCGGCCGTGCTGCGCCACCTCGACGTACGACCGCTTCACCAGGAACCAGAGGTGGTCGGTCGTGCCGAAGGTGCGCGCCGACGCGAAGGCGCTGGGAATCGCGCGCGCGAACAGCTCCTGGACGTCGACGTTGCGCCCGAGACCGTGGTGTACGTCGACGTCGAGCAGCGCGTGGCAACGATCGTCGATGAGCACGAGCGGGCTCGACGAGCGACACAGCGGCCGCGCCGCCGCCAACTCGGCGGCGTCGAGCTCCAGCGGCACGAGCAGCGTCACCGGCATGAGCTCGTAGTGTTGCAGCGTCGCCCGCGCCGCCTCGAGCGGATCGCGGTCGTACCAACCGCCGCGCGTGCGATCCCAAACCCAATCGAGATAGCCGAGCTGCGCCAGGATGCGCGCGGTCTTTCCGAGGTCGGCGCGCTCGACGAGCAGGTCGACGTCGCGCAGAAGGCCCATCGCGTGCGCGCCGTAGTGGCGGCGCACCAACTCGGCGCCCTTGATGACGACGGGCCGCACGCCTTCGTTCGCCAGGCGCGCGAGGATCGTCTCGAGCCCGCGCTGCTGCGCCTGCCACAGCTTGTCGTAGAGCCGCTGCGTCGGCGCGTCGGGCTCGAAGGCGAGATAGTAGAGGCTGTCGATCTGGCGCCAGACCAGCTCCTCGAGCTGCGGGCGCGCTCGCGCGGCCAACTCGGGGTCATCGGCGGCGGTGGCGCGGGCGCAGCGACGCAAAAGGCGCAGCGCGACCTCGGCCCACTCCGACAGCGGCGCGGCGATCATGACGCGTGCGACGCCAAGAGCTCAGCGACGGCACGGCAGATGGGCAGGCCGGCCAGCCGCTCGACGTAGAGGAATTGACCCTGCGGGTTGAGCTCGAGGAAGACGTACTCTCCGTCGGCCGTGATCTTGAGGTCGACGGTCGCTAGCAACAGGCCGAGCCGGCGCATGAGCGCGATCAGTCGCCGCTCGACGTCGTCGGGCAGACGGTGCGGCGTGAGCGTGACGCCGACGTCGAGCCGCGCGTCGACGAGTCCGTCGCGGATCATGAACTCGGCGGCGAAGATGCGCTCGCCGACGATCGTCGCGCGGACCTCGCGGCGGCTGGCGATCATTTCCTGAAAGATCGCCGGCGCCAGCGCCAGGTCGCCGAGGTGCGCGGCGTCGCTGTCCTCCCACGGCTTGGTGTAGACGACGCGCGACTCCATGGCGCGCAGCGCCTTGTGGATGACGCGTCCGCGGTGGCGCTCGATGAACGCCTCGGCATGGGCGCGCTCGCTCGTCACCAGCGTTTCGGGAATGCGCAGGCCCTCGCGTTGCGCCACGTGCAACTGCGCCGGCTTGACGGCGGCGCGCTGACGCTCGGGCTCGTTGACGAACGTCGCCGGGATCGACGCGAACAGCCCGGAGACGAGGTCGCTCCACTCGAGCGCGGTGAAGCGGCGCACGTCGGGGTTGCGCACCTCGCGCGGCGGATCCGGGTAGTAATAGCGGCGATGCCAGACGGCGCTCGCCTCCTCGAGATCGATGACGGTGCCGTCGGAGCCGACCCAGCGGCGGAGCGCGGCAGGCCCGGTGACGAACGTGAGGTGCGCGCCGCGGCCGAGCCACGTCGTATCGGCGAACGCGACGCGATGGCCGCTGGTGCCGAGGTCGTGCGCCACGCAGCGCGCGTGCGCGTCCGCGGGATTCGCCAGAATGGCGATCATCGCTCGCCACCGGTGCGAGCGACGAGGAACGCCTCCTCGGCCCGGCGGTACTCCGCGGGATAGGCGAAGTCGACCGGCCCGCGGCTGGCCAGCACGAACGGTTCGCGCGAGCTCCACAAAAGCTCGCGATACTTGCGCGCGGAGGTGACGTTCAGAAGGCGCGGCGCCGGGCAGAAGGTGACGCGCGCGGCGATCGCCTGGTCGGCGACGAGGTCCGGCGGCGACGGGCGCTCGGCGATGTCGACGACATCGCGCCGGTCGAGCTCCAACACGGTATCGTCGATGACGAGGCGCACGCGGCCGGGCGGCGCAGCGACGAGTAGACCCTCGAGGACGAGGGGCGGCAGATCGGTTTGGCTCATCGACAGGACGATAGCGGTGGCGCGCCGCGAACGATGTGACGGAAGATCCTACGACGCGCGCGCGAAAGCGGCATGATGCGGGCCATGACCCCGTCCGGCCGCGGCGCTCGTCTGTTGTGGTTGATGTCCTCGCTCGTGCTCGTCGCCGGCGCGCGTCCGGCCCGGGCGGCGTGCGGCGCGGTCGCGAACGCCGACGCTTTGCTGACGCCCGGCGTGCGGCTGATCGTTGGCGAGATGCATGGCAACGCCGAGACCGAGCGAGTCTTTGGCCAGCTCGTCTGCCGGGCGGCCGAGAAGGGTCCGGTGCGCGTCGGGCTCGAGATCCCCGCCGGTGAAGCGGCGGCGATTGCGAAGTTCCTGGCGTCGGGCGGAAGCGCCGCCGACCGCAGCGCGCTCTTGCGCGGCAAGTTCTGGACCGACGCGATGCAGGACGGGCGGCGCAGTGCGGCGATGCTCGCGCTGATTGACGCGATCCGCGAGCTGCGCCGTCAAGGCGCGGACGTCGACATCGACGCGTTCGACGTGGCGCAGCCGGGGCCGGACCGCGATCGCGCGATGGCCGACCAGCTGTTGGCCGCCTTCGCCCGGGCCCCGGCGGCGGCGCACCTGGTGCTCGTTGGCAATCTGCACGCCCGTCGCACGCCGGCGCGCATCCAGAAGACGGCGATGACCGGCAGCCTCGTCGAGCGCGGTGTCTCGCTCAAGACGCTCGATGCGCGCTACGGCGCCGGCTCGACGTGGGCCTGCATGCCCGACTGCGGGCCGCAAGTGATCGGCCGTGGCGCGGCGGTGGCGCCGGCGATCGTGCTCGTGCCGTCGAAAGATGGCGCCTACGACGGGTTGCTCGAGGTCGGCGCGCCGACGTTCTCGCCGCCGGCGGCGGTGGCGCTGACGGCGGGGCAACGAGCACGCGGCCAGACGATGAAGCAGCGGCTCGACGCCCTGGCGGCCTACGGCGAAAAACAGTACGGCCGCTGCGCGCAGCTATTCGCCGACGCCGCGCTGAAGATGGCGCAGGGCGGCAGCGACGACGCCTACAGCGCCGCCTGCTGCTTCGCGCTCGGCGGCGACGGCGAGCACGCGTTCGCGCAGCTGACGGCCGCGATCGACCGCGGCTTCCACGATGTGGACGCGCTCAGCCGCGACCCTGATCTCGCGGCGCTGCGCGGTGACGCGCGCTGGTCGCCGCTCGTCGAGCGGGTGCGACGCAACGACGGCGCGGCCCGCCCGCGCTGAGTCGGCACAAGAGCGTGAGAAGACCGAGCGCAGCTCACCGGAAGACTGGTCTGGCCTCGGATTCTCGGGGTCGTCGCCCCAGCATTCCGAGTGGTACTTGAACTGGCCGCGCTGGTCGTCGAACGCGAGGCTCCATTTTCCATAGGTTGAGTTCGAGAATTCAAAGACTCGCCCGCTACGCAACGCCGCGATCACGCGGCCCGCTTCGTCCGCTGTCATGAGTAGGTTCTCTAATCGTATTTGCCGTCAGGTGACGCGCAGGCGCGAGGCGTAGTCTGGCCATGGGTCTGGGCGAGGAGTGAGAAGGGCTTGTTGTACGTTGGGCGGTAGGTCCTTGAGGCGGTCGGAAGCGAGTAGGAGCTGGCGGCTCTGCTCGGCGCTCGAAAGGAATGCGCGCAGCACTGATGCGAAGTTGTCCCGCACGGAGCCGCCTGCGCGGCCGATTAGATCGAAGCCGTCGGTCGAGAGCGGTGGACCGGCATTCGACATCGCCGATGCGAACAAGCTGAGCGCCTCTTCGTCTGAGCTCAGGCGCTGCAGCGTAGGTAACAGCCGACCGGAGTAGTGGCCGAAGTCGAATGCCAAGAGTAGTAGATCGGACTCCGGCCAGCCGTCTTCGAACCGATCGACCTTCGCGAGCTGCGATGCTGCCTTTGGCGTCAGCGATGCTCGATGGCTTGTGAGCCGATTTAGCTCGCGAACCGTTGCGCCAAGAAGGGTCGTTCCGTCGGTGCGCAGGGGATCATTGGATTGGCTCAATGCCGTGCTCGAGTCGGCGATGGCGCTGACCAAGACGTGGACGAATCCGCCCTGCGATGGATGTTGATCCGCCTGGTCGAGGATGGCACGAACGACGCCTGGATCTGCCTCCTTCATCAAGCGGAGGTACGCATCCTCGAAGCGCTGGATGAGATCGTGATGTACGGTCAGCATCCCGCTGATCCAGTCCAGCTGTGCTTCTGGACGTCCGTCGCGCCGGTCTTCTACCAGCGTGCGATTGGCTTCAAGTCTGATCAGCGCATCGAGACCGGCGTCGTCGTCTGGAATCGTTCGTCCTGAATACTCGAAGCTCATGGCCTCTTACCTGTGCCGCTCGGGTTCTTGTTCTTCGTCGGCTGCTTTCGCTCGAGGGCCGTGGTTTTCGCGGTGTCGCCGATGATCTCGCGAATGGCCTTCGGCACGGAGCCAAAGCTGAGATCGCCGCGGATGACCTGATCGGTCAGATTCGGCACGAGGCCTTGGAGCGCTTTCTTCTTCGTCGGGTCCTTCTCCGCATCAATCGCCTGCTTCAGGATCGGGTCCATCGAGAGCGCGCTGTCGTAGGCCTTCTTCATGGCCGTCTGAAGCTCGCCCTTCAAGTCCGTCGACGGGACGATCGCACGAGCGCTCGTGATGCCCGAACACTGCACGTTCTGCGCAAGGAACTCCTTGGCGCTGCCGCCGGTGACGCCGTAGGTGTCGCCATCAGGGCGCGAGACCCAGAGCGCCGATTGCATGCCGTCGTATGCGGTGGGCTTTCGCGCGTCGCCATGGAAGGCGCTCGGCTTGATCTCGAACGAAACCGTCCCTTCGGGAAACCACTCTGGTTGTAGTGCATTGATCCGCATCAACTCGGCGAAGCCGACATCGCCGGCGCTCTTGAGTTGGATCTTGTCCGGCGTGAACCACGTCTGTCCCTTCGGCTTGATCGCAGCCGACTTATCGACGGACGACATCACGTTCGCGCCGTCCTTGACACGCTCCTTCCACATGCCTTGCGCGAGCGCATTGATGCTGTCCTTGTCGGCGGTCGGTCCGAGCACGGAGCGCGCTTCAGCTTCGAAAGGCCCCTTCTTTACGACGTCCCACCACCAGCCCGATAGACTACAGGTACGCGAGCAGATGCGGCTGATGGCTGCTGGGTTGATCTTCGTACCCTTGAACTTCCAATTCTTGGCGGCAGAGTCGAAGCACGAGTTGAAGATCGTATTCGCGGGAACGGCAGGGTTCGCGTTCACGTAGTCCATCACGTGCTGATAGAACTCCTGTTTCGCCTTGGCGCTGCCGCCAGCGCTCGGGTCGACGTTGGTTTCGCCGTCGACGTCTGCGAGCTTTTGCATCGCGATCGGATCGGGTGCACAGAACTTCTTCACGTCCTGCGGGGTCTTTAGATTCGGCTTCGGCGGTGTCGCTGCCGCTGACGATGAAGCGCCGGTGGCTGTCGTTGTCGCCGTCGTTGACGGTGTGCTCTTCGCAGGCGCGAGAAAAATCTTTCGCCCGACGGAGGGCTGGGGCGCCGTGATGGGAAGCGGCGAACGCGAAATCTTCCGACTCTCGCCCGACAGCTTGGCGGCGACGGCTGGTGCTTGCTGCTGTGGCGCACCAGCAGCGGCGTCCTGACCGCCATGCGAGCTGGAGGCCGGCGCAGCTTCACCAGCGGAGTGCTGAGCACCAGCGTCTTTCCCGTGACCACCAGGGGTGTGCGCAGCGCCGCGTCCCTGGGCGTCCTTCTTCTCGCTCTTCTTCTCGTTACCGCCCGCGTCGTGGAGCTCATCGGTCACCTTGTCGGCGACGGCGTCGGCCTCCTTTTCCGCAGGCTCTCCGGGCTGCGACACCTCGTGCCCACCAGCCGCTGCCGGAGCACCATCGTGTTGCCCTTGCTCCGCGTCGTGGGATTCAGCTTCCTTTCGTTGAATGCCCGACCGCTGCCCCTGGACCACGTGGGTGAGCTCGTGCGCAAGCAGTCTGTCGCCTTCCTTCGTCCCGGGCGCGAATTGTCCAGCACCGAAGTGAACGTCGCTTCCCGTCGTGAAGGCCCGCGCGCCGAGCTGCGTCGCGGCTGTAGCGGAGTCTCCACCCGTATGGACGCGAACGTCCCCGAGACCGGCGCCAAGCTTGGGCTCGAGGCGCTTGCGTACGTCAGCGCCGAGAGGTTGACCGCCTCCTTCGGGAATCGCGGCCGGGGCTCCCGAGCCGCCTTCCGCCTTACGCTGGATTGAGAGACGGTGATGGAGGCTTCGAGCCATCTCGTCGCGCTCGGCGTTCGCTGCGTCCATGCGATCCGCGCCGAACAGTCCGGTCTTTCGCGGGACCAGGCCGGGCTTGTCGACGGATATCGCCCCGCGACCGGCAGGTGCGCCTGGCTTATGTTCGCGGCCACCGTCGGACACGGCCCTACTTTATCACGCGAGAGAAAGTCGAGATTTGGCGGCGCTGAGCGGTCGTCATGTAAGGGTTCTCGTCAGATTCCAGGGAAAGTTGCCCCCATCGCTGACTCGCGTGCGACAACGCACCGCAGGGCAAGCGTTCAGTGCGACTCTGTGCAACAGATCGCACAACATTTTCCGCGGCTAGCCGATAACTTGGGTCGTTGTCTTGGGCGGGAGCGTGAATGATGCGGCTACTTGGACTTGTCCTATCGATTCTTCTGCTGGCTGGCGCGGCTCACGGCGACTCCACGACGTCCAAAGCGAAGTCCCTGTACGACCAGGGACTCACGGATTACAACCTCGGACACTACGAGGAAGCGCTGGTTGCCTTCGAGCAGGCGTACCGCCTGCGGCATGATCCGGCGTTTCTGTTCAACATTGGCCAGTGCCAGCGCCAGCTGCACAGGTACCAGCCGGCGGAACAGTCCTACCGTGCTTACTTGCGTGAGTCGGCCGGGCTAACCGACGGACAGCGCGACGAAGTACAGAAGCTCGTGACCGAGATGCACCAGGCGCAAGAAGACGAACAGGCGCGAGCGAAGCAGCCACCGACGGGAACGCAGCCGCCAGCGGAAGTGAGGCAGCAGGCGCCGGTCTCGAACCCGACGCCTGCACCGATCGTCGTTGCCCAACCAACACCGACGAAACGCGATGTGCCCACCTATAAGAAGCAGTGGGTGTGGGTCGTGGTCGGCGGGGTCGTTGCGGCCGGCGTGGGATTGGGCCTCGGATTCGGTTTGGGCAGCAAGACCGTCGATCCGTCGCCGAGCATGGGCTCGTTGGTGAAGCAATGATTCGAGTCGGCCTGCTGGCGGCGATTCTCGCCGTCGGATGCACGAACGTCCGCCCGTGCAAGAAGAACACTGTTTTTCTCGTCGTGAACTATGACGCGGCAACGAGCCAGGCAGATCAGCTGACGGTAGGGCTCTCGCTGCCGTCGAGCGCCAACGACTCGTACACCGTTGCGCATACTCCGGGCACAAAGACCGGCAGCTTCGAGATCGATTTCGCGAGCAGCTATCCGAGCGCCTCCACGCTCAGCGTCACGATCACGGCCACGAACGCCGGCGCGTTCCTGGCGACGTCGACGCAAGCGATCACGCTCGAGCCTACGTGCACGCACGCGTCCATCAACTTGGGTAACGGATCGGATTCGGGTGGCGGTACGAACCTGACGAACGGAAGCCAGTGCGCCGACGGCTCGCAGTGCCAGAGCTCGTTCTGCGTCGACGGTGTGTGCTGTGACCGCGCCTGTGACGGGCAGTGCGAAGCGTGCGCGGAGAGCGCGAGCCTTGGTACGTGCACGGCCGTGCAAGGGATGCCGCGTGCACCGCGATCTGCATGCTCGGGAACCGGCACGTGCGCAGGATCCTGCGACGGAACGAACGCAATGACCTGCACCTATCCGACGACGGCGTGCATGCAGTCGTGCGCGGCCGGAACCGCGGTCTCGCAGACGTGCTCCAACGGCACCTGCGGTGGCCCGGTGATGACAACCCATTGCACCGCGAACATCTGCGGCGGGAACGCGTGCGCAACCGTCGCCGAGATCCAAGCCGGCAACCAGTTCACCTGCGCCGTCCTATCCGATGGAACCGTCCGTTGCTGGGGGCTCAATTCGCGAGGGCAGATCGCGCAAGGTGCGAACGACTCCGCCGACCGGTTCGTTCCGACGACGGTGGCCGGCGTCTCGTCGGTGAGCGAAGTCGCAACGGGGCAGTGGCATGCATGCGCGCTCTCGAATGGAGCCGTCTACTGCTGGGGAGGCAACTACAACGGCCAGCTCGGGCAGGGCACACGCGACCTCAACGAGAACAATGGGCCGCCTCACGGTTCGGTGCCGGTGCAGGTTCCGATGTTGACCGGGGTGAAGCACGTCTATGCCGGAGTCGTCGAGGACTCGACGTGCGTCATCATGGCGGCTGACGGCAGCGTGAAGTGCTGGGGCAACAACAACTCCGGACAGAGTGGCGACGGCACGAGTGGGAACGTTGAGCCTTCACCGGTCCAGGTTTGCGCGAGCGGCACCGGAGCGAGCTGCGTCCCCTTCACTGGGGCCAAGCAGCTCGCGAAGGGCTACTACCACACGTGCGCACTGACCACGGCGAACGCACTCTATTGCTGGGGCGCGAACGACTCCCACCAGCTGGGAATCGGAACCGATACCGCCAACCATCCCAATCCTGTTGCGATCACGGGCATCGAGGACACCGGCACTACGATCACCGAGATCGCCGCTGGCGGCGAAACGACGTGCGCCGTGCTGTCGAGCGGCATCGTGAAGTGCTGGGGCTCGAGTGGCGGTACGGCGGCGTTGGGATCAGGAACGAACGGTCCAACGTCGACGGCCACTCCGATCACTCTCTGCCAGTCCTATTCGGGAAGCTGCACGCAGACGCTGCAGAACGTACTGCGCGTTTCGCAGTCGGGGTTCGGCGGATGTGCTGTCACGAGTGGCGGCGGCGTCTTTTGCTGGGGCTTCAATACCTCGGGCGAGACGGGCAATGGGATGACGAGCGCGACTGCCACTCTCGTGGCGACCGCATCGAGCTTGAGCGCGGGAGCAACCGACATCGCCGGCGAGTACCAACACTATTGCGCGCTGCTCACCGACGGGAGTGTCAAGTGTTGGGGCGACGATAGCCAGGGTGAGATCGGCGATAACGACTCCGTCGCCAAGGCCAACAAGCCGAGCCCGACCGCGCCGCAGTGGTGAGCTGAAGTCTACTGCGCGGGGCCGACAGCGAGCGCTGCTGGATACGTGAGGTTCCTCAGCGTCGTGCCCTCGATGAGAACGTCACACTGCGCGCCGTCGATTCGCACGATGTGCCGAACATTGCTCAGCGCCGTGCCATTCTTTGCGGCGCTGCACGTCGCGAACACTCGGCCGGCTTTCGTCGGATCGGGAGCCGCGTCGCTGGCTTTGAAGGGGCTGACGCACATCGAGTTGCTGCAGGTGAGCGGACCAAAGGTCTGCATTCCGGTGCCATCGTCGTCGATCTCGTAGGCGATGTCGCCCATCGTCGCCGACGTCGAGCTCTGCAGCCAGACGAAGCGGCTGAGATTGCCGGCGCGCAGCGTATTCAGCGTCGTCACTGCTGGGCCCGGCGGACGCTGGCCGTAGTATACGCTCGGCGTGACGGTGTTGCCGTCCCACGGCACTGCTGCTTCGACAAGCGGGTGCGCGGGGCTGCTGTCGTTGTCGACGTAGACGAGCTTCGTCGCGTCGAGCGGGTCTTGAACCATCGCGGCGACGCCGCTGCCGAGATTGATCATCGACGTTGAAGTCGTGACGTCGTACCAGTTGATCTGCGTTCCCTTCGCGCCGTCGACGAGTGCGAGCGCGCCGACGTCATTGTAGCCGTGCGTGTCGTAGCCGATGCCGATGGTGAACGTGCCGGCGTGCGAGAGCGGGAAGATGTTGAGCGGGATGTCGCCGAATTGCGTCGGCCGATAGGTCCACTTCAGTTGGTCGCTTGCCGAATCGAGCAACACCACGCTGTCGGACGCGCCATACGCGACGCTGCCGGGGGGAACCCACGCGATCGAATTCGGAGACTTCGACAGCGTGTTCGCTGCGGTGAGCTCTGGTCCACAGGGCGTAACGGCCGTCGACGATATGGCGTACTGCAGCACGCTGCCGTCCGTCGAGCGCGATCCGTCGACACTCTGCATCGCGACCAGCAGGACCGGTGCACCAACGCCGCAACCGTTCGCGGTCGTGCCCATGTCGTCGCTGGAGGAGCCCCCACCTCCGCCGGAGCCGCCAGAGCCGCCGCCCCC
>DATNAQ010000082.1:0-18184 GCA_035607415.1 Polyangia bacterium
ACGCATCGGTGACCTGATTTGCCGGATCGTAGTAGTAGGCATTCACGAACGGTGTCTGCGGGCCCGAAAATCCGGCGGCCGGGATCGTCGTGGCTTGCCGGACGTGGCCGGCATCGTCGTACTCGTAGCAGCTGCGCACACCGCTCGGCTCGGCGGCAGCGGCCAAGTTTCCGTTGTTATCGTAGTTGTAGTCGGTCGTCTCGTTGGCGGAGACGTTCACTTCGCGGATGAGGTTATATTGAACGTCGAAGTACTGCGTGCGCGTCACGCCATGAATATCGGTAATGACGACGGCAGTCGCGGGACTCGGTCGCTCGATCGAAGGAAACTCGGCGACGACGGGAGTGGGTGACTCGTAGGTCTTGATCGAGCAAGTCCCGTCGGGACCTAGCGCGCAGCCTGCCGCCTGCGGGCAGAGCTGGTCCTCCGCGTAGACTCCCTGCGGCACGACGTTGATCGGGTCGGGCGTGCTTCCCGGGGATTCGGGAACCGCGGGGGGCGAGGACTCGAGCTGCAGATCGTGGTAGGCGAAAGAGACGACGTTCAGGTCAGCGCCGTCGGGGCCGAGGTGCTGATCGATCACGCGGTCAAACGATACGTCCCACGGATTCTCACCGTAATCGTTGTGAACGACGCGCTGTCCCGCCTCGTCGACGACGTCGATGAGGTTGTGGGCGAGATCGTCGTAACTGCCGAACGCGTAACCAGCCTGCAGGTTGGACACGTCGCGGCACTGATAGCGCGCGATGCAAGCGTGCCAACAATCCGGCGACATATCGTACTGTGCGAGGCAGAGCGCGTCCGGCTGCGACGCAGGCGTCGACAGCTGCCGACAGACGGTGGATTGCGGCTGCCCCTCTTTGTCGCACGTCCAATCCTTGCAGTAATCGTTTACCGGCGCGCCGAAATCCAGATTGCGGCACGCGGGAGTGTGGTTGACCGTGTCCGGCTGGTCGCATAAGGAATGGCAGTAGTCGGGAATCGCCGCATTCGGCAGGCAGTCAACCGGGAAATACGGCACCGGCCAGAATTGCGGAATCGAGGCCGAGCGGTACGTATAGCTCTCCGTCGGCGTGCTCGCGCCGCCGCGATAGACGTGCTCGAGCTCGCCATGCGAGGAGTAGCTGAGCTTTACGAGAGGATCCGCGCAGGCGGCTCCGAGCGAGACGCACTCCAGTTGGTCGTTGCCGTCGTACGTGTAGTAGACGGTTCGCGCCGCGTCGGTCACGGTCAGAAGCCGCTTGGTACGGCCGTGAAGCTTGTCGTCGGGAAACGTAACGGAGGATGGCGAGTACTCCCAACCGAAGGTCAGCGTGTTGCCGACGACGTCGCGGATCTGGGACAGATAGCCGACCGTGTCGAAGAGATACTGCGTGCCATCTCCGTCGACCATGCGCCAGAAGATGTAGCCATTCTCGTTGGTGAACGTGTCGAGGACGTAAGAGACACCGGGCGCGCGATATTTCGTCGTGCCGGGAACGAGCGTGAAGTGGATGACGTTGAGGTCACCGTCCTGAAGGTCGATGGTGTTGTCGCAATAAGGAGCGATGTGCTCGTCGTTCGCAAGCGTGAGAACGCCGAGGATACGGATGTCGTAGTTGTGGTCCCAGCCGTATCCGAGAGTCCCGCGAAAATTCACGCGGCTGCGATATGTCCGCTTGAACTCGTAATGTGGGCCGAGACCGGCGAGCGACGCGTCGACGCGTTGCTCGAAGAATTCGCCGTCGCCGAGGATTGGATCTCCACCCGCAGGATGGCCAGGTGAGGGTGCCCGGTAAGGCCCCGCGCCGGTCGCGACCAGCTTCTGCCGCGTCACCACCATCGGCCGCTGCTCCGGTATGATGGGCTCGCCGGTGCTGCAGTCCGTCGACTGGATCGTCCAATCCGCCGCCGCTGCGCGGACCGAGAAGTCGGGGGTAAAGGGACAGCTCGCGTCTGCGCGAGCCGCCATGATTAGAAGGAGTGCAGCCGCAGGCAGGTAGGGAAGGCGCTCGCGTCGAAGACTCATGTTTGCCCCTGAAGGACGGCGCAGCCGTCGGCGAATATTGACGCCGCGAATATGACTGCGACAGTCTGTCGCAATCAATGATTGCAATCACAGGCTGGTAGCGCGCGATACCGCTAGCGCTTGATGAGGACGATCAGGATGATGAGGAGGATGATGAAGGCGCCGACGGCGATGCCGACGGTGAGCAGGCCCTTCTGCACGGCGCTGCGGTCGTAGGCGCGCCGCTCCGACTCCAGCCGCACGATCGCGGCCTCGCGCGCGTTGACGCCGTTCTTCAGCTCGTCGACGCGCGCGAACAGCGGCGCCAGCTTCGGGTGCTCGACGCGATTGAGGTTCAGGATCGTGCCCGCGGTGACGAAGCGCTGCGTGAGCTCGCGGTCGGCCGCGTCGCGCTCGCCCGCCGCCTGATCGCGCGCAGTCTTGAGCTCGGCGAGCGTCTTGTCGTGCAGCGCGCGCGCCTCCTGCAGCTCGCGCTTCTTCTGCACCAGCGTCGCGCGCCCGTCGGTGAGCTTGCGCGTGAGCTCGGCGATCGGGCCCTCGAGCTTCTCGACCTCGGCGCGCGCGGCGTCGCGCGACGGGATGAGCGCGGTCGCTTCCTTGCGCGCCTCGGCCGCTTCGGCGCGCGCGTTCGCCGCCGTGTTGGGCCCGCCGCCCTTCTCCGGCGGCGTGACCTCGGCCTTGGCCGCCTTGGCGTCGGCGGCGGCGGCGCGCTTCTCGGCGGCCTTGATCTGCGCGTCGATCTTGCTGCGCTCGGCCTCGTGCTTGCGCCGCTCCTCGGCGTTCTTGCGTAGATCCTCGTCGGTGACCTTGAGCTCGGCGTCGCGGCGTGCGAGCTCCGCGTTGCGCTCGCCCTCGTCGAAGTGCCAGCGCTCGTCTTCCTTCTTGCTCGCCGACTCGCTGTCGGCGATCGCCTTCTCGGCGGCGGCGCGACGCTCCTCCTCGGCGGCGATGAGGCGCACCTCGTCGGCGATGGCGGGCGCCACCACGTGCTCTTCGCGCGCGGTGCGGCCGAGATCGCGCAAGACGCTGTCGAGCAGGCGCTGGTCGCCGTGGAGCAGCGTGCGGATGGCGTCCTGCGCCTTCTTGCGCGCCCACATCGCCTTGGCCAGCGGCAAGAGATACTTGACTGCGTCAACGATCGAGCCCGACTTCGGGCTCTCCGGCATCGGCGGCAGCGCCAGCGTCGGGATCGCCGGCGTCGGGCCGACGTCGAGGCTGGGGAAGGCGCCCGCTTCGTTGTTGACGTTGCGCTGCGGCGCGCTCGACTGCGGCGGCGGCGGCAGCGGCTCGGGCAGGTTGCCCGACGGCAGCCGCGTCGGCTTGGTCGGCGCTGCCTGCGGATGCGGAGCCGCAGTCTGCGTCGTCTTGGGCAGGATCGACGGCTTGGTCGGCGCGGTCGTCGACTGCGGCACGCCCATCGCCGGCGTCGTGGTCATGCGCTCGAACGGACGCGAGCGCGGCGCCGGACGCGCGCTCGTCGGCGCGTGCTCGTCGACGTCGGGCTCGGCGAGCGGCGTGCGCGACGTCGGCAGATCGTCGACGACGGTGGCGCCGTCTTGCACGTTGGTGGCGGCGTCTTCGTCGAAGTCGGGGTTGCGGCCGCGCTTGTTCTGCTTGGCCACGTCGGTGAGCGAGAGCGGCTTGGTGGTGCGCCGCTCGCTGTCGCCGTGCGACGCCGGCATGGTGCCGCTCGGGATCTCCTGCGCCGGGATGCCGAGCAGCGTGCCGGTCGGCGCCGACTTCGACGCCGGCAGCGTGTTCGGCGCCGTGACCTCGTGGGTCTCGTCGGAGTCGGCGTAGGGCTTGAGCGTGGCGTCGCCGGGCGCCGCCTTGCTGGTCGGACCGTTGGACGGATGCGGCACCGACTTGAGCGGCGGCAGCGTGCCCGGAACCGCGGTGGCGGCGTACGCCTCGTGCGGCGACATCGCGGCCGGCGGCGCGGCGGCCGGCGGTGCAGTGGGAGGCGCCAGCGACGGCGCGCGCGGCTGCGGCCGCGGCGGCTGCGGGCGCGGTGCCACGGGCCGGGGCACCGCCGGCCTCGACGGCGCCGGCGCGTGACGGAGCACCGGCAGACGCTTTCCGCAGTGCACGCACTCGCGGGCGTCGTCGGGGTTGTCTTGCGCGCAAAACGGGCAGAAACGCATCGACGGACGAGCGATCATAGTGCCCGATGGGGGCTTAGTCCAGCGTCGAGCCGATCGATAGGTACCACTGGAACTCGTTGCCCTCGATGCCGTAGGCGAAGTCGACACCCAAAAGCGGCAGGATCACCCCGCGCAGATAGAAGCGCAGGCCCCCGCCGAGGCCGTTGTGCCACGAGTCGCGCACCACGCCCGACGGCGTATCGGGCAAAAAGTCGCGCCAGGTCGAGCCGCGCACCACGAAGCGCGCCAGCGGCGACGACTGGTCGGGCAGCGAGCGGAACCAGGTGAGGTTCGTGTCGTAGAACGCGTTGAGGCGCACCGACAGCCCCTGGATCGTGAACAGCGGCAGGATGTACTCGAGCGTGGCGCGCACATCGGTGTCGCCGCGATACTGACGGAACACGAGGCCGCGCATGAGCGCGCCGCCGGTCTCGACCTCCATCTTGAACGGCGGATCGAAGAAGATGTCGGCGCCCAGCTTCAACAGGAGGTTGTGCTCCTTGAAGAAGCGCCAGGCGTAATTACCGACGAGCGAGAGCAGATGGTAGTCCTGCCGCGTGCCCAGCCAGCTCGCACCGTATTGATAGGTCGCGTCGACGAGGAGGCCGTGCAAGACGCCGTACACGTTCGAGCGCCCGTCGTAGCCGACGTGCGCGGTGAGCGTGTTGTCCCAGCCCGAGTTCGACGGCTTGAGGCAGCTGCCGCCCTGCTCGGCGATGACGTTGGGCGTGCCCGAGCCGTCGCTGGTCGTGGTGTTGTAGCACTGCGCGTTCTCGACGTTGTCGTAGTAGATCTTGAGGCGCAGATCGAGGTGCAGGTGGCGCGTGAAGTTGACGCCGCCGAGCGCCGCGACGCCGAAGGTGTCGACGTTGGTCTGGCGCTCGATGCGCGGATTGGCGATGTGGCCGTCGGCGTACTCCCAGATGTCGTCGCGGCGCAGGAGCGCGTCGACGCGGTAGTACCAGCGCGTGTTGCGGATGTTGGGATCGAGGAACGCGAGGAAGAGAAAGCTCTGCGCGGTGGTGTACTGCGCGATGGCGAGGAACTTCTTGTTGCCGCCGAAGACGTTGGAGTTGGCGTAGGCGAGGCCGCCACCGTAGTCGCCCGGCGAGTAGTGGAAGATGGGCGCGATGATCCACGACAGCTTGTCCTTGGCGTGGATGATGAGGCGCACGCCCGCGTTTCCACCGGGGATGGCGTCCTCCCAGGTGAGGTTGACGTCCTTGAAGAGCCCGACGGTGAGCAGGCGCTCCGTCACTTGCGTGATCAGGTCGTTGGTGAGGATCTCGCCGGGCTTGACGCCGGCGATGTAGCGCACCGTCTCGGAGTCGGTGCGCGTGTTGTCGACGATCTTGATGTCGGTGATGAGCTGGCCGAGGCCGGCGGTGCTGCTGGTGATGGTGCCCTTCGGCAGCTGCACCGAGTCGAGCGATTTGCCGGCGGGCACGTCGATGGTCTTGATGCCGCCGCCCTCGGGCGCCGGCGCCAGCGTCTTCGGCGCCGCCGGCTGCGGCGGCTTGACCGGCTGCACCGTGGTGCCCGAGGCCGGCGCGCCCGACGGTGGCGTCGTCGGCGACGCCTTGGTGGCGCCGAGATCGCCCGACGGCGGCGCGCCCATGTCCGACGGTGGCGGCGGCTGCGCCATGTCGCGCGGACGCGGCGGCCACTCCATCACCGACGACGACTGCGCGTACGCGGCCGCGGCGCTTCCGAGCACGCAGACCATTACCAACACGCGCCGGCTCATCGTCCTACGGGGTGATCTTCGCCTCTTGCCCCAACAAGATCAATCGCGGTTACAATGCGCTTGTGACGATGATCGCTCGCGCGCTGGCCGTGCTCGTGGCTCTCTCCGCCCTGTCCGCCCAAGCGGCGCCCATCGACGACGCGAAGAAGGCGTTCGCCGAGGGCAAGGCCGCCTTCGAGCGCGGCGATTACGAAACCGCGCTCAACGCCTATCAGCGCGCCAACACGATCCTGCCCGCGCCGAACCTCTACTACAACATCGGCGCCACCTACGAGCGGCTCGGCAAGTACCAGGAGGCGGCGCTCGCGTTCGACAAATACTTCGAGATGGTCGGCGCCCCCACCACCGACGAGGACAAGGACTTTCAGGCGAAGCTGCGCGCGCGCCTCGAGGCCGATCGCAAGCGGCCCGACGTGGTGCGAGAGCCGGCGCAGCCGCAACCGCAGCAGGCGCAGCCGCAGCCACAGCCGCAGCCGGGGCCGTACTATCGGCAACCCTATTATCAGCAGCCGTACTTTCTGCCGCCGCCGGGTCCGTCGCGCGAGGCGCGGCTCAAGGAGGCCCGGGGGCGGCGCACGCGCGCGATCGTGCTCATGGCGGTCGGTGTGCCGCTGACGATCGCCGGCATCGGCGTGTTGTCGTGGGCGGCGACCGACTCGTCGCTCGATACCGCGGGCGCCTACGGCTGGGGCTTTCTCGGGCTCACGTTCGGCGTCGTCGGCATCACGCTGTGGGCGCCGGGCGCGGCGTCGTTCGTCAAGTCGAGCCACGACGTCAAGGAGTGGTCGAAGCCGGAGCCGCAGCCGGTGGTGGTGCCGCCGCCGCAGCCGCAAGCGCTGCCACCGACGGCGTGGGCGCTGCCCCCGAGCGCACGCGGCTTCTGACGCACCGCGCGCACGAAAAGTTGCGCCTCACGTGAGACGCGGGCACCGTCGCAAAATGCGCGGTTTCTGTTTCACGTGCGAGAGCCGCCGTACGCTCGAGTTCGTGTGTCGAGCCTGCGGCGAGCGCGAGTGCGCGCTGTGCCACGACGCCACCGCCGGGCTCTGCGGCGCGTGCGCCTACGAGGTCGAAGCGGCGAAGTCCCTACGCGAGGTGCTGACAGCCGCCCGGCGTGCGTGATAGCGTCTCGGGCCATGTCGAACGCCGTCGCCACGAGCTGCACGAACATCGAGAAGACGCTCGGCAAGAGCCCCGCCTACCGCAAGGTCGACGACCGGCTCTACGTCGTCAAGCAGGGCTCGAGCTACGTGATGATCAGCGTCGTCCCGTCGGGGCCGAAGGGCAAGACCAACGAGCGCGCGCTCGTGCGCGTGGTGTCGCAGGTGGTGTCCGGCGTGAACCCCGAGCCGTCGCTGTTCCGGCAGCTCTTGATCCTGAACGGGCAGCTGCGCTTCGGCTCGTTCGCCTTCGTGCCCGACGGCAACCTCGTGATGTTCGGCCACTCGATCCTCGGCGGCGACAGCATGGACGTCAAAGAGCTCGTCGCCACGGTGCACGACGTCGCCCTCGTCGCCGACGAGTATGACGATCGCATCGTCGCCCGCTACGGCGGCGCGCGCATGCAGGACGTCATCGAAGAGAAGGCGATGTCGCATCTCTTCGGCGAGCAGAAGACCGAAGAAGAGATCTAGCCCGCGATCCCGAACTGCCAGTCGTGGCCCCCGTGGCTGGGGC
Source organism: Polyangia bacterium (assembly GCA_035607415.1). Classification (GTDB taxonomy): domain Bacteria; phylum Myxococcota_A; class Polyangia; order Palsa-1104; family Palsa-1104; genus JAQBQH01. The sequence continues at coordinate 7,577 of DATNAQ010000082.1, forward strand.
TGATGACCATGTGCAGGCCGTAGCTGCCGGGCGGATGAAGGACGCCGAAGAAGAGCCCGGTGACCACGATCGCCACGACGTTGGCGACGAAGATGTGCCACCAGCGGATGCGGTAGACGTAGTGCAATCCGCCGAGCGCCGCCGAGATCGTGAAGTAGAAGAGCGAAAACGAGAGGAACGCGCTCGTCAAGAGCAGCGCGCCGGACACCGTGCCCACGCTGCGGATCTGCGTCGAGCCGGTGCGCTCCCAAACGGCGATGGCGATGAAGCCGATGACGATGCGCGCCACCGTCGCCGGGCCGCCGCCGGCGTAGAGCGCCATCGCGCACGAGTCGCGCAGCGGGCGCCGCGTGCCGAAGATGCGCAAGACGCCGTGTTGCACCGCGCCGACGAGCAGGAAGTAGCCGAAGGGCAACACCGCGGCCAGCGCGGCGCGCATCAGCGACGAGGCGTCCTGATCCTCGTGATGCATCACGTGCGCGAAGATCGCCTCGCACGGCGCCACGACGGCGAATGCGGTGGCGAGGAAGCCGAGCGGGTTGAGCGCGTGGCGCTCGCCGGCCACCCACTGCTGCGCGAACCGCGACGGGCGCAGCGTGAAGTCCCACGCCGTCTTGGCGAACAGCCGGACCTCCTCGGCGAATTGACGCAGACCGTCGCGAACCCAGTCTGGACCGCCGGCTTCGCCGCTCACGATTTCAGCGTAGCGCACATTGGCGGCCGATTGCTGTTTGGGCACCAATCGTGATACCCGATTGCCCATGATGAAGGGCGCGCGAGCCACCGTTCTCGACGCGATCGGACAGACGCCGATCGTCAAGCTCAACAAGGTCGCCGCTCACGTCAAGAGCGACATCTACGTCAAGCTCGAGTATCTGAACCCGGGCGGCTCGATGAAGGACCGCGTCGCGATGAACATCATCCACGACGCCGAGCGACGCGGGCTCCTCGGCCCGGGCTCGACGATCATCGAAGCGACGTCGGGCAACACCGGCGCCGGGCTCGCGCTCGTCGCTGCGATCCGCGGCTACAAGTCGATCTTCGTCATGCCCGACAAGATGTCGAACGAGAAGATCGCGGCGCTGCGCGCGTTCGGCGCCAAGGTCGTGATCTGCCCGACCGCCGTCGAGCCGGAGGATCCGCGCAGCTACTACGAGGTGACCAAGCGGCTCGTGAAGGAGACGCCGAACTCGTTTCACTCGAACCAGTACTACAACCCGGCGAATCCGGAAGCGCACTACCTCTCGACGGGCCCCGAGATCTGGGAGCAGACCGGCGGCGAGATCGACGTGTTCGTCGCCGGCATGGGAACGGGCGGCACCATCTCGGGCTGCGGCAAGTACTTCAAGGAGAAGAAGCCGGGCTTCCAGGTCGTCGGTGTCGATCCGATCGGCTCGCTCTACTACGAGTACGTCAAGACCGGGCGCATGACGAAGCCGTTCTCGTACTACGTCGAGGGTATCGGCGAGGACTTTCTGCCCGGGACGATGAACCTCAAGATCATCGACACCATCATGCGCGTCGACGACAAAGAGTGCTTCCTGCTCACGCGCGAGCTGGTGCGCCAGGAGGGCCTGTTCTGCGGCGGCTCGTGCGGCGCGGCGGTGGCGGGCGCGATCAAGTACGCCGAGCAGCTCGGCAACGAGAAGAAGAACATCGTGGTGCTCTTGCCCGACTCGGCGCAGAAGTACCTGTCGAAGATCTTCGACGACGAGTGGATGCGCTCCAACGGCTTCCTCGAGGAGGAGGATCCGCTCGGGACGGTGCGCGACCTTCTGGCGCAGAAGAAGCAGCAGCGCGGCATCATCTCGGCCAAGCGCGGCGACTCGTTGCGCAACGTCATCGGCCTCATGAAGGAGCACGACATCTCGCAGATCCCGGTCATGGATCGCGGGCGGCTCTCGGGGTTGGTGAGCGAGATCGATCTGCTCAATTATCTCTTGAAGAACCCGGGCTCGATGGACGTGCCCGTCGACGAGCTGGTCGAAGCCGACTACGCGACGGTGACGCCGCAGACGAAGATCAAGCTGCTCAAGAACATCTTCAACGAGGCCAAGCTGGTGTGCGTGCTCGAGCGCGACGACCTGGTCGGCGTGATCACCAAGATCGATCTCATCGAGTACCTGGCGTCGAAGCGCGCCTGATCGCACATGCTGCGGACGATCTGGCCCTCCGGCGGCAGCTGCAAGTGCGGCTACGACAACCACGTCCAGTGCACCGACGCCGACGGTGGAGCCTAGGATCATGCGCGCGCTCGTGCTCGTCGTGCTCGCGCTCGTCGCCGGCTGCGATGACGACGCCGCGACGTCTGGCGCGCCCGATCTGGCCGCGCCCGATCTGGCCGCGGGCGGCTGCTCGCGCGCGCCGAGCTGCGCCGGCCACACCAGCGACTTCGAGTGCACCGACGGCGACATGGTCTGCGGCTGCCACTCCAACGCTGCGTTCTGCCACTCGACGGCGTGCCCCGACGTGACCTTCGGCGAGAGCGCCGACGGCAGCCCCTGCACGATGCCAGGCCTGGTCTGCGATTACGGCTTCGAGAACCAGCTCGATTGTGTCGGGCCGGAGAACCGCTGGGTCTTCAGCGGCGGCTCCACCCTCTGCGAAAGCGCCACGACCGGCGCGCTCTGCGGCGGGCCCCCCGGTCAATGCCCGCAGTCGCACGAATGCGTCTGCGGCGACGACCAGCACGTGCACTGCGCGAACGGCGACGGCGGAGTCTAGGGCGTCGTCGCGCGCCGCGCCGTCAGCGCGGCATCGCCAGGCAGTCGTCGATCGCGGGGCACACGATGGCGGCGAACGCGCGCGCGCGGCGCAGCGGAATGGCGTCGCCCTCGATGATCGCCGCGATCTCGTGCGCACCGACGGGATAGCGCTCGACGCGGAAGGTCTCGCGCCACATGCCCGAGTTGTCGAACCAGCGGCCGCGCGGGAAGAACGACCACTGGCCGCTGTTGCCGATGCCGACCATGCCGCTCAGCTTGCGGCCGCCGCTCGTCGCCGTGACCGTGACCTCCCAGTCGTCGCGCGGCGACGAGCCGGGGTTGTAGCCGTGGTCGAAAACGAGGTGCACGTCGGCGAACGCGGGCGTGGCGGCGAGCGCCCGGCGCGCCGACTCCATGCGCGCGCGGCACGCCTCGTAGCGCGGCGTCGCCGGCATCGCCGGCGGCACGGTCGCATCGCCCCACGCCGTCGAGGCGGCGGCGAGCGTGAGAGCGACCGCGAGCGCGCGCATGATCATGGTACGGCGGCGCTCGCCCGCGCCTTCTCCGGTGTGATAGCTTCCCGGCCATGTATCGCCGCGCCACCGTTGCGATCACGCTCGCGCTCGCCGTCGCGAGCCTGGCGACGACGGCGCGCGCCGACGCCAACACCGAGATCGCGCGCTTCAACCACGCGCTCGACGAGGCGACGCGCAAGATGTCGAACGCCGCGTCGCTGGCGCTGTGGGAGGACGACGGCGTGAGCCTGCTGCCGAATCAGCCGCCGCTCGTCGGCAAGAAGGCGATCGGCAAGTTCCTCGACGACGTCCTCGGGCGCATGCCGGGCGCCCGCATGCTCACGTTCGAATTCCAATGCTTCGATGTCCGCGTCGAAGGGCGCGTGGCGTCGGAGTGGTGCATCGATCATCAAATCGTAGAGCTGACCGCGGGCAAGCCGCCCGTCGAGAGCCGCGGCAAGATGCTGCTCGTCCTGCACAAGGGCGACGACGCGCGCTGGCGGCTGCAGAAGGAGATGTGGAACCCATGAACACCAAGTCGACGCACCTCGAGACTCTCGCCATCCACGCCGGGCAGGCGCCCGATCCGACGACGGGCGCCATCAGCGTGCCCGTGTACATGACCTCGACCTACGTGCAGGCCGGGCCCGGCGAGCACAAGGGCTACGAATATTCGCGCTCGCAGAACCCGACGCGCCAGGCGCTCGAAGGCAACCTCGCGGCGCTCGAAGGCGGGCGCTACGGCATGGCGTTCGCCTCGGGCTGCGCGGCCACGACGACGGTGCTGCACATGCTGCGCGCGGGCGACCACGTCGTCGCCGGCGACGATTTGTACGGCGGCACGTATCGCATCTTCGAGCGCGTCATGAAGCAGATGGGGCTCGAGTTCACCTACGTCGATCCGACGAGCGCGACCGCGTTCGGCGAGGCGATGCGGCCCAACACCAAGCTCGTGTGGGTGGAGACGCCGACCAACCCGCTGCTCAAGCTGTGCGACATCGCCGCCGTCGCCGACATCTGCAAGAAGCGCAAGGTCTGGCTCGCCGTCGACAACACGTTCCTCACGCCGGCGTTGCAGCGGCCGCTCGAGCTCGGCGCGACCATGGTCGTGCACTCGACGACGAAGTACCTGAACGGTCACGCCGACGTCGTCGGCGGCGCGGTCATCACGCGCGACGACGAAGTGAAAGAGCGGCTCTCGTTCCTGCAGAACGCGATCGGCGCGGTGCCGTCGCCGATGGACTGCTTCCTCGTCTTGCGCGGGACCAAGACGCTGCACGTGCGCATGGAGCGCCACGTCGAGAACGCGCGCAAGGTGGCCGCGTGGCTCGAGGCGCACGCCGCGGTCGAGAAGGTGATCTACCCGGGCCTGGCGTCGCATCCGCAGCACGCGCTCGCCGAGCGGCAGCTGCGCGGGCCGGGCGGCATGATCTCGTTCGTCATCAAGGACGGCAAGAAGCCGGCGCTCGAGCGCGCGCGCGCGATGCTGCGCTCGACGCAGCTGTTCGCCTGCGCCGAGTCGCTCGGCGGCGTCGAGTCGCTCATCGAGCTGCCGGCGATCATGACCCACGCGTCGATCCCGCCGGCCAACCGGCAGAAGCTCGGCATCTCCGACGGGCTCATTCGCATCAGCGTCGGAATCGAGCATGTCGACGACTTGATTGGCGATCTACAGCAGGCCCTGGAGCGTGCAGATTCGTGACAGTTGACGCCCTGCGCGGCGACGCCATAACGCGGGGATGGTGCGTTGTACAAAGTGTCGCTTCCTGTTCGAGCCGCACACGCGCGGGCTCCTGCCGGACTGCCCACAGTGCAACGGCGCGACCGTGCTGGTGTTGACGATCGAGCCGTCGGAGCCGCCGCCGGCGACGCCGACCCTGAAGTTCGTCGCCGTCAAGCCCGAGGCCTGACCCGCGCGGCTAGTACGACTGGCTCGGCGCCTTCTTCGTCGCCTGCTCGAGGATCTTGCGCATCTCGTCGTTCGAGATCTGGCTGTTCTTGGCGATGTCGTCGAGCGCCTTCTTCATCTCGGGCGACAGGCCGCGGCCGTACCGCCCCGCCGTCGGCACGTCGTTGCCGAAGTCGGCGTCGGCCGGCTTGGCGATGCTGACGCCGAAGTCGCCGGCGAGCTTGCGCCCGAACTCCTCGAACGCCGACTCCGCCATCTTCGTGTAGGGCAGGATGTCGCTCGGCACGTAGCCCGACGTCGTGTAGTGGATGTTCTTCGCCGGCGCCGACGACAACTGGGTCTTGTAGATCTCGGTCCCCTTGTCGTCGGTGATCGCGAGCGACCACTCGAACAGGATGCCGTAGAACTTGCGCGACGCGCCCGTGGTCGACTCGTAGATCGTCCCCGACGGCCCGACGCGATACGAGATCGCGAACGTGATCGGCCCCGCCTTGCGCTCGCCCTCGAGGATCGGCCGATGCGCGCGATAGTCGTAGCGCGAGCGATAGCCGCCGTCGTCGAAGTCGATGATGTCGTCGCCGACGACGTTGCCGAACGAGCGGCTCAGCTCCGAGGTGATGCTGCGCTCGCGCGCCTTGTTCTCGGCGTCGGTGAAGGCGGGCTCGGCGTCGATGATGCCCTTCTCGGGGAACTGCTTCGTCGCCGAGAAGTCGATCGCCGACTGATAGGTCACCTTCACCGACGGCGCGCCCGACGCCTTGAGCGCCTCGAGCACGGTCACGATCGCCTTCGCGCCGGCGGTCGTCGAGCCGGCACGCTCGCGATACTGCGCGATCGCCCGGTCGTAGAACTCGTCGACGCGCTGCTTGGCCTCGGCGACGTGCTTGCCCGACGAAAAGCGCGTGAGGTAGTCGCGATACGAGCTCAGCGTCGGATAGCGCGACGCCGAATCCCACGCGTAGCGCTCGGCGGCGCCGAGGTTGAGCGGAATGGCGACGGCGAACATGACGAGGCCCGCCGCGGCCCACGCGCCGTACCACTGAAACGTCGTCTTGTCCTTCGGCGCCGGCGGCCCCGCCTTGCCCGGCTGCAACAGCGACGGCGGCACGAGGTCGAACCCCTCTTCGGCCTCGAGCAGGCCCATGCTCATGAGGTCGAGCACCTTGCGCCGCTGCTCGAGCACGAGGTTGGCCCAATCGACCGACGCCTGCTGCCCGCGAACGGTGATGTTGCAGATGGTGCCGGCGAAGTTGAGCCGGCAGATGGTGTGCGAGTAGACGCCGTTGGTCGAGTGGTGCGTGAGCGACACGTCGTGCAGGTTCACGAGCGGCCACACCGTCAGCTTGTCGACCTCGACCTGCAGCAGATGGCAGGGGTGGATCGTCGTGTACTTGCCGTACGGCGAGCGCGACACGCGCCGCACCATGCGCATCGCCAGCGCCAGAAGGAGCGGCGCGCCGACGAGCAGGAGGCACATCAGCGCGCGCTGGCCGTCGTCCCACGCGCGCCGCGTGTTGAACCCGGCGTTGAGCGCGAACAGCTGCACGCCGATGGCGATGACGAGGAGCACGATCGGCCCCGCCTTGGCGTTGTGCTTGAGCTTGCCCGGCGCCCACTCGCTCGCGTGCTTCTTCAGCCACTCCTGCGACGCCGCGGGCAGCGCGTCGATGCGCAGCTTGGTGCGCGCGGGGAACGTGTACTCCATCGATTTGCGCGACGGATCGAGCTTCTTGCAGCGCACGAGCAGGCGATTGGCGTCGGCCGAGCGCTTCATCGCGAACAGGTCCGACGCCAGCGACGCCAGGCGCGTGGCCACGTACTTCTTCACCTCGGGGTCGTCGGGCAGGATCTTGAAGATCTGATCGAGCTCCTGCTCGGCGAGATCGCCGCGGTCGCGCAGGAGCTGGATCTGCACCTTGCGCATGAAGAAGACGAAGTCGTTGAAGTCGACCTGTCCGTCGAGGCCGATGGCGCGATCGAGCTCGAGCAGCGCCGGCTCGTACTGCTTCTGCGCCACCAGGCAATCGGCGGTGGCGACCAGCGAGCGCGTGTCGGCGGGATCGAGCTTGCGCGCCTCGCGATAGCAGTCGAGCGCCGGCGCGTACTGATTCTGCGCGTAGTGCGCGTAGCCCTTGTGCAGGTGATAGACCGCGTTGGCCGGCTGCTCGGTGACGAGGCGCGTGAACTCGCGCATCGCGTCCGCGGGCTTGTGCGCGTTCAAATAGGCCATTCCGAGCAGATCGCGCGCGAAGTGCAGTTGCGGCTGCTGCTCGAGCACGGCGATGAGCTCGGACTGCGCGCGCGCCCAGTCCGACTGCTCCATCGCCTCGGTGCCGGCCTTGAGGTGCGTCGAGACCTCGGCGCCGTACTGGTCGTACTGATTGACCGCGTCGTAGTCGGCGCGCGACTGCGGATTGGAGAGGACCTCGTAGGCCTCGCGGATGCGCTTGAAGTCGTCGGGGTGCGTCTCCGGCGGGAACTTGCGCACCAGCGCGAAGTAGGCCTTTTTGATCGCGCGCTCGTCGGCGCTGCGATCGATCCCGAGGACTTCGTAGAAGTTGTGCGCGCTCTCGCCCATGTTCACACCATCGCCTTTACAATCGCCTCGGCCACCGAATCGACGAACACGAGCTCCATCTTCGACGCCACCTCTGGCGGCAGCTCGCGCGCTTCCTTGAGGTTGCGTCGCGGCATCAAGACCGTGCGGAACCCGGCGAGGTGCGCGGCCACGATCTTTTCGTGGATGCCGCCGACCGGCTTCACCTCGCCGTGGATCGTGATCTCGCCCGTCGCCGCCAGCCCCGCGCGCAGCGGACGCTGCTGATAGGCGCTGATGCCGGCGAGCACCAGCGCCAGCCCCGACGACGGCCCGTCCTTGCCGACCTCGGTGTCGGTGAAGTGCAGGTGCAGGTCGTAGCTGGCGACGAGCTCGTTGATCTGAAGATCGCGCGCTTTGAACTTGAGGCACGAAAAGGCCACCATGCCCGCCTCGCGCCCGACGCTGCCGACGTTGCCGGAGAAGATGAGCTGGCCGTGGCCGACGACGGCGACCGCTTCGAGGGGCGACACCGCGCCGCCCGACGGCGTCCAGCCGAGCACGCCGATCTTGCCGACCGCCGGTGCCGTTTCGGCCGCCGCGCGCGCGGCGTCATCGAGCGAGCGCAGCTTGTCGGCGGCGCGCGACTTCGGATCGCGATCGGCGGCCTCGCGGTACATCGCGATGGCGCGCTCGCGCTCGCCGAGCGTGGCGAGCACGTCCCCCAGATCTTCGGCGGCGTTGGCGTCGTCGGGCGCGTGGCGCAGCGCCAGCTCGTAGAAGCCGACCGCCTCGCGCAGCGCGCCGCGATGTTGCAACAGATCGCCGAGCCGATTGTAGGCGAGCCCGAAGTCGCCGGCGCGATCGACGACGGCGCGGAAGGCCTTCTCGGCGCGATCGGCCTCGCCGTCGACGAGCAGGACCTCGCCGCGCAAGAACTCGTAGGCCGCCTTCTGCTTTTCGTCGGCGCCCGCGACCATGAGCGCGCGCTTGGCGGCGTTGGTGTCGCCGTTGCGCAGCGCGCTCGCGGCCTCGGCGAGCGCGCCGCCGGCGACGGCCTCCTGGAGCCGCGCGCCGGCGAGCGCCGCCTTCGCCTGCGCGAGGAAGTAGCCGCGATCGCGCGCGCCGGCCACGCGCTCGGAGGCGGCGTCGTCGCCGAGCTCGAGGTACAGCTCGCGCAGCTCGGCGGCGATGTGCGGATCTTCGGGCGCCAGCTTCTGCGCGCGCTCGAGCGCGGTGCGCGCCTGCGGCAGGAGGCGCTTCATGCGATACAGATCCGCCGCCGTACGATGCTTGCGCGGATCGAGCGGCGACAGGCGCGCCGCCTCCTCGGCGTGCACCAGCGCATCGTCGACGCGCCCTTGCGCCAGGAACAGCTCGGTCAATTCCTCGCGCGCCGACACGTCGTCGGGCGTGCGCCGCGCCAGCTCCTCGAGCGTCTTCAGCGCATCGGGACCGCGCCCGGCGCGCTCGTACGACTTGGCGAGCAGGCGCCGCGCGTTGGCGTCGGCGGCGTCGAGCTTGAGCGCCTTCTCCAGCTGCTTGGCGGCGCCGACGAAGTCGCCGTCGGCGAAGAGCGCCTCGGCGAGGCGATAGCGCGCGGCCGCGTCGTCGGGACGCAGCACCACGTCGCGCTTCAGCTCGTCGAGGAACGGGTGCGTCACTAGTCGAGCTCGAACAAAAGCTGCGTCAGCTCGCGATCCACGCGCGCCCGCGTCGCCGCGTCGCTCGCGCCCTCGAGCTCGCCGACGAGCTTCTCGATCTTGGCCTTGTTGCTCGCGTCGACGCTGCCGAGCTTCGCGCGCGCCGCCACCACGATCGCCGCAGCGCTCGCGCCGGCCGACGGCGCTCCGCTCGACGGCGCGCCGGTCGACGGCGCTCCGCTCGGCCCCGCACCGCCCATCGCTCCGCCCGCCGGCTTCGGCTCCCCCTTCCACTCCCCGTCGAGCCGCTCCTTCGCGCGACCCTTGTCGCCCTCCGACATGCGCTGCGCCGACTTGTCGACGACGAGCATCGCCTCCTTGCCCGTCGACACGATCTTGGTCTTGCAGTTCAAGATCCCGTTCACGTCGTAGGTGAACGTGATCGCCACCTTCTCGTGCCCCGCCGGCGCCGGCGGAATCCCGTCGATCGAGTACGAGTCGAGGAACGTGTTGTTCTTCACCAGGCGCGACTCGCCCTGGTAGACCTTGATGTCGACGATGCGCTGCTGATCGCCCGTCGTCGAGTAGACCTCGGTACGGCTGACAGGAACGGTCGAATTGCGCGGAATGATCGGCGAGAACATCCCGCCCATCTTCGTTCCGTGGTGCGAGCCGGTGTTGGCCACCACCTCGACGCCGAGCGTGAACGGGCAGACGTCGGTGATCATGATCCCGCGCTCGGTCGAGATGGCCCCCGACTTCAGCCCCGCCTGCACCGCCGCGCCGAGCGCGATCGCCTCGTCGGGATTCACGCCGCGGCGCGCCTCCTTGCCGAAGTAGTCGTGCAAGAGCGACTGCACCAGCGGAATGCGCGAGCTGCCGCCGACGAGCACGACGTCGGTGATGCGCGACTTGTCGAGCTTGGCGTCGCGCAGCGCCGACTCGACCGGCTCGATCGTCGAGCGGATCATCGGCCCGATCAGCTCCTCGAGCCGCGCGCGCGTCAGCTCCAGCTCGAGCGACAGCGGCTCGGCGCTCTTCACCGCGATGAACGGCAGCATGATGTTCGTCGCCGTCATCGACGACAGCTCCATCTTGGCCTGCTCGGCGGCCTGCTTGAGCCGCACCATCGCCTTGACGTCGTTGCGCAGATCGATCCCGTGCGCCGTCTCGAACTCGCGCGCCAGCCACTCGGCGACCGCGCGATCGAAGTCGCCGCCGCCGAGGTGGTTGTTGCCGGCCGACGCCTTGACGTCGAGCACGCCCTCGAACATCTCGAGCACGCTGACGTCGAAGGTGC
>DATNAQ010000096.1:0-234339 GCA_035607415.1 Polyangia bacterium
CATGAGCGGGATCTCGCATCCCCACACGAGGTGCTTCGCCAGCTCCGGCCGCGCGGCGCTGTTCATCGCCAGCCAGTTGTCGACGGAGATGCAGAGCACCGCGATGTCGCACAGCGTGGCCAGCGCCGGCACCGACGGGTGATAGGCGCGGCGCAACAGCAGCCACGTCGACGCCAGCGAGAGCGCGCCCCACGCCACCGACAAGACGCCCATCGTGTTGACGCGGCCGAGCTGCTTGGTCTGCGTGATCAGGATGACGATGCCGATCGCCATCCAGATGGTCGCGCGCAGCACGCTGATGACGCGTTCGTTCTTCCACGCCTCGTCGCGAAACACGCGCTCGGAGCTGGTCATCCCGCGATTGTAGACGAAGCGCGCGGGGCGCGCGCGCTCGAGGCGCGCGCTAGATGTGGTGTCTCGACACGTTGTTCATCCGAGTCGCTTGAGCTTGGCGAATGGCGTCTCGCCATCGAGACTGCCATGAGGTCGGCGGCGGTTGTAGTGGCGCACCCACGGTCGCAGCACCTGCCGTCGCTGTTCTGACGAGTCGTAGGGCCGGGCGTAGGCCCATTCGCGCTGCAGTGTCTGGATGAATCGCTCGGCTTTGCCGTTGGTCTGCGGCCGATACGCCTTCGTGAAAAGGTGCCGAATCAAGTTCACCTTGCAGAGCTGAGCGAAGACGAATGAGCGGTAGCCCGAGCCATTGTCGCTGATGACGCGCTCGACGCGTATGCCGAGGCTGGCAAACCACGCGATCGCTCGTTCGAAGAATGCGGCACTCGTCGCGCCGAGCTCGTCGTCGAGCGCTTCGACGTAGGCCAGCCTGGTTGCATCGTCGACGCAGACGTGGACGAATTCCCAGCCGATGCCGCGATTGGCTCGTCGCGGGTCGTCGGTCACTCGTTTGCCGGCTCGTGCGAAGCGCCCCAATTTCTTGATGTCGACGTGCACGAGCTCGCCCGGTCGCTGCTTTTCGTAGCGGCGCACGACCAGCGGCGGATCTAGATCGCGAAGTCGCGAGATTCCCGCCCGACGCAGAATCCTGCACACCGTCGAGCGTGGCAATCGTAGCTGCCGCGCGATTGTCGGACTTGTCATCCGGTGCTCGCGTCGCAGCGTGATCACCTGAAGTTGCCACTCGCTCGCCGTTAGCCGCGGCATCCGCAGCGGCCGCGAGGAGCGGTCGCGGAGACCGCCTACTCCGTCGCTGCGGAAGCGTTTCAGCCACTTGTACGCAGTCCTGGTGCTGACTCCCGCAGCGCTCGCCGCGTCGCCTACGCGCCAGCCCTCGTCGCTGATACGCTGCACCAACAGCTCTCGACTGGCGGGACAGCTTCGGGCAAGACTGTGAAGGTTCATCCGGGCTCCCTTGGTGGAGTTGGGTGTTTGGCGACTTCCAGCATCGCCAAGACGGACCCGGATGAACAACTTCAACTACTGAACAACGTGTTGGGACTTCACAGCTAGTGGGATAGCTCGTACGAAGGATAGGTCAACGTCGCGCCGGCGGGCAGCCCCGCGCGCAAGGCGTCGTCGGGCGACACCTTCCAGGCCGCATCGCTCGGCATCGACGTCAGGCTCTTGCCGGCCGCGTCGAAGACGAGCACGCTCGTCGCCGACGTGACGTTGCCGCCGGTGAAGTTCAGCCCCCAATCCCAGCCGGCGTAGGCGTCGCCCGGCGGCAACTGGATCGGCACGTGGAGCTCGCCGGCGCAGCCGCTCGGCGGGCAGACCGGCGGATCGGGCGAGAGCTGCGCAGCGCCGAGGCCGGCGACGTCGCCGGCGAGCGCGGTCACGTTGCCTTGCACGAGGTTGAGCTCGGGGAAGGTCGGCCCGCAGCCACTGACGGTGAAGGTGACGTGGAGGTCGGTCGAGCCGCTCGTGCCGTCGGGCGCGGTCCAGGCGTAGGCGAGGCGGCCGGTCCAGTCGCCGAGCCAGAGGTTGCAGCTGTCGCCGCTTCCGCTGCCGCAGCCGGCGACCGCGAGCGCGACGACGAGGAAGAGGCGCTGCGTCACCGCCGACGAGCGTACACGATCTGCGCTCCGGGACCGAAGTGCTCCGTCACCGCCGTGATAGATTTGCCGCGCATGAAGCTCGGCGAGCTGCCGTTCACGACGATCGATTGGGATGCGCTGGCCCCGATCACCCACTCGGGCGCGCCGGGGACGGCCACGTGGCGCACCTTCGAGCGAGGCGACGTGCGCGCGCGCGTCGTCGAGTACGCGCCCGGGTATGTCGCGGACCATTGGTGCGCGCGCGGGCACGTCGTCTTCGTGTTGTCCGGCGAGCTGGTCACCGAGCTGCGGGATGGCCGCCGCGTCACGCTCGCTGCCGGTCAGGGCTACGCCGTCGCCGACGACGACGGCGAGCACCGCTCGTCGAGCCCGCTCGGCGCGCGCTTGTTCATCGTCGACTGACGCCGCGCGCCTCTTGCGACGGCGAGCTTGCGCGGTATCTTCGTTCGTATGTCGTGGGGGCTCGTGCTCTACGTGGTGGCGCTGATCGTCGTCGTGGTCGGCGTGGACGTCCTGTTCTTCAGGAACCATTTCTGGGCGCGGTTGATGGCCAACGTCGGGATCGTCCTCGTGTTCGCGGCGTTCTACGCGAAGTTCGGCAAGCGCCTCAGTTGAAGTGGAAGATCTGACCGTTGTCGCCGACGGCGTAGACGTCGTGCGCGCCCGAGCCCCAGACGCCCCAGAGATCGAGGGCGAACAGCGAGGCCTCGCTCGTCCAGTGACCGTCGCCCGACGAGCGTAGCACCGAGCCGCTGCCGCCGACGGCCCACAGCGTGCCGGCGTCGTCGGCCCACACGCCTTGTAGATCCCACGGCACCGGCGACGTCTGCTGCGTGAAGGTGCTGCCACCGCTCGGCTGGGCCCAGATCTGCCCCGACAAGCCGACGATGAACGCGCCCGCGCTCGTAAACGCGATGTCCTTCATCTCGTCGGGCGGCGAGAGCCGCGTCCAGCTCCACTGGGCGTTCGTCAGGTGCGCCACGCCGCCTCCCTTGCTCGGATCGTTCAGGTTGATGAAGCCGCCGACCGCGTACACGTCCGTCGCGCTGGTGCCGCGCGCGTGGAAGTAGCCGCCCCACGGCTCGGGCTGCGACAGCGCGGTCCAGGTGCCGTCGCCCGTCGAGTGGCTGATGCCGAACAGGCCCGCGACGTAGAGATCGTCGGCCGCGCTGCCCCACACGCCCATGAGCCCCGACGGCGCCGTCTGTGGCGCCCAGGCGCCGTCGCCCGTCGAGTGCAGGAGCACGTCGCCGGCGGCGTACAGGTCGTGCGGGCCCGAGCCCCAGATCGCGTGCAGGTCCTTGGTCGTTCCGCTCGTCTGCGCCGTCCAGAGGCCGTCGCCGCCCGAGTGGAGGATCGTGCCCTGCAAACCGACGGCGTAGACGTCCGTCGCGCTCGAGCCCCACACGCCGCGCAGGCTCTGCGTCGTCGGGCTCGGCTGCGGCTGCCACGCGGGCGGCGGCGTCAGGTCGGGGACGGCAGCGCCGACGGGCGTGGCCATGTCCCCGGCGGCCGGCTGCGCCATGTCGGATCCGTTGCCGAGTGGAAGGCTCGCGTGCGTGCAGCCGGTCAGGATCAGGGCGACCCAAAGACGATGCATGTTCTCCTCGCTCGCCGCCGGGCCTCAGCAAATCCGATGCCGTCGGCGTCGTGCGTGGCGTTGCACAGTTAGGTGCCGGTGGCTCGACACGCGACTCAGGAATCTGATGGCGGCGCGCGCGCCGGAGACAGTTTCGCGAGGCCAGCCTTCACGCCGCCCTCGGCAGCGCTGGCAACGCACGCGGTGGCTCGGTGTATAGATGGGCATGGCCTTCGACCTCAGCGACCTCGACAAGATCGACCGCATCGTGCGCAACGCGGTCAAGGACGAGCTGACCCCCATCCTCGCCGACGACGAGCCCGTCGAGCTCGGCGCGCGCTGGAGCGGCGGCAAGCTCGAGATCTGGCCGCGCGATCCGGCGCTCGGCGCCAAGGAGATCCCGATCGACGTCTTCTTTCACAAGATCGTGATGCTGCGCGACCGGCTGCGCGTGCTCGAGCAGCAGATCAACGGGCACGCCAAGCTCAGCGACGAGGAGAAGGTGCACCTGCAGCAGTACATCACGCGCTGCTACGGCTCGTTGACCACGTTCAACGTCCTCTTCCGGCACAAAGAGGATGGCTTCACCGGCGCGGGCGGCGGCAAGGACGAGTAATCAGTCGACGTGGATCTTCAGCGTCGGGCGCTTCGGCAGGTGGCGTAACCCCATCCACGCGAGCGCGCCGATGTGCTTGGCCACCTCGTCGACGGACGGCTTGCGCACGTCGGTCCACCACTTGCCGACGAAGGTGACCATGCCGACGAGCGCGTGCGCGTAGATCGGCGCGGCCTTGGGGTCGTAGCCGGCCTGCTTGAACGAGGAGGCGAAGATGTCGCCGACGCGCTCGGCCAGATCGTTGAGCAGGCTCGACAGCCGCCCGCGCGTCGCGCTCAGCGGCGAGTCCTGTGACAGGACGGCGAACCCGTCGGGGTGATCCTTGACGTAGGTGAGAAAGGCGAGGCTGGCGCGCTCGACGCGCTCGCGCGGCGTGCCGGCGGCGATGGCCTCGACGATGCGCCGCACCACGTAGTCCATCTCGCGGTCGACGATGACGGCGTACAAGCCTTCCTTGCCGCCGAAGTGCTCGTAGACGATGGGCTTGGAGACCTTGGCGCGGTCGGCGATCTCTTCCATCGCGGCGCCCTCGTAGCCGCGCTTGGCGAAGACGGCGCGGCCGACGTCGATGAGCTGCGCGCGCCGCTCGCTGCCGGACAGCCGTCGGGACCTGGTCACGCCGCTCATGAGGAGAGGCTAGTACCGAATGGTAACTTACGCAACCGTTGCAAAACGGCTGGTTACACTCGTGTCATTGACATTAACCTACCGAAGCGTAAGTTACGAGTAGGTAGGTTGTGAGCATGTCGACGAAGACGAATCCGAAGACGAGCACGAAGACCACGCGGCTGGAGGCGGCGTGGCGGCGGACGCGCGGAACCGTGGCGCGGCGGCTGTTCCTCGACCGGCAGGCGCGCTTCTGGGCCGGTCGCCTCGACGGCCGCTGGGCCTCGGACCAGCGGCGGGCGCGCGTCGTCGCCGTCATCGACGAGGCGCGCGACGTCAAGAGCTTCCTCCTGCGGCCGGGCGCGGGCTGGGGCGGATACCGTGCCGGCCAGTTCACGACGGTGACCGTGGAGGCCGACGGCGTGCGCCTGGCGCGCTGCTACTCGCTGTCGTCGGCGCCGGCCGATCCGCTGCTGCGGATCACCGTCAAGCGAGCGCACAAGGGGCGCGTGTCGCGCTGGTTGCACGAGCATGTGCGTCCGGGCGACGTCCTGCACCTCGGCGCGGCGGCCGGCGAGTTCGTGTTGCCCGCGGCGCCGCCGGAGCGCCTCTTGTTCGTCACCGGCGGCAGCGGCGTGACGCCGGCGATGTCGATCCTGCGCGATCTCGACGCCCGCGACGCCGTCGGCGACGTGGTGCTCGTGTGCTACGCGCGCAGCCGCCGCGACGCCATCTTCGGCGGCGAGCTGCGCGAGCTCGCCGGCCGGCGCAGTCGGCTGCGGCTGGTCTACGCGTTCGACGACGACGCCGGCGGCGCGGGCGTGTTCAGCGAGGCGCAGCTCGCCGCGGCGGTGCCGGACTTCGCCGAGCGCGCGACCTTCTTGTGCGGGCCGCCGGGCCTGATGGCGCGCGTCGAGCGCATGTGGGACGCGGCGGGCGCCCGGGCGCGGCTGACGCGCGAGCGCTTCTCCCTGCCGTCCGCGGCCGCGGCGCCGGCCTCCGTCACGGCGATCGCGGTCGACGCTGCGGCGGGCCCCGACCGCGAGACGCGCATGGTCGCGCTCGCGCGCTCGGGCCGGCACTGCGCCGTGCGCGAGGGCGCCGCGCTCCTCGACGAGCTCGAGCGCGCCGGCGAGCGGCCCAAGCACGGCTGCCGCATGGGCATCTGCAAGAGCTGCACGTCGACCAAACGCGCCGGCACGGTGCGCAACCTCGTCACCGGCGCCGTGTCGAGCGAGCGCGACGAGGAGATCCAGCTGTGCATCTCGGGCGCGCTCTCCGATCTCGAGCTCGGGCTTTGACGAAAGGAAGCACATGACCACGACTGCCACACTGACCGGGGAGCAAGCCGACGCGTTCGGCCGCGAGCTCGACGCGATCCGCGACGAGATCGTCGCCGACGTCGGGCAGCGCGATGTCGACCACATCCGCGGCACGATTCGCGCGGCGCACTACAACGAGGCGGCGGGCCGGCTGCTACTCGCCTGCGGCTTGGGGCCCGCGAGCTTCGTCGCCGGCGTGGCCGCGCTCTCGGTCGCCAAGATCCTCGAGAACATGGAGATCGGGCACAACGTGATGCACGGCCAGTACGACTGGACGCGCGATCCGGCGCTCGACTCGCAGCGCTACGAGTGGGACATCGTCTGCACCGGCGACGATTGGCGTCACTCGCACAACTTCGAGCACCACACCTTCACCAACATCCTCGGCAAGGATCGCGACATCGGCTACGCGTGGCTGCGGGTCTATCCCGAGCAGCGCTGGCGTCCGGCCCATCTGCTGCAGCCGCTGGTCGCGCTCGGCCTGGCGTTCTCGTTCGAGTGGGGCGTCGGCGCGCACGACCTGCGCGTCGACGAGCTCCTCGACGGCAAGCAGTCGCTGGCGACGTTCGTGCGGCGCGCGCGTCCGTTCGTGATCAAGGCGGCGTGGCAGCTCGGCAAGGACTACGCGTTCTATCCGGCGCTCGCGCTGGCCAACGCGCCGCGCGTCGTGGCGGGCAACCTGGCCGCCAACGTGGTGCGCAACCTGTGGGCCTTCTCGGTCATCTTCTGCGGCCACTTTCCCGACGGTGTCGCCGTGTTTGCCGAGCACGAGACGGCGGGCGAGAGCCGCGGGCGCTGGTACGAGCGGCAGCTGCGCGGCTCGGCGAACATCGAGGGCGGGCGCTGGCTGCACCTCATGACCGGGCACCTCAGCCACCAGATCGAGCACCACCTGTTCCCCGATCTGCCGGCGGCGCGCTATCCCGAGATCGCGCCGCGCGTGCGCGCGATCTGCGCGCGCTATGGGCTGCCCTATTGCACCGGCAGCTTCGCGCGACAGCTCGGCAGCGTCGCCCGGCGGCTGCTGCGGCTGTCGTTGCCTACGTCCAGGTGACGCGCCATCGGCAGTCGGGCGCCAGGTCGACGGAGCAGTCGAGCTTGGTGACGGCGACGTCCTTGCCGCCGGCTTGATCCACGAGCTCGCTGAAGTAGCCCGTCAGGATGCGACAGAACTCGCGCGAGCTGGCGGCGAAGTCGCGCAGGCTGACGATCGCCTGCCGCTCGCCGTCGAGCTCGACGGTGAGCTTGCCGGTGTCGTGGTAGTTCTGCCAGAGCGTGGCGCCGGAGCGGAGCGTGCGTTCGACGTCGCCGGTGCGGACGTGGGCGCGGTAGATGCCTGCGAGGTGCTCGCGCGCCGTCGACCGGCCCATGAACACGAAGGGATCGCCGCCGCCCGGCGGCATGAGCCTACCGAGCGCGTTCAGAAGGTCCATCAGATCCAGCTCCGGATACCAGCTCGAGACGAGGATTCGCTCTTCGAGATAGTGATGCAGCCGCGGCGCGAGGGCGGCGCGTGCCTGCTCGCGCGCCACGCGCAAGGCCTTCACGGCGCTCAGCATGTTGGTGCCCTTGACCTTCGCCTGTTTGCGATCGCGCATGCTCGTCCCGCACCGATTATATCGCACTTCCGGCCGCGAGCGCAGCGACGAGGCCGACGAGCGCCGCCAGGCGCCGTCCTCCGCGGCCCGCGAGATCGAGCGGATCGATCGGCAGCTTCAGACGGGCCACGCAATCTTCGAGCGTGCCGCCGGCCAGGCGCAGCGACGACTGGGTGAGCTCGCCGCGAAGATCGATGCGGCGCGTGGGAAGCGCCAGGCCCTCGGCCGCCGCCAGACGGGTGTAGAAGCTTCCCCATTGGACGACCACACTGTCGGGCGGGCAGAACGCCTGCCACGATCGCCGCCACGACTCGACGCTGCCGCCGGCGGCGAGCCGCGCGGCGGGCAGCTCGATGTGCCGCGGCGTGAGCGGGGCGAGCGGGTGCCGCGGCGCCACCACCGCTTCGTAGCGCTCGCCCGTCGCCGGCCGACAGGCGACGAAGTGGACGATCTCCGGCTCGTGGCGCGCCGGATCGCGCGCCGGCCAGCCGTTGGCTTCGCCCTGAACGCAGACGAGGCGTGGCCATTCGGCGCCGAGGCGCATCGCCAGCGTCGGCCCTTGCGGGCGCGGCTTTCGTTCTCGCCGCTGGTGCCGGCTCGCGGCGACTTCGCTGGCGAAGCGCTCCTGGCGCTCGACCATCGCGTGGAAGGGCACGAGCAGCGGGTCGAACCGCTCGCCGTCGGGCTCGAGGATGTTGAGCACCTCGGTGAGCGCTTCGATCGTCGACACGCAGAAGTCGGCCGGCTCGCGCCGGATGCGGTCGTATGCGCTCGGGCGTCGCGGCGTGAACGCGATGCGCGGCAACGCCGCCAGCGCCGGGTTCACGCGCACGAGCGTACGCGCCTGCGACCAGGTGCCGTCGACCACCACCAACGTGATCGGCTGCTCGAGCGGGAGCTCACGCACGTCGCGCGCGCCGGGGCCGGGGAACAGGAGGTAGCTCGGCGCCGCTCCGGCGAGCACCGCGCGGACCACCGGGTCGTCGGCGAAGTCGATCCCCACGCGCAGGAGCGAATTGGGCAGCGCCAGCTGCGCCATCCGCGCCGTGCCGATGCCGACGCGCCGCTCGCGCGGATGCTGCAGCACCACCACCCGCGTTCGCGTCGGCAGCTCGGGGAGCTGCGCGCAGTAGCACACCACCTCCGGACGGCGGCAGCGCGCGCACACGACCCGGGTGACCGGCAGCGTCAGATCGACACGCCGCGCCGCTCGGGCGCATCTGCGCGGGCGAGATCGAGGTGGAGCGTGCGCGCCTTTTTGCACATGCGCGCCGAGCGATCGACCCCAATCGCGTCGAGCCCGACGGCGTTGGCGACGGCCAGGACCGTACCCCAGCCGCAGAACGGATCGACCACGGTGCGCGTCGGCGTGTCTCTCTGCACGACCTCGCACGCTGCGAGGCAGGCGTTGACGCCCATCGCGCGCGGCCCGGGGCGGAATCCGCCGTCGGGCAGGACGTCGGCGGTCGCGCGTCGTGGCGGGCGGGCCGTGCGCGCGAACCCGATGAGGTGGGCGTAGCTGGCGCGTCCCGAGGTGAGGGTGCCGGGCGGCACGCGGCAGACGATCTTGTGGAAGACGAGCATCATCCCGGTATCGACGGCGGCGGCGGCGACGAGCGCGCCCTTGTCGACCCATACGCCGTGATGGCGGATGTCGCTCTGGAAGAAGATGGCGACACCGTCGTCGGCGACGCAGCCCATGGCCGCGCGCGCCGCAGCGATGAACCAATGGCGCCAGCCGTCGAAGCCGAGCCCGGGCAGCTCCGAGACGTCGGGCAGCGACGTCACCACGCTGGCGCCGGCGATCCGTCCTTGCGCGGCGAGCCAGGGGATGGCGTCGCCGTGGTGGACGGTCCGCCGCGGGACGCCCGGAGTCTCTTGCATCGCCATCGATGCTAGCTTAACGCTTTGCCGCGATGATCAGTATCTCCAAGCTCGGCAAGTCGTTCGGCGGACGCACGCTGTTCGACGACGTCTCCTTGCAGCTCAATGCCGGCGCGCGCTACGGCCTGGTCGGCGCCAATGGATCGGGCAAGACGACGCTCCTACGCATCCTGGCGGGCGACGAGCCGGCGTCGCAGGGGAGCTTCACCATCGCGCCGGGCGCGCGCGTCGGCGTCCTCCGGCAGGATCGGTTTCTCGACGACAGCAAGATCATCGGCGACCTGGCGATGATGGGGGAAGCCAAGGTGTGGTCGGCGCTGCAGGAGCGCGCGCGGATCGTCGATCACGGCGAGGGCGATCCCAATCGGTTGGCCGAGCTCGAGGACACGCTCGCGCACTTCGACGGCTATACGCTCGAGGCGCGCGCCACCGCCGTGCTCGAGGGCCTCGGCATCCCCAAGGCCGTGCATCGCCAGCCGCTGTCGACGCTGTCGGGCGGGTTCAAGCTGCGCGTGCTGCTGGCGCAGGTGCTCATCGGCGGCCCCGACGTGCTGTTTCTCGACGAGCCGACCAACCACCTCGACATCCTCTCGATCCGCTGGCTGGAGAAGTTCCTCGCCGCACACCGCGGCGTGGCGCTGGTGATCTCGCACGATCAGCGCTTCCTCGACAACGTGGCGACACACATCCTCGACGTCGATTACGGGACGATCCTTCCGTACACCGGGAACTACGCCGCCTTCTTGCAGCAGAAGCAGGCCGTCCGCACGCAGAAGGAGGGCGAGATCGAGCGCGCCGAGAAGGAGATCGCGCACAAACGCGCGTTCGTGGAGCGCTTCGGCGCCAAGGCGACCAAGGCCAAGCAGGCGCAGAGCCGTCTCAAACAGATCGAGCGCATCGAGGTCGAAGAGCTCAAGGAGAGCTCGCGTCGATCGCCGCTGTTCCGCTTTGTGCCCGAGCGTCCGAGCGGCAAGGACGTGCTCGAAGTCGCGGGGCTGCGCAAAGCCTACGGCGACAACCAGGTGCTGCGCGACATGTCCTTCGTCATTCGTCGCGGCGAGAAGGTGGCGCTTATCGGTCCCAACGGCCTCGGCAAGTCGACGCTGCTCAAGATCGTCACCGGCCACGTCGAGGCCGATGGCGGCGTCGTCAAGCTCGGCCACGAGGTGCGCATCGGATACTTCGCGCAGGATCACCACGACGTCTTGAAGGACGAAGCGCGGTCGCCGCTCGATTACATCTGGGAGGTCTGCCCCGGCGAAGGCACGGCGTACGTGCGCGGGCAGCTCGGACGCGTGCTCTTCTCCGGCGAGGACGCGGAAAAGCGGATCGGATCGCTGTCGGGCGGCGAGGCGGCGCGCCTGATCTTCTGCCGCCTCATCGTCGAGCGCCCCAACGTGCTGATCCTCGACGAGCCGACCAACCATCTCGACATCGAGGCCATTCAGTCACTGGCCGAGGGGCTGCGTGAGTACGAAGGGACGCTGCTGTTCGTCTCGCACGATCGCTGGTTGGTGTCGAAGCTGGCCACGCGCATCATCGAGCTGACCCCGACGGGGCCGCGCGATTTTCCCGGGACCTTCGCCGAGTATCTCGCGCGCAGCGGCGACGATCACCTCGACGCGGAGGCCGTGCTCGCGCGGGTGCCGGCCGTCACCAAGGCGAAGTCGCCCGACAAGAGCGCGGCGTGGGAGGCGGAAAAACGCGAGCGCAATCGCATCGCCGCGCTGCCGGCCAAGCGCGACAAGCTGGTCGCGCGCATCGATGCCGCCGAGGAGCGCCGGAAGCAGATCGCCGCGCTCTACGCGGATCCGACGTTCTATCAGCGTACGCCGCAAGCGGAGATCGATCGGTTGGTGAGCGAGAGCGCGCAGCTCGACGAAGAGATCGAGAGGCTCGTCGCCGAGTGGGAAGCGATCGAAGCGGAGATCAGCGCGAGCGGCTGACGCGCGGGTCGGGGCGCCGCCCCACACCGGTACGATCTTGCGTGACGCGGAGGCTCGTGGGTATCCTCGCCGGGCGCGCGCATGGGCGACGACCACTCGAAACCCCCCGCCTTCCGGGCGACGGGCGGATCCTCGGACTCGCGAGACGCGGCGGGCATTCCGACCGTGTCGATGATCCGGGGTGGGCGCGCCATCGAAGACCTGAGCGGCACGCGCATCGCCCACTTTCGGCTCATCGAGATCATCGGCAGCGGCGGAATGGGCGTGGTCTACCGGGCCGAAGACGAGAACCTGCAGCGTCGCGTGGCGATCAAGCTGCTGCGTGCCAGGCCGCTCGCGGAGGCGGAGGCGCGCGCGCGCTTCATCGACGAGGCGCGCGCCGCGGCCGCGGTGTCGCACGCCAATGTCGCCGCCATCTATGAAGTGGGCGAGGACGCGGGCCGGGTCTACATCGCGATGGAGCTGGTGGAGGGCCAATCGCTGCTCGCCCGGCTCGTTGCCATGCCTCCGCTCGACGAGGCGATGCGGCTGGCGCTGCAGATCGCGCAGGGCCTGGCGCGCGCGCACGACAAAGGCGTGCTGCATCGCGATCTCAAGCCCGACAACGTGATGGTGGACGCCGAAGGTCGGGTGCGAATCCTCGACTTCGGCCTGAGCAAGCGCTTCCTCCCGCTCGAGCAGCCTGTCGACGACGCCGCCGAGTCGAACCGCATGACGCGCGTCGGCCAGGTGATCGGAACGCCCGGCTACATGTCGCCCGAGCAGGCGCTCGGGCTCGAGGTCGACCAGCGCACCGACATCTACTCGTTCGGCGTGATCCTCTATGAGCTGGCGACCTGCACGCAGCTGTTCGGTGGAGAGACGCCCGAGCAGGTCGCGGCTGCGATGATCGCCGATCCCGAGCCTCCGTCGGAGCGCAACCCGCGCGTCGGGCCGGAGCTGGAGCGGCTCATCCTGCGCTGCCTGGCGCGCTCGCCCGCCGACCGCTTCGCGAGCGCGCACGAGATCTGCGCCGCGCTCGAGCGCCTCGGCGTGATCGGGCGCAGCGACACGCCGGCGCCGCCGCTGCCGGAGATGCCGTCGGGGACGGTGACGCTCTTGCAAGTCGATCTCGCGGCGGGCGACGAGCTCGTCGAGCGGCTGGGTGATCGCGCGGCACCCGCCGTCGCGCGCCACCGCGCGTTGGTGCGTCGTGCGGTCGGCGCGCATGGCGGATATCTCGTCGATGGCCCCACCGTGAGCGGCGAGCATCCGCTGAGCGGGCAGGGGAGCCTCGCGGCGTTCCCGTCGGCGCGCGAAGCGGTGCTGGCGGCCATCGCGCTCCACGTCGCGC
Source organism: Polyangia bacterium (assembly GCA_035607415.1). Lineage (GTDB taxonomy): Bacteria > Myxococcota_A > Polyangia > Palsa-1104 > Palsa-1104 > JAQBQH01. The sequence continues at coordinate 12,900 of DATNAQ010000096.1, forward strand.
ACCGGCAGGAGCGCTGGCCCGACGACGTCGCCGTCACCGTGCGCGTGGGGCTGCACACCGGCGAGCCGCGGCTCGTCAACGGGCGCTACGTCGGGCTCGACGTGCATCGCGCGACCCGCATCGCCGCGGCGGCGTCGGCCGGCCAGGTGCTGCTCTCGGCGAGCACGTGGGAGCAGGTCAAGCAGGCCGACCTGGGCGGCGCGACCGGCCACGATCTCGGCACCCACCGCCTCGACGAGCTGCGCTACCCGGAGCACCTCTACACGCTCGCCGTCGACGGTGTGGCGAGCGGCGAGAGGCTCATCGCCGCCCATCGGCCGAACAACCTGCCCGCGCAGGCGACCGCCTTCGTCGGCCGACAGCGGCAGCTCGGCGAGGTGTGCGGGCTGGTCCGCCGCGCCGACGTTCGCCTGGTCACGCTCACCGGCCCCGGTGGCACCGGCAAGACGCGCCTCTCCATCGAGGTCGCGCGCGCGCTCGCCGAGGAGTTCCCGGCGGGCGTCTACCAGGTCCTGCTGGCGCCGGTCTCGGATCCGGCGCTCGTGCCCGCGCTCGTCGCCGAGACCATCGGCGTGCCGGAGCGGCCCGGGCATCCGGCGCTCGAAGCGATCAAGGCAGCGATCGGCAGCGGCTCCATGCTGCTCGTGCTCGACAACTTCGAGCAGATCACCGCCGCCGCTCCTGCCGTCGCCGAGCTCCTGACCGCCTGCGCGAACCTCAAGGTCCTCGCCACCAGCCGTGAGCCGCTCAAGCTGCGCTTCGAGCGCGAGTACCCGGTGCCTGCGCTCGAGCTTCCGGCGGGTCCCGAAGCGGACGTCCTGTCCTGCGAATCGGCGCGGCTGTTCGTCGATCGCATCCGCGCCGTGCGGCCGGACTTCGCCGTCACTCCGGAAACGGCCCCGCACATCGCCGCCATCTGCACGCGGCTCGAGGGGCTGCCGCTGGCCATCGAGCTTGCCGCCTCGCGCATGAAGATGCTGTCGCTGTCGTCGCTGCGCGAGCGCCTGCGCGATCGGCTGGGCTTCCTCCGCGGCGACGCTCGAGATCGCGAGGCGCGCCACCAGACGCTGCGCGCGACCATCGACTGGAGCTACCAGCTCCTCGACGAGGCCGACCGCATCCTGTTCCGCCGCGTCGCGGTCTTCGCCGGCGGCTTCGACATCGAGACGGCCGAGGCGGTGTGCGTGCTGCCCTCCGACGCGTCGCTCGACGTCTTCGACCGCCTGGCTTCGCTCAGCGACAAGAGCCTGCTCCGGCGCGGCGAGGTCGAGGGTGAGCCGCGGCTCGACATGCTGCAGACCATCCGCGAGTACGCGCTCGACGAGCTGCGGGCGACACCCGAGGCCGAGCCGCTGCGCGCGCGCCACGCCGCACACTTCGTCGCCCTCGCCGATGCGCTCGGTCCTTCGCTGATGGGCGCCGACCAGCGGCGCTCGACCGGCCAGCTCCTGACCGAGGCGCAGAACGTCCGCGCCGCCCTGGCCTGGGCCGTCGAGCAGCCGGCGGCCGAGGACACCATCCGTTTGCTGCGCGCGCTGCTCTGGTACTGGCTCTTGCACGGCCACCTCACCGAGGCGCGCGAGTGGACGACGCGCGCGCTCGCGCAGACGCGCAGCTCCGGCCGCACGCGCGAGCGCGCCCAGGTGCTCGAGATCGCCGCGCTCAGCAGCCTCGTCTGCGGCGATTTCGCGTCGGCGCTGGTGCACGCCGACGAGGGCGTCGCCATCTGGCGCGAGCAGGGGGACATGGCGGGCGCCGCGCGCTCCCAGATCGTGCTCGGGCTGACCGGCGTCGTGCTCGGCAGGAACCCCGACGGGCCGCAGCTCGTCGAGCAGGCGATGATCGCGTGCCGCGCCAGCGGCGATGCCTTCGGCGCGGCCTTCGCGTCGAACGTGCTCGGCGAGCTGGCCCGCGCCACCGGCCGCTTCGCCGAGGCGCGCACGGCGTACGAAGAGGCGATTCGTCTCTTCCGGCAGACCGGCAACATCGTGTTCCCCAGCCTGTTCGCGGTGAACCTGGCGCATTGCCACCTTCACGAGGGTGACTGGCGCGCGGCGGCCGCGCTGCTCGCCGAGACGCTCGAGATGGGGGTGGGCTTCAACTACCCGCTGCACATCTCCTATTACCTCGCGTCGATGGCGTGCGTGGCGGTGGTGCGCGATCGACCGATCGACGGCATCCGCCTCTTCGGCGCGTTCGAGGCGCTGAACGCGTCGCTCGGCGCCGAGGTGGGGCCGCAAGACCAGGCGGTGTTCGACGGCTATGTCGCGGCCGCCAGGCGCGCGTTGGGCGAGGCGGTCGTCGCCGAGGAATGGAAGCGCGGCGCGAGCTGGACCCGCGATCAGGCGATCGCGGCGACGCTCACGCTGCGCGACTAATCGCGTCCGGACGATGCGGTGATCGCCAGGATGCACTCCGCGAGCGACGCCGCGGTGTGAGCGAGGCTGACGCCGATCGCATCCTTGTGCGTTCGCGCCAGCGGGAGGCGATCGGCGAGCCGATCGAGCTCCGCGCGATGGTCCGCATCGAGCCGCCCATGGTGGCGCATCGTGCGGAACGCCGCCTCGGGGAACCCCGAGCGGGCGCGCAGCTCGTCGAGGAAACCGTCGGCGTCGGCGGGGCCGTCCTCGAGCACGAAGAGGTAACCGAGGAGCGCCACCGGGTGGTGATGCTCGATCCAATAGTATTGCGCGCCCACGAGCGCTGCCGTGTGCGCCGGTGGGACGCACTCGAGCGCCGCGTCGCGGCCTACGCCCGCTGCGTCGAGATCTTCGAGCGCCCACGCATCGTGACCGCGCTCCTCGTCGATGTGGGCGGTGAGGTACTCGGCCAGGCCGGCGCACACCGGGTCTGACGAGGCGCGCTCGAGGGAGCGCACGCGCGCCGCCTGCATCAGAGGCACGCTCGCTCGAATCACGTGGTGCAGATGGATCAAAAAGCGGCCATAGGCGCGCGCCTGATCGCGCTCGGCCCACAACCGATCGAGCGTCGCATCGAGCGGGCGGCGCATCCATTCCAGCTTCGCGCGCAACACGCGGCTGTAGGTCATGGCGACTGCAGAAACCGATCGACGGAGCGCGCGAACGCCTCCGGCTCCTCGAAGAAGGGAAGATGACCGGATTGCTCGAACACCTCGAAGCGCGAGCCGGCGATCGCCTTGTGAATTTTCCACGCGGTGCTCGGCGCCACGTTGGCATCGAAGCGGCCGGTCAGGACGAGCACCGGCATCTTGAAGCGCGCCAGCATCGGTCCGATGTCGATGTGGCCGAGGTCGGAATTGAGGGCGTCGTTGACGGCGGCGTTGAAGCGAAACTGGCTCGCCGACGCGAGGAACTCGTCGCGCTTGCGCGACGAGACGAACAGCATGCTCAAGTACTCCTTCACGGCGGCGCCGCTCGCGCCGGCGTCGCCGCTCGCCGCCAAGGCCTCGTCTTGATTTCGCCGCTCGGTGGCCTCCGGGAAGAGGTTCTTGAGCATGTCGTCGGTGTCGCTCCACTTGGGAGCCGAGGAGTCGCACAAGACGATGTGCGCCACGTGCTCCGGATGCCGGGCCGCGTAGGCCATCGCCAAAAAGCCACCCCAGGAGTGACCGAAGAGGTCGATGCGCTCGACGCCGAGCTTGACGCGCAGCGCTTCGAGGTCGGCCACCTGGTCGGCGAGCGTGCACGTCTGTCCGGGTTTCAATTCACCCGAGCGGCCGGTGCCCCGCTGATCGTAGAACACGATCGGACGGTGCGCGGCGAGCTTGTCCCACGCGTCCGAGGTGAGGAGGTAGCCGTGATCGAACCCCGGGCCGCCGGCGAGGATGACGAGCGGCGTCTTGGCGCCGCCATGGCGCACCTCGTACCAGATCGTCACGCCACCGACGCTCAGGGTCGCGCCCGAGCCGCTCGGGGCCGACGGCTTCGCCCGCGCCGGCGCGCTCGTCGCGGCCAGCGCGAGGGCGACCAGCGAAAGAACCGCTCGTACGCGTGTCGGGCTCGGCATCATGGGACCAACCTCTGCGCAGCCGATGGCTTGGGCGGTGACAGCTCCTCGGGGACGAAGCGGCCGAGGGTGCGTAGCCGCTGAACATAGATCGCGTGGCACAGCGAAGGCCAGACCGACGCGGGGAGGCTCTCGGGAATATGACCGTCGAGCGACACCGCCAGGCCGAGATAGCGGCCGTCGACGCGGATCACCGTGCGCTCGCGGAGGAAGCGATCGAGGATTGCCGCGGCGGTCGCTTGGTCGCAGCCGGCCGCGGTGGCCACGGCGCCGAGCGTCGCGCCCGCGTCGCAGGCCAGGTACACGTCGCGTTCGACGCCCTCGAGACAGACGTGGCGCTCGCCGTTGCCGGCGTTGATCGGCCGCCGATCGAGGAGGTGCAGCTCTTGGCCGCGCGTCACCGAGACGAAGCTCGACTTGCCGACCTGCGACTGCCAATCGCGGAGCGCGTCCGCCACCGGCTGCATGTACGCGAACGACCGGTCATCCGCGACGGGCTCGAAGTGGTAGGCCAATCGCTCCAGCATCTGCGACGGGACGCGATGGATCATCCCGTAGGCATCGACCGGCCGGGTCCGTCCGACGCCGAGCGCCTCGGAGTCGAAATGCAACGGGCTGAAGCGATCGACGCGGACCTTGTATCCGCCCTGCGGAGGCATGAGGTGCGTGATGGCCGGCAGGATCGCGGCCATCTCCCGATAGGCCTCCTCGGTCTCGCCGGGGAAGCCGTAGAGCAACGTCCAAAAGACGCCGATCCCATACTCGACCGCCCACTTGAGCAGGCGGAGGTTCTGGTAGGCGGTGACGCCCTTGCGCATCAGCGTCAGCACCGGCGTGCTCAGGCTCTCGACGCCCGGCTGAATGAGCGTGATGCGGGCGGCAGCGAGCGCTTCGAGCTGGGCGCGGGTGAGGTTCGACTTGGTCTCGAAGAAGATGGTGTGCTCGAAGGGCTCCCGCGCGAGCGTCGGCAAGAGCGTCTCGAAGTAGCGGTGGTCGAGGATCAGATCGACGCCGTAGATGAAGCGGATGCCGTAGCGATCGAGATCGCGGAGCTCGTCGAGGACGCGGGCGGGGCTCTTGCTGCGGAAGGTCAGGCTCGAGCCGTTCAGGCCGCAGAAGGTGCAATGATGCTTCTGGCCATACCAGCAGCCGCGGCTCGATTCGATCGGCAGCTCCAGATCCTCGGGCTGGAGCGACGGCGTGGCGCGGTGCAGCTGCTCCATCCAGTCTTCGTACGCGGGGCGGGGCAGGCGGTCGAGATCGTCGAGCCGCTCGCCGGTTTCGCCGCCCGCGCGCGTGGCCCCGCCGTCGCGCCACACCAGGCCCGGGAGCGCGCCGAACGCCGGCGCATCGTCGCTCGTCAGCTCACCGACGAGATCGACCAACAGCCGCTCGCCTTCGCCACGACACACGAAGTCGATCCACGGATAGGACTCGTGGAGCCCGAGGCCCATCTCGCCTTCGCAGTGCGAGCCGCCGAACACGATCCACTTGTCGGGCGCGCGCGCCTTGAGCTCGCGCGCCACGGCCAGGCTCGGCAGCGTCTGGAACATGCAGCTGAAGCCGACGATGTCGTACTCCCCCTCCGCGATCTCGGCGGCGCAGCGGGCGGCGAAGGCGGCGGCTTGCCGTTGCAGCTCGGGCATCCGCTCCCACAGCCAATCGGGCGCGCGTCCGATCGGCGAGCCGTCGGCGAGAAAGAGCGGTCCGGCCTCGCGCAGCGCGGCGAAGCGCCCGCTCTCGGCGTCGACCGCCGGCGCGAACACCAGGTCGCCGAGGAGCAGCGGCTCGGGCACGCGCTCGGCCAGCGTCTGATAGGTATCGAGGCCGATGAGCGCGGCGAAATCGAGGTTGGCGTAGCGGATCGTGCAGGCGTGGCCGGCCTCGACGAGCGCCGCTTTGAGCAGGCTGAGGCCGAGGCTGGGACGGCTGAAGGTCTTGAACGGCAGCTCGACGAGGAGCACCCGCCCTGCGCGACGGTGGCCGCCCGACGGACCGGCGGTGCGCCGCAAGCGAACGAGCTCCATCGTCAGTCCTCGGCTAGAGGGCGCAGCCGACCTTCTTGTGGCCCACCTTGGGGTGGCCCTTCATCTTCTTGCCGACCTTGAGGAGGATCTCGACCTCCTCGAGCGTGATCTCGTTCTCGATCGTCTGCTTGTACTCGTCGGTCAGCTCCTGCTCGTCGACGAGGCCAGCATCCACCAGCATCTTCACCTTGGACATCTCTCCCTCCGGTTTGTGGTCGGCCCTCGGCAAACGAGCGCAGGCGCCGCGGCGGCGAGACCGTAACACGCGCGGCTCGCCTCGGGCAATCTTCCAGCGTCATCGTTGCGCCCGGGCGGATCGCGACGGAAGATCCAGCCATGAGTCTTCTCGTGCAGTGTGAGTTCAGCGTGCGAAACGGCCGCGTCGAAGAGTTCCTGCGGCTGGCGCGGGCATTGGCATCCGCCGCTGCGACCGAGCCGGGCACGCTGCGTTACCAGTGGTTCGTGATGCAGGAGCGCGCTCGCTATTCGATCCTCGAGGAGTACGCCGACGCCGACGCCGCCGAGGCACACAACGCCCACGTGGCGTCACTGCTGCGTGAGCTCTTTGCGGTGGCCGAGCTGCGTTCGGCGTCGCTGTACGGCGAGCTCAACGAGTATTTGCGCAGCTGGATTTCCGGCCGGGAGGGCATCACGGTCCATAAGCCGTTGTGAGCTGCATACCGGCCAGGATCCCTCGTCTACAGGACGGAGGAAACCATGAGCTGCTCAACGGCAAACATCGCAAGAGCGTCGGTCCTGGGTGTGCTTTGCATTGGCGTCGTCTCGTGCAACGACTCCGACCTCGCCTACCTGGGCGCGGCGTTCGTGGACGACACGCAGGCGAGCACGCTCCTCGGTCGCATGTACGACCATGGGACCTGGCAACCCGAGAAGGTCTTCAGCGTGACCGCGATGGCGCCGGTTCCGTTCGTCGGCGCCGACGATGATTCGACCAAGACGAGCATCAACACGGCGGCGCAAGCTGCGCTGAAGAGCTGCATGGTGCAGAACGCCACCGTGACGGTGACGGTGACGACCGATCAGGAAACCTCGTATTTGAGTGAAATGACGCCGCCGAGCGAGCTCTGGACGTGGGGCGCCAATAGCGCTTGCTGCAACGCCACGAAGGCGAACTCCGACGCGTGCCCGGGCAGGGTCATCGTGGGGCTCTACCAGACGCAGTGGACGTCGACCGTCACGACGACCTCCACGGTCAACGGTACGGTCACCTGCGAGAACGACCCCGGCATCGTGCTCATGAACATGGGCAACGGCGAGCTGAAGGCGACTTCAACCGGGTGGAACGTGGTGCAGCTGCAGGACCTCGGCGAGGTCTGCCGCCAATCGCACTGATCGCGGCGAGCTCAGGGGTCGCAGCCGAGGGATTGGTCGACGAAGGTGTTGTCGGCGGAGAAGGCGATGATGTCGCCGTCGGAGGTCACGGCGGCGGCGGTCGCGGGCAGGGGAATGTCGATCGCGGCGTGGACCGGGCGGGCGTCGGGGGTGAAGCGGCGGGCCTGAACGTGCGGGTGTGCGCCGCCGACGATCCAGGACACGAGGAACTCGGAGCGGGCGTCGATCCAGGCGACGGACGGCTGCACCGTGACGGCCTCGGCGCCGTCGGTCGCATCGAAGGTCGCGAACCCGTCGGTGAGGTCGCCCACGGCGACGGCGATGCGTTGCGGGGCGCAGCCGATCTCGGCGGCGATCGCGAGCGTGCGCGTGCCGTTCACGGTCGTCGCTGCGGCGGCCACGGCGCGCGCGCCGGCGAGGGCGTCGATGGTCGCGGTGGCGGTGACCTGGAGGTTGGCGTCGAGCTGCCAGATTCCGACACTGTCGGCGGTCGGAGCCACGACGAAGATGCCGTCGGGCGGATCGAGCACCAACGCCGGCGGGCGGACCGAGATGCCGTCGCTCGCGAGCTGCACCGCCGGCGGAAACGGGGCGCCGCTCGTCGGTGACACCAGCGCGATCTCGAGCGGCGCTCCGGCCGCGCCGTCGCACGAGGACAGCGGGTTGTCGCGCGTTGCGAGCGGCGTGTCGTACCAGGCCACGAGCGCGCGCGTGGCATCGAGCGCGGCGATCGCCGGCAGCGCCGCTCCCGTCGCCGCGCCCGCGCCGTGGCAGGCCAGGTCGACGGCGACGTCGAATCCCGGCGCCACGTAATGCACGGCGAGCATGCCGTCGGTGCAGGGAGCCGTGGTGCGCACGAGCGCGCCGGCCTCGCCCGGACCGAGCGAGGCGACCATGGGCTGCCGGGGGACCGCGGCCAGATCCCGGGCCAGGAACAGGCAGCCGCCGCCGACGAGGCCGCCGGGGTCGACCGCTTGGACGCAGCTGCCGCCTTGCACCGGCGCCACGAAGGCGGCCAAAAAGCCGCGACCGCTCGCCGTCCCCAAGGTCAGGTCCGGCGTCGCGCCGAGCGACGTCACCTGCTGCGTCGAGACGGCTCCCGACGGCGTCGCGCAGGTCAGGACCTCGTAGTTGCCGAGGCCCATCGAGCAGCCCGATGCCAGCGCCGTGAACCAGAGGAGCGCGCGCATCAGAATCTCCCGCCGACGACGAGCGCGCCGCCCCCGGCCGTGGCGGCAGCGGCCACGTTCAGCGACGGCGCACGTTCCTTGCGCCAGCCGAAGTAGGCGAGGGTGGCGGCGGACACGACGAGCACGGCGCCGGCCGCCAGCAGCGCGGACGACACCGTCGCTTCGGTGGCGATGGAGTCGCGGGTGGCCGCCGAGCGCGCGTACGGGCTCCTGGCCAGCTCGGCGGCGTTGCGCTGACGGGCGTCGATGGCCAGTCCTGCGGCGGTGCCGAGCGCGGCGACACCCGTTGCGCCGGCAGCGATCGAGAGGGCGCGCAATCGTCCGCGCGAATTGATGCGCGCCGGCGGCGCGACGAAAAGAGCGATCACGACGTCGCGCTTCTCCCGATCGGCGAGGAGCGCCTGCCAGCGGAACGGCGCGTAGCCGGGCGCGTGCGCGGTGACGACATGCGTGCCCGTGTCGACGTCGTGCTCGGGCGGCGCCGTCGCGTCGAGGGGGACGCCGTCGAGCTCGAGGGCCACACCCGTCGGGCGCGTGCGCCAGACGATCGCCAGCCGGGCGGTCGGAACACGCGAGAGGCGCAGCGTGACCTGCCGCTGCTCGCCGGCGTGCAACGTGATGCGCTCGCGGACCGGCGTGCAGCGCGGTGCGCGCGCTTCGACGAGGACGTCACCGGGATCGGTCTCGACCGGCATGCCCCACGTCTCGCGCGGAACGACGGCGCCGTTCTTCGTGACGACGATGCCCTCGGGTGCGGCGGGAGCCACCGCGATCGTCAGCCGCGGCACCTCGGCCTCGATCTCGGCTCCTTCGGCGAGCGCCGCGTCGCGCGTGGCGGCGTAGCGCCGCTCGTTCGTCGTCACGATGCGGTCCTGCGCCTGTTTGGCCGCCAACTGGAAGTGCGTATAGGCGCTGCCGAGCTTGTTCAGCTTGCGCAGGCAGCGCGCGATGTAGAGCCGGGAGTTCGGGCTCGGCAAGAGCTCGTCGCTGGTCTCGAACTGCGCGAGCGCCTGGTCGTAACGGCCGGCGTCGAACGCGGCACGACCGGCGTCGAAGCTGCGCAACGCGGCGGCCGTGCTCTCGCTGCGATCGGCGTGCGCCGGTGCGGCCAGCGCCGCGACGAGCACGATGGAGTAGCGCGTCTTCATCCTGTCCCTCACGGTGCGTTGAACTCGAGCGGCTTCGTCGCCGGCGGGCTCGGGCGCGGCCGACTCGTTTTGCGCGACGGCTCGAGCCGAACCGTCCGCTGCCGATCGTCGCTCGGGTCGAGCTCCAGCGCTGCTTGCCGAAAGCCGTGCGCGCGCAGGAGGTAGACGAGATGCTCGTCGCTGCGCGGCACCTCGGTCGACCAGGGCGTCACGCCGAGCCGCGTCTGATCCGAGGCGCGCAGCACCGCGGCACCCGGCGGCACCGAGTCGATCGCGATGTGCACCGTCGCGGATGGCGGCGCAGCCGCGGAGGGGAGCACGCGCTCGGCGGGCGCCTCCTCTGGCTGCGCCGCCACCGCGACCGGCGGCGGCGTCCCCCCGACGTCGCCTCTGTGTCCGCCGCTGCGCAGCGCGGCGATCGCCACCATCGCCAGCAGCGTGACGGCGGCCGCCGCGGCGGGCCAGACGGCGCGTCGCGCGCGCGCGGAGGTGCGCGCCGCCGCCACTTCCGCTGCCGCGCCGCCGAGGGTCGTGCGCGTCGGTTTCGCCGCCGCGTTCATCGTCGGTAGGCGCACCGTCGGCAGCACCTCGGTGCGCGGCCGCGGGGCGCGGCTCGGCGCGGCGAGCTCGGCGGCCAGCTCCTCCGCCGAGCTGTAGCGCTCGTCGGGCTTCTTGGCCATTGCGCGCGCGATGACGGCGGCGAGCGCGGGCGACAGCTGCGGAGCGAGCTCCCAGAGCGGCGGCGGCGACTCGTAGATGTGCGCGGCGAGCACGTCGCCGAGACCTTCGCCGAGGAACGGCGGCCGACCCGCCGCCATCTCGTACAAGATGCAGCCGAGCGAGTAGAGGTCGGCGCGCCGATCGATCTCCGGCAAGCCGCGGCACTGCTCCGGCGCCATGTACGCCGGCGTTCCGAGGAGCGCGCCGGTGCGCGTGCGCGCGGCCCGGGTGTCGGCGTCGGTGAGCTTGGCGATGCCGAAGTCGAGCACCTTGACGCGCACCCCGAGCGCCATCAGCGGATCGGGAACCAGAAAGAGGTTATCCGGTTTCAGATCGCGATGGATGATGCCGCGCCGATGCACCGCCGCCAGCACGTCGGCGCTCTGCAGCGCGAGCTCGACGATGAGCTCGTTCGGCAGCGGCCGCTCGCGCGCGAGCCGCGCCGCCAGGCTCTCCCCGTCGAGCAGCTCCATCACGAGGTAGGCGCACCCGAGCTCGTGCTGGCCGAAGTCATAGACGTCGATCAGCCCGGGATGACGAAGCTGCGTGACGGCGCGCGCTTCGTTGAAGAAGCGCCGGACGAACTCCGGATTCGCCGAGTGCTGCGGCAAGAGGACCTTCACCGCCGCGCGCTTGCCGATGGTCTCGTGCTCCGCGGCGAACACGAGACCCATGCCGCCTTCGCCGAGCTGGCCTACCAGCCGAAACGAGCCGACCCGATCTCCGATGCGCAATGCGCGACCGCTCATGGCTGACCTCGTGGCCGCGCTATTCGTGCCAGTTGCTGCAGATGGCGACTTCCTGGATCGTGACGGCGTAGGTCGCGCCCTCGGTGCCGATGTTCTTCTCGTTGACGGTGCAGGTGCAGCTGCCGCCGGTGCCGGTGCCGACGACGGTGACGCTGCCGCCGCCGCTGGTCTTGGTCACGGTGCAGTTGGCCATGGCGTAGCCGGGCGTGCAGGCGCCGCCGTAGTTGACGTTGCGGTTGATGAAGCAGCAGCTGAACGCGCCGGAGAAGGTGTTGTAGGTGATGGTGTTGCCGTACGTCTGGCTGCACGAGCCGTCGCACTGATAGACGCCGCAGCCGTTCGGGCAGGCGCCGCCGACGTTGGGCGTGTTGTTGCTGCAGCCGCCGTTGCACTGGACGGTGCCGCAGTTGGCGTTGCAGGCGCCGCCGACGTTGGGCGTGTTGTTGCTGCAGCTGCCGTTGCACTGGACGGTGCCGCAGCCGGCGTTGCAGGCGCCGCCGACGTTGGGCGTGTTGTTGCTGCAGCTGCCGTTGCACTGAACGCTGCCGCAGTTGTCGTTACACGGGCTGCCCGGGTTCGGCGTCGTGTTGCTGCACTGCCCGTTGCACTGGATGGTGCCGCACGAGTTGTTGCACGGCTGGCCGTAGTTGGTCGGCGTGGAGACGCTGCACTGCCCGTTGCACTGGATGGTGCCGCCGCAGGAGCCGCACGACGAGCCGTAATTCGGCGGCGCGCCGCCGGTGCAGGTCCCCCAGCCCGAGCTGTCGCACGTCTGCGTGCCGGTGCCGCAGACGCCGCACTTCTGCGTCGTGCCGATCACGCAGGCGCAGCCCTGGTTGGGCGTGCCGTCGCAGCTGTCGTCGTTGCCCGGCACGCAGGAGTCCTTGGGCGCGGGCGCGACCGCGCCGAGGCAGGCGCTCGTCGTACCGTCGGCGTTGCAGGTCTGCGTGCCGTACTGGCAGGGGCCCTTCGGCGTACCGCCGGGAAACAGGATGACGCCGCCGTCGGCGATCTCGCTGCACTGGGCGTTGGCGCCGGGGTAGAGCTTGGGGTTCTGATCGTCGCAGTCGTCGCCGGCCTGGACGACGGCGCCGCCGAGGGATTTGCAGCTCGCGGCGCGATGGCCGTCGCCGTCGTCGTCCTTGGCGAGGTAGGAGCAGACGCCTTGCAGCGGATCGCACTTGGCGACGGCGCACCCGGCCGGCGAGGTCTGCGGCATCGCCGCCGCGCAATCGCTGTCGGTGGTGCACGACGGTCCGGTCACGCCGGCATCGGCCGACGACATCGAAGGAACGCTCAGGTCGGCGGAGTCGTGGTCGTTGCCGCCGCCGCACGCCCCCGCGGCGATGGTGAAGCTCCAGAACAACAGCGATGCCGATGCGCTGCGAAAAGACATCATCTTCCCCCCGTGTTTGACGTTTCGATGGCCGTGAGCGCGCGCTCGTCGGACGCACGCGTGTGTCGGCGCGCCAGCCAGAAGCCGAGCAGCGCCGCGACGAGCATGGCGAGCAGCCACGCCGCGACGAGCCGCCGGCGCGTGCGGCGTGGGCCGCCGCGCACCTCGCCCGGCGCCTCCGCTCTCGCCGGCGACGTGCGCAGGGCGCCGCGAATGGTCCGTCCGAGCTCCTGCGCCGTCGAGAACGGCTGCTCGCGGTGCAGGCCGAGCGCGCGCTCGACGAGGAACGCCACGCGCGCCGCCGCCACCGGGCTCGACGAGCGCTCGAGCGTGACGCGCAACCGCTCGCGATCGACGCGCGGCGCGCGCGCCTCGTGCCCGGTGAGCATGAAGTAGAGGAGCTTGCCGACCTGGCCGAGGTCGCCGCGCACCTCGGGATGGCGCGGCGTCGGCTCGTCGGCCAGCTCGGACGCGTCGCTCGCCGGGTCGCCGCCCGGCGCCAGCACGAAGCCGACGAGCTTGGGGACCTCGGCGCTCTCGGCGTCGACGCCGACGATGACGTTGGCGGCGCGAAGATCGCCGTGCACGACGCCGGCGCCATGCGCTGCGTGCAACCCGGCGCAGATTTGCGCGGCGATGTGCAGCGCGCGCGGCGGCGCCAGCGGGCCGCGCTCGGCGACGAGCTCCGCCAGCGTCGAGCCGTGCACGTACTCCATCACCAGCGCCGACTCGGCGACGAGGAGGTCGAGCACGCGCACCACGTTGCCGTGCTCGGCGCGGGCGAGCGCCTGCACCGCCTGCTCGAAGCGATCGCGAAGCAGCGCGTCGCGCGCCCAGTTGCGGCGCAGCATCTTTACGGCGACCTGGCGGCGCACGATGATGTCTTCGGCGGCGTAGACGTGGCCGCGGCCGCTCACCGAGCGGTCGAGCGTGTAGCGTCCGGCGAGGAGCTCACCGCGCTCGCGGGGCGGCGCGGTCGGCGGCCCGTCGAAGACGGTCTTGACCGAGCGCAGGAACGGGGTCGGCGGCAAGCGCTCGATCTCGGTCCAGCTCTCGTCGACGCCTCGGCTCGAGCGCGTCTGTCGTTCGCAGCGCATGAAGGACCTCCAGCGGCGCAAGTCGTCGTCCCCCTACGTCAGGGAGACGCCGGCCGTGGAGCGTCATGCACGAGATTTTGCGGATTCGTTCGAACGTGCGGTGGGAGCGAGGCGGGCGCGGTGGACGCGGGCGCTATTTGCCGGGGCCGCCGGGATTGGTGGTCGGATTCTGGATGGGTCCGACGCCGGTGCCCGGGCCGATGAGGATGAGCCGCAGGATGTCGTTCGGCTTGAGTCCCGAGGCCGAGTAGTACTGTAGGAACAGGTCGCCGAGGACCGTCCGCTCGCCGGGCGACCAGATCAGCGTCGATTTCTCCGTCAGCGGAGCGAGGACATTCGTGACGATGTCCTCCACGGCGACACGGACCAGGTTCCGCAGCTTCTCGGCGGTCGACCTGTTGAACGTCCAGGTGAGCGTGGCGTCTGCGGGCGGATCGTGGCTCGGGTGCTTCGCCGCGAACGCGATGAGCTCGTCGAACTTCGCCTTGAACCCGTCGTCGAACTCCTTCTTCGTCATCTCACTCATGGGTCCTCCTTGGTGGGTTGAATTGCAGCCACTGTTTCACCTCGTGCGCTTCGCGCGCGTAACGCTTGCCGCCGGCGACAAAGGCGGCGAGCGCGTGCTCGGCGAGCGGGCGCGCGCGATCGAACGACTCCGGCGCCAGCGCCCGCGCCAGCGCGAAGCTCGTCGCGGCTTCCATCTGCGGATCGCTCTCCATGTGCCGCCGCAACGCCGCGGCGCGTTCGAGGGTCGCCCGCGCCTCGTCGCGGTGACCGCTCGCCAGCTGCGCGCGGCCGAGGTTGGTGAGCACGTCGGGCAGCGCCATGTGGTGCGCGGGCTCGAGGATCGCGAGCGCCCGCTGATGCTGCGCGATCGCCGCCGCGTAGCGACCCTCCTCGTACTCGACGATGCCAAGGAGGTCGAAGACCATCGCCACCTGCGGATTGCGCTCGCCGTAGCTGCGCTCGAGGATGCGCAAGCTGCGCTCGCCGTGAAGCTTCGCCTGCGCGACGTCGTGCACGTCGAGCGCCATGCGCCCGAGTTGGTATTCGGCGGCGCCGACGCTCGGATGCGCGCCGCCGAGCTTGGCGACGTAGCGCGCCAGCGACGAGGCGCCGTACGCCTGCGCCCGCTCCGGCTCGCCATGGAGCGAGCAGTAGACGGCGAGCGCGATCTCGAAATCGGCGATGCGCACGTCGTCTGGATCGTTCGCCACCGCCGCCTGCAACGCCTGCGTCGCGTGCGCGATGGCGTGCTCGTAATCGGCGACCGACGCCTCCGAGTCTGCGATGTCGAAGAGGGTCGTCACGACGAACGGATGGTGCGGGCCGTAGATGGCGATCTGCTGCGGGAGGATCTCGAGCCACAGCCGGCGCGCCTCGCTGTAGTGCCCGAGCCAATCCTCGGTGGCCGCCAGGTTGCCTTCGTTCGTCAAGAGCCACGGATGGCCGGGCCCGACGAGGCGCTCGAGCTCTTGCCGCTGCTGTCGGAAGAGCCGCTCGGCCTCCTCGTACTTGCCCTCGTCGGTGAGCACGTTGGCGAGGTTGCCGAGGGTGATGGGCACGAGCGGCGCATCGGCATGTCGTCGCAGCTCGACGGCGCTGCGCAGCTGCCGCTCGGCCTCGTCGAGCTTGCCCTCGGCCTGCGCGACGAGCCCCACGTTCATCGCGAGCGCCGCACGATCTTCGTCCGGGAAGCTGCCCAGCCGTGCGGCGATGGCGTCCGCTTGCGCCGCCCAGCGCCGCCCCTCGGCGAAGCGGCGCTCGGCGCGCCCGACCGTCTCCACGAGCTCGGTGGCGATCTCGACGCGCAGCCGATCCTCGCCGCTGCGCTCGGCGGCGTCGAACGCGCGCAGGAACGCCTTCTCCGCGTCGGCCGGCTTGCCCTGGGCGCGGCGCGTGTAGGCGACGCGCTTCCACAGCTCGGCGGTGAGCGGCGCGAAGCCGATGCGCTCGACCGCCGGGAGCAACGAAGTCTCGACGCGGTCGGCATCGGCGAGCCTGCCGACGAGCTCGTCGCTGTGCGCCTCTTCCAGCTGCCGTCGCACCGTCGCGATCTCGTCCTTGAGATGCGGCGGCGGCAGTTGCGCCGGCGACGGGCGCTCGCGCGCGCAGCTGGCCGGCGACTCCAGCGCCGAGACCGCGCTCACCGACGACTCGACGATCGCGCGGTCGGCGCTCTCCAGCCGCGTGACGAGATGCTCGACCCCGGCGCGGCGCGTGTCGAGGCACTGCAGCCGCAGCTCGAACGCCTCGAGCGACTGCTCGCCGCGCCGGAAGGTCGCATCGCACGCGTCGCCGTACGCGCGCGACCACTGCCCCACGAAGCGATCGAGGATCTGCGCCACCGCCGCCGCCGAACGCGGGCCGTCCGTCGGCGCCACGCGCGCGAACACGCTCGCCAGCCGGCTGCGCTGCTCCGGCGACCACGCGCTGCCGATCGCGCCGGCGCGCCGGCGGCAGGCGTCGAGCGGGCTGCGATACGAGGCGATCGCGGCCGAGCACACCGCCACGATGACGATGAGCGCCACCGCCGCCGACGCCAGCGCCCAGCGCCGCAGGCGCCGATCGCGCTCGAGCGCCACCATGAGCTCGTCCACGGTCGCGAAGCGATCGTCGGCCCGCAGCGCCAGGCCGCGCAGCAGCACCTTGTGCAGCCAGCGTGGGACGCTCCCGGTGCGCACCGGCCGCAGCCGGCCTTCGCGGAGCGCCGTGCGCCGCTCGCTCGCCGTATCACCGGCGAACGCCGGCTGCCCGAACAGCGCCTCGTAGAGCGCCGCGCAAAAGTTGAAGATGTCGGTGCGCGGATCGATCGCGCCGCCCGCGAACTGCTCGGGCGCCATGTAGGCCGGCGTTCCGGCGAGCTCGCCGCTCGTCGGCGGCCGGTCGACGTCGAGCGAGCAGACCAGGCCGAAGTCGGTGACGACGACGCGCGCGCCGTCGGCGGTGAGCAGCACGTTGGCCGGCTTGAAGTCGCGATGCACGAGACCCGCGGCGTGCGCTGCGCCGAGGCCGCGCGCCGCCTGCAAGAACAGGTCGCGCACCTTTTGCCACGGCCGCCGCTCCTGCAGCCAATCGGCGAGCGTGCCGCCTTCGACGAGCTCCATGGCCACGAAGACCTGATCGGCGAAGAAGCCGACGTCGTACACGGCGATGACGTTCGGGTGTTGCAGCTTGGCGAGCGCCTGCGCTTCGTCGAGGGCACGCAGCCGCACACCGCTCGAAGCGCCGCCGCGCAGCACCTTGATCGCCACTTCGCGCTCGAGCATCGGGTCGAACGCGCGATGCACCACGCCCATCGCGCCCTGGCCGAGCTGGCCGACGACCCGATACCTCCCGATCATCGTGCCCGGCGCCACCTGCCCGGATCCGCCGTCTCCGATGAGCGGCGGCGAGTCGCCGAGCGGGAGCGTGTCGGCGAGCACGCCGCGGCTCTGCAAGAGCGACGAGCGGATCATCGCCGCGAGCCACCCGAAGCAGGCGGCGCAGGCGTCGACGTGCAGCTCGACGCGCTCGCGCTCCGCGCCGGCCAGCGTGCCGTCGAGGAATCCGACGACCACGTCTTCCGACAGACACGCGGTCGTCGGCTCCGAGTCGCCCCCCCGGCCCCTCACGTGCGGCAGCATACCACCGGGTAGACGCCGCCCAAACCAGGCTATGCACGCGAGCCGCACCGCTGCGACGGCAAAAACGTACAGGGCCCTCGGCGAAAAGCGCGCGTGATAAAGTGGCGCGATGGGGGAGCAAGAAGGGCTCGTCGCGGCGTTCCTGTCCCGCGCGGGCGCCGTCGCCGATCGCGAGCTCCTCGCCGCGACGCTCGCCGCGATGCTCACGAGCGCGCGCGCCGCCTGGCCCAAGGTCGCGCTCGCCGCTGCCGATTTCGCCCGCGCGCTCGCCGAGCGCATGGGCCCCGAGGAGGACGCGCTCGCCGCGCTCGCGCAGCTACGCGCCGGCGACGTCTACCTCGCCGCTGCCGTCGCGGCCGATGCGCCGGGCGCCATCGCCGCTTTCGAAGAGACGATCCTGAGCCGCGTGCCCAGCTTCCTCGGGCGCGGCGGCGCGAGCGCGACCACGATCGACGAGGTCAAGCAGCTGCTGCGCATCAAGCTGCTCGTCGGCGACGCCGACCGGCCGCCGCGCATCCGCCAATATTCCGGCCGCGGTGCCCTCGAGAGCTGGGTCTGCGCCGCCGCCATCCGTGCCGCCCGCGATCTGCACCGGGCCGACGAGCGCAGGCGCGACGACGGCAGCGAGGACCTCGACGTGCTCGCCGCCAGCGACGATCCCGAGCTCGAGTCGTTGCGGCGGCGGTATCGCGCCGACTTTCGCGCGGCGCTGCGCGAGGCCATCGGCGCGCTGGCGCCGCGCCAGCGAACGCTCCTGCGTCTGCACTTCTTCGAGCGTGTGACGACCGTCGAGCTCGGCCGCCTCTACGGCGTCAATCAGAGCACGACGTCACGCTGGCTCACCGAGGCGCGCACCACCGTCCTCGACGGCGTGCGCGCGCGCCTGCGCGAGAAGCTGGGCGTGTCGACGAGCGAGTTCGACAGCCTCGTCGGTCTCTTGCACAGCCGACTCGACGCGAGCTTCGTGCACCTGCTCGGCGAGCGCGGCGAATAGCCGGAGGATTGGTATGCAGACGCGGCAGATCGTCACCGTCGAGAGCATCGATCCGGACATCGACGAGGAGATCACGCTCCGCGCGGGTGACGTTCGCCTCGTTTGCTTCCATTTCGGCGGCGGCCTCGACGTGGGGCGCTCGTACCTGGTGGAGCTCACGCTCCTGGATTGGCATCGGATGCGACCCGCGCACGGGCTGGCGCTGCCGTCGCTCACGCGGCGCGACGACGGCTTCGGCTACGACGTCGTCGGCCGCCTCTCCGGCTCCGTCGTCGACGCGGGCATGCCGCTCGTCGACGAAGCGTTCGCCACCGAGTGCGCGTGGCTCGACGGCAAGATGGTGCACTTCGAGGTGGATCGAATCGACGTCGAAGTCATCGGCGCCGCTCCGGCTTCGCCTATCGCGTCGTGAAGCGGGATCGCGAGCCGAACGGTCCGGTGGCTCGACGAGACACGGCGATTCGATAGACCAGCACTGCGACGATGGCGACCGAGACGAGGATGAGGACTGGCATGTTTTCTAATTAGCGCGCCGCCTGGTCGGAGCAAGAGACGGCCGTCGCGCTCCGCCGCAGCGACGGCAGGTGACCATCGACGCGGGCTTCCCCTTGACGTTCTACAGGAGCGGGGCTAGCGTTTGCCTAGACATTCTAGGGGAGCGCCGGCGATGGCCGCGGACGGCAAGACCGATCTCCTGCAAGGCACGCTCGACCTTCTGATCCTGAAGACGCTGGTGCGCGGCGAGATGCACGGCTTCGGCATCGCGCGCCGCATCTTGCAATTGTCCGACTCGGTGCTCGACGTACAGCAGGGGTCGCTCTATCCGGCGCTGCATCGGCTCGAGGACGAGGGCTACATCGCCGCCTCGTGGGCGCCGTCGGAGAACAACCGGCGCGCCAAGTTCTATCGGCTCACCGCGCCGGGCAAGCGGCAGCTGACCGCGGAGAGCAAGTCGTGGGAGCGGATGGCGGCGGCCATCACGCGCGTGCTGCGGACGAGCTGAGGGAACCCCATGCGCATGTTGCGACGACCCCTGCGTCTCTTCCGGCGGCTGCGCGCGCTCCTCGGGCGGCCGCGGCGCGAGCGCGAGCTCGAGGACGAGGTGGCCTTCCACCTCGAGATGCTCGTGGAGGAGAACCTGCGCGCCGGCATGTCGCCCGCCGAGGCACGCCTCGCCGCGCGGCGCGCGTTCGGCGGCGTCGACCAGGTGAAGGAGGAGTGCCGCGACGCGCGCGGCGGCCGCTTCGTCGAGTGGCTGCTGCAGGACGTGCGCTTCGGCTGGCGCGTCTTGCGCCGCTCGCCGGGGTTCACGCTGGTGGCGGTGCTGACGCTGGCGCTCGGTATCGGCGCCAACGCCGCCATGTTCGGCGTGGTGCACGCGGTGCTGCTCAAGCCGCTGCCGTTCGATCGGCCCGATCAGCTGGTGGCGATCAACACGACGCGGCCGGGCGTGCCGCTCGATTGGGTCAGCGCCCCCGATCTGCGCGATTGGCGCAGCAGTCGATCGTTGGGCCAGATCGCCGGCTACGCGAGCCAGAGCGTGAACTTCACCGGGCGCGCCGAGCCGATGCGCGTGGTCGGAATGTTCGTCACCACCAACTTCTTTGCGACGCTCGGCGTGCGGCCGTCGAGCGGGCGCGACTTCGTCGCCGGCGAGGACGAGCCGGGCGCGGCGCGCGTGGCGATCCTCGGACGCTCGGCGTGGCAGACGATCTTCGGCGGCGATCCGGCGATCGTCGGCAAGACGCTGACGTTCAACGGGCAGCCGTTCACCGTCGTCGGCATCATGCCGGCCGGGCTGCCCCCGTGGTTCGACGCCGACGTCTACCTGCCGATGTGCGACTACCCGAACTTCTCGCTCGACCGCGCCAAGCCCTCGGCGGCGGTGGTGGGGCGGCTGCGCGACGGTGTCACGCTCGCCGAGGCGCAGGCGGAGCTGACGACGGTGGCGCGGCAGCTGGCGCAGCACTATCCGGCGACCAATCGCGATCGCGGCGTGGTGCTGCGGCCGCTCGCCGACGTGCTCGTCGAGGACGTGCGCAGCTCGCTCTTGCTGCTGCTCGGCGCGGTCGGGCTGGTGCTCCTCATCGCGTGCGCCAACGTGAGCAACCTGCTCTTGTCGCGCGCGGCGTCGCGGCAGCGCGAGCTCGCGGTGCGCACGGCGCTCGGCGCCGGACGGAGGCGCCTGGTGCGGCAGCTGCTCACCGAGTCGCTCTTGTTGTGGGGGCTCGGCGCGCTCGCGGGGCTCGGGCTCGCCGGGCCGGCGGTGGAGCTGCTCGTCGGGTCGCCCTTCGTCGACGCGGGGACGGCGGTGCCGGTGACCGATCGCGCGGTGCTCGGCTTCACGCTTGGGCTGTCGCTCGTGACGGGCCTCGTCTTCGGCCTGTTGCCGGCGCTGCAGACGGCGCGCGTCGATCTGCACGCGGTCATCAAGGAGTCGGGGCGCACGATGTCGGGCGCGCGCGGGCGGCGGCGCGTGCAGAGCCTGCTGGTGGTGGCGCAGGTGGCGCTGGCGGTGATCCTGGTGACCGGCGCCGGGCTGGTGACGCGCAGCTTGATGCGGCTGAACGCGGTCGATCCGGGGTTCGGCGCCGATCATCTGCTCACGCTCGAGTATCGGCTGCCGCGCAACAAGTATCCGAAGGGCGACGAGCAGTGGAACTTCCACAAGCGCGTCGTCGAGCGCGTGCAGGCGCTGGCGGGCGTGCGCTCGGCGGCGGTGGTGCGCGCGCTGCCGTTCAGCGGCAATGCGGCGGGCTGCGCGTTCGTGCTGACCGATCGCGCGCCGCCGCCCGCGGGGCAGGAGCCGCACGCGGAGCTGAACGTGGCCCATCCGCGCTACTTCGAGACGATGGAGATTCCGATCCTGCGCGGGCGCGGCATCGGCGACGAAGATGGCGCCGACGCGCCACCGGTGGTCGTGATCAATCGGGCGATGGCGCAGCGCTATTGGCCCGACGGCGATCCGATCGGCAAGACGCTCGAGCTGCGCGGCGCGATCCTCGACGGCGGCGAGCGGCGCGTCACCATCGTGGGCGTGGTCGGCGACATCAAGCACGGTGCGCTCGACGATCCGACCGAGCCGCAGATCTACACGCCGCAGGCGCAGCTGCCGTTCATCTTCGCGACGCTGGTGGTGCGCACCGAGATCGAGCCGATGGCGCTCGCCGACGAGGTTCGCCGGGCGGTGTGGTCGGTCGATCCGGAGCAGCCGGTGTGGAAGGTGCGCACGATGGAGTCGCTCTTGTCGCGATCGCTGCGGCCGCGCTCGCTGACGGCGCTGCTGCTCGGCATCTACTCGGGCGTGGCGCTGCTCCTGGCGGCGCTCGGGATCTACGGCGTCATCGCCTACGTGGTCAGTCAGCGCACCAACGAGATCGGGATTCGCATGGCGCTCGGCGCGCCGGCGCGGCAGATCGTGCGCGCGGTGGTGGCGCAGGGCCTGGCGCTGGCGGCGTGGGGGCTCGGCGTCGGTTGCGTCGGGACGGTGCTGCTCGGACGGATCGTGCGCAGCCAGCTCTTCGGCGTGAGCGCGGCCGATCCGCTCACGTTCGCGGGCGTGCTCGGGCTGTTGGCGGTGGTGGCGCTGCTGGCGTCGTGGATTCCGGCGCGGCGCGCGACGCGGATCGATCCGGCGTCGGCGTTGCGCGCGGACTAGCCCTAGAAGATGGCGATCTCGCTGTTGCCGCCGGCGGAGAGCTGCGCGTTCGGATCGTCGAGGCGCAGGCGCACGTAGCGCGCCGTGCCCGACAGATCGATGAGCGAGTAGGGCGACGACGTGGCGAGGCCGAGCGTGGTCCAGGTGGTGGCGTCGAGCGAGCCCTCGACGGTGGCCGAGAGCGCGCCGCCGAAGTTGACGTCGTAGAGCACGAGCGCGCCGACGGCGGTGGGCGCGCCGAGATCGACGTAGACCCAGTTGTTCTGCGCCGGCGGCGTGCAGGTCTGGCCCGACGGGCAGGCGGGCGCGCTCAGCGGCGTCAGGCTCGTCGCCAGGTTGCCGTCGGTGAGCGCGCACGGGCTCTGGAGGACCGGGCCGTTCGCGCCCTGCAGGAAGCAATCCTTGCCGCGCGACAAAGGCACGAGGCCACGCGAGGCCCACGACGAGGCCGGCGCGTACCACGTCAGGTCGAAGTCGGTGGCGTCGCCGGCGACCTTGGTGTGCGCGCGCGTGGTCCAGCTGCCGGCAAAATCCTGCGTGACGCGCGCGTCGATGCCGAGGGACGTCGACGACGTCTTGGCCGACCAGATGGTCTGGCCGTTGGCGGTCGCGATCTGCACGCGATAGTCGCCGGCGGCCTGGCCGATGCTGCTCTCCAGCGACGGCCACGAGAACTGCGCCTGGCCGGTCGCGTCGTCGCTCTCGCTGCCGGCGCTCTCCCACAGGCGCAGCGTCGGCACGGCCACCTGGTCTTCCTGGATGTAGAAGTCGGCTTCGACACCGGCGGGCGCCGTCGCGGGGGCGATCGCGGCCGGGCCGCTGAGCCACGTCGAGAACAGGAGCGCCTCGCCGGTCGAGCCCTTGGTGTCGCCGCCGTGGATGGCGGGGAAGGTGTAGCGGCCGTCGTTGCCGGCGGCGGCGCGCGAGTAGGGCGAGCAGAGGCTGTCGTTGCCGACGACGCAGGCCAGCCCGATGCTGCCGACGATGGTGATGACGTCGCCGATGGCCTGCAGCGCGTCGGGGTGGCGGATGAGGAGCACGTTGGCCGCGCCGTCGGCGCTGCCGCTCTCGCGCTGGGCGGTGCCGCCGACGGTGAGCGAGGCGCTCGAGTCGACGTGGCTCGGCGGGCCGAAGCAGCCGGCGACGACGAGGGGTAACGCGAGGGCGGACAATGTGCGCATCAGGTGCCTCCTAAGCTACGGCGCGACGCGCGCCGACGATGAGGCAGGCTGCATTGCACGTCGCCGGCCATCGCGCATCGCCGCGACGGACGTGCGCCAGGTCATATCGCGCCGTCGGAGATTCGACAGCCTACACGCGCGCTGTCAGACGCAGATGCGGTGCCGTCGTCAGGGCTGGATGCGTCCGTGTGCGACGGCGGCGGCGCGGCGCGCCAAGGCGCCTTCGATGAGCGGGCGCAGCTCGCCGAGCTCGAACGGCTTGCGCAGGTAGCCATACGCTCCGCGCCGGATGCACTCGGCGGCGGTCTGCTCGCTGGCGTAGCCGGTCACGACGACCACCTCGATCGTCGGATCGAGCTCCTTGAGCGCGGTCAGCGTCTCGATGCCGTTCATGTCCGGCATGCGCATGTCGGTGATGGCGAGGTCGAAGCGGAGCGCGCGCGCGGCCTCGATCGCGGCCAGGCCGCCGTCGACGGTGACCACGTCGTAGCCCTCGGCCGAGAGGATGAACTCGAGCATCTCGCGCAGATCGGCCTCGTCGTCGATCACGAGGAGCCGCTCGCCGGCGCCGCTCTTCATGCGCCCTCCGCGTCGGTCTGCGCCTCTCGGGCGGCTTGCGCCATCGCCGGCGCGCTCGGCAGCCAGACGCGCACGATGGTGCCGTGGCCGATCTCGCTGCGCACGTCGACGCGGCCGCCGTGCGCCTCGATCGATTGGCGCACCAGCGACAGGCCGAGCCCGACGCCCTTGCCGGGCGGCTTGGTGGTGAAGAAGGGATCGAATACGCGCGAGAGGAACGCGCGCGGGATGCCGGTGCCGCTGTCGGTGACCGAGAGCTCGACGCCCCACACGCCGTTGCGCCGCCGCTCGCGCGCGCTCAGGGTCACGCTGCCGCCCGGCGCGGTGGCGTCGAGCGCGTTGGCGACCAGCTGGCCGAGCGCCTCGCGCACGCTCTCTTCGCTGACGAGGAGCGACGGCAGATCCTCGGCGATCAGGCCCACGCTCACGCGCACGCGGCGCGCGCCGGCCGTCTGCTCGGCGTCGGCGACGGCGCGTCCGAGCAGCACGCCGGGCGGAATGCTGTCGAGCGCGAGCGGCCGATTCTCGGCGAGGCCGAGCAGCGCGCGAACGAGCTGGCTGCAGCGGCGCGCCTGGCGCTCGATGGCCACGAGCGGGCGCTGCGTCCCGCCGACCGGCGCGTCCCCGGCGAGCAGGCCCTGCGCGTAGCCGAGGATGACGCCGATCGGGTTGTTGAGCTCGTGCGACAGGCCGCCGACGAGCGTGAGCATGGCCGAGCGCTTGGACGCCTCGACCAGCTGCGCCTGCGTCTCGCGCACGCGCTGCAGGCTCTGCGCGAGCTCGGCGTTGCTGTGCGCCAGGTCGGCGGTGCGCGCGGTGACCTTCTGCTCGAGGCCGGCGGCGAAGGTCTCGAGCTCTTTGTAGAGCAGCACGTTCTCCACGTCGGCCTCGACGCGCGTGGCCATGAGCTCGACGAACGGTAGATCCACGTCGGAGAGCAGCGTCTCGTGCAGCGAGACCCGCGGCTCGAGCTTGCGCAGGACGAGGAGGCCGAGCGGCGCGCCCGATTTGCGACGCAGCGGCACGATCATCTCGACGGCGGGCGGCTCGCGCGGCTCCTCGGGCGCGAAGTATTCGTCGACGGCGTCGCCGAGGGCGCGCAGGCGGGCGTCGCCCTCGTCGCTGTGCGGGGTCCGCAAGACCGGCGCGCCCAGCGACGGGAGCTCGACGTCGTGGCCGCTCCAACGCCGCTGCCTCGGCTCGCAACCGGGCTGCGCGGCCATCGCGGCGAGGCGCGCGCTCGACGACTTCGTCGCCAGGAACGCCACCGCCTGATCGGCGTCGAGCGCGTCGATGAGCGCTCGCAGCGCCAGCTCGAGGATGCGATCGGGATCGCCGAGCCGGCTGGCGTTGGTGGCCACGCGGGTCAGCGCGTCGAGCCGGCGCAGCTGCGACTCGATCACGCGCTGCGCGCCGTAGAGGCGGCGCTCGGTCTTGACGAGCAGCTTGACCTGCTCGTTGAGCGCGGCGTTCTCGCTCATCAGGTCCTCACGCGTCATCGGCTCGCTCGCGGTCGTACAGCGCGAGGAGCACGACCGTGTAGTTGTGGTAGTAGGCGGTGCCGTCGAGCTGCGCGATCTCGCCGTAGGTGTGGAAGCCGAGCCAGGGCAGATCGCGGCCGAGGATCTGCTGGATGGGCGTGATGGCCATCTCGGTCGCATGGTCGCCGAAGATGATGCGGCCGCGGCCGGCGCAGTCGAAGTGCAGCACCAGCTTGGGGCGCTGCCGACGGCGCTCGGCCAGCTCGTTGGCGCTCTGCATGGCGCTGCGCCGGATGCGGTCGGGATCGCGCCGCGTCATCTGGATGCGCGCGCCCTGCGCCAGCGAGCCGGGGAAGAAGAGCGCGCCGCTCTCGCGATCGAGGGCGAACGGCGTGCGCATGACGTACTCGCCGTAGCCGCCGCCGGTGCGCGGCGGCAAGCGCTCGCCGAAGCTCAGGTGCACCGAGTCGGCGGCGGAGAGATCGGCGGGATCGCCGTCGAGATACTCCTTGAACACCGACCACGCCGAGCGGCCGTCGATCTCGTAGACGGTGCCGCCGTCGGAGCGCGTCACCGTGCGCACGCTGCCGATGGGCTCGCAGCCGTGGCTGACGGCGGTCTCGACGACGACGTCGCCGCCGATGACGACGCCGCTGACGGCGTCCGACAGGACGCGGCCGTCGTGGTACTGGAAGGTGCGCGCGAACTCGGCGAGGTCGCCGGCGGTGCCGCCGGCGATGGTGATCGTCGGCGGAATTTTTTCCTGCAACGCGGTGAGCAGCGTCGTCGAGTTGCCGGTGATGCCATCGGGGAACAGGAGCAGGCAGCAGGGCCGCCGCTCCTCGAGGCGGCGGACCGCGGCGGCGATGGCGCTGCCGGTGGCGCGCGCGTCCTTCGACAGCCCCTCGACGGCGAAGGTGTCGAAGGTTGCGCGATCGGAGGCGATGGCCATGAGCCCGACGGCGTGCGCGCGCTCGTCGGAGCCTTCTTGCGAGATCACGCCCTCGCCCGAGCAGCCGGCCAGCGGCGTGTCGCCGGCCACGTCGGCGATGGCGGCGATCAGGGCCGGCTGATCGTAACCGGCGGTGGCGAAGACGAGCAGCAGGTCGGCGTGCCGGCCGAGCTCGCCGAGGGCGCGGGTGGCCACCTCCCGACCGGCGCGGCGGGCGTCGCGATTGTCGCTCTTGGCTACGGTGGCCGTGGTGGCCATGCCCGGCGCTAGTGCAAATTCTCTGCCCCGTCAGGGCAGCTGCGAGATCAGGGCGGCGCACAGCCTGTGGCCGTTGGTGCGGCCGAGCGGGGAGCGAGGCTTCGTCTCGACGGTGCCGAGGACGTTGGCCGAGTGGCTGGAGATGAGGCGCGACTCGAGGCGGCGCGGTGGATCGCCGCTGTTGCGGGTCCAGCCGCCGTCGACGAGGAGGTCGGCGCCGAGGTTGTGGCCGGCGGCGGTGTAGTCGACGTCGTTCTCGTTGGGGATGGCGGCGACGACGCGGGGGCGCTCGACGATGCGGTAGCCGGCTTCGAGCAGCGCCATGACGCAGCCGTCTTCGACGGCGGAGGCCTGCGCGTCGCTGCCGCCGAGGCCGAGGACGGCGATGGTGATGGGTGGCTTCTCGGCCGGCGTCGTCGGCGGCGCGGGGCCGGTGGCGGCGCATCCGCACGCGAGCGCGAGGACGAACAGAGCGGCGCGTTGCGCGATCGGCACCCGATCAGCGTGACCGATCTGAGTTTTGTTGACGCCTGAACGCGTGTTCAGGCAGTATCGGATCCATGGCGAACGCTCCCGACGAGGACGACGGCAGGGTCGAGGAGGCGTCGCGCGAGCTGGCGCGCGCCATCTGGCAGACGGTGCTCCTCGGACGCGACGAGCACAAGGCGCGCGGCCTTCTCGGCCAGGCCACGCGCAAGCGGCTCGTCGAGCGCATCCTCGAGCTCATGCGCGCCGTGCGTCCGCGGCGGCCATGATCGAAGCGACCTTTCAGCTCACGCGCGGGCTCGGGCCGCGGCGCGAGCGCGAGCTGTGGCAGGCGGGTGTGGTCTCGTGGCGCGCGCTCGCGGCGTCGGCGTCGCCGCTGCCGTCGGCGTTCGCGGCGACGCTCGAGCGCCGGCTGCGCGCGGCCGTCGACGAGGCGGCGGCGGCCTACGCGGACGGCGACGTCGAGCGGCTGGCGGCGCTGCTGCCGTCGCGCGAGCAGTGGCGGCTGTTCGCCGCGTTCGCCGACGACGCCGCCTATCTCGACATCGAGACCAGCGACGACGTCGTCGGCTACGAGGGCATCTCGGCCATCGGCGTCGTCGATCGTGCGGGGCCGCGGCTCCTCCTCGCCGGCCGCGATCTCGATGACTTCGTCGAGCGCGCGGCCGACTGGAAGATCCTCGTGACCTTCAACGGCCGCTCGTTCGACGTGCCGATCTTGCGGCGCGCGTTTCCCGAGTGGCGGCCGCCCGCCTGTCACATCGATCTGCGCCACGTGCTGGCGCGGCTCGGCCACGACGGCGGGCTCAAGTCGATCGAGCGGCGGCTGCCGCTGCTCGGCCTGCGCCGGCCCGCGCACCTCGACGGCATCGACGGCTCCGACGCCTGCTGGCTCTATCGTCGCGGGCGCAACGGCGACCGCGCGGCGATGCGCGCGTTTGCCGAGTACAACCTCTACGACGCGGTGAACCTGCGCACGCTCATGGCGTGGGCCTTCAACGGCATGGTCGAGCACGAGAGCGCCGAGGCGCCGGCGCTGCGCACGACCGCGCGCGCGCTGCCGGTGCCGGCGCGCGGCGACGTGCTCTACGACGTCTCCAAGATCCTCCTGGCGATCTGAACCTTCACGAAATCTTCATGTTCGCCCGCCGCCGGGCGCGGTCTGCTCGCGGCATGAGACGACACCTTGGAACGGTCGCAGCTTCCTGGCTCCTCGCGGCGGGATGCGCCGGGACGCAGCCGCACGCGTCGGCCGGCGCGGCGCCGGCGGCATCGACGCGCGCGATCGCGCTGCCCGGCGCCCCCGCCGGCGGTGTCGTGCTCGACTATCTCGCCTACGATCGCGCGCATCGCCGCGTGTGGGTGCCGGCGGGCAACACCGGCAGCGTCGACGTGGTCGACGTCGGTAGCGGCGCGGTCACGCGCATCGACGGCTTCGTCACGCAGGAGATGGAGCGGCACGGACACAAGCGCACCGTCGGGCCGAGCTCGGCCACCGTCGGCGACGGCGTGGTGTTCGTCGGCAACCGCGGCGACTCCACGGTCTGCGCCTTCGACGCCGCCACCCTGCACAAGGGAGCCTGCGCCAAGCTCGACTCGATGCCCGACGGGCTCGCCTGGGTCGCGTCGGCGAAGGAGGTGTGGGTGACCACGCCGCGCGACCAGTCGGTGATCGTGCTCGACGCCGCGAGCGCGGGCGCGCTGCCGGTGAAGACCAAGATGACGCTCGAAGGCGAGCCCGAGGGCTACGCCGTCGATGACGCGCGCGGCCTGTTCTACACCAACCTCGAGGACAAAGATCGCACGCTGGCGATCGACATCAAGAGCCACCAGGTCGCCAAGACCTGGATGCCGGCGTGCGGCGAGGATGGGCCCAAGGGGCTCGCGCTCGATCACGGGCGCAACTTCTTGATCGTCGCGTGCGCCGACAAGGTCAAGGTCCTCGACGCGGGGCACGACGGCAAGGAGCTGTCGGCGGTGGCCACCGGCGACGGCGTCGACAACATCGACTACGTCGAGGCGCGCCACGCGGTCTACGCCGGCGCGGCGCGCGCGGCCCGGCTGACCGTCGCCGTCGTCGACGCGCTCGGCAAGCTGACGCCCGAGTCGGTGGTGCCGACGGCCAACGGCGCGCGCAACGCGGTGGTGACCGAGGACGGCGTGGCCTATCTGACCGACGCGCCCGAGGGCAAGATCCTGGTGGTCACGCCCGCAGCTCGACGGTGAAGGCAGCGCCGCCGAGCGCGCTCGGGCCGGCAGCGAGCGTGCCGCCGAGCGCGCGCACCACGTCGCTCGCCAGCGCCAGGCCGAGGCCGAAGCCGGGCGTGGCGCGCGCGCGCGTGCCGCGGAAGAAGCGCTCGAACAGGTGCACGCCGTCGTCGGCGGAGACGCCGGGACCGCTGTCGCTGACGACGATGCGCACGCCGCCGTCGCACGGCTGCGTCTCGACGCGCACGCGGCCGCCGCGCGGCGTGAACTTGCAAGCGTTGTCGACGAGGTTGACGAGGGCGCGCTCGAGCCAGGCCGGATCGGTCGACAGCTCGAGCGCGGCGTCGCCGGCGCATTCGAGCACGATCCCGCGATCGGCGGCGACCGGCTCGTAGGGCGCGATCACCCGCTGCACCGTCTCGTGCACGCGGATGGGCCGGCGCGAAAGCGGCAGCTCGCCGGCGTCGGAGCGGGCCAGCGTCAGGAGCAGCTCGACCAGCTCCGACAGCCGCTCGACCTCCTCGAGCGCGCTCTCGCACGACGCGCGCAGCTCGTCGCCGTTGCGCGGGCGGCGCAGCGTCACCTCGAGCTCGCCACGCAGCGCGGCCAGCGGCGTGCGCAGCTCGTGCGAGGCGTCGGCGGTGAAGCGGCGCATGCCGTGGACCGAGCGATCGATGCGGTCGAGCATGCGGTTCAAGACCTCGCCGAGCGCCACCAGCTCGTCGGCGGCGTCGGGCGCGAGGGCGACGCGGCGATCGAGCGTCTCGGCGCCGAGCTCGCCGGCGAGGCGCGCGATGTCGTCGATCGGCTTGAGGCTCTTGCGCGTGACCCAGAAGCCGCCGCCGATGGCGACGGCGAGCGCCCCCGGCAGCGCGATGGCCACGGCGATGCCGACGCGGCGGCCGATGTGCTCGGGCGGATCGACGAGCGTGCACAGGTTGGCCGGCACGCACTGATCGGCCTCGTCGTCGTCGGCGACGAAGAAGTAGACGGCGGCGGCGAACGAGATCAGCGTCAGCGCCAGGACCGCCGCATACCAGGCGGCGAGGCGGCCGCGCAGCGTCGTCGGCGCCAGCCTCATCGCGCCGCGTCGCCGTCGGCGCGGTAGCCGACGCCGCGCACCGTCTCGATGCGCAGGCGGCAGGCGGGGTGCGCGAGCTTCTGCCGGAGGTTGCTGATGTGCACGTCGACGATGTTGGTGGTGGGCGAAAACGAATAGCCGAACACGCGCTCGAGGATCATGGCGCGGCTGACCACCTGCCCGCGATGGCGCAACAAGAGCTCGAGCAGCGCGAACTGCTTTGGCGACAGCTCGATCGCCTCGTCACCGACGGAGACGCGGTGTACGGCCGGGTCGATGGTCACGCCGCCGGCGGAGAGGACGGTCTCGCGGTGCGGCCCGGCGCGGCGATGAATCGCCTGCAGCCGCGCGAGCAGCTCGGCGAAGGCGAACGGCTTGACCAGGTAATCGTCGGCGCCGAGCTGCAGGCCGTGCACGCGATCGGCGACGGCGTCGCGCGCGGTCAAGAGCAGGATCGGCGTCACGATGCCCTCGGCGCGGGCGCGCGCCAGCGCCGTGAAGCCGTCCATCGCCGGCAGGAGCACGTCGAGGATGCAGACGTCGAAGCGATCGTCGCGCAGCCGGACGAGCGCGCTCTCGGCGTCGCCGACGCACAGCGGAGCGAAGCCCTCCTCGGTCAGGCCGCGCGCGAGCATCCGCGAGACCTTGGGATCGTCCTCGACGACCAAGACGCGCACGCCGTCATGGTAGCGCTTCTTCGCCGGGCTTCACGAACTCTTAATGCTGCGGGCGCCGCGCGCGTGGAACCCTGAGAGGGTGACGCTCGAGGAGCTGTATCGCGATCACTTCGGATTCGTCTGCCGCGTCGCCGGGCAGCGGTGCGGCCCCACGCTCGACGCCGAGGACGTGGCGCAAGAGGTCTTCCTCGTGGTGGCGCGGCGCCTGCCGACGTTCGACGCCGCGGCGACGTCGCCGACGAGCTGGCTCTACGGCATCACGCGCAACCTGGTGCGCCGGCTGCGCCGCAATCAGCGGCTGCGCGAGGCCAAGCACGCGCGCATCGCCTCCACGCAGCCGCTCGGCTACGAGCCGCTCGATCGCGCGGAGCTGGTCGAGGCGACGCGCGTGGCCAGCGAGATCCTGGCCAAGCTCGCGCCCAAGAAGCGCGAGGTCTTCATCCTCGCCGAGCTCGAGAGCTACGAGTGCGCGGACATCGGCGCGCTCGTCGGCGCCAAAGAGGAGACCGTCTGGTCGCGCCTGCACTACGCTCGGCGCGAGTTTCGCAGCCGGCTGGCGCGCTATTCGGTGTGCAACAGCGCCGGCGCGTAGGCGCTCGACGGGATCTCGGCGCCGAGCGCGAACCAGCGGTCGTAGCTGGGCGACGCGCCGACGAGCGCGCAGCTGCCGCTCGAGGAGCTGTAGACCATGTCCGGTTGCAGCGCCGCGCCGACGGCAAAGGCGCGCCCCTGGTAGGTCTCCTCGGCCGACGGCACCGGATCGACGGTGCAGCCGGGAAGGACCGAGAGCGCCATCATCGGCGCCGTGCAAACGGCGTCGGCGTAGAAGATGCCGTCGATGGGGCCGGCGCCGGGGAGGCAGCGGCGCGCGCCGTCGGCGGCGAGGCCGATGAAGCAGTCGACGCCGCGCGCGTTGTCGTGCAGCTCGCCGCGCGCGGTGATGGCGACGCTGCCGTCGGGCGGCCCGTCGAAGCGCTGCACGATCCGCCCCGTGCCGACGTCGACGACGGACGCGGCGGGGAAGGCGTCGTCGGGCAAGAGGTCGCCCATCTGCACGTAGAGCTCGGCGGGCGCGCTCGGATCGGGCGGGCTGGCCACGCAGGAGCCGTCGCCGGCGAGCGCGTGCAGATCGGCGGCGGCCACCGACGCGCCCGCCTGGTGCAGCCGCAGCGTGAACTGCTGGCAGGCGTCGCCGGGCACGAACTCGAAGACGGTAGTGATGGGGCAGAGCGCGTTGTGCGCGTCCTTGATGCCGGTCGGCACGCTGCAGCCGGCGTCGGCGTAGAAGGTGCCCGGCGTGCCCGGCGCGCCCTGCCCGTAGTTGTAGGCGAGGTGCACCGGCCACCAGCGCGAGCTGCCGTCGCCGGCCAGGACGCTGCGCGTCCATTCGCCGCTGGTCGGATCGTTGCCGAACATGGTGACGCTCGCGCCGTCGTCGGCGGCGAGGACGACGGTGCCGACCGCGTCCGACACCGGCTCGACCATCGGCGTGGCGTGCACGAAGCGGTCGAGCGGGATCTCGTCGCCGATGCGGCGCAGGACGATCTTGGCGTCGGGCGGGTTCTGCACGCAGCTGCCGTCGGACTTGATGTAGTACCCCTCGGGACCCGGCACCATGTCGCCGAGGGCGCGCACCGTCGGCGGCCCGGCGCAGGCGTCGTCGGGATCGGTGACGAGGACGTCGGGCGAGGCGCGCCCGGCGGCGACGTGCGGGATCTCGACGACCTCCTCGGTGCAGCCGGAATCGGCGAACCAGCCGTCGAGGAGCGCGCTTTGCGGCAGGCAGGCGGCGCCGTCGGGGAGCAGCTGGAAGGAGCACTCCTCGTCGCGCGCGGTGTCGTAGAAGGCGCGCAAGACGCGCGTGCCGTCGAGATCGTCGTAGCGCGCGGCCAGACGCGTGCCGTTGGCGAATCCCGGCGCTTGGACGTGCGACCGCGACGAGCACGCCGACACGGCGACGAACAAACCGACGAGGCATAGCCGGCGGCCACGCATGCTACGCCTTCAGGGTATCACGCCGCCGGCTGCATCCGCGCGCGGGCGCGTTAGCTCCCCGGCGGCGCGTCGCGGCGCAGGCGCGTGAGCGCGAGCCACATCATCAGCTCCCACGCGCCGAAGACGCCGAGGAGCAGGATGACGACGATGACGGCGGCGAGACCGGCGAAGGCGATCGGGTAGCCGCCGACGAAGCCGGCGCCGCTGGCGAGCAGCGCCATATAGCAGACGAGCGGCAGCACCACGCCCGACATCCAGTCGGACAGCTCGATGTCCTGGTAGCGCGCGTGCGCCTCGCGCATGCGGCGGTACACGCGCACCAGCGCCAGCGAGCGCATCAGCGGCACGATGAGCAGCGCGGCGGCGATCGGCAGCGCGCTCGTCACCGGGCTCACCATCACGGCGGCGGTGAACAGCACCGTCACGAAGTGGGCGAACGGCGGATCGAGCCAGGCGCGCGCCGACGGCGACGCCTCGGCGGTCATGAGGCTGGCGCCGAAGGTGACGGCGACGAACATGAGGCCGATGAGCGTGGCCGCCGCCGTCCCGACGAGGAGATAGAAGTTCTGCCAGGTCGCGGCGGTGGCGGCGAAGGCGGGCATGGGCGTCATGCGGCGATCGTATCAGCCCGGGTAAGAAACGGCGCGGCCGCCGTAGAATCAGCCCATGGGAGCGCGCACCGCCCGCATCGGATTCACCAGCTACGCCGCCACGCTGCTCGCGCTCGTGGGCGTCGGGTTCTGGAATTCGGTTCTGATGGGCCGGCTCGGGCACGACGCTGGCCGCGGGCTCGACTGGCAATTCAAGATCCTCGGCGGCGTCTACCTCGGGCTCGAGGTGCTCGGGATCGTGGCGCTCGTGCTCATGACGCGCGTACCGGTGGCGACGCGCGCGCGGCGCCTCTTGATCGCGGCGGCGAGCGTGGCCGGCGGCGCGCTCGTGGTCGGGCTCGTCGAGCGCGTGCTGGTCGACACGCACCTCGTGTCCTACGAGCGCATGGAGACGATGTTGCGCATCGTCAACGTCGTGGCCGCGGCGGCGTACACGGCCAGCGAGTCGCTGCTGGCCGTGGCGGCGATGCGCATCGCGCGGGCGGCGCGGCAAGAGCGCGTGCGGATCGGGGCGATCGTCGCGCTCGTCGTGCGCGCGGCCGTGTTCGTCGTTCAGCTCGTGCCGGCGCGTCTCGACGGGCTCGTGTGGGCGCATCGCGCCAGCGATCTATTGTTCGCCGGGCTGTGCGCGGCGCTGGCGGTGATCGTGGTGCGCGTCGACGAGCCGGCGGCGGCGCGCGTGCCCGACGGCGGCGACGGTCGGCTCGCGGCGGCGTGGCGCGCGCCTGCCGACGGCATTTCGATCTATCTCGGCGCCGCCGCCGCGCGCGTGGCGTGCGCGATCATGAGCTGGCTGGTCATGCTCGGCGCGCAGAGCGCCAAAGGCGTCGGCGACCTGCGCGACGTGCGCGCGCAGCTCCTCGTGGTGGCGACGCTGTCGGCGATGGCCACGATCGTGATGCTGCTGGGGCTGTGGCGCATCACGGCGGCGCCGGTGGAGTCGCGCGCGTCGGGACCGGCGGTCGTGGCGCTGGCGCTGGCGGTGCTCGGCTTCGGGCTCGACCTGTGGGGCACGTGGGTGACGGCCGAGGCGCTCGACGGCAGCGTGTCGGCGGCGTTCTTCGCGATGGATTCGTTGCCGATCATCGGCGGGATCGCGGCGCTCCTCGGCATCGGCGCGGCGATCGCGCTCTTGACCGCGCTCGGCCACCTGGCGACGGCGCTCGGCCTGGCCGACGTCGCGGGGCGGGCGCGCGGCGCCATCGGCTGGGTGCTCGGCACCGGCGCGCTGTTCGGCGTCGCGGCGGCGTTGTCGCGCATGGCGGAGCTGATGCTGGTGGTGGCGCTCCTGGCGCTGCCGCTGGCGATCGCGGCGCTGGTGCAGTTCCTCCGCGTCGCCTTCGCCGTCGGGCGCGACATCCGCGCGCGGCTTTAGCGCGTCGCTAGCGGCTCTAGCGCATCGCCGAGCGGCTCAGCGTCCCGGCTCGCGGTAGTGCGGCGGCTCCCAGCTCAGCGCCAGGAGCGTGCGCGCGTCGCCGGCCCACGCGCGCTCTTTGAACTTGGCGGTCACGTTGCTCGCGCCGGCGAGCTCGAGCTGCCGCTCGAAGAAGCCCATCGTCTGGAACGACGCCGCCTCCTCGGCGCGCGCGCCCATGCCGTAGGCGATCACCACCTCGGCTTCGTCGTCGAGCAGCATGCTGATCTCGAGCGCGGGGAAGTCGAAGAAGGTCGCGCGCAGCACGCGAAAGCGCTGCAGCGTCTCGACCGGATCGCCCGCCACCACCAGCTCCGGCCGCTGCGCCGACTGCTGATCGACGGAGAAGCGCCCCCACATGCGCACCGCCTGCAGGTCGTTGTTGGCGACGTTGGTGAGGATGGCGTTGCCGAAGCGCTCGAACGTCTCCATCGGATACCAGCCCGGGGGATCGATGCGCACGCCGAGAAACGGCAGATCCTCGGGCGCCAGCTGCGCGCTCCAGTCGAAGGTCTTGTTGCCGCGGATCATGCGCGCGTATTCGGCGAACAAGACCCCCTTGACCCGACGACTCAAGCCTTGACGATAGCACGCCGCCGTTGGGCAGGTGATTGCCGTCGGAGCTCGACCATCTATACTCCCGTCGTGCTCGCCGTCGATCCCGCTGCGCTGCCGCTCGCCGACCTGCTCGCCGCCTTCGCGCGCGACGGCTACGCGCGCCTCGGCTGCGTCGTCTCCGACGAGGGGCTGGCGGCGCTCGGCACGCGCGTCGACGATCTCATGAGCGCGCGCGTGCGCCACGACGGCATGTTCTTCCAGCACGACTCGCCCACGGGCCGTTACGAAGACCTCACCTTCGGCGCCGGCTGGCAGGGACCGTCGAGCGACTACCGCAAGATCGAGAAGCTCGAGCTCGATCCCGTGTTCCGCGCCTACATCGGCAACGGCGTGCACGAGCGCATCGCGCGCGCGCTCATCGACGGGCCGATCGCGCTCTATCGCGCCGTCCTCTTCACCAAGAGCGCGCGCGGCGGCACCGCGCTGCCGTGGCATCAGGACGGCGGCGTCTTCTGGGGCGTGGCGCCGGCGCCGTTCCTGCAGATCTGGACGGCGATCGACGACTGCCCCGTCGGTGGCGGCTGCCTCGAGGTGCTGCCCGGCAGCCATCGCGGCGGCTTGGCGACGCCGCAAGGAGGCGTCATCACCGACGAGGCGCTGCGCGCCGCCGACGCCGAGACGCGCGCCGTGCCGCTCGAGGCGCGCGCCGGCGAGTCGATCCTCGTGCACAACCACTTGTGGCACCGCTCGCGGCGCAGCGCGAGCGGCCGGCGGCGCAGCGCGCTCTCGGTCTGCCTGATGACCGCCTCCGCGCGCTGCCTGCGCACCCGGCGCGCGCCGCGCCGGTTCGTACGCGTCTTCGAGTAAGCTGCCGCCATGACCACGAGCGGCGCGACCGATGTGCAGCGGCTCCTCGGCGTGGCGCTGCCGATCATCCAGGCGCCGATGGCGGGCGGGCCCGACACGCCCGCGCTGGCGGCGGCGGTGTCGAACGCCGGCGGCCTCGGATCGCTCGGTTGCGCCTATCTGACGCCGGAGAAGATCGACGCCGTCGTCGCCGACGTGCGCCAACGGACGGAGCGGCCGTTCGCGCTCAACCTGTTCATCCGCGCCGACGAGCCCGACGACGCCGCGGCGCGCGAGCGCGTGCTGCCGCCGCTCGGCGACTTCCGGCGCGAGCTCGGCCTGCCCGCCGAGCCGGGCCTGGCGCCGCCGCCGCCGCCGTTCGAGGCGCAGCTCGAGGCGGTGCTGCGCGCGCGCCCGCGCGTCTTCAGCTTCACCTTCGGCGCGCCCACGCGCGAGGTGGTCGCCGCGCTGCAACAGGAGCGCATCGTCGTCGTCGGAACCGCCACCAGCGTCGACGAGGCGGAGGCGCTCGCGGCGCTCGGCGTCGACGCCGTCTGCGCGCAGGGCGCCGAGGCGGGCGGCCATCGCGGCACCTTCCTCGGCCGCTTCGAGGACGCGCTCGTCGGCACCATGGCGCTGGTGCCGCAGCTGGTGGCGCGCGTGCGCGTGCCGGTGATCGCCGCCGGCGGCATCATGGACGGCGGCGCCATTCGCGCCGCGCTCGCGCTCGGGGCGGCGGCGGTGCAGCTCGGCACCGCCTTTCTGGTCTGCCCCGAGGCGGGCACCGCGGCGCCGCACCGCGAGGCGCTGGCGTCCGCGCGCCGGACCGTGGTGACGCGCGCGTTCAGCGGACGCGCCGCGCGCGGGATCCGCAACCGCTTCTCCGACGCGTTCGAGCGGCTGGAGGCGGCGCCGTTTCCGCAGCAGCAGCGGTTGACGGCGGAGCTGCGCGCGGCGGCGGTGGCGGCGGGGCGCACCGACCTCATGCAGATGTGGGCCGGTC
Source organism: Polyangia bacterium (assembly GCA_035607415.1). Taxonomy (GTDB): domain Bacteria; phylum Myxococcota_A; class Polyangia; order Palsa-1104; family Palsa-1104; genus JAQBQH01. Next base: position 50,175 of record DATNAQ010000096.1, read on the forward strand.
AGGCGGCGCCGCTGGTGCGCGCGATGCCGGCCGCCGCGCTCGTCGAGACGCTGGCGCGCGAGGCCGGCCTGGCCTGATCGGGACGGCGGCCGCGCCGCCGCCCCGCTTCGCCAGCAGCTATACTTCCGGCGTGGATCGCAGCCAGCTCTTTGCGCACATCGGCGGCGAGCCGGCCGTGCGCCGTCTCGTCGACACCTTCTACGATCTGATGGATCGCCTGCCCGAGGCGCGCGGCGTGCGCGCGCTGCATCCGCCGTCGCTCGACGGGTCACGCGACAAGCTCCACTGGTTCCTCGTGGGCTGGATGGGAGGGCCGCCGCTGTACATCTCGCGCTTCGGGCATCCTCGTCTGCGCGCGCGGCACCTGCCGTTCGCCATCGGCGAAGCCGAGCGTGACGGCTGGCTGCGCTGCATGAACGAGGCGCTCGCCAGCTGCGTCGCCGATGCCGAGGCGCGCGCGGTACTGCAAGAGGCGCTGGCCGGCCTGGCCGATCACATGCGCAATCAATCCTGACGGGCGCCCCCCGTAGGCGCGGTCGCGGATCGCCGTGCGCGTCGCGCGCGGGTGGCAGGGCGCATGCAGCACTTGGCCTGCCAGGAGGTCATCATGCAGAGAATTCAGCGAGCCGTATCCACGGGGATCGGGTTGTTGACGTTTCTAGCGGTGGGCGTGGCGTGGGCACAACAGCCGTCGACGCGCGACACCGGCAATCAGCCGTCGACGGGCACCGAGCAGCCAATGCCGCGCGACACCGGCAATCAGCCGTCGACCGGCAACCAGCCGTCGACCGGCGCACAGCAGCCATCCGCCGGCATGCCGTCGAGCACCGTCGGCCAGGTGATGAGCGCCACGGCCACCGTCCAGAGCGTCGACATGAAGAAGCATGACGTGCAGCTCAAGGATGCCCAGGGCAACGAGTTCACCATCAACGTGCCCGAGGACGTCACGCGCCTCGACAACGTCAAGAAGGGCGACAAGGTCACCGTGACCTACAAGGAGTCGCTGGCGTTGGCGCTCAAGAAGGGCGGATCGTTGACGCCGAGCGAGACCCAGATGGCCGCGCGCAAGGCGGGCAACCTGCCGGGCGGCGCCATGGGCCGGCAGATCACCGCGAGCGTCAGGGTCGTCAAGGTCGACCCCGAGGCGAACAAGATCACCGTCAAGAACAACGAGGGCAAGACCGACACGATCAACGTCAGCGACCCGCAGCTGCAGTCGCAGATGAAGGAGATCAAGCCGGGTGACCGCATCCAGGCCAGCTACACCGAAGCAGTGGCCATGTCGGTGACGCCGAAGAACAAAGAAATGCCGTAATCTTCCGCCTCGTCTTCCGTTGTACGCTTGCACCCTGAATGTGCGTTTCACCTGGGGTGCGGCTCTCCTCGACCTTCCTGTTGGCGCTGTCGTTCGCCGCCTGCTCGTCTCCTTCGCTCACCGTGCTCGCCGGCGACGACAGCGCCGGCGCTGCCACCTCGTTCGCCGCATTCGTGCCCAACGGCCTCGTGCGCGTGCGGACGAGCGCCGATCCGGCCGCTGAGCTCGCGAGCACGAGCGGGCCGCGCGCCGCGCTCGTCGTCGACCTGACCTGCGGTGACTGCTACCAGATCGCGCCGAGCGGCCACGACGCCTTCGTCGTGCACGGCGGCAGCGTGCTCGGCGTGCAGTACGGCCTGGCGCAGCTGCTCGAGGTGGGCGGCGTGCGCTTCTATCATCCGCGCCAGTCGCGCGTGCCCGACTCGCTGTCGCTGCCGGCGGCGGCGCCGGAGTACGGCGTCACCGTGAGCGCGCAGAAGGCGCTGCGCGGGCTGCACCTGCACACGCTGCATCCCATCGAGTCGCACTTCGACTTCTGGGTGCCGTCGGCCGCGCACCTCGACGGCGCCGAGCACGTGATCGACTGGCTGGTGAAGAACCGCGGCAACTTCGTCGATTGGACCGCGCTCGACGACATCGACGCCGGCGACGCCACCTACGCGGCCTGGCACGATCACACCAAGGCGATCCTCGAGTACGCGCACGCGCGCGGCGTGCAGGTGGGCATCGAGGTCGAGATGTTTCACGGCGGCGATCTGCAGAACGGGTACGACCTTCTGACCGACGCCGATCTGCAGGGCGGCGCCGATACCCATCCGGTGCTGCAGCAGCGCTTCGCCAAGCTCGTCGGCGATCTGCCGTTCGACAAGCTCACCGTCGGCTTCGGCGAGTTCTTCGGCACCAGCCCCGACGTGTTCATCCAGCAGCTGAACAACGCCTACGACGCCCTGCAGGCGGTGCGGCCGGGCATGGAGATGAGCGCGCTCGTCCACGTGGGCAACGGCCCAAGCCAGCACGTCCAATATATGGGGATGGATATTCTTTATTATTTCCTCGTAAAATATGCGAATCCCGCGATTGTCCCGTGGATCCACTCGGTCATGTACTACGATCTCTTCGAGGACACGGGCGGCGCCTACCAGCACGACGACTTCTCGCTGCACCGCCAATATCTGCTCGATCGATTGGCGGCGCATCAGCCGGTCGCCTATTACCCCGAGGACGCCTACTGGGTCGCGTTCGACGATTCGGTGCCGACCTACCTGCCCATCTACATCTACACGCGCGCGCTCGACCTCGAGCAGATCGATCAAGCCTCGCTCGCCGGCGGCGGCGATCCGCTCGGCGCGCACGTGAGCTTCTCGACGGGCTGGGAATGGGGATATTGGCAAAACGATTACGCCACGCTGCGCATGAGCTATCAGGCGCCCGACAGCTGGCACGCCACGATCGATCAAATGTTCGCGCCCTACGGCGACGCCGGTGCGGCGCTGAGCGCGCAGATCGCCAATCTGGCGACGGTGCAGCACGACGCGCTCATCGGCAAGCGGCTGGCGGCGTACATGGCGGGAAATGATTTTCTCCTCGACAGCGGATATCAGTCGGGGATCATCTCGCAGCCGCACCGGCCGTCGTTCGCCGACGTGGCGGCGATGAGCGCCGCCGATCGCGCGACCTACGAGACGACCGTGCTCGACCCGCTCGATCAGCTCGCCACCGACACCCAGGCGGCGTTCACCGCCGTCGACGCCATCGGGATCGCGCACGACGATCGCTGGTACTCCGAGGTGCACGACGGGTTCGCCGTCGACGCCGATCGCACGCGCTTCATCGCCGCGCTCTACCGCGCCGCGGCCGTGAGCGCCGACGGCGGCGCGGTCGACGATCTGTTGGCCACCGCCGACGCCGCGCTGGCCGACGCGCGCAAGGTGATCGCCCACCGCCACGCCCACCTGCACGATCCCGAGCCGTCGCGCCTCCTCGACGAGGAGGACAACGTCACGCAGTACAAATACGGCTACCTCAACGAGGCCGACACCTTGTGCTACTGGGTGCGCGAGCGCGGCTTGTTCGATCAGCAGATCCGCGGCGGCAGCGAAACGCCGCCGGGCTGTGTGCTCGGCTTCTGAATCGCGGAACTCGTCTCGCCCGTCGCGGAGCGCGCGTTCTTGAACGCGATGTGACGCCCCGCTGCAGTCGCGGCCCGACGGTGCGGCGCGCCCGTTGCAGACCCTCCGGCCAACCGGGAGGTTGCCCCATGCGCGCACGCTCGCTCCTATCAGGCCTCGTCCTTTCGGCGCTGGCCACTACCACGATCGCCTGCAACGACAACGAGAACAACGAGAACCCGCCGTCGGGTGGCGTGGTCGTCGGCACCACCCAGGTCGTCGCTCTCGACAACGCCGCCGAGATCGAGTGGGAAGGCGGCATCTTCTGGGCCGTCGCCAACACCTTCGATCCCGTGGTCGGCGTGGCGGTCATCGATACGAACACGGCCATCGACGACATCGCCAAGAACATCGGCAACGTGATCGGGCCGAGCGGGTGCGTCAACAACACCACCAGCCCGGGCATGATCACGCTGCGCTTTCAGCAGTGCACGCCGCCGTTCGGGCAGGTCAACACCACCGGCCGCCTGGCCATCTCGGTGTCGCAGAACGGCAACGCGCTGCAGATCGACGCGCAGGCGCTGACGCTCAAGGCGACGCAGGCGAGCCTGATGTTCATGGCGACCGCGCTCTACAGCGCCAGCGGCGACGGGCGCACGCTCACGGTGACGACCTCGTCGAGCGGCACCGGACCGTCGGGCGCGCTCACGACGCGCAGCGGTCAGTACACGATGAATTGGACCGCCGGCGCCGACTGCGCCACCGTCGACGGCAACGTGGCGAGCACCAAGGGCGGCAGCGACACCACGTCGTTCGGCTCGTTCGTGGTGTGCCGCACCGGCTGTCCGCTGAGCGGCAGCGTCACGCACGTCGATCCGGCGAGCGGCGTCAGCGTCACCACGGTGTACAACGGCACGGCGACGGCGACCTTCACGGCCAGCGACGGCAGCTCGGGCACGACGACCATCACCTGCTTCTGAGTCAGGGCAGGCGGAAGGTCAGCGTCGCGGCGCAGCCGTTGGGGCCGCCGCTGACGCCGATGAGCACGCGCTGGCGCCGCTCGGCGATCTCGGTGGCGGCGGCGGCGACCATGAGCAGGCCCATCGCCTGCGCGCTCGCGAGGAACGACAAGAGCGGCGCGTTCTGGTGATCGTCGGAGTTGCGGGTGGCCGCGGCGAGCGGGCCGGCGAAGGGGATGGCGTCGATGGCGAGGATGGAGTTGGGCTCGGTGCGCGCGATGAAGATGCCGGCGATGTAGCTGGCGATGGCGACGGCGGCGCCGGTGGCGAGGAGCGCCTGGTACTCCTGCAGCGACGGGCCGCTCACCAGCTCGGGATCGGGTGGAGGCGGCGTCAGGTCGAGCTTGCCGCAGTTGCAACAGCCGCACTCCTGAGCGCGCGCCGCCGTGGCGAGAGAAAGAATCGCCAACAGTGCCCCCGTCGCCGCGATCGTCCGCGTCATGCATCACCTCGTTCGGTCGTGTGAGGGCGCGCGAGGGCAGCGTCAAGACGGGCGCGCGCATGTCAGCGCGGACACGCAACGCGGCGCCGGAAGATCAGCGCGGATCGAGCGCGGCGAGGCGATCGGCCCAACGCTCGGCGGCGCGCGTGTCGCCGCGATCGCGCGCGAAGGCGGCGAGCGCGGCGAGCGAGTCGCGATCGTAGGGATGGCGCGCGATCACGGCGGCGAGCGCGGCGAGCGCTTCGCGCGTCCGACCGGCGCCGTAGAGCGCGACGCCGTAGACGTAGCCGAAACGCGGATTCTCGGGCCCCCGGCGCGCGGCGGCGGCGAGCTGCGCGAGCGCTTCGGGCAGCCGTTGCTCGCGCACGAGCACGAGGCCGAGCGCATGGCGGAGCGCCGGGTTGTCGCGCGCGTGGCCAAGCGCGGCGCGCAGGACGGCTTCGCCGTCGCGGTCGCGTTCGAGCGTGCGGTAGAGGTCGGCCAGGTTCACCGCGGCGGGGACGAAGGCGGGATCGATCGCCAGCGCGCGCTCGAGCTCCGACTCGGCGCGATCGAAGCGGCCGGCGCGCAGGTGCCAGTGGGCGAGCGTCTGGTGCGCTTCGGGACGGTCGGCGGCGAGCGCCTGGGCGGCGACGAATTCGTCGGTCGCGCCGGCGAGCGCCGCCGCCTGCGACGGCGACAGCGACGAAGGCGGCACGCCGGCGAGCGCCAGCACCGCTTCGATGCGCACGGCGCGCACGGGATCCTCGAGGCTCGGCGCGACGAGAGGCGCGCGCAGGGCCGGATCGAGCGGAGCCAGCGCCGCCACCGCCGCGCGACGGACGAGCGCGTCGGAGTCGTCGAGACCCGACTGCACCGACGGCAGCGTCGCCGGCGACAGGCGCGGCGCGAGGCGCTCGATGGCGCTGGCGCGGGCGATCGCCGGCTGGCCGCGATCGGCGACGAGCGCGACGAGGCGCCGGACCGCGTCGGGCGCGCCGCGCCTGGCGGCGGCGAGCGCTTCGCCGAAACGCTGGCGCCCGGCGGGCGTGTGGCCGTACCAGCGCGCGACGGTGCGCGCCGCCCAGGCCGCCGAGCGATCGGCGTGGCAGCCGTTGCACGGGTTGGGCACGCCGAGCGTTTGCGACAGATCCGGCCGCGGCACGCGCAAGCTGTGATCGCGCCGCGCGTCGACGGTCATGAAGGTCGTCGCCGGCATGTGGCACGCGACGCAGCGCGCGCCCGGCGAGCCGGCGCGATGGAAGTGGTGCCGCGGCGTGAAGTAGGTCGCCTCGGCGTGGCACGAGAGGCACAGGTTGTCGCCCGACGCGCGCAGCTCGGGACGATGCGGCTCGTGGCAGTCGCTGCAGGTGACGCCTTCGGCGAACATGCGGCTCTGCACGAACGAGCCGTACTCGTAGACCTCGGCTTTGACCTGGCCGTCGGGCCAGTAGAGGTCGTCGTCGAGGAGCGCGACGCGGTAGTCGTCGTCGAGGCGCTGGCCGTGCGCGAAGTCCTCATGGAGGATGGCGCGGCGCGCGTGGCAGCGCGCGCACAGCTCGATCTCGCGCACGGTGGCGCGCGGGCGCGAGCGGCGCGGCTCGTGGGTGAGCGGGTCGCGCGTCCAGGCCACGCCGCGGCGCTCGTCGAGGGGCTGGGGCAAAGGGCGCGTCGGATCGGCGGCGTGGCGCGAGCCGGGGCCGTGGCACGCCTCGCACGAGACCGAGACTTCCTCGTAGCGCGTGGCGTAGCTGCCGCGCGCGGGGTCGTATGCCTTGCGCACGTTCGTCGAGTGGCAGTCGGCGCACATGAAGTTCCAGTTGGCGCTGGCGCCGGTCCAGTGCAGCGGATCGCCGGCGCCGATGTGCTCGCCGGCGTGGAGGTGGAACCAGCGCTGGCCGCCGGCGCGCGCGGGGCGGCTGTCCCAGGCGACGGCGAGCGCTTGCAAGCGGCCGCCGGGGAAGGGCACGAGGTATTGCTGGAGCGGCGCGACGCCGAAGGTCCATGCGATCGGGTAGTCGTGGAGCGCGCCGTCGGGACCGTCGGTGCGCGCGACGAAGCGCCCAGCGTGCTCGAAGAGCGTGGAGGTCACGCCGGCCTCGTGGAGCTGCGCGCCGTCGAAGCGGCCGAGGACGCTGCGCGCGGTCGCCGGTTGCATCGCCAGCTGATGATGCGAGCCGCGCCAGGTTGCCGCTTGCCGCGCATGGCAGGAGGCGCACACGCGCTCGCCGACGAAGGCATCCGCGGCCGCCGCTTGCTTGGGCGTCGCAGTCGACGGCGCCGTCGCCGGCTCGGGCACGAAGCCGCTGTCGACGAGGCGCGCGCAGGGCAGGGCGATCGCGGCGCACGCGAGCGCCGCGCCGAGCCCGCGACGCCAGGCGCGCGCAGCCGCGCTCACCGGCCCGCGATCTCCTTGAACGCGAAGATGCGCTTCCAGTCGCGCTTCATGCTGACGACGGTCCAGCCGCTGCGCCGCGCCTCGGCGGCGAGCGCGTCGGAGAAGGTGCCGACCTTGGTGTCCGCGCCGTAGACGTACTCGCGCTCGGCGTCGTCGTGGTGCACGAGCATCATCAGGTGCGCGCCGCCGCCGGCCTGCGTCCAGCGCAGCATCTCGGCGTCGCCGTCGGAGTTGCCGAACGCGGCGATCGGCCGGCGCCCGATGAACAGGTTGATCCCAACCGGCTTGCCGCCGTGGTCGTCGATGAAGAAGACCTTGGGCTCGCGCATCAGCGCCGGGCGGCCGTGCTCGACCTCGAAGCGCGTGAGGATGCTCGACCCGATCACCTGGTCGGGCTGCACGCCGTAGACGCGCTCGGCGTAGGCGCGCACGAACTCCTGCCCGCCGCCGGTCACGATGTAGGTGCGAAAGCCGTTGGCGCGGAGGAGGCGCATGAGCTCGACCATCGGCTGGTATGCGAGGTCGGCGTAGGGGCGCCCCCAGCGCGGGTGGCGCGCGCCGGCCAGCCAATCCTCGACGAGCGCGCGGAACGCGTCGATGCTGACGCCGGCGTGGGTGGCGGCGATGATCTCGGCCCAGTCGTGCTCGCCGAAGGCTTCGATGGCGGCGCGATCGCCGGCGAGGACGGCGCGGAACGGCGCGGTCGTCTTCCACCCGGGGTGGCGCGGGGCGAGCGCGCGCACGCGGTCGAGCGCGAACATCGCCTGCGTGTAGAGCGGATGCTCGACCCACAAGGTGCCGTCCTGGTCGAAGGTGGCGATGCGCTCTTCGGGCCGCACGAAGGTCGGGCTGCCGCGATCGGTCGTCGCGCGCACGAAGGTCGCGATCGCCTGCTTGGCTGCGCCTTCGTTCCACGAGGGCAGCGGATCGGGTTCGGCGCGTGCGACGGCGACGGTGCCGGCGAGGGCGGCGAAGACGACGACGGCGCGGGCGCTCATGGCCACGACCTATGCAGCGCCTTCACGGCGGCAATACGCGCCGCACCGCGTCCGCGCCGCGGCGATGGCGGCGCCGTCGACGGTGCCGAGGCCAACGAGGATGCACTCCGTCGTGGTGGCGGTGATCGTGCTGGCAGGATCTTTCGGCGCTGCGCTGGCCGGCATGGCGATCGCGCCGCGGCTGCCGAGCACGCACGTCGGGCACGAGACCAAGCGTACCGTCGAGCTCGGCATGGGCATGATCGCCACGCTGTCGGGCCTGGTGCTCGGCCTGCTGGTCTCGACGTCGAAGAGCGCCTTCGACAGCGCCGACACCGAGGTCAAGGAGATCGCCGCCAAGCTGGTCGTGCTCGATCGCGTGCTCGCGCGCTACGGCCCGGAGACGACGCCGGTGCGCACCGAGCTGCGCCATTACGTGGCGCGCAAGGTCGACGAGGTCTGGGGGCGCTCGTCGACGCGCGCGGGGCGGCGCGACTGGTCGGCCGGCGTCGAGCTCGAGGACGCGCTCGATCGGCTGAGCGACCTCCGTCCCGCCAGCGACGTGCAGCACGTCTTGAAGGGGCGCGCGCTCGCGCTCGCCGCCGAGGTGTCGCAGGCGCGCTGGCTCATCATCGAAGGCAACGTCGGCTCGGTGATCCCACGGCCGTTCCTCGTCATCGTCATCTTCTGGCTCGTGGTGCTGTTCATGAGCTTCGGGCTGTTCGCGCCGCGCAACGCCATCGCCATCGTCGCGCTCCTGGTGTGCGCGATCTCGGTGGCGACGGCGCTGTTCCTCGTGATGGAGCTGAGCCAGCCGTTCGGCGGCATCATCCAGCTGCCGAGCGCGGCGGCGCGCAACGCGCTCGCCAACCTCGGCAAGTAGCCGCTCGCCAACCTCGGCAGTAGCCGCGGAGCCGCGCCGGCTGCGTCAGATGCCGGGCTCGGCGGGGATGCGGCCCGAGCGGACCGCGCGCAGGAGCGCGTCGTAATCGGCCTCGTTCTGCTCGGCGTAGGACTCGGCGAAGCTGGCGATGGCCTCGTCGAAGCGATCGCTGCGTCCGAGGTAGCCGGCGATGGCGACGCGATCGCCCGAGCGTGCGTGCGCGCGCGCCAGCGTCCAGCCGCACAGGCGGCCGTAGATGCTCATGCCGTCGGCGAGCATGTCGTCGACCACGAACGAGCCCTTCCAGTCGCGCAGCTGGCGCACGTAACAGTCGCGCTGCGTTCCGTCGAGGCCGGCGGTGCGCGCCCAGCCGAGCAGCATGTCGCTCGCCGCCTGCATCAGGCGCTGCCCGGCGACGACGCGCTCGCCGTGGTTGTCCTCGGTGCTGCGCCCGACGAAGCGCTCGAGCACCGACGCCTCGGCCTCCTTGATCTGCAGGAACAGCGGATCCTCGTCGTCGATGCCGACGAAGAGCGCGATCCAGCAGCGCGTGCCGACGCTGCCGACGCCGACGACCTTGCGCGCCAGCTCGACGAACCGGTACTGCTCGAAGAGCGCGCGTCGATCGCTCTGCAGGCTCAGGCTGTAGGATCGGATCACGCGCTGCAGCTCGCCGACGAGGATCTCGTGCGCAGCCTCGTCGAGCAGCTCCGCCAGCGGCACGATGAGCGGCGGCGCGCTCACGATGCGGCGCTCGCCGCCGACCGGCTCGGTGAGCTTGCCGAGCGCGTGCGTGCTGTCCTGTTGATGGGCCTTGGCGATCACCTTGTCGCTCACCTTGCGCTCGCGCCGGTTGAGCATGTCGTGCAGCTCGGCGCGCACCGCCTCGACGTCGAGGCGCGCGTACCAGACCTCGAGGTTGCGCTTGCCGGCGAACTCGATCATCGCGTCGTGGTAGGCGCGCGCCGCCGCGAGCACGACCCCGCGCCGCGCGTGGCGGTCGAAGCCGTTGGAGCGCCCCGCGATCTCGAGGCTGGCGGCGAGCCGCTTGAGGTCCCACTCCCACGGCCCCGGCAGCGTCTCGTCGAAGTCGTTGACGTCGAACACCAGCGCGCGCTCGGGCGTGCCGTAGAGCCCGAAGTTGAGCAGGTGCGCGTCGCCGCACAGCTGCGCCGGCAGGCCGGTGCGCGGGGTGAACGACAGATCCGACGCCATCACCAGCGCCGCCCCGCGAAAGAAGGCGAACGGCGAGGCCATCATCCGTCCGTGCCGCAGCGGAACCAGCTCCGGCACGCGACCACGCGCCTGCTCCTCGAGCAGCGCGATCGGATCCGGCCGCCCCTCGAGCGGCAGCTCGGCCTGTCGCGCGCGTCCGACCTCCTTGCGCGCCGCCTTGCCGCGGGCCGTGCGCACCTCCGTGTCCAGCGTCTCCACGTGCATGCAACCAGAGGCTGCATGGCAGATGCCGCGCGCCTACTTTTGGACCTCATGGAACAACAGCACTCTGCGACCGCGCCGGCGCCGGCGGTGTGGGACGTCGCCGACGCGCGCCTGCTCGCCAACCGCGAGCTCTCGTGGCTCGCCTTCGACGAGCGCGTGCTCGCCGAGGCCTTCGACGCGCGCACGCCGCTGCTCGAGCGGGTGCGCTTTTTGGCCATCGCCGCCAACAACCTCGACGAGTTCTTCATGATCCGCGTCTCGGGGCTCAAGCAGCTCTTGCGAAACGGCGTGGCCACGCGCGCGCCCGACGGCATGAACGCGCGCGAGCAGCTCGCCGCCATCGACGAGCGCTGCCGTACGCTCTACGCCGATCTGGCGCGCTGCGCCGACGAGCTCCTGCCGCTCGTCGCCGACGAGTGCGTGCGCGTGGCGCGCTGGAGCGAGCTCGACGCGGCGGCGCGCACGCGCCTGTCCGCCTATTTTCGCGACAAGATCTTCCCGGTGCTGACGCCGCTCGCGGTCGATCCGGCGCACCCATTTCCCTTCCTCTCCAACTTGAGCCTCAACCTCGCCGTCGAGCTGCGCGATCCCGAGGACGAGGAGCTGCGCTTCGCGCGCATCAAGGTGCCGACGCAGCTGCTGTCGCGCTTCGTGGCGCTGCCCGACGGCGGCGAGGTGCTGCCGCTCGAGCAGCTGGTCGCCGCGCACCTCGACATGCTCTTTCCCGGCATGGAGATCGTCGGCTGTCACGTGTTTCGCGTGCTGCGCGACGCCGACCTCGAGCTCGAGGACGACGCCGAAGATCTCGCCGAAGAGCTGGAGATCGCGCTGCGCGAGCGGCGCTTCCGCTCGGTGGTGTCGCTGGTCGTCTCCTCCGACATGCCCGAGCACTTGCGCCGCCTCCTCGCCACCGAGCTCGACTTCGATCCCGCCGAGGTGATCGAGATGCCGGGCCTGCTCGGCCTGGCCGAGCTCGACGACCTGCTCGAGCACGTGCATCGGCCCGATCTGCGCTTCTCGCCGTGGAGCCCGCGCACGCCGCGCCGCCTCCACGCCGTCGACGGCGAGACCGTCGATCCGTTCGCGGTCCTGCGCCGCGGCGACCTCCTCGTGCATCTGCCCTACGACTCGTTCGCCGACTCGGTCGAGGCGCTCATTCGCGCCGCCGTCGACGATCCGGCGGTGCTCGCCATCAAGCAGACGCTCTATCGCACCACCGAGAACTCCGAGATCATGGCGAGCCTGGTGCGCGCCGCCGAGGCGGGCAAGCAGGTGGTCGTGGTCGTCGAGCTCAAGGCGCGCTTCGACGAGCAGCGCAACATTCAATGGGCGCGTCGCCTCGACAACGCCGGCGCTCACGTCGTCTACGGCGTCGTGGGCCTCAAGACGCACGCCAAGACCGTGCTCGTCATCCGGCAGGAAGGCGACGTCCTCCGTCGCTACGTCCACGTCGGCACCGGCAACTACAACGGCACGACCGCGCGCTTGTACGAGGATCTCGGCCTCTTGTCGTGCCGTCCCGAGCTCGGCGAGGACGTGAGCGAGCTGTTCAACCTCATGACCGGATACTCGCGGCAGCGCGAGTTCCAGCTGCTGGCGGTCGCGCCCTACGGCCTGCGCGACGCGCTGGCGCGGCGGATCGCGCGCGAGACGGAGCACGCGCGCGCCGGCAAGCCCGCGCGCATGGTGCTCAAGATGAACAGCCTCGTCGACGCCGGCATGGTCGCCGCGCTCTACGAGGCGTCGCAGGCGGGCGTGTCGATCGATCTGATCGTGCGCGGGATCTGCTGCCTCAAGCCCGGGCTCCCCGGCGTGAGCGAGAACATCCGCGTGCGCTCGCTGATCGGCCGCTTCCTCGAGCACTCGCGCATCTACCACTTCGCCAACGACGGGGCGCCCGAGTATCTGATCGGATCGGCCGACATGATGCCGCGCAACCTCGATCGCCGCGTCGAGGCCACGGTGCCGGTGGTCGCGCCCGCGCTGCAGGCCGAGCTCGCGCACATCCTCGATCTCTGCCTCGCGGATACGCGCCAGGCGTGGCAGCTGCACGGCACGCGCTGGACGCGCGTGTCACTGCCGCCCGACGGTGACGGTCTGGCGACACAAGAGCGGCTGATGCAGGAGGCGCGCGACCGCCACTAGCGGATGAGGTACACTCGACGCGCCCCGAAGATGCACCAGGACTTCGCCCACCTCGCCGCGATCCATTCGCGCGAGTCGTTCGTCAGCCAGTTTCCCGATCCGTTTCTCGTCGGTGAAGCGGCGCTGCGCGAGCGGATGCGCAAGGGCCGCATGCCCGCCTTCGACTCCGGCAACACCTTCAACGGCGACGAGCAGATGCTCGCGCTCGCCGGCGAGGGGCAGCGGCTGGTGCTGCCGGTCCGCAAGATCCAACCGACCTTCGAGAGCATGATCACCGTCGGGCGCACCAAGAACAACGACGTGGTCATCGCCGACGTGGCCATCTCGAAGTTCCACGCCTTCTTTCGCATCGTCGACAAGCACTACGAGCTCGCCGACGCCGGCTCGCAGAACGGCACGCGCGTCACCCAGGGCGCCGTCGGCAACGCCGCGAGATCGATCGACCGGCTCCTCGAGCCCAAAGGCCCGGCCGTGCGCATCCACTCGGGTGACGTCATCCGCTTCGCCGAGCTCCGCTTCCGCTTCCTCGATTCGGCCGCCTGCTGGGACGAGTTGGGAACACATTGACCCACAGTCTATAGTTGTGGGACGATGACGGCGGATGGGTCTGCCCGCCGCTGACGACAGGGTAGCGGTGTTCGGTCGCTACAAGCTGCTCGAGCGCCTTGGCGCGGGCGGGATGGCGATCGTGTATCGGGCCCTGGCCGTAGACGGCGACGGCAAATCGCGCGAGCTGGTCATCAAGCGCGTGCTGCCCGAGCTGTGCCGCGATCGGCAGTTCTCGTCGATGCTCGTCGCCGAGGCGCGGCTCTCGGCGCGCCTCAACCATCCCAACATCGTCCAGATCTACGAGCTCGGTCGCGTCGACGAGGAGTTCTACCTCGCGATGGAGCTGGTCGACGGCATCGACCTGGTGCGCCTGCTCAACCGCATCGTGCGCGGAAGACGCACGCTGCCGATCGCGCTCGGCTGCTACATCGTCTGCGAGCTGGCGAGCGCGCTCGCCTACGCGCACGATCTGCGCGACAACGAAGGGCGCCCGCTGGCGATCGTGCATCGCGACGTCACCCCGTCGAACGTGATGGTGACCCGCGCCGGCGGCATCAAGCTGCTCGACTTCGGCGTCGCCAAGGCGGCCGAGCACGTGCGCGACGAGCGGACGCGCACCGGCACGCTCAAGGGCAAGGTGAACTACCTCTCGCCCGAGAGCGCCGACGGGCTGCCCGTCGATCGGCGCGCCGACGTGTTCGCGCTCGGGATCGTGCTGCACGAGTGCCTGACCTTGCGGCGGCTGTTCAAGGCCGAGGGCGATCTGCAGACGCTGCGCCTCATCCGCGAGGCGAAGGTGGCGCCGCCGTCGACGCTGCGCTCCGAGGTCTCGCCGGAGCTCGACCGCGTGGTCTTGAAGATGCTCGCGCGCAATCCCGACGAGCGCTACGGCGACTGTCAGCAGCTGCTCGCCGATCTGCTGCCGATCGCGCGCGCGCTCGGCGGCGACACGGCGGCGCTGGCCAGGTACGTCGCCGAGCTGCCGCCCGAAGAGCCGGCGGCGGCGGCGGCGACGGCGCTCGTCGACGAAGCCGACATGGACGGCGGGCCGACGCCGGCGATCGTGATCGACAACCTGCTCGCGTCGGGGGCCCAGTTCGCGACGCCGACGGCGTCCGCGGCGGCGGCCACACCCGCGGCGGCGGCCACACCCGCGGCGGCGGCCGCGTCGGGGGCGGTGGCGTCGGAGCCGGCCGCCGCGTCGCCGTCGCCGTCGTCGCCGGCGCAGCCGATGTTGCCGTCGGTGATCGTGGGATCGCAGCGGCCGCGCTGGCTGTTGCCGGCGATCGGCGCAGCGACCGCGGCGCTCCTCCTCGTCCTCGCGCTCGTCGTGGGACACCATCGCCCTTCGGCGCCTCCGACGACGACCTCGTCGACCGCGCCCGGGATGGCGTCCGTGGCTGCGTCGCCGGTGACGGCGGCAGCCAAGAGCGCGCCGGCCGCGGCACCGGGCGTGATCCTCGTCGACACCGACGTCGCGACCGCGCGCTTCCTCGTCGACGGGCAGGTCGTCGCCGATCGCGTCTCGCACGCGCGCATCGTCGTGCCGCGCGCCGGCAATCACGAGCTCGCCATCAGCGCCGCGCGCCGCAAGCCGTACGCGCGCACCGTCACCGTCGCTGCCGGAGCCAGCGTGCAGCTTCACGTCAAGCTCGAGCGCGCGCACGGCAAGACGGCCACCAGGCCGAGCCGCGGCGAGAACTACCTCGTCGACCCCTTCGGACACTGAGATGCGCCTCGCCCTGGCTGCCTCATTGATGATGCTGGTGCTCGCTCCGTCCGCGCGCGCCGACAACCGCGCGACCGCCGAGGCGCGAGCGCTCTACGACAAGGCGATCGCGCACTACGATCTCGCCGAATACGAGGTCGCCATCGGCGAGTTCAAGCAGGCCTACGAGCTGTCGCGCGAGCCGGCGCTGCTC
Organism: Polyangia bacterium; assembly: GCA_035607415.1. GTDB lineage: Bacteria > Myxococcota_A > Polyangia > Palsa-1104 > Palsa-1104 > JAQBQH01. Next base: position 65,352 of record DATNAQ010000096.1, read on the forward strand.
TTCAACATCGCGCAGGCCTATCGGCTCGCCAAGAAGCACGAGGAGGCGCTGCACTTCTACGAGACCTACGTGCAGCTCAAGCCGAACGCGCCCAACCGCGCCGATGCCGAGGCGCAGATCGCCAAGATGAAGGAGGCGATCAAGGAGAGCCCGCCGCCCGCGCCGACGCCGCCACCACCGGTCGAGCCGGCGCCGGCGGCGACGCCCGCGCCGGCCGCGACGCCGCCACCGTCGGAGAGCGGGCGGTCGCGCTTCGTGCATTCGCGGCGCGGTCAGGTGACGATCGCGCTCGGCGCCGTCGGTGCGGTGGCGTTGATCGCCGCGGCCGGCACCGGCGGCGAGGCGCTCGCCATCCGCTCGCGCTACGACTCCGGCTGCGCCGCCGGCCCCTGCGACGCCGCGCTCTACGGCCGCGGGCACAACTACGCCGTCGCCACCGACGTGCTGCTCTCCGTCGGCGTCGTCGCCGCGGTGGCCGCCACCGTCGTCGGGCTGGTGCACCGGCGCGAGCGGCCGGTCACGCTCGGGATGGCATTCTGATGCGCGCGCTCGTCTTCGCCGCGCTCCTCGCCGGCGGCTGCACGCTCGTCTACGGCCCGTCGAAGATCGGCAACAGCGCCGCCGAAGACATGAGCGGCGGCGGCGACGACCTCGCGTCCGACGACGCGGGCACCGACGACGCCGGCCCGGCGATGGCCTGGACTACGCGTGCCTCGGGAACGCTGCAGGATCTCCACGCCATCACCGGCTGCAACCCGGGCAACCTGTTCGCGCCCGGCACCGGCGGCACGCTCGATCGCGCCACCATGCTGCCGACGTGGGCGCCGTCGCTGCTCGGCGCCAACGATCTCTTCGGCGTCTCGACGAGCACCTGCGCCAACGTCTACGTCGCCGGCAAGGCGGGCACCACCTACTACTCGTCCGACGGCACCAACTTCACGCTCAAGACCGTGGGGACCGCGAATTACGCGGCGGTCTGGTCCAACGGCGTCGGCGCTGCAGCCGTCGGCAGCGGCGGCGCGGCGATCTACACCACGATCGGCAGCAACAGGTTCTCCGCCAAGACGAGCGGCACCACGCAGGACCTGTTCGCGATCTGGGGCGCAGGCGCGACCTTCTACGCCGCCGGCGCCGGCGGCACGATCCTGCGCTCGACCAACAGCGGGATGGCCTGGACCGCCAAGACCTTCGGCACCGCCACGTTGCGCGGCGGTTGGGCCAGCGCCACCGGCAACGACGTCTACGCCGTCGGCGACGGCGGCACGATCCTGCACTCGAGCGACGCCGGCACCACCTGGCCTGCGGCCACCAGCGGCACGAGCGTCGACCTGCGCGCGGTCTGGGGCTCGTCGCCCAACGACGTCTACGCCGTCGGCGACAACGGTACGATCCTGCGCTCCGTCGACGGTGGCCAGACCTGGAACGCCGAGACCAGCAACACCACCGCCGATCTCCAAGGCGTGTGGGGCTCGAGCGCCGGCGACGTCTGGGCCGCGGGCACCTCGGGCGCGCTCGTGCACCGGCCCTAGGCAGCCGCCGCAGGCGCTACGCGGGCGTGTGTCCGTTGCGGCGAAAGAGCGAGCGTCCAATGGCGCGCGCCATCGTCACCGGATGGGTCAGCGGCGTCACGACGCTGCCGACGCCGCTGAACGGCTCGTGGAACATGCCGATCTGGCGCAGCACCGTGGCGCGGTCGTAGTAGATCTTTTCGCCGTTCAGCCGATCGTCGGCGTCGAAGGTGTAGATGCCGCACAGCGGAAACTCGAGCCGCCGCCCGGTGCCGGGCAGCCCGCGCCAGGGCCCGAGGTGCGTGCCGGTGATGATCACCTCGAGAACGATGGTCTCGTCGGTGACATGGCGGCGGCGCACGTCGATGTGCAGATCGGGGACCGCCTGCAGCAGCGTCTCGTAGTAGCCGCGCACGCCGTCGGGGCCTTCGTGGTGCTCGTCCCAGGGCTCGTCGTCGTAGCGCGCGTCGGTGCCGAAGCTCTGTAGGAGCCCGGCGAGGTCGTGCTCGTTCTCGCAGCGAACGTGCTCTTCGACGGTACGAATACGTGCGTCCCGGTTTGCCATGCGTCCCCTCCGACCCACATCATAAGCCGCGGCGTGACTTGATCTCGGAGCCTCGGATACGGGATTCTGCGAGGCGTATGGCAAGCCGCAGCAAGGGTCCCGGCGTCGAGATCGATTCCACCGTCACCAGCTCCACCGCGCCCGACGCGGAGGTCATGCCGCGTCTCGACATCGGCGCCGGCACGCACGTGGCCGAGCGCTACACCATCGTGCGGCTCATCGGCCACGGCGGCATGGGCGAGGTCTACGAGGCCGAGGACGAGTCGCTGCAGCAGCGCGTCGCGCTCAAGACCATCCGCTCCGAGCGCGCCGCCGATCGCCGCGCCGTCGAGCGCTTCAAGAAGGAGGCGCTGCTCGCGCGGCGCGTGACGCACCGGAACGTCTGCCGCGTGTTCGACGTCGGCTATCACGCGGGCGAGATGTTCCTGACCATGGAGCTCCTCACCGGCGAGACGCTGGCGCAACGCGTCCGCGGCGGCGGGCGTCTCGAGCCGGCGGCGGCGCTGCCGCTGGTGGAGCAGATGGTGGCGGCGCTGGCCGCCGCGCATCACGCGGGCGTCGTGCACCGCGACTTCAAGTGCTCGAACGTCATGCTCACGCCCGATCGCGTGGTGGTCACCGACTTCGGGCTCGCGCACGACACCACCGCCGCCGAGCACGAACGGTCGCGCGACGGCTTCCTCGGCAGCCCCGCCTACGTCGCGCCCGAGCAGGTGGGCGGGCGGCAGGTGAGCTTTGCCAGCGACATCTACTCGCTCGGCGTCGTGATGTTCGAGATGCTCACCGGGCAGCTGCCGTTCGTCGGCGCCACGCCCATGGCGACGGCGGTGCTGCGCTTGAACGAGGTGGCGCCGTCACCGAAGAAGCTCGTGTCGTCGATCCCCGAGACCTGGGAGCGCGTGATCCTGCGCTGCCTCGAGCGCGAGCCCGACGATCGCTACGCCTCCGTCGAGGACGTGCTCGCGGCGCTGCGCAACCAGCCGGTGGCGCAGCCCGCGGGCCGAGGTGCGCGCGGCCGCGGCCGGATCGCGCTCGCTGCCGTCGCCGTGGCCATCGCGCTCGCCGCCGCCGGCGCCTTCGGCTGGCGCGCGCTGCGTCGGCACGCCGTCGCGCCGGCGGCGGCCGACTCGCGACGCACGCTCGCCGTCACCGATCTCGCGGATCGCACCGGCCGCGCCGACGAAGCCTGGCGCGGCACCGCCTTCGCCGAGCTCCTCGCCGCCCAGCTCGACGGCGGCGACGCGATGCACGTCATGCCGCGCGCGACCGTCGCCGGCAAGGATCGCGACCAGCTCGCGCGTCAGGGCGCGACGCTGGCGCTGGTCGGCTCGTATCGCGGCAGCGGCGAGTCGTTGACCTGCGACGTGCAGATCGTCGATCTGCGGAGCGGCAGCACCGTCGGCAGCGCCGAGGAGTCGGGCGCGAAGAGCGCGATGCTCGAGGTCGCCGGGCGCGCCGCCGCGCGCTTGCGCCAGGCGCTCGGGCTGCCGGCCTTGTCGCCGTCGGATGCGCCGCGCACGCACAGCGTCTTGCCGGCCAACCCCGAGGCGGCGCGCCGCTACGCCGAGGGGCTGACGGCGTTGCGCCGCTACCAGCTCGGCGCGGCGAAGACGGCGTTCGAAGCGTCGCTCGCCGCCGAGCCCGATCAGCCGCTGGTCTACTCCGCGCTCGCCGAGACCTGGCACGGGCTCGAGTCCGATCAGCACGAGCGCGAGGCGGCGCAGCGTGCCTTCGAGCTGTCGGCGAGCCTGCCGCGCGAGCAGCGCCTCTCGATCGAGGCCGCCTATCGCGAGGCGATCAAGGACTGGTCGGGCGCGGCCCAGATTCGGCTCTCGCTCGCCACCTTCTTCCCCGAGAACCTCGACTACGGGCTCAAGCTCGCCGAGGTGCAGCGCCGGCAAGGACACACCAGCGACGCCTACGCCACGTTCGCTCGCCTGCGCCGGCTGGCGCCGCCCGACGGCGACGACCCGCGCATCGACGTCGCCGAAGCCAACGCGCGCAAGCGCAACGACTCCAAGACCGCGCTCGCCGCCGCCGCGCGTGGAGTCGATGGCGCCCACCGGCGCGGGCTGCGCGGAGTCGAGGCGGAAGCGTACCGCGTCGAGTGCGACACCTACGCCAACACCGGCCGCGCCGCCGAGGCGCGAGTCGCCGGCGAGCAGGCGCTGCGCCTCTTCGCCGCCGAAGGCAATCGGGCCGGCGAAGCGGAGACGTTGACGTCGATGGCCAACATCTACATCGTCACCCACCAGCAGGCGGAAGCCCTCCGGTACGAGAATCAGGCGCTCGCGCTCTTCGACTCGATTGGCAGCCGTGCCGGCGCGGTGCGCGTGCGTGCGCTGCTGGCGCTCGCGCACAAGCGCGCCGGCGAAGTGGCCGTCGCCGAGAAGATGTGGCGCCAGGTCATCGACGACTCGCGCGAGCTCGGCGAGCAGTCGCAGATGGTCAACGCGATGGGCGATCTGGCGAGCGTCTACACCGATACCGGCCGCTACGCCGAGGCCATGCCGATGTACCGGCAGGTGATCGAGACCGCGCACGCGGCCGGCTACACGAACATCGAAGCCAACAGCTCGTCGAACTTCTCGATCGTGCTCACCCGCCGCGGCGAGCTCGCCGAGGCGCGCCGCTTCGCCGACCTGGCGGTGGCCTTGTGGACCAAGATGGAGCAGCGCGGCGACGTCGTCTACGGCATGGACAGCGTCGGCCAGATCGCGGTCCGGCAGGGGCGCCTCGCCGACGCGCAGAAGGTCGAAGAGCAGGCGCTCGCCCTGCGCGAGAGCATGGGACAGAGCGGGGGGCCGAGCCGGCAGAACCTCGCCGAGCTGGCGGTCGAACAGGGCGATCTGCCGCGCGCCGAGACGCTCGCGCGCAAGGCGATGCAAGAGTTCGTGAAGGACAAGCGGCCGTCGCAGGAGGCCAACGCGCTCGAGGTGCTGACGCGCATCCTCATCGAGGAGCGCAAGACCGTCGAGGCGGCGGCGGCGGTGGCGCGCATCGACCAGATCATCGGGCAGACGCAGCAGGCGAAGGCGATGTTCGTCGGCTCGCACGCGCTGGTGAAAGCGGAGCAGGGCGACGTGCCCGGCGCGCTCGCCATGGTGCGCGCCACCATCGCCGACTGCGACAAGGACGGCGACGTCGACACGGCGATGGATCTGCGTTACGTGCTCGCCCAGGTCCTGGTGCGCCACGGGCCGCGCGACGAGGCGCGCAAGGCGGTGGCGACGGTCAAGCGCGAAGCGGCCGCGCACGGCTACACGCAGGTCGTGCGCGATGGCGTCGCGCTCGAGCGCTCGCTGTAAGAAGATCCCACGGGGCGTGCCGCCCCGCCCCGTCGGCAGAGCCGTCGCGGTCGCTCAGACGTATTTGCCGACGGGGAACAGGCGCACGATCGAGCGCATCATGCGCCGCCACGCGCTCGCCGGATCGTGCGGCTCGACCTCGACGGCGCCGGGCGCAGGCGGCTCGGTGATCCACGCCGGCCGCTTCTTGCCGGCGACGCGGCCGATGTGCCACGCGCTCGCCGCCGCGAAGTCGGGCGCGAACGCGTCGAGGAGCTGCCGTGCGAGCACCGGGCTGTGGACGACGAACACCGCCTCGGTGTCGAGGAACGCCGAGCGCGGATCGAGGTTGAACGAGCCGAGGAACACGATCGCGCGATCGAAGACGGCGACCTTGCCGTGGAGCGCCAGGTGCGCGCGCGACCGATCGGGCCGCGCCACGTAGAGCGCGCGCGACGCGCCCCACGGCTTCATCTCGTAGAGGCCCACGCCGTCGGCGGCCATGGCGGGGCGCGCCTTCGAGTAGGCGGCGTTGACCGCGACCTCGTCGGTGGTGGCGAGCGAGTTGGTCAGGATGCGCACCTGCACTCCGCGGGCGACGAGCGCGCGCAGCCGCGGCGCATCGGGCCGCGGCACCACGTAGGCGTTCTCGACGACGATCTCGCGCTCGGCCGCGTCGGCGAGCGCGACCATGCGCCGCGTGACCGCCGTCGGTCGATCGTGGAGCGGGCGCGCCATCAGGCTCGGATCGTCCCAGATCACCTCGGCCGGCGCCCACGTCGCCTGCCCGCGAAACTGCTCGAGCCACGCGCGCGCCTCGGCCTCGTCGTGCGGCAGCCGATAGGGAAAGGTCGCGCGATCGGCGGCGACGTGCGCCGAGAAGCGCGCCCGCGCCCTGGCCAGCTCGTCGGGCGTGGCGCGCTTGCGCAGCGTGGTGATCGGATAGGCCCACTCGCTGTTCCAGTAGCGATCGAACGCGCCCTCGGCCTTTTGCACCACGTCGCCGATGGCGAGCAGGTCGAAGTCGCGGAAGTCGATCTTCTCGCCGAGCCCGAAGTAGTCGTCGGTCAGGTTGCGCCCGCCGACGACGGCGACCTGCCCGTCGACGAGGAACATCTTGTTGTGCATGCGGTGGTTGAGCTCGGTGAAGCGGCCGAGGATCTGCGGCAGGCGCAGCCGTCCGCGCACGAACGGATTGAACACGCGCACCTCGATGTTGGGATGCGCGTCGAGCGCGGCGAAGTCGAGGTCGTGTCCCTTGGTGTTGTAGTCGTCGACGAGGAGGCGCACGCGGACGCCGCGATCGGCGGCCGCGATCAGCCGCTCGAGCACGGCGCGCCCGACGGCGTCGCCGGCCCACTCGAAGTACTGCGCGTCGATGCTCGACTGCGCCATCATCGCCAGCGAGGTGCGCGCCTGGATGGCGCCGTCGCCGGTGTTGAACAGGAGGAAGCCGCTCTGGCCCGGGTGCCCGGCGACCGACGCCGCGACGGCGCGGCCGACCGTGGTGCCGCCGGTGTCGAGGATCGCCGTCGACGGTGGGCGCGCGATGTTCTTGGGCAGGATGTAGCAGCCGCCGCCGGCGCAGCCGAAGACGAGGAGCGCGGCGACGAGGCGGGCGTGACGCATGGCCGTCGCGGAGGTGCTCGGCCCGGCGCCGGGCCGCGGCCATCCGATCGCCGACGTATCCGATCGCGGACGATCCGATCGCGGACGATCCGTCGCGGACGGATCCGCCCGCGCGCGCTCAGGCCGCCTTCGGGCTCTCCTTCAAGAGGCCGAGGTGCAGCATGCTCTCGGCCGTCGCCACGATGGCGTCTTCGTTCGAGCGTGGCGCCCAGCCGAGGACGCTGCGCGCCTTGCCGTTCGTTCCGTTCTTCGCCTTGCCCAGCTCGGGCAGGATCTGCTTCACCGCCGGATCGCGCAGCGCCGCCAGGCGCACCAGCCAGTTGGGCAGCTGCCGCGTCGGCACGCGCCGCGCTGCCGTGCCGAGGCGCGCCTTCAACACCTTGGCGATGTCGAGCATCGACATGAAGTCGCCGGCGACGGCGAGGAAGCGCTCGCCGCGCGCCCTGGGATCGGTCATCGCGCGCAGGTGCAGATCGACCACGTCGCGCACGTCGACGACGCCGAAGTAGAGCTTGGGGCAGCCGGGCATGGCGCCGTCCATGAGCCGCTGCACGAGCAGGATCGACGTCGAGTAGTCGGGCCCGAGCACGGGGCCGAACACGCCGACCGGGTTGACCACCGCCAGCTCGAGCGCGCCGCCCTCCTTGGCGATGAAGTCCCACGCCGCGCGCTCGGCCAGCGTCTTCGACTTCACGTACGGGCGCACGTCCTCGCCGTCGGGGTTGGTCCAGCTGGTCTCGTCGAACGGCGCCGCCTGCGCCGCGTGGCCGTAGCCGATCGCGGCGAACGACGACGTCAGCACGACGCGTTTGACCCCCGCGTCGCGCGCCGCGCGCAAGACGCGCAAGGCGCCCTCGCGCGCCGGCACGATGAGCTCGTCCTCGTGCTTGGGGATGCTCGGCGGAAACGGCGACGCCACGTGCAGCACGTAGTCGCAGCCGGCGACGGCGTCGGCCCAGCCGGCGTCCTGTTCGAGATCGGCCGCCACGAACGACAGCCGCGCGCCGGCGTCGCTGCCGCCCTGCCGCAGCATCGCGCGCACGTCGCCTTCGCGCTTCAAGTTGCGCACGCTGGTGCGGACCTCGTGGCCCGCGGCGAGGAGCTGCAAGATGGAGTGCGCGCCGATGAAGCCCGACCCGCCCGTCACGAGGACCTTGGCCATGTCGTATTGGTACCGCGCGGCCGCGGGCGAAGCTACCCGGTTACGCCTGTATCATCGCGTCCACACGTCGAGCCGCGAGCGCAGCACCTAACTGCGCGAATCGTCGCGGGCGTCACCGTGGCGCATGGCTTGCTCTGCCGGCCGCCAACATGCGCGCCTCGTCGCCGTTTTCATCGCTTCTGCTGTTGTTGCTCGCCGCCGGCTGCAACGATTCCCCGCACACGCTCGCCACCCGCGCCGCGCTCGACGCGCCCGCCGTCGGCGTCGTCGACGGGCTCACCAAGATCCGCCCCGACTTCGCGGTGCCCCCGTCGGCGACCGCGTCGATCGAAGCGGCGCGCAACGAATTCGAGCCGTTCCAGATCGCGGTCGCCGGCGGCGCGAGCGGCGTCAAAGGGCTCACCGCCGTCGCGAGCGAGCTCGTCGGACCCGCCGGCGCGCGCATCCCCGCCGCGGACGTCCGCTTCTTCCAGGAAGGGCTCTACCACGTCAATTACGCGTCGAACGTCGAAGGCGCCGCCGGCGACTGGCCCGATCCGCTCATCCCCGACGTCGACGCCTACTTCGGCGAGAAGCGCAACGGCCTGCCCTTCGACGTCGCCGCCGCGACCACGCGGGCGATCTGGGTCGAAGTCTTCGTTCCGCGCGGCCTCGCCGCCGGCCTCTACGCCGGCGACGTCACCGTCTCGGCGGCGTCGGGCCTGCCGACCGCGACGGTACACGTCGCGTTGCGCGTGCGCGACTTCGAGCTGCCGTCGACGGCGTCGCTGAAGTCGGCGTTCGGCTTCTCCGTCGACAACGCCTGCCGCGCGCACCACGGCGAGACCTATTGCACGGGCGACGCCGACGCCGCGCCGCTCGTCGCCGTCTACGGCCGCGCCGCGCTCGAGCACCGCATCTCCTTCTTCGATCCCTATTACACGTTCCCGTCGAACGGCGACTTCACCACCTTCGACGCCAACACCGGCCCGCTCCTCGACGGCACGGCGGCAGTGCGCCTGCCCGGCGCGCACATGACCACCACCGCGCTCGGCAACAAGGACAGCGCGGGCGACCAGGCGGCGGCGACGCACTTCGCCGCCAAGGGTTGGAAGGACCTCTTCGACTACACCTGCGACGAGCCGCCCGCGACCTGCGCCTTCAGCGACATCCCGACGCGCGCCGCGCCCGTCCACGCCGCCGGGCTGCCGACGCTGGTCACCACCGATCTCGCGAAGGTGAACGCCAACGGGCTCGCCGACGCGGTCGACATCATCGTGCCGGTGATCGACTCCTTGCAGCCGGCCGGCGCCGCCGACAACCGCGCGTCGTACGACGCGTTCCTCGCGCGCTCGCCGATGAAGCAGGTGTGGACCTACCAGTCGTGCGACGAGCACGGCTGCGCCTCGGGCTGCACGGCGGCGCAGGCGAGCGCGACCACGAGCGGCTGGCCCACCTACATGATCGACAGCTCGCCGATCCAGAACCGCGCCATGCAGTGGCTCGACTACGAGCTGCGCGTCTCGGGCGAGCTCTACTTCGAGACCGCCATGCACCTCGATGACGCGTGGAATTCGCACGTGAGCGGGCACAACGCGCTCTGCGACTTCGGCGGCAACGGCGACGGCGCGCTCTTCTATCCCGGCACGCCGGCGCAGATCGGCGGCACGCACGACGTGCCCGTCGAGTCGCTGCGCCTGGCGCTCATCCGCGAGGGCATGGAGGACTACGAATACCTGCACCTGCTCGACACGCTCGGCGGCGGCGACGATGCGCGCGCCGCGGCGAAGGCGCTGTTCCCGGCGGCGTGGCAGGTCACCAAGGCCACGCCGGCGGCGCTCTACGCCACGCGCGCGCACCTGGCCGATCTGATCGAGGCGCGCCTCGGCACCGGCGCGGCGCCGACGGTGATCGCGCACGCCGATGGGCCCGTCGACGTGCACGGCGACGGCGGCGAATTCGCCGCGGTCGCGCCGATCGTCGTCGCCGCCGGTGCGGGCACGGCGCGCTTCCGCATGTTGTGGGACGAGAGCGCGCTCTACGTCGCCGCCGACGTCGACGACAAGGTCTTGTCGGCCATCGGCAGCGGCCACGACGGCGAGCTGTGGAACGCCGACAGCGTGGAGCTGATGATCGACCCGATGCGCGCGCGCGCCGCCACGCCGGGCCCCGACGTGCGCCACGTGATCGTGTCGGCGACCGGCGATCTCCTCGAGGCTGACGGCGCGGGCAGCGGCGAGAACCGCGCCGTCACCATGGGCACGAGCTACGCCGTCCGCGACGACGGCACCGTCAATGGCGGCACGCCCGCGGTCGGCTATCGCGTGATCATGGCGGTGCCGTGGAGCGGCATCGGCGTCGTGCCCGCCGTCGGCAGCGTGCTCGGGCTCGACCTCGCGCTCGACGATCTCGACGGCACGTCGCTGACGTCGAACGACTGGGCCGCCATCACGCCGTTCGCGCAGCCGATCCGCTGGAACGCGGTGCAGCTCGGCGCGCCCGGCGGCGGCGCGCCCGGCGACGGCGCGCCCGGCGACGGCACCGGCGGCAACGCCGAATCGGGCGGTGCGAGCGGCGGCGCCGGCGCGGGCGGCGCGCTGCACGCCGGCTGCAGCGTCAGCATCGGCGCGCGCGACGCCGGCGGCGCATCCTCCGGCGCCGGCGCCGGCGCCCTCGTCGTCGCCTTGCTGGCGCTCGCCTGGCTGCGCGAGCGCCGGCGCGCGAAATCGGTCACAATGACGGGATGCGCCTGACCTCCGAAGTCGAGCTGCTCTCGTGCTTCCGCGAGATCGACCGCGCCGACGTCGAGCTCGCCCCCGATCTCGCCTTCCCGCTCGCCCTCGACGGGGCGCTGGCGTGGGCCGTCGGCCCGCGCGCGTTCCTCGTCTTCCGCGATCGCGCCGAGGTGCCGCCGCGTGGCATCGTCTTCCATCGCAACTCGGGCGGGCTTCCCGACGCCGCCGCGATGTGCGAGTGGTGCCACTCGGTGCGCGGCAACGGCCGCGTCAAGCTGATGAGCGCGCGCGCCAGCGAGACGCGCCGCGTGGGCCTCTACCTGTGCGCCGATCTCGGCTGCGTCGCGCGCGCGCACGAGACGCCCGGCATCGACGACGTGCGCGAGGACCTCGACGGCGACGAGCGCGCGCGCCGCACGCTGCGCCGTATCGCCGACTTCGCCTCGCGCCGCCTCTTCTGACGTTTCTCGATCGCCGACGGCCTTCACGTCGTCGCCCGCGAGCAGCGTCATCCGTCTGGCCGCGTACGCGTCGCTGCGTATGACCTTCCGATGCGAGCCCTGCCCGTCGCACTCGTGCTCCTTTGTTCGGCCTGCGCCACGCTGAACCAGCTCGAGAAGTCCGCGACCGCTCCGAGGCCGCCGCGCATCACCGTCGCCGGCGCGGCGCTCGTCCAAGCGCCGTCGAAAGAGGATCTGGCGCGCGCGCTCTGTCCGCGCGTCGCCCCGGCGGCGATCTGCGGGCTCCTCGGCGCGCCGCGCACCCTCGACTTCGTCTTCGACCTGCAGCTCGACGTCGCCAACGACAACGCCGTGCCGCTGCCGATCGTCGAGGCGCTCGCCGCCTTCACCGCCTTCCCCGGCGGCACGTCGAGCCAGAACCTCGGCGCCGTCTGCCTCACCATGTGCAACGACCCGCAGAGCTGTCCGCCGCGCGCCGGCGCCTGCGCGACCACGGGCCCGTCGGTGAAGACGATGCGCGACTTCGCCGCCGCCTCCGCGGGCTTGCTCGTCGCCGTCGCTTCGGGACAGGCGCGCCTCGACGATCTGCGCATCAAGACCATCCCCGCGCACGGCACGGCGCGCGTCACCGTCGAGCTCCAGCTCGATCCGCAGCAGCTCGTGTCGCTGCTCGCGACGCTGGCCGGCGACGTGGTCGCCGAGATCAAGCGCGGCGCGCAGCCGGCCTTCGCGATCCCCTATCGTATCGAAGGAAGCGTATGGATGGACGTGCAGGGCTTCGGCAAGCTGGCCGCGCCGTTCGGGCCGTATCAGGCGAGCTGGGAGATTCGGTAGGCTAGAGCGAGCTGCAGACGGTCTCGGTGATCAGGCGCGTGACCACGTACGGGTCCATGTTCGCGCACGGGCGGCGATCCTCGATGTAGCCCTTCTTGTCCTTCGCCACCTGCCACGGGATGCGCACCGACGCCCCGCGATCCGAGACGCCGTACTTGTACTCCTTGTACGAGCAGGTCTCGTGCTTGCCGGTGAGGCGCTCCTCGATCCCATACCCGTAGTTGGCGATGTGCAGCGCGTGCCGCTCCTTGAGCGCCTCGGCCGCCTTGACGCACGCGTCGAGCGACTCGCGCATCTCCTTCGTCGAGAAGTTGGTGTGCGCGCCGGCGCCGTTCCAGTCGCCCTTGACCGGCTTCGGGTTCAGCGTCGCCGACACGCCGTGGTTCTCGGCGATGCGATAGAGCAGCCAGCGCGCGACCCACATCATGTCGGAAGCTTCGAGCGGGCTGGCCGGCCCGATCTGGAACTCCCACTGCGCCGGCATGACCTCGGCGTTGATGCCCGAGAACTTCAGGCCCGCCTTGAGACAGGCGTCCATGTGCTCCTCGACGATGTCGCGGCCGAACACCTCGTCGGCGCCGACGCCGCAGTAGTAGCCGAACTGGGGCGCGGGGAAGCCGTTGGTCGGCCAGCCGAGCGGGCGCGTTCCGTCGAAGAACGTGTACTCCTGCTCGATGCCGAACCACATCTCGTGCGACGCATACTTGGCGGCGATCTCGGCCAGCGGCGCGCGCATGTTGGTCGGGTGCGGCGTCATGTCGGTCAGGAGCACTTCGCACAGGACGAGCTTGTTCTCACCGCCGCGCACCGGATCGGGGCACACGAAGACCGGCTTGAGCACGCAGTCGGACTGGTGCCCCGCGGCCTGGTTGGTGCTCGATCCGTCGAATCCCCAGATCGGCGGCTTTTCGCTGATCGGGACGATCTTCGTCTTCGAGCGCAGCTTGGCAGTCGGCTCTGCACCGTCGGTCCAGATGTATTCGGCTTTGTAGAAGTCCACGCGGCTCCTTTGTATCGGCATCCAGCGCCGATGCAGAAAACGTACGCAGGTGGCGACGGGCCGTCAACGCATAGAACGCGCCCGATCGTCGATCTTACAGGTCGGAAACAAAGGAGCGTGGGCTGGCCTACGATCAGCCCCGCCGCGACGAGAAACCGCGCGCGACGACGACCAGCGCGACGACGAGCAGCGCGCCCGCCGGCGGCACCAGCACGATGGCGAGGCCGGGATCGCCGCCGTAGACGACCATGCCGCCGAGGAAAAATCCGAGCGGCATGAGCACGGTCACCGCGCGCAACGCGAACGACGCGCGCGACGCCGCCGTGGCCGACAGCTTCGCCTTGTCGAGCGAGAGCGCGAACGCGATGTTGAGAAAGCCGAGCAGCGTGCCGTGCGCGTGCGCGAGCGTGAACGAGAGGCGCCGCGTCGCGCTCGAGACGTCGAGATACCAGCCGAGCTTGAGCCCGTGCGCCGCTTCGAGCAGGAGCCCGAGCGTCGTGAAGATGGCGAGCGACCACCATCCCCACGCGAGGTGTCGTCGCACGAGCGCGCCGTCGTCGCCGTCGGCGTCGCTCTTGTCGGTCGTCGTCTTGGCTGCGCGCTTGGCCACGGGTCACTCCATCGCGCGCACGTCTCGGTCGTCGCGCTGTTCGGTCAGTCGTTTGAGCTGCGCCTCGATCGCAGCCGCTTGCTCCGCCGTCTGCGGATGGCCGTCGAGCCAGCGGCGCACGATCTTCTCGCCCGCGCGCCGCCGCTCGTCGACGGGCGCGAGGTAGTCGAACTGCGCGGCGGGATCGATCTTGGCGAGCGCGTGGCCGGCCACGTAGCGCACCGCCGCGTAGGGATCGTCGAGCGCCGAGGCGAGGTAGGGCACCGCGTCGGCCACCGGCGCGGCCTTCTGCGCGCCTTCCCAGCCGAAGTGCCAGGCGGCGATCGCGCGCAGGATCGCGTCGCCGGACAGGAGCCACGTGATCGCGGCCGGCGTCTCGTCGGTGAGCCCGGCGGGCCTCGGCTGCTGGTACCAGCGCGCGAGCGCGTCGGCGGTCCAACCGAGGCTGCGATCGACGTGGCACAAGTTGCACGCGTTGGGGCGCTCGCTGCCGCCGGTGCGGCCGGTGACGTGCGGGCTGTCGATGCGATGATTGCGGATGCCCTTGAGAAGCCCGTAGACGGTGTGCGGCATGTGGCAGTTCACGCAGCGGCTGCCGACGGAGTCGACCTTGTGGTGCGTGTGCGCGGCGACGGCGCCGCCGATCTCTTTGTGGCACTGCGTGCACGCGGTGTCGCTGTCGGCCTGCATGCTCGCCCACAAGAGGTTGACCGGATCGCTCTTGTGCTGCGAATGGCAGCTGCCGCACCACAGCTTGCCGCCCGAGTTGCACTTCGATTCGATCATGCCGCTGTAGTCGCGGCTCGAGACGCGGATGGTGCCGTCGGACCAGAAGTAGCCGCGCAGGTAGGCCGGATCTTCCTGGATGTGCTTGGCCAGCGCCGGCGTCGGATGCAGCTGGCGCAAGAGCGGCTGCGACCGCTCGAGCTCCTCGCCGGGCACGAAGGTGCGCCCTTCGCCGAGGTAGATGTCGTTGCTGAGATCGGTGAGCGAGTGGCACTGGCCGCACACCTCGGACGCGCGCGCCGCGGGCAGGCGCGCCGGATTGACGATCGTGGGATCGCCGGCGCCGCGCAGATGGAGCCAGTAGCGACGGAACGGGTTCTGATTGGCGGCGACGTGCTCTTCGGCGGGACCGTGGCACGACTCGCAGGCGATGCCCATCTCGCCGACCTGGCTGCGCACCTCCTTGCCACCGACGAGCGCGTGCGGCTGCCCGCCGGTGGTGTGGCAGGTGATGCAGCTGACGTTCCACACCTGCTCTTGATGGCGCCCGCCGGGCGGATGCAGAAAGACGTCGCCGCGCGGCACCCAGCGCTTGTCGTCGAAGAGATAGGTGAAGGGCAGCGACAGCTGGCCGTTGCCGACGAGCGACGGCACCCAATAGGCCTGCATGTGGTGCGAGCCGGTCACCATCGTGATGCGCCGCTCGACGCGCGGCGGGGTCTCGCCCGGCTTGACGTCGCGCTGGCCGAAGTCGACCTCGTACTGCCACAAGGGATCGATCATCTCGACCATGAAGTCGTCGCCGCGACGGAAGAGGCGCGCGTCGTAGCCGTCGCCGTGGAGCTTCACGTCGCCGAAATCGCCGCGCACCGACGTCGGGCTCGCGTACTGCGTCATCGTGCGGTGGTAGCCGCGATGCCACGAGTGGTACTCGTCGGGATGGCACGCCTCGCAGCGATCGGAGGTGACGTAGCCGGCGCGCGTCTGCTGCGGCACGATCGCCGCGTTCTCGTCGTGGCGGCGCTCGAGCTGGAAGTGGCGGCGCGCCGACCAGGCGGCGAGCGGGAACATCACCAGCACCAGCGCGCCGACGACGATGCGCCGCGAAGTGCGCGGGCGGGATGGAGCAGCGGCCACGGCCGATTTTACCACGGCCGAATCGTGCGAAGATGGCCGCATGCGCATCCTGATCGCGACGATCGTCGCTTGTGCCATGGCGGGTCCGGCGCTGGGGTCGCCTGCGGAGGAGCTCGTCGTGCGCGCGTTTTCGAGCAGCGCCGCCGTCGACGATCTGCGCGAGCTCACCGACGGCGTCGGTGGGCGTCCGTCGGGCTCGGCGGCGCTCGAGCGCGCCGTCGATTGGGCGATCGCGCGCTTCCGTGCCGCCGGCGTCGACGCGGTGCGCGGCGAGCGCTACGACGCGCCGCGCGTCTGGCTGGCCAAGAAGGAGACCGCCGAGCTGATCGCGCCGGCCGCGCTCGGCGGGCGCGTGCCCTTGCGCGTGGCGGCGATGCCGTTCGCGCAGGCGACGCCGGCGGGCGGCCGCGAAGCCGAGGTGGTCGACGTCGGCCATGGCGACGACGCGGGCGTAGCGGCGGCGGGGCGCGTCGCCGGGCGCTTCGCGCTCGTGCACACCGATCCGATGCGGTCGATCGACGATCTCTTCAAGGAGTACCTCGAGACGCCGCCGCTCATGGAGCGCCTGAAGAAGGCGGGCGCCGCCGGCGTGCTCTATCTCTCGAACCGCCCGGCGCGCCTGCTCTATCGGCACAACGCCACGCTCGACGGCTCGGCGTTTCCGCTGATCGCGGCGCTCGTCGAGCGCGAGGGCGGCTTGCGCCTGGCGCGGCTCGTCGCATCCGGCGCCAAGGTGCGCGTCAAGCTGACCGTCGCCGCCGACATGCCGACGCGCGTGCCGTCGCGCAACGTGGTGGCCGAGATCCGCGGCCGCGACAAGCCCGACGAGGTCGTGATCCTCGGCGCGCACCTCGACAGCTGGGATCTCGGCCGCGGCGCGCTCGACAACGGCTGCAACGTCGCGCTCGTGCTCGACGTGGCGCGCGCGCTCGCGGCCATGGCCAAGAAGGGCGAGCGGCCGCGCCGCACCGTGCGCTTCATGCTCTACACCGGCGAGGAGGCGGGCCTGTGGGGCTCGCTCGCCGACGCGCGCGCGCGCAGGAGCGAGCTCGATCGCGTGCGCGCACAGATCGTGTTCGACGAAGGCTCGGGACGCACCAGCGGCTTCTCGCTCGGCGGACGCAGCGATCTGAAGGCCGCCGTCGACGCCGCGCTCCAGCCGCTCGCCGGGCTCGGTCCGTTCACGCAGACGGTCGACGCCTTCGTCGGCACCGACAACTACGACTACCTCGTCGAGGGCGTGCCCACGCTCGTGGCCAATCAGGAGGGCGCCCCGTACCTGCCCGACTATCACGCCGAGAGCGACACCTTCGACAAGGTCGACCTGCGCGAGCTGCACGCCAACGTCGCCATCGCCGGCGCGCTGACCTGGGCGCTCGCCGATCGCGCCGAGCCGGCGGCGCCGCGCCAGAATCGCGCGGAGGTCGAGGCGCTCCTCAAGGCCACCGGGCTCGATACGCAGATGCGCGTCTTCGGGCTGTGGTCCGGATTCGAATCGGGCGCACGCGGACGCGCGCGCTGAGCGCCAGGATGGGGTAAAATCGCCGGGCGACAATGCTACAACTCGTCTGGCTCCTGCTGCTGGCGCTGCACATCGGCGCCGCCGGTGTCTGGTGGTGGCTGATGCCGGGCGGCTTCCCCAGCTCGGCGACGGAGTTCTGGGTCAACCAGTTCTGGCCGCCGGTGATCGTGGTCGTGCTGGTCGTGGCGCTGCTCGCGCGTGGCAAGCTCGGCGAGGCGCTCTTGCCCGCGGCGCTCGCCGCGATCCCGGCCTTCTGGCTGACGTTCGGGCTCTCGGCGCGGCTGACCTTCGACCAGAGCTTCGAGTCGGCGTGGCACACGCCGTTCGTGCTCGCCTTCGGGCTCGCGGTCTTGTGGATCCACAAGATGCGGCTGCGCGTGCGCGCGTGGTGGCTGGTGCCGCTCTTCGTGATCCCGGCGGCGATCTTCGGCTGGGCGCTGCCCGGGACGCAGCGCGCGCCCGAGCCGTCGACGACGCCGGTGGGCGCGTCGTTCGCGCCGCCGCCGCCGGTCCTCGGCGACGCCAAGGTCATCAAGCTCGCCAAGGACGCGCAGGTGCGGCCCGACGAAGGGCGCGTGGTGGTCAAGCGCGACAAGATGATCCTCAACGTGCTGCCGTTTCTCTCGTTCACCGATCGCTCGCCCGATCGCTCGTGGGTGGCGCTCGCGCCCGAGGGGACGTCGAAGCCGACCAATCGCATCCTCGCGGCCAAGGTGCGCGACGGCGCCGGCTGGAAGCTCTACTACAAGGACGAAGGCGGCAGCGTCATGGGCGTCTCGATACTCCAGGCGCTCGGCTTCTCGCCGATCGCGATCGATGCGTCGTCGCGGATCGAGCAGCCGATCTTCTCGCACTTGAACACGTACGCCGAGATCGCGGTGTCGGGGCACACCAAGCTCACCGTCTCGTTCTCGCCGGTGCCCGACAAGCGCGTCGAGCTCGCGGCGCCGGCGGCGGCCGAGCGCTTCGCCTACGTCGACGCCAACGACACCTTCCACATCATGCAGGCCGCGACGCGCCAGCGCGGACCATTCACCGAGATCGCCTCGGGACACCTGAAGAAGGGCGATGCGCTCGTGGTCACGCTCTATGACGGTGACAAGGCGGCGTTCGCCATCTCGCTCGCCGATTGGTCGGCGCAAGCATCGACTGCGCTGTCGCCGACGGCGGGCGCGGGCGTTCCGGTCAACGCGATCGAGATGCTGCGCGCGGGCGAGCCGGAGACGGCGCCGGTGCTGCTCACCTTCAGCCTGGCATCGACGAGCATCGGACGCGGCACGCAGTCGGTCGGGCACGCCGCCGGCGTCTATCTCGATCGCATGACCATCACGCTGCCGAAGTAGCTCGCGCTCAGCCGCGGTTCTTCGGCCGCCTGGCCTGGCACGCCTTGACGTCGTCCGGGTTGGGCGTGACGCCGGGAATGGCGCGCCCGTCGAGGATCGGGGCCACGCAGTCCTTCCACAGCCCCTTGCCCTCTTTGTGGCCGCCGCGGTGGTAGCCGGCGGCCTCGCACGCGGTGGCGATGGTCTGACACGGCCTGGGCAGCGGCTCGTCGTTCTCGGCGACCGCGCTGCTCGCGAGGAGGAGCATAAAAGCGGCCAACAGCGTCTTCATGCGCGCAGCTTAGCGCGCTTTGCCCGCGTCGAGCCGCGCCGAGGCGCGCGTGAGCAGATCGGCGCCGGTGACCACGGCGAACACCGACGCGACGAAGCGGGTGGCCTGAGGAGCCGCGGCGTCGCCGGCGAGCAGCGTCCCCGCCACCCACGGCCCGGTGCAGAACGGACAGGTGAGGAGCTGGCCGACCGCGCGGCGGATTCCGTGGCCGCGCGCCCTCTCGACGACCTCGCCGCGGCCGGCGCGGCGCTCGACGCGCACGAAGGGCGCGCGCAACGGCGCCGCCACCTGATCGCGCGTCAGGATGCGCGCGATCTTGTGCGTCGCGATGGCGTACAGGAGCAGGCGGCCGGGCGACGGCGAGCGCGCGTGCGTGCGCGCCCGCCAGCCGAGAAAGCCCACGAGGAGCGTGCCGTACGTCGCCAACAGCGCCGCGTATCCGGCGAGCGGGGCGTCCGGCTTACCGTATTTGGCGGCGATCTTTCCCATCGGTCACGGCCTCGGCAGCGCTTCGCCGCTGCCGTGACCCGCGCCGGTGCCGCCCGGGCTGGTGTTGTCCGTCCCCAACGTGGCGTTGCGACGCCCGTGCGGGCTCGTCTTGTCGAGGTCGTTGCCGTTGCCGGTGGCGCTCGAGTTGCGGCCCATCGCCTCGTCGCTGTTGGGGTGCGCCGGCGACTTGCCGTAGCTCCCTGCCGGCGGGTTCGGCTCCTCGGCCGATTGCGCCAGCGCGCTGCCGGCGAAGGCCAGCGGTACAGTCAACGCCGCAATTTGCAGCACGGTGCAGAGGGATCGCTTCATTCGTTCCTCCTACTGGCGAGACTGCGTCTCGGTCGAGCGTTCGCCAGAGCGGACTCGCTCGGTTGTCGAACGGCCGGCTGCCTCCTATAACGTTGGGGCATGAGCGAGTGCATGCTCTGTCTGGAAGACGAAGCGGTGACGAGCATCGACGTCACCTTCGTCGGCGGCGGCGAGCGCAAGATCGCGGTGTGCGGCGTCTGCCTGCACGAGCTCGAGCAGGCAGAGCTCGACGAGGGCGACGCGGCCGAGGCCGACGATCGCTAGCGGCCGGCGACGTCGCTGAAGAAGAGCACGATCGTCAGACAATGAAAGCGCGCGTCGCTCGACTGCAGCGTCACCGTGTGGACGACGCTGACCGCCGGATGCGCGTGCAGCCACTCCGTGATCCGTCCGCCGATGGCGAGACGATCGGATTCCAACGTTGCTGAAAACACCTTCACCCCCGTGAACCGCTCGACGTGACTCACCGACGGCGTTGGTACCCGATTGCCCCGGCAGCGAGAAGTACCGCCCTTCCTGTAAATCCCTGACAAGCCGTATTGACAGCTCGTCACGTGTTCGCGCGACGACTTCTGTACCCGTCGGTCGGCGCGCTCACCGTCGCGATTTGGTGCTATCCACTCGGTCGAGGACGTAGGTGATGTTGCGAATCATTCTGGTGGAGGACCACGAGCTCTTTCGCGAAGGGCTGCGTGCGCTGCTCGCTCCGTCGGTCACGATCGTGGCCACGGCCGTCGACGCGCACGAGGCGCGCCGCGTGGTCGCAAGGCACGAGCACGACGTCGTGCTCGTCGACATCACGCTGCCCGGCCCGAGCGGCGTGGCGCTGCTGCGCGATCTGAAGCGCGCCGATCCGCAGTGCCGCGTGCTCATGCTGAGCATGCATCACCACCTCGACGTCGTCGCCGACGCGCTCGACGCCGGCGCCGACGGCTACGCGCTCAAGGACCAGTCGCCGGCCGAGCTGCTCGAGGCCATCTACATCGTCGGCGGTGGTGGCCGTTACCTGGCGCCGGCGCTGCGTCAGCTCGCGCAGCGCACCGACGGGGGAAGCGGGGCGCGCGGCCTGCTCAGGGCGCTGTCGCGGCGCGAGCGCGAGGTCTTCGACCTGTTGGTGCGCGGCTACGGCAACGACGAGGTCTCGCAGCAGCTCTACATCAGCGTCAAGACCGTCGAGACCCATCGCACGCGCATCATGCGGAAGCTCGACGTGCACAGCATGGCCGAGATGGTGCGCCTGGCCGCGCGCCACGGTCACCTCGCCGCCTAATTCGACATCGCCGGCTTGCCGGTGCGGTCGACGCGATCGGGCACGCCGAACAGGCGCATGCGAATGCGATCGAGCAGCGCGTCGGGCAGGAGGCGCGACGCCAGCATCAGCCGCCGCGCGTCCTTGCCGACGAAGGTGCGCGCGTGCGGATGCGCGTCGGTGAGCGCGCGGTGGATGGCGCGCGCGACCATCTCGGGCGGGCTGCCGTGCTGCTCGCGCGCGTAGGCGCGGCGCATGAACTCGCGCAGCATGGCGCCGTAGCGCGCGGCGCCGCCGGGCAACAGGCGCTGCAAGACGCCGTCGGCGTCGCCGAGCGTCTTGCCGACGGCGGGCGTCTTGATCCCGCCGGGCTCGATCATCACGACCTGGATGCCGAAGGGATGCAGCTCGAGGCGCAAGGCGTCGTTGAGCAGGCGGAAGGCCGCCTTCGACGCGCACAGCGGCCCGCCGAACGGGATCGTGAGGTGACCGCCGACGGAGCCGACGTTGACGATGCGGCCGCGCGCGCGGCGCACGAGCGGCAGGAAAGCCTGGATCACCGCGATCTGGCCGAACACGTTGACCTCGAACTGCTCGCGCAACAGATCGATCGGCAGCGACTCTACCGGCGCCGACACGCCGATGCCGGCGTTGTTCACCAGGCCGTCGAGCCCTCGCCCGCCCAGGCGCGTGCCCACGAATGCGGCGGCTTCGGCGATGGCGCCCTCGTCGGTGACGTCGAGCTCGACGGGCACCACGCGCTCGCCGAAGTCGGCGCGCAGCCGCTCGGCGTCCTTCGGTTTGCGAACCGCGGCGAAGACGAGCAGGCCGCGGCGCACCAGCTCGTCGACGGTCGCGCGGCCGATGCCGCTCGACGCGCCGGTGACGAGCGCAGATCTTTCACCCTGGGATTCCATCGATCGACGAGTGTGCGTCTCGCGGCGCGCGAGGAAATGCGGGCGCAGCAGTAATTGCGGCTGCGGAGACGCGCTCCACGTTTCCCGTCGAGGTGCAGGGTGGAAACCAAGGGGACCGAAGAATCTTTCGCGGCGCGCATCGTCGATGCGATCAACGGCGTGTTCGGCGCGCAGCAGCGCAACCGCGCGATCCATGCCAAGGGCATCGTGCTCGACGCGACCTTCACGCCGCATCCGGGGGCGCGCGAGCTGAGCCGCGCGCCGCATCTCCAGCGCGAGTCGACGCACGTCACCGTCCGCTTCTCCGACTTCAGCGGCAACCCCGACGTCGACGACGCCGATGCCAATGCGCGGCCGCACGGGATGGCGCTCAAGTTTCATCTCGCGGACGGCGTCGACACCGACATCCTGGCGCACTCGTACAACGGCTTTCCGGTGGCCACGTCCGAAGAGCTCCGCGAGATGTTCCTCGCGCTCGCCGGCAGCGGCGCCGACGCCACGCATCCGACCGCGGCCGAGCGCTTCCTGAGCGCGCATCCGCGCGCGCGCGCCTTCTTCGAGGCGCCGAAGCCGCCGCCGGTCAGCTTCGGCACGCTCGCGTACTTCGGCGTCAGCAGCTTCGCGTTTCGCAACGCCGGCGGCGGCGTCGCGGTCGGACGCTATCGTCTCGAGCCGGGCGCGGGCGAGCAGCTCCTCAGCGCCGAGGAGGTGGCGCGCGCCGATCCCGACTATTTGCGCCGCGAGCTGCGCGCGCGGCTGGTGCAGGCGCCGCTACGCTTCACGCTGTTGGTGCAGCTGGCGGCGCCGGGCGATCGCATCGACGATCCGTCCGAGGTGTGGCCGGAGACGCGGCCGCTGGTGGAACTGGGGCTGCTGGAGATCTACGAGGTGGTCGCCGACAGCGAGACGGTCGAGCAGCAGCTGGTGTTCGCGCCGGGGGCGGTGACCGACGGGATCGAGCCGGTGGATCCGATGACCGCGGTGCGCGACGAGGCCTATGGGGTCTCGTACGAGCGGCGGCGGCGGCGGTAAACGGTGGCGGCGGTGGAAGACAGAATTTGCGCACAACCTGTGCCGGGCGACGCGCCGTGGACAGGGAGGCCAAACCCACCTGTGCCGTGCGGCGATGATTCCGAGTGGGTGGGGAGATCAAGAGTCTTCGCGTCGCACCGTCGCTGGCCACGCCCACCTCACCGTCGTCCGCGCTGAAGCGCGGCCGAGGGGGCCGCATCTTCGGTGGGGCGCGCCTCGGCGTTCACCGCCCACGTCACGCCAAATTCTTCGTGGCCCGAATGGTGGCAACGTGTGAATGGTCGCAGGCGCATGCTGCACCGAAGATCGCGGCACCGCTGCCGCGCTTCAGCGCGGCAGCCGCGATGGCATGCGCCGGCACCGACGCGCGAGACGAAGACTCCTGATCTCCCGACTTCTCGGAATCATCCCCGCACGGCACAGGTGGGTTTGGCCTCCCTGTCCACGGCGCGTCGCACGGCGCAGGCTGTGCGCAAATTTCTGTTACGCGGGCCCACCCACCGCGCCTACCCCGGCGAGCGGTGCGGCGGCTCCCTCCCCACCGGCTGCTGCGGCGCCGGCCGCTCCGCCCGCTTCGGGATCGGCCGCTCGATCGGCGCCTCCGCCGTCAGCTCCACCAGCTCGCCGTGATGCCGCAGCTTCACCGGCCCATCGCCGCGCGTGAGCGCATACCGCGCCGCATGCGTGGTCACCTCGACGCGCAAGCAGACGCCGCGCCGCAGGATCGAGAAGGCCAGGCGCGTGAGCCCGTCGGGCAGCCGCGGGTCGAGCTGCAACCCGCCCGCCGCCGTGTCGCGCATGCCGCCGAAGCCGTACACGAACGCGATCCACGCGCCGGCGAGCGACGCCATGTGCAGCCCGTCGCGCGCGTTGTGCTCGAAGTCGTGCAGGTCGATCAGCGCCGCCTCGGCCGCGTAGTCGAACGCCAGCCGCAGATGGCCCGCGTCGGCGGCGGCGACCGCCTCGGTGCACGACGACAGCGACGAGTCGCGCACCGTCAGCCGCTCGTAGTAATCGAAGTTGCGCGCGCGCTCCTCGGCGGTGAAATCATCGGCGCACAGCTGCATCGCCAGCACCAGGTCGGGCTGCTTGATGACCTGCTTGCGATAGAGATCGAAGTACGCGAAGTGGAGCAGCAGCGGATACTGCTCCGGCCGCGTCGCCGCGAAGTCCCACGGCTCGTGTTGCGTGAAGCCCTCGCACTGCTCGTGCACGCCGAGCCGGTCGTCGAACGGCACCACCACGCGCGCCGCCGCGGCGCGCCAGCCGGCCATCTCCTCGGGCGTGACGCCGAGCTCGCGCGCGCGATCGCGGTGGCGCTGGCAGGCGGCCGCGGCGCCGACCAGGTTCTTGCGCGCCATGACGTTGGTGTAGAGGTTGTTGTCGACGATGGCGGTGTACTCGTCGGGCCCGGTGACGCCGTCGATGCGAAAGTTGCCTTCGAGATCGTAGTGGCCGAGCGAGCGCCACAGCCGCGCGGTCTCGACCAGGATCTCGAGGCCGACGTCGCGCTCGAAGCTCGCGTCGCCGGTGGCGTCGACGTACTGGATCACCGAGGCGGCCACGGCGGCGTTGACGTGGAAGGCCGCCGTCGACGCCGGCCAGTAGCCGGAGCACTCTTCGCCGTGGATCGTGCGCCAGGGAAACGCGGCGCCGTGGAGGCCGAGGTCGGCGGCGCGTGCGCGCGCGGCCGGCAACGTCGACTGTCGCCAGCGCAGCGCATCGGCGGCGGCCGACGGCGCCGTGTAGGTCAGCACCGGCACGATGTAGAGGTCGCTGTCCCAGAACGAGTGGCCGTCGTAGCCGGTGCCGGTCAGGCCCTTGGCGGGGATGGCCTTGCCTTCGCCGCGCGCGGCCGCCGACACCACGTGGAAGAGGGCGAAGCGCACCGCCTGCTGCAGCTCGGGATCGCCGTCGAGCTCGACGTCGCCGGTGGCCCAGAACTCGTCGAGCCAGGCGCGCTGCTCGGCGACGAGCGCGTCCCAACCGACGCCGCGCGCGGCGTGGACGGCGGCGGCGACCTGATCGCGCATCGCCGGCTGCGTGCGCTCGCTCGACCAGCCGTAGGCGACGATCTTGATGATGCGCAGCTTCTGCCCCGGCTCGAGCACGTCGGTGGCGGTGACACGCACGCCGTCGCTCATGCTCTCCGAGCTGACCGCGAGCGCGTGGGTGCCTTCGAATAGATGGTCCATCGCGCAGGCGACGCGCAGCTGGCTGCGACGCGTGCGATGCACGAGCAGCCCCCGGTGATCGCGCGCGGCGTGCTCCTCGGACACGAGCGGCGATTCGACGGCGGCGGCCGATCGCGGATCGCCGGTGAGCGTGGGCAGCGCCTCGTTGGCCACCAGCTCCGACTGCACGACGACGTTGGCGTGCCCGTCGAGCGGCTCGACCTCGTAGGCGATGCCGACGATGGCGCGGCGCGCGAACGAGACCAGCCGCGTCGAGCGCACGCGCACCTTGCGGCGCGCCGGCGAGCACCACTCGGCGCTGCGCGTGAGCGTGCCGGCGCGGAAGTCGAGCACACGATCGTGGGCGAGCAGCGCGCCGTAGCGCACGTCGAACGGCTCGTCGTCGACGAGCAGGCGGATCAGCTTGCCGTTGGTGACGTCGATGAGCGTCTGGCTCGACTCGGGCTCGCCGTACTGCGACTCGGCCGACGGCAGCGGGCGCAGCTCGTAGAAGCCGTTCAAGTAGGTGCCGGGCAGCCCGTGCGGCTCGCCTTCGTCGAGGTTGCCGCGCAGCCCGATGTGGCCGTTGGAGAGCGCGAACAGCGACTCGGTCTGCGCCAGGATGTCGAGGCTGAGCTCGGTCTCGTGCAGCGACCACGGCTCGACGCGAAACGACGGATGCTGAATCATGTTTCTGGAAGGAGCATCCGACGTGCCGCGGGGTGAGTGGGCTCGGGGGGGGACCTGGCCGGCTGGGGTCGCGGAGGTAGTAAGGGTCGCTGCCGGCGTCGGAAAACGGCGCAGTCCGCCCGCCTCCGCGGGCGGTGCGCCTCCATCGGGCGCTTTACAGTCGCGCTGCGCGCGACCGCGCCCTCTACGCCGCCGTCAGCGACCCTTACTACCTCCGCTCAGCGCCTGTACCACGAACAAGCGCAACGGCAGTTTCGATTCACGGCGGTACCAGGCGCATGAGCGGAGGTAGTGAGGCGCCATCACTGCGCCGTTTTCCGACGCCGTGATGGCGCCTCACTACCTCCGCGACCCACCAGCCGGCCGGTATCTAATGCGTCGGCAAAAGCTCGACCTTGATCCAGGACTCCTGGCGCGTGTCGAACGCCTTGTAGGCGCTGATCGCGTCGCCGAGCGGCTCGTGCTGCGTCAGGATCTGCGCCGGGTCGATGGCGCGCGCCATCACCAGCTCGATGAGCCGCGGGATGTACTTGCGATGGTTGCAGTTGCCCATCTTGATCGTGAGGTTCTTGTTCATGGCGTCGCCGATGGGGAACACGCGGTTCTTGTCGCCGTAGACGCCGATGATCGACAGCGTCCCCGCCTTGGCCAGCGCCGCCACCGCCCATTGCAGCGCCAGCGAGGGCGCGTCGCCCGGATGCCAGTTGTCGCCGTCGGGGTTCTGCTTCGGCGTCACCTCTTTCGCTTCGGCGTCGAGCGCGGCCTTCTGGTCCTTCAGGCTCTTGGCCGCCGGGCCGCCGCTCGGGCGCTCGGCGTCCATGCCGACGGCATCGATGGCGCGATCGACGCCGATGTCGTCGGTGAGCTCCTTGAGCGTCTGGACGGGATCTTCCTTGCCGAAGTCGATCACCTCGGCGCCCTGCGCACGCGCCATCGCCAACCGCGACGGCACCTGGTCGATGGCGAAGACGCGTCCGGCGCCGAGCAGCTTGGCGCTGGCGATGGCGAACTGGCCGACCGGGCCGCAACCGAAGACGGCGACGGTGTTGCCGGGTCGGATCTCGGCGAGCTCGGCGGCCATGTAGCCGGTCGGGAAGATGTCGGAGAGCAGGATCGCCTGATCGTCCGTGATCTCGTCGGGCAGCTTGACCAGGCCGACGTTGGCGAACGGCACGCGCGCCTTCTCCGCCTGCAGCCCGGCGTAGCCGCCCGCTTCGGCGGGACCGCCGTAGAACGCGGTGCCTTCGGCGTCGACGGTGTCGCACTGCGCGTAATAGCCGGCGCGGCAGTAGCTGCAGTTGCCGCACGCGACCGTCGACGGGATGACCACGCGATCGCCGACCTCGAAGTTGCGCACGCCGGGGCCGAGCTCCTCGATGACGCCGACGCCTTCGTGGCCGAGGATCTGGCCCTTCTTCATGTTCGGCATGGTGCCGCGGATGAAGTGGAGGTCGGTGCCGCAGATCGCGCTCGCAGTGAGCTTGACGATCGCGTCCGTCGGCTCCTCGATCTTGGGGTCGGCTACTTCCTCGACGGCAATCTCCCCGATGCCCTTCCACACGACAGCGCGCATGCGATCTCCTTGGGCTGAGCGTTGGTCGTAGGGGGCCTCGCGCGCGCGTCAAGCCGGCGTGCGCCTGAATCGCACCGGTGACGAGCGCGGTCGGGTGTTCGGCATGGTCCATGAAAAGGCCGAACGTATGCGCAGCGTGCGGATGGCAGTCCTGGCGGTGGCGATCGCCACGCCTTCGCTGATCTGGGCGGCGAAGCCCGACGATCGCTCGGCCACCCAGAAGAAGGAGCAGGCCGAGAAGAAGGGCGCGCTCAAGGAGCGCGTCGATCCAGCCAAGGATCTCAAGCTCCAGGAAGCGAACGTGAAGAAGCTCGAGCAGAACGCCGCCATCGAGCGCAAGAACGGCAACCGGGTCGGCGCCTGGGCGGCCGAGCACGATGCCAAGCACGCCAAAAAGCTGATCGCCAAAGACAAGGAGCTCCTGAAGAAGGGTGAAGCCAAGCGCTCCGTCGACGGTGAGAGCGTACGCAAATGACGAAACATCATCGCCTGCGCTGGCTCTGGTTGATCCCCGGCTGCCTCGTCGTGCTGGTGGTGCTGGTGCTGATCTTCTTGAACCCGATCGTCACCTACGGCACGCAGAAGGGCCTCGACCGCATCGCCGGCGCGAGCGGCACCTTCAAGTCGCTGAGCGTCACCATCATCCACCCCGGCTACGACCTCTACGGCCTCAAGGTGCAGCAGATGCCGGTCGAGAAGCACAAGGAGCCGCTCTTCTACGCCGACCGC
Organism: Polyangia bacterium; assembly: GCA_035607415.1. Taxonomy (GTDB): domain Bacteria; phylum Myxococcota_A; class Polyangia; order Palsa-1104; family Palsa-1104; genus JAQBQH01. The sequence continues at coordinate 93,283 of DATNAQ010000096.1, forward strand.
ATCGAGATGCGCTGGTCGTGGCGCGCCATCTTCCACGGCCACCTCATGCGTCGCGTGAAGATCTGGAACGCGCGCGTGATGGTGCCGATGCGGCCGGGCGACGAGTCCAAGCCGTCGCAGCCGCCGCTCGAGATCGCCAAGACGCTCGAGTCGGTGCCGTCGGCGGGCCTGGAGCGGCTCGAGATGGTCAACAGCCAGATCATCCTCGTCGACGAGATGCACGACGGCGAGCGCATCTGGGTGCACGACCTCTCGCTCACCGTCGAGAACATGGCGTCACGCAAGAAGCTGATGAAGGGCCTGCCGCTGCTCGTCACCTTGCGCGGCAAGCTGCAGAACACGGGCGAGCTGACCGCGTTCTTGACGATGGATCCGTTCGACAAGGGGCTCACCTTCGCCGGGTCGGTGGAGCTGCGCCACCTCGCGCTCGCCGACCTGCATCAGTTCACCAGCATCAAGGGGCTGAAGCTGCCCGACGGCTCGATCGACGTCTTCGCGTCGGTGACCTGCAAGCGCGGCGAGCTCACCGGCGGCGTCAAGCCGATCCTCAAGAACGTCAAGGTCGCCGCCGCCGACAACAAGCTCGGCGACAAGATCAAGGCGGCGCTCGCCGACGTGGCGGTGAAGATCCTCTCGGACCGCGTGCCGGGGCGCAACGCGGTGGCCACCATCATTCCGATCCACGGAGATCTCAAGAAGCCCGACGTGCAGCTGGTGCCGACGGTGCTGGCGGTCCTGCGCAACGCCTTCGTCGAAGGCTTGTCGGCGAGCCTGACCAACGTGCCGCCGCCGGTGGGCCAGGGCGGCTTTTTCCACCAGGCGCGCCAGGCGCTCAGCAAGAAGTCGAAGCACCCGGTCGAAGCCAAGCCGAACAAGTGAGGAGCTGATGCGCCGACTATTCATCCTGCCGATGTTGATGCTCATCGCCGGCTGCCACGCGCACACGGTGCAGGGCAAGCAGACGACGCTCGAGACGCCGCCCAAGGAGCCGCAGGTCTCCTCCGCGCGGCCGGTGCGCACCACGCCGGGCGGCATGCTCGATCCGAAGTCGATGCACGCGATCCAGTCGGCGCTGCAAAAGCACGGCGTCCAGACACCGTCGTCGGGCGAGCTCGACGAGGGGACGCAGGCGGCGCTGCGCCACTTCCAGGAGCACGAGCACATCGCGCGCACCGGGATGCCCGACTACGACACGCTGCGCCGGCTGGGGCTCGATCCGAAGACGATCTATCTCGGCGGCACGGCGCGCGCGTCGTCGGGCAAGAGGTCGTCGGGGAACAAGGAGTAGGGCGCTACGGCGCTACGGCGCGTTCTTGAGGCGGCGCGCGACCGCGATCTGCTCTTCGGCGTCGAGCTCGGCGAAGAGGCCGTGCTCTTCCATCATCAGATAGCCGATGACCAGGCGGTCCTCTGGCGTCAGATCGGCCTTGTCGAAGTTGAACCGGACGGTCTGCTCGTCGTTCCAGCTCTCGACGACCTCAGCGGGCGACGGCAGCATGACGTCACCGCGCCTTCGCCTGGTCGACCGCGATCTGCCACTGCAGCTCTTCGCGGGCGCGATCGAGGAGCTGCTCGATCACGGCCTCACGCTCTTCCGTGCTGAGGGTGAGGAGCGCGCGGCGCTCGGGTTCGCTGAGCTCGATGTGGGCAAGCATGGTCAGCCTCTCTGCGCTCAGAGGATGGGGCCCGTCCCGGTCGTGCCGCCGCCACCGCCGGGCGTGGTGATCCCGACGCCGCCGCCACCGCCGCCGCCCGAGCCACCGCCGCCGGTGCCGGTGCCGCCAGCCGAGCCGCCGCCGCCGCCGCCGCCCGCGCCACCGCCGCCGGTGCCGGTACCGCCGCCGCCGCCCGTCGTCGTGCCGCAGCACGAGCCGAGGTTGTCACCGTGCGCCAGGTGCGCCGGCACCGCCGCGTTGCCCACGCAGATGGTGTGCTCGTTCGCCGGATTGCCCGGCGGGATGTGACACACCGTCGTCTTCTTGGTGTCGCTCGGATCGCAGGCGCGCGGATCGGGCTGCCCGGGCGTGCACACCTGCTGCGGCTGCGCGTCGACGTTCGCCTCGTCGAGCGCGGTCCACTGGTTGTCCGACGAATCATCTCCTGCGCCGCAAGCCGCGAGACCCACGACGATTCCGGCAAGACACAACGTACGTACGATCGACATAGCAGCCTCCCTCAGTTGAACTTCGCGCCTTCTTTGATCCAAACGAGAATCTTCTGGTAATCGACGTCGGTGCTGGACGTGAACACCACCGTCGGGTGCGGATCGGGCGGGCTCTCGAAGCTCGGCATGGTGAGCACGAGGCTCTTCTCCGGCGTCGCCAGGTTGACGCGCGTGGTGCCGAAGTTGGGCGACACCGTCTGCGTCAGCGCCGTCCAGATCTTCATCGGCGCCCCGTCGAGGACGAGGTCACCGAGACGCCGCCCGTCGCCGTTGCCGGAGTGGCAGTTGTAGCAACCGCGCGAGACGAAGATCGGGACGATGGTCTGTTGGAACGACACGTTCATCGGCGGGGCCGTGGTGCCCTTGGTCAAGGTCGCTTCGACGAGCGCGACCGAGTCGGCGACCATCGGCGTGTCGGCGGCGTCGGCGGTGTAGCCGCTCTTGCCGCTGATGGTGAGCGTGCCGGCGGGGACGTTGAAGTAGGCGAGCCAGCCGCTCGCGCTCGTCGCCGCGCCGTTGGTCTCCGGCTCCAGCATCGCGTCGAGGAACACGGGGCCGGTGATGCCGCTGCCGGTCAGCGCGAGCGCGGAAGCGGGGATGCCGGCGAGCGCCATTCCGTTCCCGTCGACGACGTGAACGAGAACGGTGGTGGTGCCGCTCGCCGGCGACCCACCGAGCGCGCCGCGGAGCTTGCCGAGATAGGTCTCGGACACGCTGTACGCGGTCACGCCGGTGAGGTTCTCGCCCAGCACCGTGGTCGGCGAGTTGTACGTGAGGTGATGATCGGGCGGGCTGGCCGCGATCAGATAGAACACGCTGAACGGCGGAACGTTGTCGAGCGTGAAGCTCGGACCGCTGATGGTGACCGTGGGTGGCGGTGCGAGCGCCGCCGTCGCCATCGTCATCGTGCCGCCGAGCGGCACCTGGGTCTCGAAGTCGATGACCTGGCCGCTGACCTCGAGCGAGCTCGGCGCGAACGGAACCGTCGGCGCGCCGCTGCCGCCGTTGGTCGGATCGCCCGTGGGATCGTTGCTCGAGCCCGAGCCGGTGGTCTGGTGCGAGCAACCGGCGGCGAGAAGGAAGCCGAGGACGAAGACGAAGTAGCGCATGACAGCCCCCTTGAGCAAGCGGCGGGCCGTCGCCAACCATGACGAATCTCGCGTAGTTGCATCCCCGTCGGGCGTGGGGGAGCAACCCCCACCATGGACGCTCGTCCATGCCCTCCGCGGCCCGCCGGTGTATGATCGCGGGCGATGCGAGCCCTGTCGCTGCTGGCGGTCCTCGTCGTCGCGTCCGCGGCGACTGCCGGCGAGCGACCGCTCGTGATCCCGATCGACGGCCTATCGGCCGAAGCGATCGAGAGCGCGGCGTCGCGGCGCGGCCTCGAAGTCGCGCGGCCGCAGCCCGAGGCCGATGTCGCCGCCGAGTCGTCGCTGGCCGAGGTGCGCCCGCTCTATCGCGACATGGCGTTCGCGCGGGCGGCGGCGCGCGTGCAGACGGCGGAGCAGACTCTCGTCGACGCGCGCATGCCGACGCCGCGCGTGGCGGCGGCGCTGGCCGAGCTCGAGATTTGGCTCGGCGCGTGCTTGCTCCTCGACAACAAGGTGGCCGACGCCCAGGAACACTTCGCGCTGGCGCGCACGCTCGCGCCCACGCTGCGCCCCGATCGCATCTTCCCGCCCGAGGTGCCGGCGGCGTTCGCGCGCGCGGCGCCGGGCGCGCGGGTCACGCCGCGCATCGCGTTGTCGCCGCCGGACGCGCGCTTGTGGATCGACGGCCGTCCCGCCGAGGCGACGACGACGGCGGGCGTGCACTGGATCCTCGTCGAGCGCGCCGATCGGCGGCCGGTCGGGCGCGTGATGCGCGTGACCCAGGCGGCGCCCGAGATCGCGGTCAGCCTCGCCGACGCGGCGACGCCGGCCGAGGCGCTGCGCCAGGCCGAGGCGCGTCTCGCCGTCGGGCCGCTGACGCCCGACGAGGCGCTGGCGGTGTCGACGGCGCTCGGGCGCACCTTGTGGATCGTCGGGCCCAGCGCGGCCGATCGCTACGCCGCCGGCGACGTGGCCAATCCGGCGCGTCACATTGCGATCGCCGGCGATCCGATCGCGGGCGTGTGCGCGGCCGAGCCTATGTGCATCGCGCCGCCCGTGCCGCGCAAGCCCATCTACAAACGCGCGGTCTTGTGGGTCCCGATCGGCGCGGCGGTGGTGCTCGCCGTCGGCGCCGGCGTGCTCGCCGGGACGCTCGCCAACGCCAGCTCCGACTATGTGGCCCGCGTTCACTAGGCACGCGCTCGTCGCGCTCGTCGTCGCCGCGGCCGCCGTGGGCTGCGGCGATCGCCGGCTCGATCTGTCGATCACCGTCGACGCGTCGGGCTGCACGCTCGACGTGCCCGCGGGCGGCTCGATCCTCTATCAGCTCGAGGCCAACGGCACGACGACGAGCGGCGGAAGCGGCGGCGGCTCGTTCTGTGGCGGCTGCCTCGCGGTGACGACGCCGATCGCCGACGCGGGCGCGCTCGTCGCTTTCTTGCGCGCGCAGGCGCCTGCCTGCGCCGGTGTCCATCCCGGCACGGTCATCGGCGTGCGCATCACCGGCTGGTCCGCCGGCGGCTGTCCGATGACGCCGCCGAGCTTCTGCGCCGATGGCCCGACGCAGCTCGTCCCCGACGGCACCAGCAACGGGACGGTGACGTTGCCGCTCACCTGCAACGCGGCGTGCAGCGCCACCTGCGTGCCGACCACGTGCATGGCGCAGGGCAAGAACTGCGGCGCCATCTCCGACGGCTGCAACAACGTCCTCCAGTGCGGCGTCTGCCATCCGCCGCAGCGCTGCGGCGCCGACAACGTGTGCGCGAAGTGAGCGCGCCCGGCGAGTACATCGGCCGCTACCGCATCGTGCGTCCGCTCGGCGAAGGCGGCATGGGGCGCGTGCTGCTGGCCGAGGTCGAAGGCGCGGGCGGCTTCGCGCGCCGCGTGGTGCTCAAGCTGGTGCGCGACGAGCTCGACGAGTCGCTCAAGCAGGCGCTCGTCGAGGAAGCGCGCGTGACGGCGACGCTGGTGCATCGCAACATCGTGCCGGTGCTCGATCTGCAGGAGTCGGGCGCGCAGCGCCTGGTCGTGCTCGAGCACATCGACGGCATGGACGTGCAGCAGCTGCTCCGGCGCACGCCGCTCGTCGACTGGCCGCTGGCGGCGTTCATCGCCGGCGAGGTGGCGGCGGCGCTCGACTACGCGCACCGGCGGCAGATCATCCACCGCGACGTGTCGCCGGCGAACATTCTGTTGTCGTTCGAGGGCGAGGTGAAGCTGTCGGACTTCGGCGTGGCCAAGGTCGTCGGCGAGGCGGGCGGGCGTGTCGTCGGGCCGACGCAGGGGCTGAAGGGCAAGCTCGGCTACATGGCGCCCGAGCAGATGAAGCGGCAGCCGGTCGATCCGCGCGCCGACGTCTACGCGCTCGGCGTCGTGCTCTACGAGATGCTCACCGGCAAGAACCCGATGCGCGCGGGGCCGATCGTGCCGCCGCCGCTGCCGGCGACCGTGCCGCCGGAGCTGGCGGCGATCGTGCTGCGCGCGGTCGAGCGCAACCGCGAGGATCGCTTCGCGTCGGCGGCAGACATGCGCGAGGCGATCGTGCACATCGCGGGGCAGCCGGCGGATCCGGCGCGCCTGCTCGCCGACTTTCTCGGCGAGATGCAGCGGCAACAGGCGCGCGGGCTCGACGACGCGCTGGTCGAGGCGGTGCTCGGCGGCAAAGCGGCGACGCGGATGGCGAACAAGCCGAGCGGGCGCGCGCGCTGGCCGTGGCTGGCGGCGGCGGGCGCGCTCCTCGTCGCGCTCGTCGGCATCGGCGCAGCGGCGCTGCATCACCGGCACGCGCGCATGGTCACGCCGCCGGCTCCGAAGTCACCAGCCGTCGTCGAGAAGACGGCGCCGCCGCCACCCGAGCCGCAGCAACAGGCCGAAACGGTGCCGACACCGGCGCCGCCGCCGCCGTCCCCACCCGAAACGATCGAGCTGCCGCCGACGCGCCTCCATCGTCACCTGCCGCGCGGCACCATCTCGGTCAACGCCATCCCGTGGGCCAACGTCTTCATCGACGGCCACGCCGCCGGTCACACGCCGCGCCGCAAGCTGGCGCTCGAGCCCGGCCGCCACCAGCTCCGCCTCGTGACCCAGGCCGGCGAGACGCGCTCGCGCACCGTCGAGATCACGCCCAACCACGAGACCACGCTCACCGTGGTGTTCAGCGAGCCTTGATGCGCATGCGCCCGACGTCGATGTCGTAGCGCTTGATGAGCCGGAACAGCCACGCGGCGTCGACGTCGGCCGCGCGCGCCGCCTTGGCGACGACGCCGTCGCAGCGCTCGAGCAGGCCGACGAGGTAGCGCCGCTCGAACTCCTCGATGGCGCGCGCCTTGGCCTCTTTGTACGGCTCTTCGCCGCCGGTGGCGCGCTCGGTCACGCGATCGTCGGTGAGCGCCGCCGGGCCGAGCACCACCGCGCGCTGCACCACGTTGCGCAGCTCGCGCACGTTGCCGGCCCAGTGACGGGCGCGCAGCGCCGCCAGCATGCGCTCGTCGAGCGCGAGGCCGTCGCCGCCGATCTCGTCGAGCGCGTGCTTGACGAGCAGCGGCAGATCCTCGAGCCGCTCGCGCAACGGCGGCAGGCGCAGCCGCACCACCGCGAGGCGGAAGTAGAGGTCCTCGCGAAACAGCCGCTGGTTGCACAGCCGCGCCAGATCCTGGTGCGTCGCCGCGACGACGCGCACGTCGACCTTGCGCCAGTCGCTGCCGCCGAGGCGCTTGACCGTGCGCGCCTCGATCGCGCGCAAGAGCTTGACCTGCATCGCCGGCGACAGCTCGGCCACCTCGTCGAGGAAGATGGTCCCGCCGTCGGCCTCTTCGAAGGCGCCCGCGCGCGCCGTCTGCGCGCCGGTGAAGGCGCCGCGCTCGTGGCCGAAGAGCTCGGCGTCGATGAGCGACTCGGGCAGCCCGCCGCAGTCGACGACGACGAAGGGCCGCTCGCGCCGCGCCGAGTGGCGATGGATCTCGGTGGCCGCCAGATCCTTGCCGCTGCCGGTCTCGCCCGAGAGCAGCACCGTCGCGTCGCTCGCCGCCACTTGCGCCAGCTCCTCGAAGAGCCGGCGCATGGCCGGGCTCTGCCCGACGAGCGCGCCGAAGCGATCGCTCGGCGACAGCGGCAGATCCTTCTCGTCGCGCTGCACCTCGAAGGCGACCTCGACGTCGCCGAGCTGCAGCTTGGCCTTGAGCGGCAGATAGGCCGAGACCACGCGCATGCCGCCGACCCAGGTGCCGTTGGTCGAGTCGAGATCGGTCAACAGGAACCCGTTGGCGTCGAGCTCGATGCGCGCGTGAAAGCGCGAGACCGTCGGATCGGCGACCACGAGGCCATTGCCCGGGTGGCTGCCGATCGTCACGCTGTCGTCGATCGAGCGGCACACCAGCGCGCCCTTGCCGCGCCCGACGGTGAGCCGATAGACGCGGCGGCGCAACCCCTCGACGCGCCCGGCGCGCGCCACCGCGATGGTGTGGATGGTGTTGATCGTGTCGGCCACGGACGCTCCGATTGTACTACCATCTTGGCGCAGGCTCGTGAGCGAAGAGGGCAGAGCGGGGGCAGGGCGCTTCCATGGCTTCGACGGCCTGCGCGCGATCGCCATCGTCCTCGTGATCCTGTGGCACGGCGCGCTGGTGTCGCGCTTTCCCGACGGGGCGATGGGCCTTCTGCGCCCGCTCGTGAAGATGGGCTGGTCCGGCGTCGATCTGTTCTTCGCGCTCTCGGGCTTCCTCATCACGGCGCTGCTCTTGCGCGAGGAGCGGGCGCACGCCGCCCGCGACGGGGGCGCGCGCTTCAGCCTCGGGCGCTTCTACGCGCGGCGGGCGCTGCGCATCCTGCCGGTGTTCTACGCGGTGTTCCTGCTCAATACCTACATTCTCGCGCGCGCGCCCGTGTTCGACAGCGTCCGCGCCACGCAGATCGCGGCGCACCATTCGCCGCTCGGCCTGTCGCCGTACGCGACCTTCTGGAGCAACTACTTCGTCGCCTATTTCTATCGCCTCACCGGCCGCCCCGTCGACGATCCCGGCCTAGCCTACGTCGTCTACTGGTCGCTCTGCGTCGAGGAGCACTTCTACCTCGTCTGGCCGTTCTTCCTCTTCTTCGTGCGTCGCTGGCGTGCGCGCGTCCTCGGGGCGCTCGCGGTCTGCCTCGCCGTGCCGGTCCTGCGCTGGCTCGCGGTCGATCAGAATTGGGACGGGCAGAACGCCATCCGCAGCCTCACGCACTATCGCCTCGACGCGATCTTGTGGGGCGCTCTCGGCGCGCTCGTGCACGAGCGGCTGCGCCCCTTGGTGCGCGCGCGCCGGCTCGGGCTCGTCGCTGCGCTCGCCGTCGCCGGCGTGCTCGTGGCGCGCGGCGATCTCTCGGTCACGCCGCCGGGCACTGCGCTCGGCCTCGCGCTCGGGCTGACGATGCTGTCGGTCGCCGCCACGCTGGCGCTCGTCGATCTGGCGCTGGTGCCGTCGAGCCTGGGCGCGCGCGTCCTCGAGGCGCGGCCGCTCGTCGCCGTCGGGCGCGTGTCGTACGGCATGTACCTCGTGCACTTCCAGGTGATCGACGTAGGCCGCCGGCTCTTCTTCGCGGTGCCGCGCCGTCCGACGGTGTGGAACCTCGTGCTCTCGTGCGGGCTCTACGTGCTCCTCACGTTCGGCGCGGCGTGGCTCTTGTATCGCCTCGTGGAACGGCCGTTTCTGCGGCTCAAGGATCGCTACTTCGAGCCGCGCTGATCGGCGCGCCGCGTGCAGCCCCTCGGACGAGGAGCTCCGCATGCGCGTGCTCGTCGTTGCCGTGCTCGTCGTTTCCGCCCTCGCCGCCGCCGGCTGCTCGCCGGCGCGCTACAGCTATCGCCCGACCGCGGCCACCGCCCAGAAGGACGCGCCCACCAGCGTCGACGGGCAGCCCGCCGCCGGCTATCCCGTGCCGCGCGGCGAGATCGAGCTGGCCGCGCTCGGCGTCGAGCGCATGAAGCCGCCGTGGCGCGGCGCGCACGACCAGCCGATGATCCACGTGCGCATGATCGCGCGCAACGGCACGCGCCAGATCTGGGTCGTCGACGGCGCCGATCAGAGCGCGGTCATCGCCGAGCGCGCGCCCGAGGGGCCGAGCTTCTCCACCACCGACGGCGTCAACACGCAGCCGGGCGTGATCATGCCCGGCGAGTCGCGGCGCATCGATCTGTACTATCCGTGGCCCGAGGGGCTGGCGGTCGAAAAGAAGCTGCCGCCGGTGGTCGTGCAGTGGCGCGTGCGCACGCCGTCGGGGGTGATGGCGCAGGCGACGAGCGCGTTCGAGCCGCACCAGATCCCGAAGCCGGTGATCGTGGTGCCGCCGCCCGATCCGCACCAGATGGCCAGAGAGCTCGAGACGCGGCCGGCGCCGCCGACGACGCCGCAGGCGCCCGATCGCGACGGCCTCCCCGGCGACGGCGTCACCAGGTGAAGCGCAGCTCGACGTCGGGCCGGCGCAGCGTCACCGCCACGTCGCCGACGGTGTTCACCAGCTCGAAGAGCACCTTCATGCCGGCGGGCAGCGCGCCGATCCACGCGCTCGAGCCGAGACACACCTCGGGCAGCTCGCGCAGCATCACCTTGGCCTGGTCCTTCTCGAGCGTGAGCACCTCGATCTCGCCGCAGTCTTGCAGGACCTGACGCCAGCCGCGGCCGAGGTGGCGGATGAAGGTCGCCGGGCTCAGGCCGAACAGCTTGGTCGTGGTGACGACGAAGGTCTTGAAGAGCGCGCTGCCCATCTCCTGCCGCTGCCGCTCGGCGATGAGCGAGTCCATCTGCGAGGGCGAGAGCTGGCGCGCGATGGTGTCGCAGACCTCGACGTCGACCTCGACGGGCAGCCACTGGACCGGCACGGCGCCGGCGATCTCGGCGCCGTGGCGCAGCGTGCCGATCACCTTGGCGTGGGCAGCCGGATGACGGTCGGCGAGCAGCGCGAGCAGCATCTGTGGATGGCGGGCGCGGACAAGAGCAGGCACGCGATCAGTATCGCACGCTACCGCAAGAACGTACACGGGGCGTCGTCAGTGCAGCAGACGGCGGAGGCCCATGAGGAGCGCGGCCTCGTAGCGCAGCGGCGGACGATCGCGCAGCTCGATGAAGCGCGCGCCCGTGCCGTCGAGCGCGTAGGTGCCGATCAGCCACTGGCGCCGCGACCACGAGTAGACCTCGACCACGTCACCGGCAGCGAGCTCCGCGATCGCGACGTCTGCGCATCGGGGATCCACGGCAAGGGTTCTAGTGGACACGGATCCATCGTAGGGCAAGCGCCCCACGGTTGGGATGCGGCAAATTGACGCAGATCGAAAGTTCGTACCACACGGCGGAGCGACGACGAACGGCTGGATCAGCGCTCGGCCTGGAGGTGCGCCTCGACGAACCACAGCCACTTGTCGGTGCCGCGCGAGACCTCGGTGAAGAGATCGGCGGTGTCCTTGTCCTTGAGCTCGTCGCTGGCGTCGATCGCCGCGCGCACGGCCTTGCCGAACGTGGCGAGCGCGCTCGAGACCGCGTCGACGTGATCGCGGCCGCTGGCGATCTGCAGTGGGTACTCGCGCTGCTGCGAGCGCTGCACGATCGAGCGCGCGGTGCCGAGCGCGATGCCGCCGAGCTGGACGGCGCGCTCGGCGATGAGGTCGACGTAGTCTTCGACGTCCTCGTTGATCTTGTCGAACAGCTCGTGGAGCGAGAGGAAGTTGGGGCCCTTCACGTTCCAATGCGCCTGCTTCATCTGCGTCTGCAGATCGATCGCGTCGGCGAGGCGCGCGTTCAAGAGCTCGATGAGGCGGGTCCGCGTCGGCTCGGGCAGATCGTTCTTGGTCGTGTACATGGTTCCCTCGGATTTGGTCGGCACGATAGGCGTCTCCTTCGCGCGTGAATAGAACGTTCTTCGCGATAACACGAAACGCGATCAGTGTTTGGATGCGGGAGGCGGCGCGCTGGTTGCGCCGTCGTCGGCGTGCTCGCTGCGGTAGTCGGCCAGCCAGCCGAGCGTGCGCGCCAGAAGCGCGTGCGGGACCAGGTGCGGCGCCAGCTTGTCGCGGGCGGCGCGCGAGGCGGCGAGGAAACCGGCGCGCAGCGACGCGTCGGCGAGCGAGCGGTGCAGCCCCTGGCGCTCGAAGAGCCCGCCGAGGAGCTCGTCGTCCTGCATGCGGCCGAGCTCGCGGAAGCGCTCGGCGAACTTGGCGGTGGCGTCGATGACGATGCGGCGCTGCTCGAGCGTGAGCAGGTCCATCACGCGCTCGGTCATGACGATGCAGCCGGGCAGCTCGGCGGCGGTGAGATCGGAGAGGTAGCGCGCGCGCGCGGACCACTGGAAGGCGAGCGCCGCCGTCGGCGTGGAGATGAAGCCGTCGACCTTGCCTTCGTCGTAGGCGTGGCTGGCGGCGTCGAGCGGCATCGGCACCACGTCGATGCCCATCATGCGCATCAGCGACGTGGTCATCTCGTCGAGGTCGTAGCTCCAGAAACGCGTCGCCTTGAGCTCGTCGAAGGTGCGGATGGGGTGACGCGAAAAGAACATGATGTCACCGAAGCTGCCGAGCCCGAGGTCGACGAAGCCGCTGCGGTTGAACTCCTGGTCGAGCTGCGGGATGAGGCGGTTCATCACGTACTGCCACTCCTCGCGGCTCTGGAAGAGGCCGATGACGCGGCCGATGCGGATCGACGGCGCCAGCCGATCGCAGAACATCGCGCCGGCGACACCGTCGAGCTGGCCGCGCCGCACACGCTCGAGCGAGGCGACCTCGTCGCCGGCGATGCCGCCGAGGTACCACTTGATCTGCACCTCGCCGCGCGTGGCGCTTTCGATCTCGCGCGCCAGGGTGTGAAACTCGTGCGCCCAGCTCGAGCCCTCCGGCGCCACCGTCGCCATGCGAATGCGCACGGGCTCGGCGGACGCGCGGGCGCTGAGGAGCACGAGGACGAGCGCCGTCGCGGCTTTCACGCAGGTCGATTGTATCACCGACGGCCGGCGTTCGCGTACACTGCGCGCGTGACCCTCGCCCTCGCCAATCGTCATTTTCTCGTCACCGGCGGCGCCGGCTTCATCGGCACGCACCTCTGCCGCGCGTTGCGCGCCGCGGGGGCGCGCGTGACCGCCATCGACAGCGGCAAGTACGCGCACGCCGACGCCGACGTGGTGCGGTTCACGCTGGGAACGGATCCGATCGAGAAGCTGCCGCTCGACGGCGTCGACGGCGTGTTCCATCTCGCGGCCGAGAAGCACAACCAGTCGCTGGCGACGCCGGATGCGCTCTTCCGCGCCAACATCGACGGCACCTATCAGCTGTTCGCGGCGGCGGCGCGCGCCGGCGTGCGCAAGGTGGTGTTCTCGTCGTCGCTGTACGCGTACGGGCGCCTCTCGGGCGAGCCGATGGACGAGGGCGACGTGCCGGCGCCGGCGACGCTCTACGGGATCACCAAGCTCGCGGGCGAGCGGCTGGTGGCGCATGCGCGCGGGCTCGGGCTCGGCGGGTGCGTGCTGCGCTACTTCTTCGTCTACGGGCCGGAGCAGTACCCCGGCATGGGCTACAAGTCGGTGATCGTGTCGAACTTCGAGCGGCTCCTCGCGGGCCAGGCGGCGACGGTGCACGGCGACGGCGAGCAGGCGCTCGACTACGTCTACGTCGACGACGTGGTGGCGGCGACGATGCGCGCCATGGAGCTCGACGCCGACGGGCCGATCAACATCGGCTCGGGCAAGGCGACCACGATCAACGAGCTGACGGCGCGCATGGTCGCGGTGCACGGCGGCGGCGAAGTCCTCCACGACGCTGCTGATTGGACGGCAGGGTCGCGGCGCGTCGGCCGCATCGAGCGCGCCAAGCGGCTCTTGGGGTGGGAAGCGACGACGCCGCTCGACGAGGGATTGGCGCGCACCTTGGCGTGGCTCAAGTCTCGCCGCTAACCACTGTAAACGGCGGGTCCTTCCCTAAAAGCTTCACAGGGAGATCAAGAGATCAGGAGAACACAACTCTTTCAGAGATCCGAATAAGCGGAGGATCGTCTGTAAGAGTTTTGTGCTCCTGATCTCTTGATCTCCCTGTGAATGTTTTTCGGGAAGGATCAGAAGTTGATCTTGCGCATGACGAAGCGGGGGAGCCAGCGGATGATCAGCATGACCAGGGCCCACATGCGCGGGGTGTAGACGAGCGGTTTGCCGCGATCCATCGCGCGCACGATCTGGTGCGCCACTGCCACCGGCTCGCCGGCGAAGGGCGGCGGTTTCAGGCCGGCGGTCATGCTCGTTTTGACGAAGCCGGGCTTGACGCAGGTGACGACGAGGCCCTGGGCGCGGAATTTGTGGTCGAGGGCCTCGAGGTAGGTCGCGAGGCCTGCTTTCGCGGCGCCGTAGATGGCCACGGGCTTGCGGCCGCGATCGCCGGCGACGGACGAGAGCACGACGAGCCGGCCGCCGCCGCGCGCCAGGAGGCGCTTGCGCGCGTGCTCGCAGAACACGACGCTGTTGGCGAAGTTCACGGTGGTGAGCCGGCGCGTCAGCTCGACGTCGGCTTCGAGCGCGTCTTGCGTGGCGAACATGGCCGCCGTGACGATGACCGTGTCGAAGCCCTGCCCGGCAATGCCGCCGCCGAGCGCCGCGTCGGCCGCGTCGAGCGCGGCCGCGAAGCCTTCCGGCTCTTCAAGATCGCAGCGCGCCGTGCCGACCACGCCGTGCTCGGGATTGCGCGCGGCGCAGTCGGCGGCGCTGCGCTCGAGATCGGCCGCATCGCGCCCGAGGAGGAACAGCGTGTCGCCGCGCGCCGCCAGCTCTTGCGCGACGGCGCGGCCGATGCCGCTGGTGCCGCCGAGGACCACCGCCTTCATGCTCGATCTCCGAGAAGCCGCACCGACTGCGCGCTGCGCAGCCGCCGGTGCGGGTCGTATTGGTCGCGCAGCGCGGCGAAGCGCGGCAGGCGCGGCTCCATCTTGGCGAAGTGCTCGGCCCGCGTGAACCGATCCTTGCTCATGTAGATGCGCCCGCCGGCGGCGATCACGACCTCGTTGAGCCGGTCGATGATCTTCTGGATGTCGGGCGTGGCCGCGAGATCGATCGCGATCGACGTGCCCGCCATCGGGAACGAGAGCACGCCGCGCCCCTCGGGCCCGCAGTCCTTGATCACGCACACCGGCGAGATCGTCGGGTTCAGCCGCAAGAGCTCGCGCAGGAACTCGCGCACCGCGGGGGCGCCGGCGGCGCGCGGAATCACGCACTGGTGCTGCGTGAAGCCGCGCCGCCCGAACACGCGGTTCCAGTGCAGCACCGCATCGAGCGGATAGAAGAACATGTGCGGCGGCTGGATCTCCTGGTGCTTGCCGCGCGGCGCGTTCCAATAGATGAAGCTGTTGAAGATGCGCGCCGTCAGCGGATTGACCGCCCAGTTCGGCATCATGATCGGCAGCGTCTTGTTGCGCGGCTCGACCGGAGGGCGCGTCCCGGCCTCTGCCGCCGTCGCCCAGCGCCCGGCGATCAAGAGGCCGCGTCCCAGGTTGCGGCCGCGGTGCAGGCAGTCGATCCAGCCCTTGGTCATCGGCCACGCGCCGGCGACACGATCGAGCCCCTCGATGAACGTGTCGATGTCGGGCATCGGCTCCGACTCGACGAAGAGCCACGGCCCGGCGATGCGCTCGAGCGTGAATTCGACCTCGAGGATGTGGCCGAGGAGGCCCATGCCGCCGACGGTGCCCCAGAACAGGTCGGGCTCCACCGTCGGGCTGCACTCGACGATGCGGTCGTCGGCGAGGCGCATGCGCAGCGCGCGCACGTGCTCGCCGAAGCAGCCGGCGACGTGGTGGTTGCCGCCGTGCACGTCGCTGGCGACGGCGCCGCCGAGCGTGACGTACTTGGTCCCCGGCGTCACCGGCGGGAAGAAGCCGCGCGGCATGACCACGCGGTTGAGCTCGGCGAGGCTGAGCCCGGCCTCGGCCCGCAGGACGCCGGTCGCCTCGTCGAAGGCGAGGATGCGGTTCGCCAGGCGCGTGTTGACGAGCACGTCGGCCGGGTTGGCCGGCAGCGACGAGTCACCGTAGGAGCGGCCGAGCCCGCGCGACAGGACCGCGCCGCGGCTGAGCGCTTCGAGGCTCTCGCCCACGCGCTCCTCGCCGGGCACCGCCTGGCCGCCCCAGCCGCTCAGCATCTGCACCGATTGATGTTACTTCGTTTTGGCGGCGATGAGCGCATTGGCGCCGGCCGGGTCCGCCTTGCACTCGAGGAGCGCGCGCAGGAGGAGCGGCGCGACGATCGTCGCGTCCGACTCGATCACGAACATCGGCGTCTCCTCGGTGAGCTTGTCCCAGGTGATCTTCTCGTTCGGCGTCGCGCCCGAGTAGGAGCCGTACGACGTCGTCGAATCCGAGATCTGGCAGAAGTAGGCCCACGGCTTCACGGCCTCTTCGAGATCGTACTTGATCGACGGCACCACGCAGATCGGAAAATCGCCGGCGATGCCGCCGCCGATCTGGAAGAAGCCGCAGCCGTGGCCGCTCGAGAGCTCGCGGTACTGATCGTAGAACGCGGCCATGTACTCGATGCCCGACTTCACGATCGACGCGTTGCACTCGCCGTGCTTGACGTGCGAGGCGAAGATGTTGCCGAAGGTCGAGTCCTCGTGGCCGGGCACGACGATGGGGAGCTTGGCCTTGGCGGCGGCCAGCAGCCAGCACTCCTCGGGGTTGCCCTCGTGCAGCTCGCTGCCGATGGTGGTGATGAGCTCGTAGAAGTACTCGTGCCAGAAGCGGCGCGTCCCGCCCTTGGTCGCGCTCGTCCACATCGGCACGATGGTCTTCTCGACGGCGCGGAAGGCCTCGTCCTCGGGAATCGAGGTGTCGGTCACGCGGCGCATGCGATCTTCGAGGATCTTGGTGTCGTCCTTCTTCGTCATGTACCGGTAGTCGGGGAAGTCTTTGTAGCTGTGATTGGCGACGAGCCGGAACAGCGACTCCTCGAGGTTCGCGCCGGTCACCGACAAGCCGTGGATGAGGCCGGCGCGGATCGCCGGCGCCATGGTGATGCCGAGCTGCGCCGACGACATCGCGCCGGCGACGGCCCAGAACATCTTGCCGCCGCGATCGATGTGGCGCCAATAGCCGAGGAGCGCGTCGCGCGTGGCGCGGGCGTTGAAGTTCTTGTAGTTCGTGAGGACGAAGTCGAGGATCGGGAACTTGTCGTTGGCCATCGCGCTCGCGCTTATATCACGGACAAACCAG
Organism: Polyangia bacterium; assembly: GCA_035607415.1. GTDB lineage: Bacteria > Myxococcota_A > Polyangia > Palsa-1104 > Palsa-1104 > JAQBQH01. Next base: position 109,737 of record DATNAQ010000096.1, read on the forward strand.
AACAAACGACAGGGAGATCAAAGAGCTCAGGGAGGATCAGACCATGATTTTGCTTTTCTCCCTGACCTCTTGATCTCCCTGTTGCTTGATCTGTGAAAGCTTCCCGCCGACCCATTGGGCGACGATTTTGTCGGCGACGGTGAAGCCGTGTTTCTGGGCGATCTCGCCGAGCGAATCGGCGAAGGCCTCGCACGAGGCGAAGCGATCGGCGGGCGAGTAGGCGAGCGCCTGAAAGACGGCGTCGTTGAGCGCGGCCGGCAGCTCGGGATGCATCTGGGACAGCGGCGTGAGGTGCGGCCAGCCGCGCACGCCGAGATGGGCCAGGCGCGCCAGATCGAGGTTGATGAGCTCGCCCGAGAGGATCTCGTAGGCGATGGCGCCGACCGAATATTGATCGGCGCGCGCGTCGACGTCGTTGCCGACGCGCTGCTCGGGCGCCATGTACTCGGCGGTGCCCTTGACCATGCCGACCTCGGTGCGGCGCACGCGCTCCTGGGCCCTGGCGATGCCGAAGTCGCCGATCTTGACGACGCCGTTGCGCGCCACGAAGACGTTGCCGCTCTTGACGTCGCGATGGACGATGCCGAGCGCTTTGCCGTCGACGGTGTGGGCGGTGTGGGCGGCGTGCAGGCCGGCGCAGATCTGGCGCACCAGGTTGAGCGCGACCGCGGTGGGTACGCGCTCGCCGCGCGTGCGGCAGTCGGCGAGCAGGTTGCAGAGGTCGGTGCCGTCGACGAACTCCATGGCGATGTAGTAGGCGTCGCCGGCCTTGCCGAGATCCGAGATCTGCACGACGTTGGGATGCGTGAGGTTCGCCGCGAGGCGCGCCTCGTCGAGGAAGTGCTCGACGGCGGCGGGGTCGGAGGCCGACTGCTTGTTGAGCACCTTGAGCGCGATGCGCTTCTCGAAGCCGGCTTCGCCGGTGGACTTGGCGAGGTAGACCTCGGCCATGCCGCCTTCGCCGAGCGAGCGCAGGATCTCGTAGCGCCCGATGCTGTGCCCCGACGTCGCCGCGCCGGGCACGCCCTTGGCGTTGGCGTCGACCGCGCTGGGCGTGGCCGGGCTCGTCGCGGCCGCGCTCGCGACCGTCGTCGACGCCGGCTTGCGGCCGCCGCCGAAAACGAGGAGCAAGAGGCCCGCCACGACGCCGATGGCGGCGACGATCACGGGCAGGCCGAGCGCCGCCTGGCGCTGCTCGATCGCCAGCGCCAGCCCGGGCACGCCGGCGTCACGCACGTTGGCCACGGTCAGCGGCGCGCCCGCCGACGGCGCCTCCGACGACAACACGACCGCGCCGGCGCCGGTGGTCAGCGACACGTGACCGAGCGGCGCCGCCGCGGCGCGCGCGCGCGACAGGTCGATCGCCTGCGCCACGGCGAGGACGCCGGTGAGCTCGTCGGCGCGATCGTCCGGCGCCACCGACGCCACCTCGACGAGCTCGGCGCCGTCGGTGGTCGTCTCGAGGCTCACGCCGTCGCGCGCCGCCGGCACCGCCGCCGCCGTCTCGGGGATGCGGATGAGCGACACCAGGTGCCCGTCCTTGAAGCGCTGCAGGATCTCGACGCGCTCGCCTGCCGCCGGCGTGAACGCCAGCTCGCGCGTGCGCAGGTCGCGCATCGTCGCCGCGTCGGTCGACAGCGCGCTCAGCACCGGCCGCATCTTGGCCAGCGACGCCACGCGCTCGTGCGCGGAGGCTTGCGCCTGCCGGACCGCGCGCGCCACCGCGTCGACGACCGGCGCGACCTCGGCCGGCGCCGGCGCGGTGCGCCGCGTGGCCAAGAAGCCCGCGCCGCCGAGGCCGGCGAGGATGAGGACGATGCCGGCGATCCTACCGGGCACGCGCGACTCCGAACTTGTCGGTCAGCGGCGTCGGCGCGTGGCCGTGCACGTCGAACGCGACCTCGTTCGCCGTCGGCTTGACCACGACCTCCTGCACCGCCGGCTCCGAGTGCTCGCTGAAGACGCGCATCTTGTAGCGCCCCGGCTCGAGGCTGCGGAACTTGAAGTGACCGCTCGCGTCGGTGAGCACGTAGTGCGGCTGCGACACGACCACGACGTAGGCCGACATGTTCGAGTGCAGGTTGCAGCCGAGGTGGACGATGCCGTCTCGGGTGAAGGTGAACTCGCGCGACTGCCCGTTGCGGTAGTTGCCGAGATCGAACGCCGCCGCCTCCGAGCGCGAGAAGACGTTGTGGAAGATCGAGTCGAAGTTGGGGAACGCCACCGTCGAGCCGGTGGGAACGGCGAGCACGTGCGGCGCGAACTCGCGGCCGCGCTGCTCGACGACGCGATGCACCGGCGTGCGCCTGGTGAAGCGGCCGCTCGCCGGCTCGAGCGTGATCACCGCCGGCTCGGCGCCGAACGGCTTGCCGTCGATCTGCAGCACGCCGGACAGCGAGCCGCGCTTGGGTTTGGCGTCGGGCGAGTCGTCGTCCGAATTGCCGACGGCAGCCGGCTGGCGCGGCGTCGACATCGGCATCTGCACGAGCGGCGTGGTCACGCGCGGCGGAGCGCCGTCGCGAAACAGCGACGCCACGTCGCCGAGCGCCTCGGCGCCGACGATCACCTCGGCCGACGAGAAGAGCTGCTCGGCGAGGTTGCGCTGCCCGCGATCCTTGGCCTGCGCCGCTTTGTCGAGCAGCGCCGCCGCCTCGCGCAATGCCGCCGCGCGCTCGAGCGCCGGCGCCGACGCGCCCGACGGCGCGCCGTGTGTCGTCGCGCCGCCTGCTGCGGCACCGCCCGCCGCCGCGCCGCCGCCCGCGCGCGCCACCGCCGCGCCGTTGTCGACGATCGCCGGCTTCATGCCGCCGAGCGCGCCGAGCAGCTCGCCCTTCTCGCGCGACGGAACTTTGAATTTGTCGAGCGACTTGACGAGGTCCTGCACGAGCGCGTCGAACTGCGGCCCGGTGATGTTCATGCCGTCGTGCACCGTGCGCATGTCGCGCCCGGTGTACGTGCACGGGCCGCCCGTCGCCTGGCAGATCTGCTCGACGAGGAGCCGCTTCAGCTTGGGGATGTCGGTCTTGGCGAAGAACGAGTTGATGCGCGTGTCGGCGGCGAGGTTGGCGACGAAGTCGTCGACGACGGCGGTGATCGCCTCCTTCTTGCCGAGACGCTCGTAGAGCGACTTGTCACCGGATTTGGCGTTGGCGCTCGTCGCGGCGCAACCGAGCATGAACACGGCCGCCCACAGCATCGCTCTCATCGGTCTCGCTCCCCTGCTACGGTGTGGTACGACCAGCCTGGTCGGGCGGATCGATCGTATCACGAGGAAGCTGAGTCCTGCCGGCAGCTTGACGTTACAGCTACGAGTCGGCGAGGCAGAGCGAGAAGACGGCGGTGTCGCTCACCGCGCCGACCGTGATGGTCAGCGTCACCGTCCAGTAGCCGGCCATGAACAAGTAGAGCGGGGTGATCGCGTACTGCCCGGGCGAGCTCGCCGCCATCACGTGCGCCACCGCGTCGGTGCCGTGTCCGTGATCGGGCATCCACGGCTTGACGTCGATCATCGCGTCGGAGACCATCGCGCCGTTGCCGTCGGCGACCTGGACGGTCCACTCGGTCAGGTCGCCGATGAGCGGCGGCGACGCCGCGCTCGACAACAGCGTCACCGTGAACACGCCGTTCGCCGACTTCTTCGCGATCGGCAGCGTCCAGCTGTCCGCGCGCGCGTCGCTGCACAGCTTGCCGACGGCGCCCGCGAAGTCGGACGGACCCATCGTCATGTCGGCGGCGCCGCCATTGCCCGAGCCGCCGCACGCGCCGAGCGTCACTGCGAGGAACGATATTGCGAGGGCGTGCTTCATGGTCCGACGAGTCCAGGCTACGCCCGTCGCTGATCCCCCACAAGGGGGTGCGAAGATTGATCGCATGGTCAGGGTACGACCGTCGCCCCACAATGGCCTCATGCGCCTCCCGGCTAGCCTGCTGTGTGCTTCCTTGCTCGTCCTCGGCTGCGGCGATGACAACAACGGCGGCGCCGACATGGCCGCCGGCAACGACATGTCGATCTGCATCGGCGGCGGCGCGGTCAGCGGCGCGACGGACGATCACTGCATGGGAACCTTCGTCACGGTCGATCCGTCGCAGTGCACCGTCGACGCGGGCGACAACACCGGCGGCAGCGGCGACGACTTCGGCGCCACCATGAACAACTCGAGCGGCAACGACGACGACTGCAAGTACTTCGTCAGCTTCACCGTCGCCGGCGGCGCCTGCGTCGGCACCGACAACTTCTTCACCATCACCCTCGAGGACGCGACCACCAAGGCGCCCATCACCGGCGCCACCGGCATCCGTCCCGAGATCTTTGTGACCAGCAACGGAACCCCGGTCAACACTTCCTCGTCTCACACCACCGAGATGTCCGGCGGTCAGTACAAGATCGGCCCCATCCGCTTCACCACCTCGGGCAACTACACCGTCCGCTTTCACTTCTTCGAAGACTGCACCGACTCGGAGAGCTCGCCGCACGGTCACGCAGCCTTCTTCGTGAACGTGCCGTAACGTGCGCCCCGCCGTTGCGCCGGTCGCGCTCGCGCTGTTCGCGGCCGCTGCGCTGAGCGCGCTCGCCGGCTGCGGCAACGCGAGCCACGCCGGCGGCGACATGCTGGTCGCCGGCGCCGACATGGCCATGCCGGAGAATTGCCCGAGCGATCTGCCGCCCGCGTGCCCGACGCCGGAGCCGAGCTGGGACGGCGGCGTGCAGGCCCTCATCGACGCCAAGTGCGTCGTCTGCCACCAGGCCGGCGGCCTCGCCTTCGACAAGCCGTTCACCGACTACGCGAAGGTCTACGCGTCGCGTGGCGTGATGCTCGATCAAGTGTACTCTTGCTACATGCCGCCGCCCGACGCGGGGCAGCTCGACCCGTCGGAGCGACAGGAGCTGCTCGGCTGGTTCGTCTGCGGCTCGCCGAACAACTAGGGAGTAGGGATGCGTCCACTCGTTCTGCCACTTCTCGTGCTCGCCGGCTGCGGCGGCAATCCGACGTACACGGTCACGTTCGCGCCGCTCGTCGCCGGCGCGCCGTTCTCGTGCTCGCAGACCTACGCCAACATCGGCACCAGCATGACCACGATGACGCCGATGGACTTTCGCATGTACGTGCACGACGTCGCCCTGGTGCGCGCCTCGGGCGAGACGGTGCCTCTGAAGCTCAAGCCCGACGGCGTGTGGCAGGACGAGAACGTCGCGCTCCTCGACTTCGAGGACGGCACCGGTCAGTGCATGACCAACAGCCCCGAGACCAACATGACCGTCGTCGGCAGCGCGCCCGAGCACTCCGACTACACCGGCGTCAGCTTCACTGTCGGCGTGCCCGCCGATCAGGATCATCTCAACGCCGCCACCGCGATGCCGCCGCTCAACCAGCCGGCGATGTGGTGGAGCTGGGTCGGCGGCTATCGCTACCTGCGCATCGACGTCGCCTCGACGAAGAACGCCGCCTGGTTCTTCCACCTCGGCGCCGAGGCCTGCACCGGCGCGTCGACGACGTCGATCACCTGCAAGTATCCCGACTATCCGATCGTCGCGCTCTCGAGCTTCGACGCCAAGACGGCCAAGGTCTCGCTCGATCTGGCGACGCTGTTCGCCGATTCGGATCTCGACGCGCAGAACGATCCGATGGTCGATCCGGTCACGGGCTGCATGTCGTCGACGGCGGATCCGGAGTGCCCGCCGCTGTTCGACAAGCTCGGGCTCGCCTTCGAGAGCAACGATCCGGGGCCCGCGCAAACCTTCTTCGGAGTGTCGCAGTAAGCATGCGCAGCGCGCTTTACCTGGCCTTGTCGCTCGTCGTCGTCGCCGGCTGCTCGTCGGGCGGCAAGACGACGCCGTACAAGTGGGAGCTCCCCGACACGCTGCCCTTGCCGGTCGTCCCCAAGGACAACCCGATGACCGTCGAGAAGGTCGCGCTCGGGCGCTACCTGTTCTACGAAAAGCGCCTCTCGGCCAACCAGAGCTACGCCTGCTCCAACTGCCACCAGCAGCGCAACGCCTTCACCGACGGGCGGCCGGCGCCGGTCGGCTCGACGGGCGACGAGCTGCCGCGCAACACCATGCCGCTCATCAACGCGGCGTACATGTCGATGTTCATGTGGGCCAACCCGCTGCTCACCTCGCTCGAGGAGCAGATCATGGTGCCCATGTTCTCCGACGCGCCCGTCGAGATGGGCATGGGCGAGTACACCGACGAGATCCTCGCGCGCCTGTCGCGCGACGACAATTACCAACAGATGTTCAAGGCGGCGTACCCCGACGACAAAGATCCCTTCACGCTCAAGAACGTCATGTACGCGATCACCACCTTCGAGCGCACCATGCTCTCGGCGTCGTCGCCATACGACAAGTACCAGGCGGGCGACACGACGGCGATGAGCGACTCGGCGATCCGCGGCATGAACGCGTTCAACACCGAGAAGTTCGACTGCTACCACTGCCACGCGGGCACCACGTTCACGACGTCGTTCCAGTCGGCGAACACGCCGCCGCCGCCGCGCGACATGCGCAACACCGGCCTCTACAACATCGGCGGCACGGGCGCCTATCCGCCGAACAACACCGGCCTCTTCGACTTCACGCAGTTTGGCAACGACATGGGCAAGTTCAAGGTGCCGACGCTGCGCAACGTCGAGCTGACCGCGCCCTATTTCCACGACGGCAGCGCCGCCACGCTCGAGGAGGTGCTCGAGTCGTACGCGCACGGCGGGCGCGTGATCGCGTCTGGCCCCTACGCCGGCGACGGCTCGATGAGCGTGCACCGCGATCCGCTCGTCAAAGGCTTCGACATGTCGCCCGACGAGGAGGCCGACATGGTCGCGTTCCTGAAGAGCTTGACCGACACCGACTTCGTCAACGATCCGAAGTACGCCAACCCGAGCTGCCCCGACGATCTGCCGTCGAGCTGCCCGGGGACGGTGCCGAGCTACGCCACCGACGTGGCGCCGATCGTCAACGGCGTGTGCGCGGCCATGTGCCACGCGCCGGGCGGGATCGCGCAGAACCGCCCGCTCGGCGACTACAACGGCCTGTTCGCGCTCAAGGACGCTGTCCTCAACCAGGTCTCGGTGTGCAACATGCCGCCGGCGGACGCCAACCCGCAGCTCGGCGAGGCCGACCGCTCGACGCTGCTGGCCTGGATTGTCTGCGGCGCGCCCAACAACTAGTAGACTAGGATAGGCCCATGAAGCGCGCGCTCATCGTCGTCTCGCTCCTCGCGTCCGCCGGGTGCGGCGGCGGCCCCACGCATCGCACGCCCGACGAGTACACCGGCTGCGGGCAGGACGAGCAGTTCCGCCTGCTCGAGGACGCCGAGCCCACCGCCACCGTCGACGACGCGCAGGCGCCGCAGATGATCGCGCCGTCGAGCGGCGGCGACGCGCCCTTTGCGCCCAAGGTGATCGTGAAGTGGAACCAGAGCGCGGCCAGCCCCGGCCAGCCCGACGGCGACGTGCCCTACATGGACGGCGTCAACGGCTGCAACGCCTGCTGCCCGCAGTTCACGACCGGCTCCTTGACGACGCTGCACCTGCCGCCGGAGTCGGGCGACATCTACGACCTGCACTTCACCGTCGACGGCAGCTACGTGTGGCGCCTGGTCACGACGCTGCAGGAGTGGACGCCGTCGGATGACCTGTGGAACGCGTGGAAGGGCAAGAAGGTGTCGCTGCAGATCTGGCGCATGTCGATCCTCCAGAACAACCCGAAGGCGGGCCCGTTCGTCGCGACGCAGCCGTTCACGTTCACCGTCGGAAACTGAAGCGGTCCGATGACCCGCGAAGCGATCAACTTCTCGTGGCTGGTGAAGCTGCGTTGGGGTGCGATCGCGGGGCAGATCGCCACCATCGTCGGCGTCACGCACGTGCTCGAGGTGCCGCTGCCGCTGACGGCGCTCTACGCCATCATCGCCGTCGAGCTCGTGAGCAACATCGTCTGCGTGGCGGCGGCGCGGCGCGCGGATGCGGCCGAGTGGTGGTCGGGCGTGGTCATGGTGCTCGACGTCGTGCTGCTCACGGCGCTCCTGCACTTCGCGGGCGGGCCGTTCAATCCGTTCTCGTTCCTCTATCTCGTCGAGATCGCGCTGGCGGCGGTGATCGTGCGCGCGCGCTGGACCTGGGCGCTCGTCATCGTGTCGCTCATCGGCTCGGGGGCGCTGTTCGTCGGCGAGCCGCACATGCTGGTGTCGCCGCATGGCGACCACATGGAGCTGCACCTGCGCGGCATGTGGGTCGCGTTCGGCGTGGCGGCGAGCTTCATCGTCTACTTCCTCCTGCGCGTGCGGCGCGACCTCGAGGCGCGCGAGGCCGAGCTGGCCGAGGCGCAGCGGCGCGTCGATCGCCAGGAGCGGCTGGCGTCGCTGGCGACGCTGGCGGCGGGCGCGGCGCACGAGCTGGCCACGCCGCTCGGCACCATCGCGCTGGCGGCGCGCGAGCTCGAGCGGCACCTCGAGAAGGTGCAGGCCGACGCCGCGTCGCTCGAGGACGTGCACCTCATCCGCGCCCAGGTCGATCGCTGCCGCGCGATCCTCGACGGCATGGCCGCCGACGCCGGCGAGACCGCGGGCGAGCAGCCGCGCGACGTGGCGATCGCGGAGCTCCTGCGCGCGGCGGTCGACGGCTTGCGTGCCGAGCCGCGCATCGACGTCGAGGTCGGCGGCGTCGACGGGCAGCGCGTGCGCGTGCCGCCGCGCGCGGTGGCGCAGGCGCTCAAGTCGCTGCTCAAGAACGCGCAGGAGGCGTCGGCGCCCGAGCGCGCGGTGTCGCTGCGCGCCAACGTGCGCGAGCGCAGCGTCGCCATCGAGGTCGTCGATCGCGGCGCCGGCATGCCCGAGGCGGTGCTGGCGCGCGCCGGCGAGCCGTTCTTCACGACCAAGGAGCCGGGGCGCGGCATGGGGCTCGGCCTGTTCTTGACCCGCACGCTCGTCGAGCGGCTCGGGGGAGAGCTGACCTTGTCGTCGGAGGCGGGCGCCGGCACGCGCGCGCTCGTGCTGTTGCCCATCGCATGAGCGGCGACGACGACAACAGCGCGTCCATCCTGCTCGTCGACGACGACGACGTGTTTCGCAAGCGCCTCGGGCGCGCCTTTCGCGATCGCGGCCACGACGTGCGCCTGGCCGCCAACTACGACGAGGCGCTGGCGTCGGCGCGCGAGGACTCGCCGCAGTTCGCGGTGGTCGATCTCAAGATGCCCGGGCGCAGCGGGCTCGACGTGGTGCGCGATCTGAAAGCGGTGGATCCGACCACGCGCATCGTGGTGCTCACCGGCTACGGCAGCATCGCCACCGCCGTGGACGCGGTGAAGCTCGGCGCCACGCAGTACCTGCCCAAACCCGCCGACGCCGACGAGATCCTGGCGGCGCTGACGCGCGAGGAGGGCGAGGCGGCGCCGCCCGCGCAGGAGTTCCCCGCGCCGTCGCTGGCGCGGGCCGAGTGGGAGCACATCCAGCGCGTCCTCGGCGACGCCGGCGGCAACGTCTCGGAGGCGGCGCGGCGCCTCGGTATGCACCGCAGGTCCTTGCAGCTGAAGTTGCGCAAGCACCCTCCCTCGAAATAATTCACAGGGAGATCAAAGAACTCAGGGAGAACAAAACTCTTACAGAAAGGTCCCGTAGCGTCTGTCTGTAAGCGTTTCGTTCTCCCTGAGCTCTCTGAGCTCCCTGTGAAATCTGGTCCTACCGCACCTACCGTGGGTGCGAAAAACGATCGCATGGACAGCGGCCCACCCCGGCCATAACACTGAGTAGTGAGAGTCGCTCGCACGTGTGCGTTCGCGCTCGTCGCCGTCGTGGCCCTGGCCGCGACCGCGCGCCGGGCCGCAGCGTGCGCCTCGTGCGGCTGCGGCGATCCGACGCTGACCGCGACCGGCGTCGAGCGGCCCTACAAGAACCGCATCCGCGTCGCGTGGGAAGAGCGCTACGGGTCGCTCACCATGGGCGACGACGAGACCGGCGAGCACACGCAGTTCCTGCGCTCGACGCTGGCGGCGAGCTGGACGCCATGGAAGCGCCTCACCATCGGCGCCATCCTGCCGTGGGTGACGAGCTGGATCCAGCGTCCGCCCGGGCCGCAGGGCACCGTCAACGGCCTCGGCGATCTCGAGCTGGCGGCGCGCCTCGTCGTGTTCCAGGAGAAGTCGTTCGCGCCGCACCACGTGATCTGGGCGATGGGCGGGCTCAAGTTTCCGACGGGGCCGCGGGTGACCGACTCGATGGGCTTCGTGGTGCCGCCCGACGATCAGCCGGGCTCGGGCTCGTGGGATCCGTTCGGCGGGATCACCTACGCGTGGTTCTCCGGCGAGCTGACCTCGTTCTTCGCGTCGGGCGCGCTGCGCTGGACCACGCGCGGCTGGGACGGCTACCGGCGCGGTTCGTCGATCGTCGGCTCGCTCGCGTTCCAGCTGCAGCCGTGGACGTGGGGGGCGCTCCAGCTCGGCGGCGACTTCGTGTGGCAGCAGTCGGACACGCTCATGACCAAGCGCGCCGTGCCCAACACCGGCGGCACCACCGGCTACCTCGCGGTCGCGTTCCTCGCCAATCCGTGGCGCGATCTGTTGATTCGCGTGGCCGTCGATGCGCCGCTGCTCATGGATCTGAACGGCACGCAGTCGGTCGGGCCGCAGGTGGTCGCGCAGATCTCGTACGACTTCAACTAGTGACTACTGGCTACTGCGAGCTGGACGCGATGGTCGCGCACGAGACGTGCGCGCTCGTGTTGTCGGGCGCCGGCATGCCGCCGCGGTTGATCGAGATGCTGGCGAGATGGCTCGTGCCGTCGCGCGGATCGATCACCGGCTGGCAGCTCGCGGGCAGCATGCATGATGCGGGCGGCGCCACGTTCGGCGGCGTGCAGCCTTGCATCTGGTACTGCGGCAGGAGGTCGTTGTACTGCCAACACGGCGGCACGTTGCCGTTCTCCGCGCACGACGCGACGGACACCTGGGTCGGCGCGCTCCCGTCGGGATGCTTGGTCACGTCCACGACCACGCAGTCGGGTGTGCCGTCGAGCTTGGTCACGACCGGTGCGTTGAGACAGCTCGGCTTGATGAACGTGCTGATGAGCTCGGCCACCGCCTGCATGGTCTGCGTGTAGTCCGGCGTCTTGGTCGGATCGTCGCCGCAGATGCTCGAGACCTGGCTGTTCGACGACGGCAGCGAGCGGATCACGGTGTTGAGCCGCACCGCCGGATCGGCGAAGAAGCCCAGCTGCACCGTGTTCTCGCACGAGTGCTGCAGCGCCTCCGTGCAGCTCGACGAGAGCATCGGGCTCGGACACGCGTGATAGGGCGCGTTGGTCTGCGACGGATCCTCGAGGATCGTCGCGAACGGCGTCTCCGGCCCGTCGAGCCCGACGAGGATGACGTCCGACGGGTCGTCCTTCACGCCGCCTTGCGTCGACGGCAGCGTGAAGAAGCGGATGTAGCGCGAGAGGTCGTAGGCGTGCCCGACGTCCATCATCGGATTGGGCGTCGCCTCGCACCCGGCCAGCGGCCCCACCGGCATGCCGTAGGGAATGGGCATGCCGCCGCAGTCGACGGCGAAGCGGGTCTGGCGATAGGTCGAATACTGCCCGTACATGCTCGTGCCCATCGGATCGACCGCCGACTCGTAGAACTTCGCCGTCGGTGCCGCGGAGCCGTCGTCCTCGTTGGTCACGAAGACCACCGCCAGGAGCGCGTCGGAGCGCAAGAAGTCGGCGTTCTCGTCGTGATTGCGCAGCGCCGCGTAGACCGACTCGAGCTGATGCTCGAAGCCGCAGCCCTTCGCCCCGACCGACGCCATGCAGGTGAACTCGTTCACCAGCGCGGTCGCGTCGCTGCCGTTGGGCAGGTTCGTGGTCGCCGCGCCGGGCCCGAACGCGTAGGCGATGTACGGCTTGCCGACCGGCGCCATGCAGCCCGCGGGCGGATTGGTCGCATTCGGCGAAGGCAGCGTCTGCAACAGGCCGCGCTGTCCGCCCGGCGACGGATCGCAGCCGCCGCCGCCGGCGTCGCCGGCGCCGTAGTCGGAGGTGACGACGCCGATGTGCAGATCGGCGTAGATGCCCTTGGCGGCGAGATCGGAGAACGGCTCGAGGAAGTCGCCGAAGCGCGCGCGCAGCTCGAGCTGCATCGGATCCATGGAGCTCGAGTTGTCGACCATGAACAGGATGTCGACCTTGTTCTTGATGTCTTGCTGCGTGCGCACGTTGGTCTCTTGCGTGACCGTCGTGCGCGGCGAAGCCACCGGCGGCGACAGGCAGGCAACGAGCGGAACGAGCGCGAGCGCTGCGAGAATGTGCTTCGCCATCACCCGTTATTGGGGCGGGGCGAAACAATCCGTCACGTGCGGGAAAACGGCCGCGGAATCAGCAGGTGGTGGCGTTGGCGGTGAGCGGGCAGGGATCGCACGCGTCGCCCACGCCGTCGCCGTCGGCGTCCGCCTGCTTGCCGCCGTCGACGGGGCGGATGGGGTTGAACACCTTGGGGCAGTCGTCGCTGGCGTCGGGGATGCCGTCGCCGTCGGCGTCGCTCGACGAGGGCGCGCCGGTGTAGACCGTCGAGCCGCTCACCGACTTTGGGCGCGTCGGCGTGCAGGTCGGCTCGCCCGTCGGCGTGCCGCAGAAGAACGCCGCGTAGTCGCTGGCGCCGGCGGCCGTCTGCAGCTGCGCGTAGGTGGTGTTGAGCTCTTTGGTCAGGCAGACCGACTTCATCGCGCTGCACACGGTGACCGCGTCGCAGCTCGCGAGGCCGAGCGCGCTGATGATCGATGCGTCGCCGTAGATCGCCGAGCCGGCGCGCATCACCAGCACGACGTCTTGCGGCTGCGCGGCGATCACGGCGCGATGATCCTGGTTGGTGCGCCCGTCGAAGATGGCGATGTCGGCGAGGTGGCCCGTCGCCAGGATGCCGAGCTTGGCGTCGGAGGCGGTGACCATGGCCGCGTTGCGCGTGGCCATCAGCCACAGCTCTTCGTCGCTGAAGTAGCTGTCGAGGTAGGTCTTGTTGAACGAGTCGGCGCAGGCGAGCTCGCGCAGCATGTTCATCGAGCCCGACGGCGTCCAATCGGTGCCGAGCGCGATGCGCACGCCCATGCGCGAGGCGACCGTGACCGGCGCGGTGTCGCCGTAGAGGCGAATGTTGGAGCGCGGCGACCAGATCAGCTTGGTGCCGGCCTTGGCCATCGCCAGGTAGTCGGCGGGCTCGAGCGCGACCGCGTGGATGAAGGCGCTCTGCGGCTGCGTGAGCATCTGCCCGCCGTTGGCGCTCGTCGACGAGCAGACGAACTCGTTGCGCGCGGTGGCGTCGATGCCTTCGGAGATGTGCGGCTCGTAGGCCTTGTCGTTGGCGATCGAGCTCGAGGTGTCGTCGAAGGTGTAGGCGGTGCACGCCATCGACGACGGCGTGCTCGTGCCGAGCGGGAAGGTGTTGAAGTAGACGGCGGGATCGCCGAGGCCCTGCTCGTTGGCCGACTGATCGAGGTTGCGCAGGAGGCCCGTCTGTCCCCCCGAGCCGACCGTCGAGGTGGCGCCGCCCATGAGGAAGCGCAGCTCGCCCCACTGCACCTGCGCGGGCGTGGCGCCGCTGGCGTAGCTGATCTTGGTGTGGCCGCCGTCGCCGTTGCGCCAATCGTTGCGGTGCTCGTAGCGCTCGCCCGAGTCGGTCACCGGCGAGTTCTGGGCATACGTGATGTGATCGTGGGTGTTGATGAGGCCGGGCGAGACCACGCCGGTCGGGCAGTCGATGGCGGTGGCGCCGGCGGCCATCGCCGAGCAGTCGCAGCTCACGCAGGTGATCGTGCCGGTGGCGTCGAAGAGGACCTGGCCGCCGTGGAGCACCTGGCCGGGCACGAGGATGGTGCCGGTGATGAGCGTGCCGCCGGTGCCCGCGGTGACCTGGCAGGTTCCGGAGGCGAGCGGTGGGTCGCTCGCGTGCGGGCACATCATGGTGACGACGGGGCCGTCGCTCATGTCGGGGCCGAAGCCGAGGCCGCCGTCGCCGTCGCCGTTGCCGCCGGCCGCCATGTCGGGCGTGCCGCGCGAGATGCTGTTCGGCCCGCAGCCGCACAGAGCCGCGGCGCAAGCGAGGACCATCCAACCGCGTACGATCACGAAGGTGGATGCCCCACCCGGAGCCGAACCTTCACGCGATCGTCATGGATGCCGCAGCGCGGCTCACCTCGCCGCATTTAACTCGACTGGTTGCCGACCTCGCTATCTCGCCGCATTCAACTCGACTGGTTGCCGATCTGGCTCTTTCAAGGCGCCAAAGGCGCCGTCGGCCGGCAGTCCGGCCGTCAGCAGGAGGGAGGCTCGGCGGGCTCTGCCCGACGAGGGAGGCGGCACGCCTCCTGGGATCGCTGCGCAGTATCTCGCCGCAGCGCGTGCCGACGTCGCCGGGTTGTGAACCGAAACGAAGCGATCAAGCCACGCGGCGAGATACTAGCGCGGGACGTAGACGACGGTGGCGCCGGAGTAGCGCGGCTCGTAGACGACGCCGCCACAGGGCGCGCCGACGTAGCAGCCGTGCGGCAGCGTGGCCACGGCGGCGGCGGTGCCGACGGCGGCGGCGGTGCCCACGGCCGCCGCGGTGCCCACGGCCGCGGCGCCGACGATCGGCGCGGCGTACGCGGTGCGGCGCACGCTGCGGCGCGCGGCGCCGGCGAAGCTGACCGGCGTCAGCGGCCGGCCGATGATCGCCGCCGCCTCGACGGTGATGAGCGACGCCGCCAGCGCGACGAAGGCGAGGCAAAGGCGTCTTCCAATGCTGCGACGCATGGGTCCTCCTTTAGCGGGCCGCGCGATCGGGGTGCACCGGGATCCACTTGATCCGCTGGGCGCCCGGCGGCGGCGTGAAGTTGAAGGTGCTCGCGTCGACGGGAACGTTGGGCTCCCAGCGCGTGAGGTTCACGGTGAACTCGGGACGCGCCGCCTGATCCTTGGTGCTGATCACGTAGCGATGCGGCAAGGGGCGCGGCCCGTCCTCGATCCAGATCTGCCAGTCGACGTTGGTGCCGCGGAAGGCGAGGTGGTGGCACGGCACGCCGTCGACGGTCTCGATGCCGAGGTCACGCGCCGAGCGCACGTCCTCCATGAGGTCGTCGTACGGCCGGCTGACGAGCAGGTCGCCGCCCGGCGCGTCGAAGCCGTAGCGAGCGCGCGCGAAGTCGATGGCCCCATCGAGCGTCCCCGGCGCCGGCGAGCTGGCGTAGAAGCCGGTGCGCTTGCCGTAGATGCTGAGCTCCTTGCCGTCGTAGCGGATGACGGTGTCGGTCGCTGCGCCCAGGCGATCGTCGCGCAGCTTGTTGGGCCGCTGCACGGTGACCTTGGAGTCGGACAGAAACTGCAGCTTCTGCCCGTCGGTGGTGACCTTCTCGTCGACGGCCTTCGACTCGACGCGGAAGGTCTTGAGGCCGGCCAGATAGTTGCTCATCTGGCGCAGCTTCTCTTCGGCGCCGGGATCGATTTGCGTGCGCGCGGTCTCGACGGCGAATGCGGGGCTCGCGACCAACCCCAGTAGCAACAGCCACGTCGTTTTCATGTGTCCTCCTCGACGCCGACGCGAGGCGCCCGACGAGGAGCAATGCACATCCGTTGCCGATCGGTGCCGGCGCGTACGCTGAATGGTCGACGCGGCGGGGCGACAAGTGGCGCGACGGCTATTCGCTTGGCGGCACGAAGGGCCAATCGAGGCAGAGCGGCGTGCCCGATCGGGGCAACTCCCGCCGTTCAGTGCTCGTACATCGAGCTGTTCGATGGCCATCACCCGTCGCTAGCGGTGAAGTCTCCAGCCTCGTTCGCGCACGTCTGCGAGCGGAGCTGGATCGGGCGCCTTTTCCACGGACGGATCGGCCCCGCAGCAACCGCAAAGCCGAGCGCGACGAACAACGTCTTGCGACACCGCAGCTACAGCGAATTCAGGAACGCGACCAGCGCATCGCGATCGCTCTTCGACAGCGTGCGGAACGCCTCGCGCGCCGCGGCGCCCTGGCCGCCGTGCCACAGGATCGCCTCGGCGAACCCGCGCGCACGTCCGTCGTGCATGAGGAACAGGTAGCCGTCGATCGGCTCGACGAGCCCGAGCCCCCACAACGGCGGCGTGCGCCACTCGCTGCCGCTGGCGCCGTAGTCGCTGCGCCCGTCGGCGAGATCGGGCCCCATGTCGTGGAGCAGCAGATCCGTGAACGGCCGGATCGTCTGATTCGACAGCTCCGGCCAATCGGGCAGCGTCCCCGTCGTCATCTTCGGGATGTGGCACGACGCGCATCCGATCTTCTGGAACAGCTGCTCGCCGCGCAGCGCGTTTTGATCGTCGAGGTCGCGCCGCGCCGGCACCGCCAGCGACAGCGCGTGCACCACGATCCCGTCGGTCTTGAGCGAATCGAGGTTGGGCTCGGTCATCGACATCGGCGCCGCCAGGCACGCCGTCTGCGCCGGCGGGCAGTTCTCCGTCGGGTAGAGCGCGTTGGTGATGCCGACGTCGTTGCGGAAGGCCGACAGCGCCTGCTGCTTCAGCGTCGGCTGATTCGCCTTCCAGCCGAAGCGCCCGAGCGCCATCGTCTGCGTGTCGTCGTTCCACACGTAGTTGGGGTGGCCGCCGTTCTGCGCCGCGAAGCCGACCACCGTCGACTCGTCGACCGCCTCGAGGAGGCCCAGGCCCACCGTCTGCGGGGCCAGCCGCGGCCCGATGTGCGTCGCCGCCGGCGCGCCGAACGCGGGCGACGCGATCGTGTAGGTCGGCTTGCGCAACGAGTAGCTCTCGCCGTCGCCGTACGTCCCCGGCATCTCCTCGTAGGTCACCTGCGGCGTGCCTTCGCCGGGCACGCCGAGGATGCCGTAGGGGTTGAGCTGATCGCCGTAGACCGGATCGGGCGCCGGTCCGTCATGCTCGTTGGTCCCGTCGACGCTCAGGCGCAAGAGGAGCCCGAGGAACGGATCGTCCGCCGACGCGGGCGTGGCCCCGCGCCCGTTGTTGGCGTGGCACGCCGAGCAGGAGAAGCCGTTGAACGTCGGCCCCAGCCCGTCGGCGCCTTGCGGCGTGGCCGGCGCCGCCACCCAGTTGCGGTTGAAGATGCCGTCGCCGATCTGGAACGAGCTGCGGTAGTCGGCCGAGAGGTTGCGCGCCGGGTAGGCGAACGCTTCGTCGCCGTCGTCGAAGATGGTGGTGTCGCCGCCGAGGAGCGCCTCCGACGGATCGACCGACAAGCGATCGTTGCAGCCGAGCGCGGCGCACGCGGCGAAGAGGAACAGCGCAGCCGTGCGCGTCGTGCTCATAGGTTGTTGACGATCCCGAGCGTCGCCGCCGCCTGGTCGAGCAGGCCCTGCACCGGCGCGAACGCGTCGATCGCCGCCTGCACCGCCTGGTACTCCGGCGTCGACGGATCGGCGATCACCGCGTGATCGAACGGCGGCGGGATGGCGGCGATGGCCGCCTTCACCGTCGCCAGCTGCTGCGTGACTTGAGCGGCGAGCGCGGGATCCTTGGCCGCCACCAGCGACTGCACCGACGGCCCCTGCAGGTCGTGATACTGGCCGAGCCACACGTCCTCGACGCCGAGCATGTTGGCGTTCAGATCGATCGAGGTGCTCTCGCTGAAGCAGGACTCCTCGTCCTTGCGATCCTGCGAGCGGAACGGATCGGACATGCGCTCGTAGAGCAGCTCGGAGATCGCCAGCTGCGAGAAGCCACGATAGATCTTGGTGAGCCCGTCCTTCGGCGAGCCCGCCACCATCTTGGCGCCGTAGCTCTGCTTGTCGGTCAGATCCCACTGTGCCTCGAGGCCGCGCATGTCGTCGAGGAGGAGCTGCGTCGCCACGCTCAGATAGGTGCGCCGCCGATCCTGGTTCGCCGCGGTGCCCCCGTCGACGAAGTCGGTGTAGGGCCGCTGCCCCGGACCGTCGGTCTGCGAGACGCGCTGGCCCCAGAGCAGGAGCTCGATGGCGTGAAAGCCCGTCGACAGGTTCTCGAGGCCGCCCTTTTCGTCGGCGGTGGCGAGCACCGTCGCCGTCAGCTGCGGATAGTCGGTCGGATCGTTGATGATGCCGCCGAGCGGGTTGCCGGCGGTGTAGTCGATGAACGCTTCGTCGATCGGCCACTCGTTCATCCCGCCCTGCGCCTGGTCCATCGGCCCGCCGTAGAAGCGGCTGACCTCGCACTCGCCGTACGACGGCCGCACGGCCAGATAGGCCTGCTGCGCCGCGACCTGCAGATCCGCCGACGGCGCCGCCACGAACGCGTCGACCGCCGCCTTCAGATCTTCGAGGCGCGCGATGACGTCTTTGTAGTTGGCGTCGAGGTTGACGGCGTACTGGTGGACGACCGGCGCCACCGGATCGGGCTGGCTGCAGCCGATCGCGAGCGCCGCGAGGAGAGGCAAGGCCTTGCTTGGCATGCGGGGCACCGCCCCGAGTTTACCCCCGATGCGTCAGGCGTGCATACGTGCGGTCGAGCCCGCGGAAGAAGAGGGTGCGCAGCCCGCCGTGGCCGAAGTCGACCGCCTCGCGCTGCCACGCCAACCCGGGATCCCAGCCTTCGACCCAGACGCGGTAAAGCGCGACGACGAGCGAGGTGCGATCGCGCCCCTGCTTGCAGTGCACGTAGACCGGCGCGCTCGCGTCCTTGAGCTCGCCGACGATCTCGGTCATCAGCGCCCCCGACGGCGTCGACATGCCGTAGAAGGGATGGCTGCGCACCGTCATGCCGAGCTTGGCGGCGGCGGCGGTCTCCTGCTTGACGACGTCGCCGTCGGTCACGAAGGTGATGATCGTTTTGACCCCGAGGTCGGCGAGCAGCTCGAGCTGCGCCGGGTCCGGCTGGCCGCCGCGGTAGAGCAGCGGCGTCACCTGCGCGAAGCGATCGGGCCCGCGCGCCGACGACAGCGCGGCGAACGCGTTCTCGTGATCGGCACCGACGGCGGCGTCACGCAGCGGCGCGGCCGTGTACGTGTGCGCGCAACCGGCGGCGACAGAAAAGATGGCGAGTGTAGACAGGGCAACCTTGCGCATCCGACGAAGTATGTCGGGCTCCTGGTCGTCGGCCAGGCGAACTCGGTCATCGTTTCGTATCGATCGCGCGACCTCCGTCACGAGCTCGCTCTTCGTGCAAGCGCTGCGCAGTCGCGTCCAGTGCGACAATTTGCCGCAGCGAGCGTTACGAAACTTTCAGCGAGTGCGAGTACAATGGAGCGAGCCCGATGAAGGTCCTACTCGTCGAAGACAACCTACTGAACCAGGAGCTCGCTCGCGATCTGCTCGAGGCGGCCGGCCACGCCGTGGAGCTCGCCGTCGACGGCGCGGAGGTGCGCCGCCAGGTCGCCGACGGCGCCGTACCCGACGTCGTGCTGATGGACGTGCTCCTTCCCGGAGCCGACGGCGTCACGCTGCTCGGCGAGCTGCGCGCGACCCCACGCTTCCGTGGCGTGCCGGTGATCGCGGTGACCGCACAGGCGCTCGCCGGTGACCGCACGCGCTTCATGAACGCCGGCTTCGACGCCGTCCTGACCAAGCCGATCGACACGCGAACTTTCGTGGCGGAGGTGGAGCAATACGCACACGTGCGTGCAGCGAAGGAGGGAGATGGCGAAGCTTCTGATCGTCGATGACGAGCCGGTAAACCGCGAGCTGTTGCACGCCTACCTCGAAGGCGACGAGCACGAGCTGGCCGACGCCGAGAGCGGAGAGCGCGCGCTCGTCGTCGCCCGCGACTGGCGCCCCGACCTCGTGCTCCTCGACGTGATGATGCCGGGCCTGAGCGGCTTCGACACCGCTCGCTTCCTCAAGGAGCTGGCGCCCGACGAGTTCCTGCCGGTGATCCTGGTGACCGCGCTCGCCGATCACGACTCGCGCTTGCAGGGGCTGCGCGCCGGCGCCGACGAGTTTCTGACCAAGCCGATCGATCGTCACGAGCTCATCATCCGCGTCGCCAACCTGCTCGCGCTGCGCACCAAGGAGGCGGCGCTGCAGCGGCGCAACCTCGAGCTCGTCGAGCTGCAGCGCTTCCGCGAAGAGATGTCGGCGATGATCGTGCACGACCTCAAGAACCCGCTGTCGGCGGTGCTGGCCAACGTCGACTTCGTGCTCGACGACGACCGCACCAGCACCGAGAACCTCGACGCCCTGCGCGACGCCAAGTCGGCCGGCGGGCGCGCGATCCGCCTGCTCGCCAACCTGGTCGACGTCGCCCACGTCGAGGCCGGCACGCTGCAGCTCAAGCGCTCGCGCATCCCCGTCGGCGAGCTGATCGCGCCGTTGGTGCGCCAGCGCGGCCACCTCGCCGGCGCGCGCGGCATCCGCATCGACAGCAAAATCGATCCCGGCGTCGAGCTGCACGCCGATCGCGAGCTCGTCTCGCGCATCATCGAGAACGTCTTCGACAACGCCTTCCGCCACACGCCGCCGGGCGGCCGCATCGCCGTGTGCGGGCGGCGCTGCGACGGCGATTCGGTGCGCCTCAGCATCGGCAACAGCGGCGCCGCCATTCCGCCCGAGGCGCGCGCGCGCATCTTCGACAAGTTCGCGCAGGCCGGCGAAGGGCAGGGGCGCATGAACCTCGGGCTCGGTCTCTACTTCTGCCGGCTCGCCGCCGAGGCGCACGGCGGGCGCATGTGGGTCGACGAGACGCCCGAGCTGCCGACGGTGTTCAGCCTCGAGCTGCCGGTGTGATCTCATGAGCGAGCCCGGCGAGCGCGGCGCGGCGTGGTTCGGCCCCGAGAGTGACGAGGGGCTGCGCGACTTCATGCGCGTCTACGACGCGCAGTACGACGAGATCCTGGCCGAGACCATGCGCGTGGTGCGCGGGCACGCCGAGTTCGCGCCGGTGCTCGCCGCCATGACGCCGCAGATGCTCGACGACGAGAACCGCCGCTCGCGCGAGCGGCTGCGCCGGGCCGTCGCGGGCGACTGGGCGGCCTACGAGGTCGAGCTGCGCGCGCAGGGCGCGGGCTACGCGCACATGGGGATGTCGTTCAGCGGCTGGTACGACCTCGTCGGGGCGCTCAAGCGCTTCCTCACTCCACGGCTGATCGCCGCGATGGGGAGCGAGCCGGCGCGCCTCGCCGGGGCGCTCTCGGCGATGATGACGTTCGTCGATCGCACGATGTCGGTGATCGGCGAAGAGTACCTGGCGACCAAGGAGATCAAGCTCGCCGCCCAGCGCAGCCGCGCCGAGCGCAACGAGCAGCGCTACCGGATGCTGTTCGACAACAGCCCGGCGCCGATGTGGGTCTACGACGTCGAGACGCTGCGCTTCCTCGCCGTCAATCGCGCCGCCATCGATCATTACGGCTACTCCGAGGCCGAGTTCCTCGCCATGAGCATCGAGGACATCCGCTTCCCCGAGGACCTCGGTCGGCTGCAGCGCGAGGCGACGCGCACCAAGTCGGCCGACGCGCCGACCGATCTCGGCGAGTGGCGCCATCGCAAGCGCGACGGCAGCGCCATCACCGTCGAGCTGCGCCTGCAGAACTGCGAGCTCGGCGGCCGGCGCGCGCACATGATCGCCGCCACCGACGTCTCGGAGCGCAACCGCGCGCTCGGCGCTCTGGCGCAGTCCAAGGAGCGCTATCGCACGCTCGTCGCCGCCACCAGCGCCGTGGTCTGGCGCGCCGAGGCCGACGGTTCGTTCATCGTGCCGCAGCCGTCGTGGGAGACCTACACCGGCCAGCCCGCCGACGCCTACGCCGGCGAAGGCTGGCTCGACGCCATCCACGAGCAGGACCGCGAGCGCATCCGCGCCGCCTGGGCCGCCGCGCGCGCCACCCGCGCACTGTTCGAGGCCGAGGGCCTCTTGCGCCACGCGCCGAGCGGCAGCTATCGCTACTTCCTCGTGCGCGCGGTCCCGCTCGCCGACGGCGCCGGCGAGCTGCGCGAGTGGATCGGCACGGTCACCGACATCGACGAGCGCAAGCGCGCGGAGCTGCCCGGCCGCTTCTTCGCGCTCTCGCTCGATCTCTTGTGCATCGCCGGGCCGGACGGCTACTTCAAGCGCGTCAACCCGGCGTTCCGCTCGCTCGGCTACACCGAGGCGGAGCTGATGGCCGCGCCGTTCATCTCGTTCGTGCATCCCGACGATCACCCCGCCGCTCGCGCCGCCGTCGAGAAGCTGATGCGCGGCGAGCCGCTCATCGCCTTCGAGTGCCGCTTCCGCTGCAAGGACGGCTCCTATCGCGACACGCTGTGGAACGACGCCGCCGATCCGTCGGGCTTCATCTACGCCGCGGCGCGCGACATCACCGAGCGCAAGCGCGCCGAGCGCCAGTTGGCCGAGCTCAACCGCCAGCTCACCGAGCGCAACGAGGAGCTGACGCGCGCCAGCCGCGCCAAGACCGACTTCCTGGCCATGATGTCGCACGAGCTGCGCACGCCGCTCAACTCGATCATCGGCTTCTCCGAGGTGCTCATCGACGGCAAGTTCGGCGTGCTCAACGACAAGCAGGCGCGCTACCTGCGCAACGTGCACGGCTCGGGGCGGCACCTGCTCGGCCTCATCAACGATCTCCTGGATCTGTCGAAGGTCGAGGCCGGGCGGCTCGACATCGTGCGCCAGCCGTGCGCGCCGCGCCTGCTCGCCGCCGACGCCATCGTGACCTTGCAGCCGCAGGCGGCGGCGCGCGGCGTGCGCGTGGTGCTCGACGCGCCGGCGGACGGATCGCTGCCGCCCATCAGCGCCGACGGCGCGCGCTTCAAGCAGGTGCTCTACAACCTGTTGTCGAACGCCATCAAGTTCACCGCGGCCGACGGCGAGGTGCGCGTCACCTGCGGCGTGGGGCCCGAGCCCGGCTTCGTGCGCACGTCGGTGAGCGACAACGGCGGCGGCATCTCCGACGAGGATGTGGCGCGCCTGTTCACGCCGTTCACCCAGCTGGCCAACGCCGCCGAGCGCGGCGGCACCGGGCTCGGCCTGGCGCTCACCAAGCAGCTCGTCGAGGTCATGGGCGGGCGCATCAGCGTGCACAGCCGGGTCGGCGAAGGCAGCACCTTCTCGGTCGATCTGCCGGTGTACGACGGCGTGCCGCAGGTGCAGACGCCGCGCGTCGTGCCGGGCGGGACGGCGCCGCTCGCGCTCGTCGTCGACGACGATCCGGCGGCGCGCGAGCTCCTCGGGCTGGCGCTGCAGGGCAGCGGCTTCCGCACGCTGGCCGCGTCGAGCGGCGACGAGGCGATCGCGCAGGCGCGCCGCTACCACCCCGACGTCATCACGCTCGATGTGTTCCTGCCGACGATCGACGGCTGGGACGTGCTGCAGCTGTTGAAGGGCGATCCGCAGACCGCGGCGATCCCGGTGGTGATGGTGAGCATCTCGAGCGATCGCGGGCGCGCTTTCAGCCTCGGCGCGGTCGAGCACCTGGTCAAGCCGGTCGCGCGCGAGGCGCTGCTCGAGGCGCTGGCGCGGCGCAGCTTCACCACCAAGGTCAAGAGCGCGCCGGTGCACGTGCTCGCCATCGACGACGACGTGCGCCAGCTCGATCTGTTCCGCGCCGCGCTCGAGCCGCAAGGGTTTCGCGTGCGCGTCGCCGCCAGCGGACGCGCCGGCGTCGAAGCGGCGCGCTCGGGACCGGTCGACCTGGTGCTCCTCGATCTGGTGATGCCGGACATCTCGGGCGTCGAGGTGGTGGCCGCGCTGCGCGCCGACGAGCGCACGCGCGCGGTGCCCATCCTCCTCGTCACCGCGCACGAGCTTGGCGCCGACGAGCGCGCGCGCCTGAACGGCGACGTCGTCGCCGTCGTCTCGAAAGGATCGATGACCATGAGCGAGCTGTTGAAGGAGATCGAACGGGTCTTGCGCCGGAGGGCATCGTGACCGCGCCCGCGCCGGCGCCGGGCGCACGCATCCTGCTCGCCGACGACGACGCGGTGCTGGCGCGCTCGCTGATGCGCGTGCTCGAGCGCGCCGGCTACACCGTGGCCTGCGCGCCCGACGGCAAGATCGCCGGCGAGATCCTGCGCGGCGAGCGCTTCGACGTCGTGCTCACCGACATCAGCATGCCGTCCGTCGACGGGATCGAGCTCTTGCGCACGGTGCGCGACTACGATCTCGACATTCCGGTGATCCTCATGACCGGGACGCCGGAGATTCGCACGGCCATCAAGGCGCTCGAGCACGGGGCGCTGCGCTATCTGACCAAGCCCATCGACAACGGCGCGCTCGTCGACGAGATCGGCTACGCGGTGCGCATGTGCCGGATCGCGCGGCTCAAGCGCGAGGCGCTGGCGCACGTCGGCGATCTCGACAAGTTCGTCGGCGATCGCGCGGGGCTCGAGTCGCGCTTCCGGCGCGCGCTCGATCGCATCGCGATGGCCTATCAGCCGATCGTGGCGTGGTCGCAGCGGCGCGTGTACGCGTACGAGGCGTTGGTGCGCTCGACCGAGGCGAGCCTGGCCAACCCGGGCGCGCTCTTCGACGCGGCCGAGCGCACCAACCGGCTGCGCGAGCTCGGGCGCGTCATTCGTGGGTCGGTCGCGCGCGCGGGCGGGGAGGGCAGTGGGATGTTGTTCGTGAACCTGCATCCGATGGATCTCGACGACGAGGAGCTCCTGTCGCGCGACGCGCCTCTGTCGCAGATCGCCGACCGCGTGGTCCTCGAGATCACCGAGCGCGCCTCGCTCGGCATGGTGCCGAACGTGCGCTCGCGCGTCGACTCGCTGCGCAAGCTCGGCTACCGCATCGCCGTCGACGATCTGGGCGCGGGCTACGCGGGCCTCACGACCTTCACGTTGCTGCAGCCGGACTTCGTGAAGCTCGACATGTCGCTCGTGCGCGACATCGACGCCGACACGACGAGGCAACGGGTGGTCGGCACGATGACGAGCCTGTGCCGGGAGCTCGGCATGTCCGTGGTCGCCGAGGGGATCGAGACGGTCGCCGAGCGCGACACGGTGCTGACGCTCGGGTGCGACTTGTTGCAGGGCTACCTGTTCGCGCGTCCGGGGCCGCCGTTTCCCGTGGTCGCGTGGGACGGCGAATAGCACCATTCAGCTAGACGACCCTCCTCGAGCCCCGCGCTCGCCCGCAGATGGGCATCACGCGCCAAACCGCGGCAGCGACAGCTCGAACGTCCGGAACCCGCGCTCGAGGAACGGCGCCGCGTAGCTCACCGTCGCCGCCACGCCGAGCGTCATCGACGTCGGCAGCGCCCGACCGCTCGACGAAATCCCCGCGCGCTAGCCGCTCACGCTGCCCGCCGCGTGCACGCGCGCGTTAGGCACGGCGCTCCACGACCGCGTGGCTCGGCCAGGAGCTGCGCGGCGCCCGCTGTGTCTGGAAGGTGAACGACACGCCCGGCATCCACGCGGCCGTGCGCGAAAACCTCGGCATCGGCCTCGTCCCCTCTGTGGCTGGTCGTGCACAAAGACCTGCGCCAGGCCGCGCGCATCCGCGTCGTCAGCGACTTCTTGGTGCGCGAGCTGGCCCGCGCCGCCCCCGTCCTCGCTGGACGCCGCAACTTCATCCATCGCCCCGCGCAGCGTCCGCTCCGACGGTAACGGTCACCTGACCGTTGCACGCACGAGCGGCGTGCCCATGGCGACCCGAGAGGCATCCCATGTCGCTTCGGTCGCACATCCCGCGGTTCCTGTACGCGCTCGGCTGCGCGCTGGCGCTCGGTTGCGAGCCGCCGGTGCCGACGCCCACGCCGCCGCCGCCGACCTCGGTCGCGCAGTTCAATCCGCTGGCCTCGCCGCCGGTGGTGCCGACGCCGAACGATCTCGCGTTCGCCGGCGGCGACGGCACGCACCTCAATCCGCCCGACGATCCCAACGAGTCGGCCGCGCAGCGCTCGTTCAACGCGTACCTGCGCATGCTCAACGGCTTCCCCACGTCGTCGACGGCGCAGGCCACCTTCTCCGTGGCGCTGGATCCGGCGTCGGCGACGGTGACCTCGGCGACCGCGCTCGGCGCCGCCACGCTCGTCGACACCACCAACGCCACGCTCACCGACGCCACCGCGATGCTCTCGGCCGACGGGCTCACGCTCACCATCGTGCCCGCGATGCCGCTCGTGGCCGGTCATCGCTACGCGGTGCTGCTCTTCGGCGGCAGCGATCCCGCCGGCCTGCGCGGCGCCGCCGGCGAGCTGGTGATCGCCTCGCCCGCGTTCTTCTTCTTGCGCTCGCCCAACCCGCTGGTCGGCCGCTGCGGCGATCCAACCAACCCCGAGTGCATGTGCCCGCAGGCGGCGCTCGCCGATCCGAGCGACACCACCTGCCACTCGATCGTGGTCGGCCTCTCCGACGCGCAGGCGCGCGCCGCCGAGCCGCAGCGCCAGATGCTCCAGACCGCGCTCAGCGTGCTCCTGCCGACGGTGGCGCCGGGCCGCGACGAGAACAACCTGGTCCTCTTCTGGACCTTCACGATCTCGACGCAGCCGTTCACCATCTTCGACCCGACCACGGGCAACATCCCGTTCCCCAACGACGCGCTCATCGATCCGACCACCGGCCTCGTCAACCTGCCGATCGCGGCCGGCGATCCGATGGCGCAGCTCAAGATGGCGCTCAACACGCTCGACGGCTTCTCGACCTCGGCGCCCGAGACCATCGGCGTCGCCGGGCCGAACCCCATCGACACCGCCACGCTCGTGCCCAATCGCTCAGTCTTCTTCGAGAACCTGAACACGCAAGCGCCGGTGCCGCCCGAGTACACCGCGACCTTCGCCTTCAACCAGATCGCGCTCGTGCCCACCGCGCCGCTGGCGTCGGATCAAAACCGCTACGCGGTCGTCGTCACCAGCGGCGTCTCCGACACGCAAGGCCAGGCGCTCATCCCCGCCGCGCCCATCTGGTTGGTCACGGGCCCCGATCCGCTGTTCGACGGCATGCACTCCACCGTCTCGGCGCTCTCCGACGCGCAAGCAGAGCAGCTCGAGATGCTGCGCGCCGCCGAGCAGCCGCTCGTGCAGGCCCTCGCCGCGCAGGGCCTGCCGCGCACCGCCATCGCCGGGCTGTGGACCTTCACCACGCAATCGATCAAGCGCCCCAACGCCACGCTCGATCAATTCCCGGCGACGGCCACGGTCACCACCGACGTCAGCGTCACCAAAGTCGCCGATCAGACCGCGCTCGCCACCGCCTTCGGCGCGCAGAACTTCGTGCCGCACCTCAAGTACCTCGTGCTCGGCAGCTTCACGTCGCAAGCGGTGATCGATCCCGCCACCGGCCTCATCCACTTCTCGCGCACGCCGTCGGGCGGCTTCACCGTCGAGCCGCCGACGCCGGCCATCCCCATCACCATCAAGTTCTGGCTCGCGCTGCCGAACGTCGCCGGACCGGTGCCGGTGGCGTTCGTGCAGCACGGGCTGACCTCGTGGCGAGGCGACGTCTTGCCGCTCGCCGATCCGCTCGCGCAGCAGGGCTGGGCCTCGGTCGGCTTCGACATCGCCTTTCACGGCGCGCGCAGCGCCTGCATCGCCGACACCGACTGCGCGAGCGGCACCTGCGACAAGACCACCGGCGTCTGCTCGGGCGGCTTCATCCCCACGCCCACGTCGTCCGACGCGCTCGCCTGCGATCTGGCCGCCGTCTCCGGCGACCCGAGCGACTGCCGCCCGACCATCTCGGGCCAGGGCTACATCAGCCCGTCGAACCTGTTCACCGGCCGCAGCAACGGCGGCCAGTACATCGTCGACGCCGCGCAGCTCTTGCGTGTCCTCTCCGACACGACGAACGCGAGCGGCCTCGCCAAGACGCTCGCCGGGGAGGCGGTTCCGGTCACGCCGCTCCTCGATCCGACGAAGCTCGGCTTCCTCGGCCAATCGCTCGGCGCCATCAACGGCTCGCTCTACGTGTCGGCGGCACCCGAGCCCAAGGTCGCCGTCCTCAACGTCGGCGGCGGCCACATCTTCGACATCCTCTCGACGAGCCCGGCGTTCAGCCCGCTCATCGATCAGTACCTCACGAGCATCGGTGTCATGCGCGGCACCGCGGCCTACGCCCAGGTGAACGCCACCGCCGACTGGGTGCTCGATCCCGCCGATCCCTGGTCGGTGGCGCCGAGCCTGCGCGACAAGCCGGTCATCGTGCAGGAGGCCGGCATGGACATGGTCATCCTGCCCGAGTTCGAGGCCGCGCTCGCGCACGCCATCTTCGGCGCCGACGGCCTCGACGCCGCCGGCCACGCGCAAGGGCGCCAATCGTCGAACGGCGCGCTGGTCTCGACCTACTTCCCGATGGCCAGCCACTCGGAGCTGCTCAAGCCGACGGCGACGGGCATCTCGATGGTGACGCAAGCGGTGGGCTTCTTGGTGTCGCTCGGCGCGCTGCTGCCGGCGCCGTGACGGGAGACGATCATGCGTAAGGTACTCGCACTCATCGTCGTGCTCGCGTCGCGCCTGGCGTGGGCGGGCGGCATCGAGATCGACGAGCAGTCGGCGCGCGCCACCGGCACCGCCGCGGCGCAAACCGCGGTGGCCAACGATCCGTCGGCGATCTTCTACAACCCGGCGGGCCTCGTCGATCAGCCCGGCTTCAACGCGCTCGCCGGCGGCAGCCTGATCTACACGTTCACGCGCGCGCAGCCGGTCGACGCGCTGACGTCGGCGCCGGTCGGCCCGTCGTACACGGCGACCCACATCGCGCTGTTGCCCAACTTGTTCTTGAGCCAGCGCCTCGGCAAGAAGATCGCGCTCGGCTTCGGCGTGTTCACCGAGTGGGGCGAGCACTTCGGCTGGCCGACGACGTGGCCCGGCCGCTTCATCGGCCAATTCGTCGACGTCACCACCGCCACCTTCGACATCTCCGTCTCGGTGCGCCTGCTGCCGTTCCTCAGCATCGGCGGCGGCATCGACGTCATCCCCGGCCAGGTCGACATCTACCGCGCCCTCAACTTCGGCGCCGCCGAGGGCAGCATCCACGCCGGCATGGACGGCGTCGGCGTCGGCGGCAACGTCGGCTTCCTCGTCGACATCGTGCCCAAGTACCTGCGCCTCGGCGTCATGTATCGCAGCCGCGTCGATCTCGATCTCGACGGCCACGCCGGCATCTCCGCGCCCGTCGAGATCGCCGCCGCCTCGTCGACGACGCGGCAGCTCGCGCACACCACGCTCGTCCTGCCGCACACGCTCGCCTTCGGCCTGTCGATGCACCCGTCCAAGATCCTCACGCTCTCGGGCGATCTGCGCGTGACCCTGTGGCGCGACCTGCAGACGCTCACGCTCACCATCACCGACCCCGCGGCGCCGCCCGGCACCACGCCGCAGACGCAAGCGATCGCGCTCATGCTGCACAACTCGTGGGCCATCCGCTTCGGCGGCGAGCTGCGCGTCCTCGACCAGCACGTGCACCTCCGCCTCGGGCTGGGCTACGACCAGACGCCGCTGCCGGTGGTCGCGCTCGGCCCGCTGTTGCCCGACGAGCAGCGCTTCGAGGTCGCCGCCGGCCTCGGCTGGCACGAGCACCGCTGGGCGCTCGACATCGGCTACATGGCCGTGATCCTCTTCAAGAACACGTCGACCAACCCCGACTTCCGCGCCGCCTACGACTCCAACGGCCACGTCATCACCGGCACCCTCACGGTGCACTTCGGCGGCGTCGGCAAAGAGGTGCGGCACGAAGAGCCGCCGCCCGAGAACGAGACGGAACCTGCGCCGCGCTAGGCCGCGTGGTACGCTCGATCCTGGCGCGGGAGCTTCGCGCCGACGATGGATGTCGACCTCCTGCAACGGCTGAGCGGCGAGCTCGAGCTCGATCGCCTGGTGCAGCTGCTCACGGACGAAGCGACGGCGCTGTGCCGCGCCCAGTTCGGCGCCTTCTTCTACAACGTCGACGACGCCGCCGGCGGCAGCTACATGCTCTACACCATCTCCGGCGTGCCGCGCGAAGCGTTCTCCAAGTTCCCCATGCCGCGCAACACGGCGGTGTTCGCGCCCACCTTCACCGGCGAAGGCGTCGTCCGCTCCGACGACATCACCCGGGACCCGCGCTACGGCCACAACGCGCCCTACCACGGCATGCCGGCGGGCCATCTGCCGGTGTGCAGCTATCTCGCGGTGCCCGTCCAGTCGCGCGCCGGCCGCGTCATCGGCGGGCTCTTCTTCGGCCACTCGTCGCCGGCCGTGTTCACCGCCGCCGACGAGCAGGCGATGGTCGCCGTCGCCGCGCAGGCCGGCGTCGCCTTCGAGAATGCGCAGCTCTACGCCGAGGCGCGGCGCGCCCGCGTCGTCGCCGAGGCGATGCAGAACCGCTTCCGCTTCCTCGCCGACGCGTCGGACGTGCTCGCCGAATCGCTCGACTACGAGTCGACGCTGCGGCGCGTGGCCGAGCTGGCGGTGCCGCGCATCGCCGACTGGTGCACCTTCGCCGTCGTCGGTGACGAGGGGCATCTCGAGCGCGTCGCCGCCGTGCACCGCGATCCGGCGCTCGCCGCGCGCATGGACGAGTACGAGCACAACTATCCGCCCGGCGGTCACCGCGCCGGCGGCTTCGTCGGCGTCTTCGAGCGCGGGGAAACCGTGTTCCTGCCGACGGTGAGCGACGCCGACCTCGCCGCCGCCGCGCAGAGCCCGGCGCACCTCGAGCTCATGCGCGCCATCGGCTGCGCCTCGTGCTTGATGGTGCCGGTGAACGCGCGCGGCCGCACGCTCGGCGTCCTGTCCTTCAACATCGCCGACGCCGCGCGCCAGTTCTCCGCCGACGACGTGCGCGTCGCCGAGGAGCTGGCCCACCGCGCGGCGCTGGCCATCGACAACGCCAAGCTCTATCGCGCGCTGCAACATCGCGAGGCGGCCAACGCCTTCCTCGCCGAGGCCAGCGCCGTCCTCGGCTCGTCGCTCGACTACGCGATCACGCTGCAGACGCTCGCCAACCTGGTGGTGCCGCGCTTCGCCGACTGGTGCGCCGTCGACGTGCTCGAGGAGGGCCGCATCCGCCAGGTGGCGGTGGCCCACGTCGATCCCAAGAAGGTCGCCTACGCGCACGAGCTGCAGCGGCGCTGGCCGCCCGATCCCAACGCGCCGACGGGCTCGCCGGCGGTGATCAGGAGCGGTAAGGCCGAGCTGTTCCCCGAGATCACCCAAGAGCTCGTCGAAGCCGTCGTCACCGATCGGGATCAGCTGCACGTCCTGCGCGAGCTCGGGCTGCGCTCGGCGCTCACGGTTCCGCTCGTCGCGCGCGGTCGCACCCTCGGCGCGGTCACGCTCATCTGGGCCGAGTCGGGCCGCCGCTACGGCGCCGACGACGTCGTGCTCATGGAGGAGCTCGGGCGGCGCGCCGGCACCGCCGTCGACAACGCGCGCCTCTATCACGACGCGCAGTCGGCGGTGAAGCTGCGCGACGAGTTCCTCTCGATCGCATCGCACGAGCTGCGCACGCCGCTGACGAGCCTGCAGCTGCTCGTCAGCAACCTGGTGCGCATCCTCGGGCGGCGGCAGCCCGAGCACCAGTCGTCGGACTATCTCATCCCGAAGCTCACCGAGGTCGATCGCCAGATCGATCGCCTGGCGATGCTCATCGGCGCGCTGCTCGACGTCAGCCGCGCCACGTCGGGACGGCTCGCGCTCGAGGTGGCGGAGGTGCCGCTCTCGGAGCTGATCGGCCAGCTCGTCGGGCGGCTCGACGCCGATCTGAAGAGCGCGCGCAGCGAGATCAAGCTCGCGCTCGACGACGGCATCGTCGGCCGCTGGGATCGGCTGCGCCTCGACCAGATCATCACCAACCTCGTCGGCAACGCCATCAAGTACGGACCGGGCGCGCCCATCGAGATCGCCACGCGCCGCGTCGGCGATCGCGTCGAGATCGACGTGCGTGATCGCGGCATCGGCATCGCCGAGGCCGATCACACGCGCATCTTCGAGCGCTTCGCCCGCGCCGTGCCCGCCGACAACTTCGGCGGCCTCGGGCTCGGGCTGTGGATCGTGCGCGTGTTCGTCGAGGCGATGCACGGCACGGTGCGCGTGGTGAGCGCGCCGAAGAAGGGGGCCACCTTCACCGTCTCGCTGCCGCTCGTCGTCACCACCGACGCGGCGCCGTAGCGTCGCGCCGTCGCTACTGCCGCGCGTGCGCGGTCAAGAAGCCCCACGTCGTCGGCGCGAAATTCGCCGTCAGGTTCGGCTTGTGCACGCCGGCGTCGATCGTCCACAGCTCGGCCGCGATCCCCGTCGGACAGCCGGAGTAGGCCTCGACGCTGGTCTCGTTGCCCGTCAGATCGGACACGAGATCGTAGGTCATCCCCGTCGACGCGATGGCGCCGGTGCACAGGTCGTTGCGCCCCCACACCGCGATCGTCTCGTGCGCCGACGGGATGCTCGGATCGGGCGGATTGTTCTGCAGGTCGCCGTTGTAGCCGAGCGTCTGATCCGACGTGCCGTGGATCTCGACCACCGACACCGCGCGCGTCGGCGCGCAGTCGGCCGGATCCTTGGCCACCTGCCCGGCGAGGCTGACGATGGCCACGACGTCCTCGGCGTCGTCGCACGCCATGCGATGCGCCATCTCCGCGCCCTGCGAGTGGCCGGCGACGAACACGCGCGCCGGATCGATCGCGTACTTCGACTCCATGTCGTGGATGATCGCGCGCAGGTAGATGACGTCCCACTCGGGATATTGCATCGGGTTCGGATTCCACGCGTAGCGCGCGTGCAGCGGATCGGGATCGGGCGCGACGAGGAAGAAGCCCTGCGCGTTGGCGAGATCGGTGTAGCCGAGGTACGCCGCCGTCGTGGAGCTCATGCCGCCGAAGCCGGCGAAGACGAGCAAGAGAGGCCACTTCTGCGCGTCCGAGTAATTGGCCGGCACCACCCACGGCGTATACGGCCGCTCGGCGAGGAGCTCCGCCTCCGTCGGTGGCGTCATGTCGGGCGGGCCCATGTCTGTCGGGCCCGCGCCGGACGAGCAACCGGCCGCGAGCGCGAGCGCACCGACGGCAATCGTGCGTGCAAAAGATCCTCGGATCATCGAACCAATACAGCATCGGGCCTGTTGCGAATGCAAGCCTCTGCGTGCGACCTATTGTTTCTCCCTGATGCGCCTCGGCCCGGGCCTGATCCTCGCGACGCTGATCTCCGTATGCGCCTCGGCCGACGAGCCGCAAACTCCGCACGTCCTGCGCTTCGCCGCCGTGATCCCGCAAGGCACGGTGTGGGCGCGCGAGATGCAAACCTTCGCGCGCGACGTCGCCAACACCACCGACGGACAGGTGACCTTGAAGTGGTACCTCGGCGGCATCGCCGGCGACGACGTCGAGGCCGGCAAGCGCATCGAGCGCGATCAGCTCGACGGCGTCGGCGCCGGCTCGTGGCAGTGCGAGCGCTGGGCGCCGTCGGTGATGGTGACGCGCCTGCCCGGCCTCTTCCGCAACCGCGAGGAGCTGAAGTACGTCGCCACGCGCTTGCGCCCGACGTTCGAGGAGGAGTTTCGCAAGGCCGGCTTCGTGCACCTCGGCGACGCGCAGGTCGGCGGCAGCATCGTCTTTCTGCGCAAGCCCGTGCACACGTTCGCGGAGCTCGAGCACGTGCGGCTCTGGTCGCTCGACATCGACGCGGTCAAGACGCGCCTGCTCAGCGCCGTCGGGCTGACGATCGTGCCCATGTCGTTCGATCAGTCGCGCGCCGCCTACGACAGCGGGCGCGTCGACGGCTTCTCCGCGCCACCGACGGGCGCGCTCGCCTTCCAGTGGTCGACGCAGGCGCGCTACGCGCTGCCGCTCGCCACCGATTACATCTGGGCGTGCCTGGTGGTCTCGACGCGCGCCTTCGATCGCCTGACCTTCGAGCAGCAGCGCGCGGTGCGGGCCGCCGCGGCGAAGTTCATGACTCGCTTCGACGAGGCCGGCGCGCAGGTCGACGATGAGCTGCTGCATGGCCTCTTCGCCAGGCAGGGCGTGACCATGCTGCCGGTGGACGACAAGCTGCGCGCCGATTACGCGGCCGCGGCGCACGCGGTCTGGGACAAGCTCGACGAACGGACGATCCCGATCCCGAAGACGCTGATCCGGCAGGTCCAGGCGATGCTGACCGTCTATCGCGCCTCCCATTAGTGTGGGGGGTCGTGTCACCGGTGCGCAGTGGGAGGTTACAGTCCAGAGCGCGCAAACCGGGCACACCCGTGTCCTAGCTATCGGAAATCACGTGGGCCGTCGCGAAACCGGCGCCGGCCCGCGGCTTGCTGGTGGTGGCGAATTGGACTCTTGCGCCCGAGAGGTGTCCGACGGGAACGTTCGCCCGAGCCGAGCAGCTGATCGCCGCCGCGCGCTATCGCGAGGCGATCCGCTACTGCCAAGAGGAGCTGGCGGCGTCGCCGCGCTGCGTGACGCTGCGGCTGTGGCTGGCGCGCGCGCTTCTGGCCGACGGCGCGGGTGCGCGCGGCGTGGCCGAGCTCGAGGAGTGCCTGCGGATCGATCCGACGTCGTCGATGGCGCGCGACATGCTGCAGGATCTCGGCGTGGCGGTGCCGTCGCTGCCGCTGCCCGGCGCGGCGGCGAAGAAGCCGAGCGTGGTGCGCGAGCGCGCGGTCGTGGCGTACGCGCCGCCGGCGAAAAAGGCGCCGCCCGCGACGAAGACGCAGGCGCCGCCGACGAGGACGCACGCGCCGCCGACGAAGACGCAGGCGCCGCCGACGAGGACGCAGGCGCCGCCGGCGAAGACGCAGGCGCCGCCGGTGAAGACGCAAACGCCGCCGAAGCCGAAAGCGGCACCGAAGAGGCCGTTGCCGCCGATCGAAGTCTACGAGCCGGCGAGCATGTACGAGCACGAGCGTGCGCGCGCGCAGCCGCTGGCGCACGGCTACGAGCCCGAGCGCGTCGTGTTCGCGCCGTCGCCGCGCGTGGTCTATTCGGCGCCGTCGCTGTCGTCGCTGCCGCCGCCGGTCGTGCCCGCGGCGCTGCCGATCGTCGTACCCTCGCCGGTGGCCGCGCGCCCGCAGCCGCGGCCGACGCCGCTGCCGACCTTCGCGCCGCCGCCGCCGCTCGCGCCGACCTCGTCGCTGACGCCGCTGCCGGAGCTCGGCCCGCCGACGATCGGCATGTCGCGGCTGCCCGGCTTCGAGCCGCTGCCGTTGCCGCCGCCACCGTCGCCGTCGCCGCTGCGCATCGCCCACGATCCGCCGGCCAAGCGCCGCCGCGCGGCGTCGCGCCGGCGCCAGACGTTCGCCAGCCCGTTCGCCGATCCGGTCGAGCAGTCCAAGCCCTCGCGGGCCGCGTCGCGCTGGGAGCGCCCGCTCGGCATCGAAGAGCGCAAGCCTCGGCGCTCGGCGCGCATCGCCGTGATCGCCGGGGCGCTGCTCGGCGCCGCGTTCTTGTGGCACGTCGTGCATGACGACAAGGCGTCGCTGCCGGCGGCCGTCGTCGTCGCCGCGTCGCGCCCGACGCCGGAGCCGCCCATCGCCAAGGCCGACACCGCGCCGCCCGTCGACGGCCTGGACAATGACGTCTGGATTCATCCGCTCGCCGGGCCCGAGCGCCGCATGCCCGAGCGCGACAGCCGCCTCTTCGGCGCCGAGCGTGTCGGCGATCGCCCGTCGGAGTGCCGCGGCGGCCACTGCGGCGTCGACCTCGCCGGCGCCTACGGCGAGCCCGTCTACGCGGTGCACGACGGCGTCGTCGAGCGCGTGCAGCGCAACCTCAACCCCGATCACGGCGGCCGCTACGTCCGCCTCGGCCACCGCAACGGCACCATCGCCACGCAGTACTTCCACCTCTCGGAGATCCCGCGCCGCCTCGCCGAGGGCGTGACCGTCAAGGCCGGCGACGTCATCGGCTACGTCGGCCTCACCGGCGTCAAGCACTCCGAGCCGCACCTGCACTTCACCATCGAGGTGCAGGATCCGAAGGCGCCCGGGATGATCGGACGCTACCTCGATCCCGAGCCGCTCGTCGCCATCTGGCCGCTGCGCGTGTCGCCCAAGGGCGATCCGCTGCGCATCTCCAACACTGCCGCGCCGGGGCTCGCGCGCGGCTTCTTGCGCCGTCGCCATCGCCCGCATCACGCGGCGGAAGCCGAGTAGCTCAGCCGATCGCGAGCAGCGCCAGCGACACGAGCAGCGTCGGCACCAGCACCAGCGTCCCCATGCGCACGAAGCGGCCGATGGTGACGCGCACGCCGGCGCGCCGGAGGAGCTCCATCCACAAGAGCCCCGCCAGCGATCCCAGCGGCAACAGGCGCGGCCCGAGATCTCCGCCGACGAGCGCGGCATAGAGCGCGCGATCCGAGCCGTGCCCGAGCGCCAGCAGGTTCAAGATCGACATCGGGTGATTGTCGACGAGCGCCGAGCCCACCGCCGCGCCGCCGCCGACGATCGCCAGCTGCAGCGTGCTGCCGTCGGGCGCCGCGTGATACAGCGACGCCAGCGAGCCGGCCACGCCGACGTGGCGCAGCCCGGCGACGATGAGGAACACGCCCCACAAGAAGAGCAGGATGTCGACGCTCACGTGCCGCGCCAGCGTGCGCGCCGGCGCCACCGCGTGCAGGCGTGCCCAGCCGAACGTCGCCAGCGCGCCGGCGACCGTGACGCTCCAGATCTGCAGCCCGAGCGCCGCCGCGAGCGGATACGCGCCGACGACGATCACCAGGAGCGCCACCACGCCGCGCTCGGCTGCGTGCCGCGGCGGCACCACCACCGCGCGCGGCGCCGCCTGCGCCGTCCCGAGCACGCGCGCGAAGCGCCAGCGGAGCAGGGCCCAGGTCACGAGCGCGCCCGCCGCCGAGATCGGCAGCATCGTCGCCGCGTAGGCATTGAAGTGAATGCCGGCGTACTCGGCGACGATCATGTTCATCGGATTCGAGACCACGAGCGGCGCCACGCCGGGCGCGAGGAACACCGCGAACGCGAACGCCTCGACGACGTCTTCACGCCCCGGATAGAGCCGCCGCCCGAGCGCGACCACGAGCGGCGTCAACAGGAGCACCGCCGCGTCGTTGTTGAGCAGCGACGGCGTGGCCAGGCTCGCCGCGAACACCAGCGCGAACGCCCGCGCCGCCGACGTGCGCCGCGCGTAGCTCTCGAGGTACGCCGCCAGCCGCTCGAACGCGCCCACCTCGGCGACGACGCCGGTCATGAGCATGATGCCGGCGACCGAGACCAGCGGCCGCCATTGCACGCGCATCGCCGCCGTCAGATCGGCGACGGTCACGAGGCGCAACAGCATCAGCACGGTGAGCCCGAGGAGCGCGGCGATCCCCGGCGTCACGCGCAGCTGCGACGGGCGGAGCCGCGGCCGCGCCAGGGCCAGGGTCACCGTCATCGCCAGCGTCGAGTACGCGGCCGCCT
Organism: Polyangia bacterium; assembly: GCA_035607415.1. Taxonomy (GTDB): domain Bacteria; phylum Myxococcota_A; class Polyangia; order Palsa-1104; family Palsa-1104; genus JAQBQH01. The sequence continues at coordinate 146,895 of DATNAQ010000096.1, forward strand.
GGACCATTCCGGCGCCATCGTTGCACGGCGCAGGCCACGAAATCGATTTGTAACTACCGGATTTTACGCGGCCCTCCTGGGGGCCGACGCCTCAGGGCACGACGCCGTCGTACTCGACGTGGGCGTAGGTTCCGAGCCGCGTGTTGTACGCGAGGTACCAGCCCGGGTGATCGGGATCCTCGTAGAGCACGATGTCGTCGGCGTCCCAGTTCCAATCGTCGACGTAGCCGAGATCGTCGGGCGCGACGAGGAAGTACGACGAGCCGAACCAGAAGCGGTGGCGGGGCGCGTCCCAGCCGCGCAGGCGATAGACGTGGTTGTGGCCGATCGCGCCGTGGAAGTGGCCGTGTGGCCACGGCCGGCCCATTCGATAGCGCTCGTCCTCGCCGCCGCTCTCGTGCCCGACCCAATGGCCGTCGTGCTCGACGTGCGGGCGCTCGGCGGGCGGCACCCGCGGCGGCGCGTGCTCGACGGGCGGCGCGTTGTGGATCGGCGGCGGCGGCCCAACGACGGTGCCGCCCGGACGCGGCGCCGGCGGCGCATGCGAGACCGGCGGCGCCGGCGGCGCGTGCGAGACCGGCGGTGCCGACGGCGCGTGCGCGATCGGCGGCGCCACCGGCGCGTGCGCGACCGGCGACGGACCACGCGGCGGCCCCGACGGAAAGTGCGCCGGCGGCGCGTGCGTGACCGGCGCCGGGGCCGGGTGCGCGGCCGGTGGTGGCGCGCCGCCGTGTGCGGGCGGTGGAGGCCCGCCGCCGCCGTGCTCGTGCTGGGCGGCGGCCGGCAGCGCCAACGCCATCGTCGCTACCGTGATCGCGATACGCCCGATGCACACGTTGCGCATCGCGATCACGTAAGCAACGGATGACGCCATGCAAGCGGGCGTCGCGGCTCATCAGTACGGAGTCCCGCCGCCGCCGCCACCCGTGCCGCCGGTTCCGCCACCGCCGCCGCCACCGCCGGTGCCGCCCGTGCCGCCGCCGCCGCCGCCGCCGCCACCACCGCCGCCCGACGCCGCGTTCACCGTCACCGTACCGGTCATCATCGCGCCGTGCACCGTGCAGTAGTACGGGAACGTGCCCGCCGTCGGGAACGTATGCGAGTAGGTGCCCGTGCTCTTCGCGTACGCGATCGAGTTACACGCGGCCGCGCTCGGCGTACCCGAGATGCTGCAGAACTGTCCGTCGGCGGCGCCGGGCGTTCCCGACGTCACCGTGTGCGCGATCGATCCGGCCGCCCAGTTCCATTGCACGGTGTCGCCGGCCGTAATCGTTACCGCTGCCGGGGAAAAAGAAGTCGACCCGTTCGCACCGACGGTTACCATCGTGGTTCCCGGCATGGGCGTCGGAGTCGGCGTGGGCGTCGGAGTCGGCGTCGGAGGCACCGACGTCGTCCCCGACTGCGGCTGATCACCGCCACAGCCCGCGATCAACAACACAACCATCCACCTCGCTGTCCGCATGAGGCACCTCCGAGCGGTGGGGACTTGCAATGCCGCCACCAGCGACTGGAAGGCGCTTACGAACGCGCGCCGATCTGCCGTCGCGACGCGAGAATTTCCGCGAGGCACACGAGTGTTGCCGTCGGAGATTGGAGGATCGAAAGGGAAGTGGCACGCGTCGGGCGCGCGCTGTCGAGCATTACATGGACGAAGGGGGCGTGAGCTTCTTGATGCGCAGATAGGTGACGATGTTGCCGTAGTGCTCGTTGTCGTGCGACACGTTCACGTCGAGCGCGTTGAATCGGATCATCTTCATCTTGAAGAGCTCGATCGGCGTCGTCAGCTCCTTGTCCGTCGTCGCGGCGTAGACGGCGTCGCAATAGGCGAACGCGTCGGCGAGCGCCTTCTTCAGCCCGTCCTTGGTCGTCACCGTCTTCTCGATGTTGAGCGACGGCTTCTTCTCGCCCTTGGCGGCGCTGCAGAACATGTACGACGCGTCGGCGATGTGGCCGATGAGCTGCCCGAAGCTGCGCACGTCGGGCGACGGCTTGAACGCGTACTCCGCCGGCGGCATCAGGTCGGCGGCCTTGGTGATGAAGCCGTTGACCCGATCGAATCCCATCTTCATCGACGAGGTCAGCGGATTGTTCGGATCCATCTTCGGCATGTTCTTGGGCTGCGCGACGGCGAGCGGGGCAACGGCGAGCACGATGACGATGATCAGAGTACGCATGCGGTCTCCTCCCGAAGGGGCCGCACCCTAACACGTCATTCGGGGAGCGGGATGAACTCCTTGTCGTCGCCGGGCACCTTGGGGAAGCGGCCCGCGCGCCAGTCGGCCTTGGCCTCTTCGATGCGCGCGGCCGAGCTGGCGACGAAGTTCCAGAAGATGTGGCGCTCGCCGTCGAGCGGCGCGCCGCCGAGGAGCATGATGCGCGCCGCCGACTGCGCCGTCACCGTCACGGGTACGCCCCGGCGCAGCACCAGCATCTGGCCGCCACCGAAGCGCTGCCCGTCGAGCCGCACCTCTCCGTCGGCGACATAGACGGCGCGCTCTTCGTGCTCGTCGGGCAGCGCCAGCGTCGCGCCCGCGGCGAGCCGCGCGTCGACGTACAAGGTCGGCGAGGCCACGCCCACCGGCGAGGTCGCGCCGAACGCCGTGCCGGCGAGCACGCGCAGCCGCGCGCCGTCGCGCACCACCTCGGGAATCGCCGCCGCGTCGTGATGCTCGAAGCGCGGCGCGTCGGCCTCGCGCGCCGTCGGCAGCGCCACCCACGCCTGGATGCCGTCGAGCGCGCCGCCGCGCGCGCGCACCGCCGGCGGCGTGCGCTCGGAGTGGACGATGCCGCGTCCGGCCATCATCCAGTTCACCGCGCCGGGGCGAATCGGCTGCGCCGAGCCGAGGCTGTCGCGATGCATGATCTCGCCTTCGAACAGATAGGTCACCGTCGCCAGCGCGATGTGCGGATGCGGCCGCACGTCGATGCCGTGCCCCGGTTCGAGCTCGCTCGGCCCCATGTGGTCGAAAAAGATGAACGGCCCCACCAGGCGCCGCTCGGCGGACGGCAAGAGCCGCCGCACGGTGAAGCCGCCGAGATCGCGCGGCCGCCCGTCGAGCACCAGGCTCACGATCGGATCGTCCTTCTTGGCGCACTCCGGCTCGCGATCGGGCAGTGAGCTCATCATTCGCCTCCTTTCGACGGTGGTTGGATGCGCGACTCTTCCTCGAGGGCGCGCGTGATCTCCTGCTTGCGCGGCGTCTCCTCGCCGCAGCACAGCGGCGCCACCGCTTCGGCCAGCCGATAGAAGCCGGTCACCTGATTCTGCAACCGCTCGCGCGCGCCGGCGTCGGTGAGCGCGCCGTCGGCGTCGAACGCCTTGTCGGCATGCGCGAGCGCGAACATGTCGGGGAAGACGAGCGCGCCGCAGCCTTCGAGCGGGATGCGCGTCTGCCACAAGCCGCGGATGCCGCCGATGGCCCCCGGCGACGCCGACACGAGGTAGATGCTGCGCCCGCGCCACGGCATCGGCCGCGCGCGCGAGATCCAATCGATCGCGTTCTTGAGGATCCCCGGGATCGAGTAGTTGTACTCGGGGCTCCCGATGACCAGTGCACTGGCCGCCTCGATGCGCTTGCGCATCGCCTCGGCGCCGGGCGGCAGCCCTTCGGCGGTCTGAAGATCGTAGTCGTAGAGCGGCATGTCGAAATCGCGAAATTCGGCGAGATCGACGTCGGCGCCGATCCCGCGCAACATCTCGGCGACGACAGCGACCAGCTTCTGGTTGTACGAGCCTTTGCGTAGCGACGCGGCGAACGCGAGGATTCTCATGTCGACCCCTTCGGCAAAAGGTAAGACATGATAGGTTGAACGCGTGCGCTTTGTTTGCGCGACCCTGATCGCGCTCGCTTGCGGGACGCTCGCGCGGCCGGCCATCGCCGAGCCCGATCCTGAGCACGAGCACGTCATCCGCTTGTCCTCGATTGCGCCCGAGGGCACCGGCTACGCGCGCCAGCTGCGCGCCTTCGCCTCGGAGACGCTCGCCGAGACCGACGGCCGCGTGCGCATCAAGCTCTACTTCAACGCCGTCGCCGGCGACGAGTACCAGGCCTGGCAGCGCGTCGAGCGCGGCCAGCTCGACGCCGTGGCCTCGGCGGCCATGCTGTGCGAGACGCTGTCGCCGTCGATGCGCGTGATGCGGTTGCCGGGCATGTTCCGCAACCGCGACGAGGCCATGTCGGTGCTCGCGCGCATGAAGCCGCTGACCGATCGCGAGTTCGAGCACGCGGGGGCGCGCAACCTCGGCGAGCTGATGATCGGCCCCGTCATCCTGTTCTCGCGCGATCCGATGCGCTCGCTCGGAGAGATCCGCAAGCACACGATGTGGATCTGGGACGCCGATCAGGTGATGGCGCCGATCTACGGCGCGCTCGGCTTCAACGTGCTGCCGCTGTCGATCAACGATGCGGGGCCGGCGTTCGAGCAGCATCGCCACGACGGCTTCACCGCCACGCCGGCGGCGGCGCTCGCGTTCCAGTGGACGACGATGGCGCGCTATTACGAGCCGCTCACGGTCGCCTACCTCGTCGGCTGCATGGTCGTGGCCAACCGCGCGTTCGACGAGCTGTCGCTCAAGGATCAACAGGCGGTGCAGGGCGCCGCGGCCAAGGCGCTGGCGCACATGAACGAGGTCGGCCTCGAGATGGACACGCAGCTCCTCGGTGGGCTGTTCGAAAAACAGGGGCTGCGGCGCGTGCCCATCTCGTCGACGATGCAGGTCGAGTACGAGGTCAGCTCGGCGCGCGCGCGTGCGGCGCTGATGGCGGCGCATCGCGTCGACCCCGAGCTCGTCGGCAAGGTCGAGCAGATGCTCAACGAGATCCGCGGCCGGCACGGGTCGCGCCGCTGACAATGCGCTAGACTCGCGCGCGTGCGCGTCGACGTGCTCGTCGGGCTGTTCTGCCGCGAAGCGGTCCGCGCGCTCTTGCGTCACAAGCTGCGCTCGGCGCTGACCACGCTCGGCATCATGATCGGCATCGCCGCGGTCGTGCTCGTCGTCGCCGTCGGCGAGGCGGGGTCGGCGCGCGCCGAGGCGGCGCTGCAGAACCTCGGCGACAACCTCGTGTGGATCGAAGCCGGCTCGCGCAACATCAACGGCGTGCGCAACGGCAGCCACGGCACGACGTCGCTCACCGGCGACGACGCCGACGCCATCCGGCGCGACGTGCCGCTCTTGAAGCGCATGTCGCCGCAAGTCGACGGCACGGTGCATCTGCTGTCGGCGACGCGCAACTGGACCACGCGCTATCGCGGCGAGACGCCCGACTATCTCGCCATCAAGCGCTGGCGCGTCGTCCTCGGCACGCCGTTCTCCGACCAGGACGTCACCGAGGCGGCGTCGAAGGTGCTGCTCGGCGAGACCGTGCGCCACGAGCTCTTCGGCGGCGACAACCCGGTGGGCCAGGTCGTGCGCATCAACAACATGCTCTTCCAGGTCGACGGCGTGCTCGAGAAGAAGGGCCAGAACGCCGACGGCCGTGACCAAGACGACTGGATCCTCTTGCCGTACACCACGGCGGAAAAGAAGATCCGCGGCGGCGGCTTCACCTATCTCGACGACATCCTCTGCTCGGCGGTGAGCCCCGAAGCCGTCGGCCCCGCGATCGAGCACGTGATCGCCGTCCTGCGCGACCGCCACCACATCCGCGCCGGCCAGGACGACGACTTCAACATCCGCCGCCCCGACGAGGTCCTCAAAGCGCAGCTCGACGCCGCCCGCGCGCTCACGCTGCTCCTCGTCAGCATCGCGTCGATCTCGCTGCTCGTCGGCGGCATCGGCATCATGAACGTCATGCTCGCCTCCGTCGCCCAGCGCACCCGCGAAATCGGCGTGCGCCTGGCCATCGGCGCCCGCGCCGGCGCCATCCAACTCCAGTTCCTCGGCGAAGCCGTCATGCTCAGCCTCGCCGGCGGCCTCCTCGGCGTCGCCTTGTCCCTCGCCGGCCGCCTCGCCTTCGAAGGCGCCCTGGGCTGGCCCATCACCATCTCCCCGGCTGCAGTGGTCGTCGCGGTCGCATCGTCAGCGGGCGTGGGGATGTTCTTCGGGTTCTACCCGGCGCGAAGAGCTGCCCGGTTGGACCCCATCATGGCGCTCCGTCACGAGTAGGTACACGGCTCAAAGCCAGATTCAGGGGAGGTGGGGAGCAGGGGAGGTCAGAGGGAGAAAACAACAATTGTCGGCGCAACATTTTCAGCCGGCCGACGATAACGGGGCATGGTTGGCGACGCGTTGTCGGAGGCGGTGATTGGGGCGTGTATGGAGGTGCATCGGCACCTGGGGCCGGGACTGTTCGAGTCCGTTTACGAGGAGTGCTTGTGTCACGAGCTCGAACTGCGCGCGATCGGTTGCGAGCGTCAAGTCGGTGTGCCGGTCGTGTTCAAGGGGCTGGAGCTCGCACTGGCGTTTCGCATCGATCTCGTCGTCGAGGATCGCCTCATTCTCGAGCTGAAGTCCGTCGAGCAGCTGTTACCGATTCACTTTGCCCAGCTGCGCACGTATCTGCGCCTGAGTCACTTCGACGCTGGGCTCATCGTCAACTTCAACGTGGCGCGCCTGAAGCAAGGCATCCGCCGCCTCGAAACCAATTATGGTTTCCTCCCTCTGACCTCCCCACCTCCCCACCTCCCCTGAATCTGGCTTGAGCCGTTTACCTACAGCTCAATCTGCGCCCCCATCTCTACCACACGATTCGGCGGCAGCCCGAAGAAGGCCGTCGCGGTCCTCGAGTTTCGCGACAGGAACGCGAACAGTGCCTTTCTCCACCGCGCCATCTTGCCCTTGCCCGTGACCAACAAAGTCTCGCGGCCGAGGAAGAAGCTCGTGGTGTCGGGGTCGCACTTCAGGCCCTTGGCTTGCGCGCGTCGCAGCGTCTTCAGGACATTCGGGTTCTGCATGAACCCGTAGTGCGCGACCACGCGGTAGAAGCCGTGGCCGAGCTCCTCGATGTCGAGGCGCTCGGTGCCGCTCACCACCGGCACATCCTCGGTCACGACCGACAGCAGCACGACCTGTTGGTGCAGGACCTTGTTGTGCTTGAAGTGGTGCAGCAGCACCGGCGGAATGCCGCCGGCCGCCGACGTCATGAACACCGCCGTCCCTGGCACGCGGTACGGCTGCGTCAGCGCCAGATCCTGCATGAACAGATCGATCGGCATCATGCCCGCGGTCATCTGCCGCGCCAGCTCGGCGCGCCCGCGTCGCCACGTCGTCATGATCGTGAACACCACGCCGGCCACGGCGAGCGGGAACCAACCGCCCGACTCGATCTTGTTCACGTTCGCGATCAAGAAGCTCAGGTCGAACGACAGGAACATCGCGAGCACCAGCCCCGCCCGCGTGCGCGACCATTTCCACATCTGCCGCGCCACCGAGTAATACAGCATCGACGTGATCGTCATCGTGCCCGTCACCGCGATGCCGTACGCCGCCGCCAGGTTGTCCGATTTCCTGAATCCGATCACCAGCGCCGTGCACGCGATCATCAGCGCCCAGTTGATCTCGGGGATGTAGATCTGTCCCGCCGCGCGCCCCGACGTATGCACGATCCTCACGCGCGGCCAGTACCCGAGCTGCACCGCCTGCTGCGTCAACGAGAACGCCCCCGAGATCAGCGCTTGCGACGCGATCACCGTCGCCACCGTCGCGATGACCACCATCGGATAGAGCGCCCATCCGTGCGCGAGCGCGAAGAACGGATTGCGCACCATCTGCTTGCCGCCTTCGATGAGGATCGCGCCCTGCCCGAAGTAGTTGCACAGGAGCGCCGGCATCACGACCGTGTACCAGGCGAAGCGAATCGGCCGCCGCCCGAAGTGCCCCATGTCCGCGTACAGCGCCTCGCCACCGGTGATGGCGAGCACGACCGCGCCGAGCACGAGAAACCCCGCCTTGCCGTTGTGCGCGATGAACATGACCGCGTAGGTCGGGCTCGCCGCGCGCAGCACGTACGGATGGCGCGCGATCGCCGGAATCCCCGCCGCCGCGATCGCCGCGAACCACACCAGCATCGTCGGGCCGAAGATCTTGCCGATCCCGCCCGTCCCGCGCTTCTGCACGAAGAACAGCCCGATCAAGATCCCGACGGTGATCGGCACGACGTAGGGCTGGAACGTATGCGTCGCCACCTCGAGACCCTCGACCGCCGAGAGCACCGAGATCGCCGGCGTGATCATCCCGTCGCCATAGAGCAGCGCCGCGCCGAACAGCCCCAGCATCAACAGCACGAACATGTTGCGCCGGCGATGCTTCTCGCTCTTGGGATGCACCAGCGCGAAGAGCGCCAGGATGCCGCCTTCGCCGTGGTTGTCGGCGCGCATCACCAGCGACAAGTACTTCACCACCACCACGAGCACGAGCGACCACACCACCAGCGACAGGATGCCGAGCACGTTCTCCACGCTCGGGGTCAGCCCGTGCGCCGGCCCGAAGCACTCCTTGATCGCGTACAGCGGCGAGGTGCCGATGTCGCCGTACACGATCCCGAGCGCTCCCACCGACAACAGCGCCAGCTCCCGCGGCGTGTCCGCGCGAGGTGCGTGATCGACTTCATCGGCGGGTTGCTCGTTGCGATTGTCGAGGCGCAACGAGCCGGTCGGGTTGTCTCCCGGCAGCAATTCGGTCATCGGTGCCGTCGGGAACGATAGCAGGAAATCAGGAAACTGGCGCGCCGCCGATGGCGGCAGACCGCCAACTACCGCGGCAAATGTAAAGGCTTATCGCGCGGCCGAAGCCAACGTCGCGGCGACGCCCGTCTCCGCCGCCTCGCGCATCTCCGCGGTCTCGTAGTGCGCCTCGCCGGCGCCGGTCGAGCCTAGCTCGTAGCCCTGCTCGCCGTGCAGCGCGGTGTCGAGCCCCTCGCGCTCCTCGTCGGGCGCCACACGCAGGCCGATGGTCTTGTCGATCGCCCACAAGATGGCGAAGCTGAGCGCCACCGCGAACGCGGCCGCCGCGGCCACGCCGATGATCTGCGTGACCATCACGCCGCCGCCGCCGCGCAAAAGGCCGTCCGCTCCCGCCGGGTTGAACGCCTTGGCGGCGAACACGCCGGTCAAGAGCGCCCCGAGCGCGCCGCCGAGCCCGTGCACGCCGAACGCATCGAGCGCATCGTCGTAGCCGAAGCGGCCCTTGAGCATCACGCCGCCGTAGCAGGCGACACCGGCGAACGCGCCGATCGCGATCGCCGCCATCGGCGACACGAAGCCCGCCGCCGGCGTGATCCCGACGAGCCCGGCCACCAGGCCCGACGCCACGCCGAGCATCGTCACCTTCTTGAAGCGCATCGCCTCGACCAGGCCCCAGGCCACCGCGCCCGTCGCCGCCGCCAGGTGCGTGTTGGCGAACGCCAGCGCCGCCAGCCCGTTCGACGCCAGCGCCGAGCCGCCGTTGAACCCGAACCAACCGAACCACAAGATGCCCGCGCCGGTCACCGTCATCGTCACGTTGTGCGGCGCGTGCTTGCGCGTCGGATAGCCCAGCCGCTTGCCGAGCACGACCGCGCACGCCAGCGCCGAGATGCCCGACGACAGGTGCACGACGGTGCCGCCCGCGAAGTCGAGCGCGCCGCGCTTGACGAGCCAACCGTCGGGGCCCCAGACCCAGTGCGCGAGCGGGTCGTAGACCAGCGTCGCCCACGCCAACGTGAACACGCAGAACGCCGAGAACTTCATGCGCTCGGCGAACGCGCCCGCGATCAGCGCCGGCGTGATGATCGCGAACATCCCCTGGTACATCATGAAGAGGATGTGCGGGATCGTCGACGACGCGTCACGCGGCTCCAGGCCGACGCCGCGCATGAACGCGAATTCGAAGCCGCCGATGATCCCGCCGTGCGTCTTGCCGAACGCCAGCGAGTAGCCGATCACCGCCCACTGCACCGTCACGATGCCGAGCGCGAAGAAGCAGTGCATGAACGTCGACAGCACGTTCTTTCGCTGCACCATGCCGCCGTAAAAGAGCGCCAGGCCCGGCGTCATCAACATCACCATGGCCGTCGAAACCAGCATCCACGCCGTGTCGCCGGTGTTGATCGCCGAAGCCGTCATCGATTCCCTCCTTACGAGGAATCCTACTCAGCGATTGTTTCCGCGAGGTAAGCCCGAGGTTGCACGTATGGAAATTCGGCTCCGGAGTCGACGGGCGGCCTCTTTACCACTAAGCCCTCATATCGAAGCGGTTGGAGCTGGGCTATAGCGGCCACGTGTGGGTGGTGGTGGACGAGGGGAGGGGCGCCATGAACCAGTTTCGATTGTTGATCGTCGACGACGATCGCGAGACGCGCGAAGCGCTACGCACCGCGCTCGAGGACGAAGGCTACACCGTCGCAGTGGCCGCCAATGGCGCCGAGGCGATGGCCAAGCTCGAGGAGCGCCCGCCGCGCCTCGTGCTGCTCGACCTCATGATGCCGATCGTCGACGGATGGGAGGTGCTCGATCGCATGCGCGCCAATCCCGCGCTCGCGGCCGTGCCGGTGTGCATCTGCACCGCGCTCGACTCGACGCCGGCGCCGCGCGCCGATTTCGTGCTGCACAAACCGTTCGACGTCGAAGCGGTGATGGAGGTCGTGCACAACGCCGAGCAGTAGCGCCGCGCACGCGTGGCGCCGTCGCTGCAAACTCCTGTCCCGAGTGGGGCTCGCTCCACCGATGGGAGCCGAGTCTTCAGTTGTCGTTGTCAATTGACGTCGGAGATCACAGCGGCGCCGATGTAGGTGGTGCTCACCTCGTTGATTTGCCTACGCATCCTACTGCGTACAAAACCGACCCGTCTGGTCCGACGGTTGCACATCGCCGTTCGCAGGATGCGCTCCGTAATCGTCACGATGCTCGCCGGTGCTTTGCTGCAGCTCGGCTGCCTGCAGTGGGTGGTGCCCGCGCACGCACCGTCCGACGCGCCGGCGAGTGTTCAGCAGCCGCTCATTCCGAGCGACATCTTCGAGACGCTCAACAACCCGACCGATGCGCACGCCGAGCTGTGCGACATCGACGGGCTGCACCCGAACTTCCCGAACGATGCCGATCAGATCACCAAGGCGTTCTGCCAGGACTTCGTGCAGGGCGGATCGATCCCGCAGCCGCACTCGCTCGCCGATCTGCTCGCGCTGCTCAACCTCGACTTCAAGGATCCCAACGGCGGCAACGGCGTCGGCGGCAACCCCGGCTTCGCCATCCTCGGCCACTCGTCGGCGCTGACGGCGCGCAAGGTCTCGACGCTGACGCCGACGGCGTTCGTGTTCACGCCGCCGCCTGCGGATGGCTCGAAGCCCTCGGGCTACGTCTTCCTCGCGTTCGATCCCGGCGAGACCTTCGTCGAGGTCGCGTCGCACGATCCGACGCTCGACACGGTCAACTTCTACCTCGTGCTCTTCGACAAGGACTGCACCAACAACGGCGGCTGCCAGCCGGCCGACGTGCTCACGCAGAACCTGACGACCGGTTGGAGCAACCTGCGCGAATACGAATCGTCGACGTCGCTCAACAACACGATCGCCGACTGCCGCCAGTGCCACGCGCCCGACGACTCGCAGCCGCAGATGCTGCGCATGCAGGAGATCGAGCCGCCGTTCACGCACTGGTTCTCGATGCAGACCACCGGCGGCCAGGCGCTCTTCGAGGACTTCCACAAGGCGCACCCCGCCGGCGAGGACTACGGGCCGATCCCCGGCGCGCTCGTCGACAAGGCCGATCCCGCGCTGATGGCCCAGATGGTCACGCAGGCCGGTTTCGGCACGCAGCCGAACCTGTTCGCCTCGGCGGAGATCGAGGCCGAGGTGCAGAAGTCGGCGCCGAAGCAGCCGTGGGCCAACGACATCATCGGCACCTCGCCGACGTGGCAGGCGGCCTACGGCGCCGCCGTTGCCGGCCAGTTCATCGCCACGCCGTATCACGACGTCAAGGTCACCGATCCCTACAAGCTCGAGAGGATGACCAAGGCCTATACCGACTTCATGTCGGGCGCGGCCACGTACCTGCCCGACATCCGCGACGTCTTCTACGACGCCGGCCTGCGCGACATGGGCTTCGCGCCCAAGAAGAACGCGACCGGCCGCGAGCTCATCACGCAGATGTGCCAGCAGTGCCACCACTCGAAGCTGGATCTCACGATTTCACGAGAAAAGTTCCTCGTCGACCAACTCGACACCATGACGCGCGACGAGAAGGACGTGGCCATCCAGCGCCTGCAGATGGACGTGACCACGCGCCTGTCCATGCCGCCTGCGCTCTTCCGCACCATCACCGACGACGAGCGCCAGGCGATGATCGACGAGCTCTCGAAGTGACGGCCGCCCCCTAAAGTCCACGACGGCGGCGCCGATGAGAGGGGCATGGTCGCCCCAGCCCTCACGCCGCTCCTCCTCGAGCCGCAGCGCATCAGCAACTACGCCACCGAGACCACGCCGCGCTCCACCAGGCGCTACGACCGGCGCATCGAAGTCTCGGCGATCACGCGCGCGACGACGGCCGCGGGCGAGCGCACGGTGCGCATCGGCGGCCTGTCGTCCCGCACCGCGCTCCTCTTGTCGGCGGAGCCGCTCGGCTGGTCGGGGCAGTGCATCGACCTCGCCGTGCCCGTGCTCGGCGGGCGCGATCTGAATGTGATGGCGGGCATTTCGCGCTCGGAACCCTATCGCGACGGCCACGCCACCACGGTGGAGTTCCTGATCGTCGATGGTGACGTGCGTCAGAAGCTCAACGAGCTGCTCGCGCTGCTGCTCTCCGGCGAGTCGCAATCCGACGATCGCCAACCGCGCTGCGTGTACGACGCCCTCGTCGCCTACGGCCCGACGCGCGTGGGCCGCGCGCACCTGCAGGAGATCTCGCTCACCGGCTTGTCGATGCGCACCGAGGAGCGCCTGGCCCACGACTTCGTCGTCTGCGTCACGGTGCCGACGCTGCGCGGCACGCTGCTTGGGCTCAAGGGCCGCGTGACCGGCCAGCGGCTCTCCGCCGAAGGTGGCTATGTCACCACCGTCGACTTCGAGCCGCTGGACGGACCGCGACGGACGACGCTCGGCGAGCTGGTCGTCGATCTCATGTGCCGCTGAGCGCCAGCGCCTCCGCGTTTTCCGCCGCCGGACGCGACGCCTCGGCGATGTCGCGCCACCGTCCGCGCTGCAGCCGCTGCCACAGCACGAGCGCGCCGATGATGCACTCGCCGCACAGGCCGAGCCAGCCACCGAACGCGCCCAGGCCCGCGCGCCAGCCGAGGAGCCACGCCAACGGCGGCGTCATCACCCACGCCGTCACCACGCCGACGACGGCCGCGAAGCGCACGTCGCCGACGCCGCGCAAGATGCAGCGCGCGGCGATGTTGGCGCCGTCGAACGTCTGGAACACGGCTGCGACGTAGAGCAGGCGCACGGCGTACGCCGCCAGCGTCGGATCGCTGGTGAAGCCGGCCGCGATCAGCCGGCCGCACGAGACGAACACCAGCGAGCACACGAGCGTGTACGCCCCCGCGACGCGCAAGCACAGATGCGCGACCGGCAACACCAGCTCCGGCCGGCGTGCGCCCACCGCCTGGCCCGCGAGCACCGACGCCGCTTCCGACACGGCGTACGCGGGCAAGAAGGAGAACTGACACACCTGCAGCGCGATCTGGTGCGCCGCCATCTGCGTCTCCGACAACGACGAGATCAGCGCGGCGAGCAGCACGAACGAGCCGACCTCGAGCATGAACTGCAGCGCCGTCGGCAGGCCGATGCGCCACAGCTCGAGCATGTGCTGCCGCGTCGCGCCGGCGGCGCGCCAACCGCGCGCGCGCCCCATCCACCAGAGCACGCCCGACTCCACGCCTTGCGCGATCAGCGTCGCCACCGCGGCGCCGGCCACGCCCCAGCGGAGCAGGTACACGAACGTCGTCGCCAGCGCGATGTTCACGCCGTTGCCGACGATGGTCGCCACCATCGGCGAGCGCGCATCGCCCTCGCCGTAGCGCGTCTCGCGCAACGCCACGCCGACGAGCGCCAGCGGCGCCGCCAGGTTGCGGATCCAGAAGTACATGCGCGTCGCCTCACCGGCCTCGCGCGTCGCCGACAGATGCAGCATGAGCGGCGCGATCAGCTGACCGACCACGATCGTGGCCGCGCCCAGCACCACCGCCGCCTGCAGCGCCGCCGCGCGGTAGGCGAACACGAGATCGCGCCGCCCGGCGCCGACCGCTTGCGAAACCAGCGTCTTGTTGCCGCGGATCATGCCGAACGAGAAGCACAAGACGGCGAACGCCGCGGTCCCACCCATGCCGACGCCGGCCAGCTCCGCCGGGCCGAGGTGCCCGACGAGCAGCGTGTCGACGAGCGTCATGATGCTGTACGACAGCGTCGAGACGGTGATCGGCCACGCCAGCCGCAAGAGCTCGGGTAGCTTCCTAGATTCCCACTCCAGCTTCCTTTCTGTTTGCCCTTCCATCTGCTCACCAATCGTTTCGAGGCCTGAAGACAAAAAAAAACCGCGGGATCCTTTCGGAGCCCGCGGCGGGTTTGCGAGGAGACTGTCGAGACGCTACGTGGCTCCGACCCTCCCGCGCGGACCCGCCGCGCGCTTCGCACCGGCGAGAACGTAGAGGCGCGCGAATTGCGGCATCTGCGTGCTCGTCGACGAAATGATGTAGAGGGTGCAATTCATGGATTCACGAAGAATGCGTCCAACGTCGAAGATACGCGCCGTCCCCGTCGCCGTCAACGATCTCGATGAATGAACTGCGACGAGCGCCGTTTCATTTCGTCAGAAGATCATGAGTGGCCTATTAATGATTGTCACACTCGCGCTCGATCTCGTCGCCGCGGGTCCTGGATCCAGCTGCATTCGCCAAGGCGATCGGCTGGTTTGCGGATATCACTGCACGTCGAACATGAATTCGGCGGCCTGCGCGCAGACGCCCGAGGGAATGTGCGCTGCGACACCCAACACGGTCGTGTGCTGGGACCCGCCGCCCGATGTGCGCTGGCTCATGTCGACCCGCGACGATCTGCCGCAGCCCAAATGCATCACGTCGCTCAACGGCGCCGCCTGCGGCTACGACTGCGAAGAGACCGGCGACCGCGTCGCCTGCGCCGACACGCCGATGGGCAAGTGCGCCACCCGTTTCGGCGCGCTGCGCTGCTTCGATCCGGCGCCCGAGGTGCGCTGGCAGATGGAAGCGCAGGGCAGCATCGAGCAGGCGACCTGCGAGCGCACGCTCGACAAGGTCGCCTGCGGCTACGCCTGCGTGTCGACGCTGCGCAACGTCAAGTGCGCGCAGACGCCGTGGGGCCAGTGCAATCGCAGCTTCGACGCGGTCGCCTGCTTCGATCCTCAGTTGATCGCGCCGCCGCCGCTCGTGTCGTCGTCCTCGTCCGCGTTCGCCAGATAGGCCTGCCAGCCGCGGGCGCGCATGTAGAGGTCGCCTTCCTCGTCGAGATCGGGGAGCTGCTCGTCGCGCCAGCTCATCCGCGACAGGCGGCCGCGGATGCAGCGCTCGAGCGTGGTGTCGGTGAGCGTGGTCGTCTCTTCGTTCTCGATGTCGCTGAGCTTGACGACGCTGTTGCGGACGTGGATGCGGTAGTGGAGGTCGAGCCGCTCGTCGGGAGGCAGGCCGCCTTTGTAGCACTGCGAGGCTTCGTTGTAGAGCTTGATGGGAATCTGATCGTCCATGCGCTTGGCGTAGCGCTCGCTCTTCGGATCGAGCTTGTTCGGCGCCGGCCGCGCGCCGTCGTCGCTCGCCGTCTTCGTGGCGCCGATCGGATGCGACACCGGCAGCGCGAACGACGACGGAGACGAGGGCGCTGCTTTGGGCGGTGCGTCGACCGACGCGTGGCTCGGCGTGTCGCCGCCGCGCGCCAGCCACACGGCGAAGCCGAAGCCGGCGATGCTGACGAAGACGAGCGTCCTGGTGCGCATGGCTAGAGTTGGCTGGTGTCCCAGACCTGAATGTCGCCGTGCCCGTCGAGCGTGTTGCCCGTCTCGAGCGCGGGCCGCAGATTCCAGATGGTCTTGCCGTCGGCGCTGAAGATGAGGAATGCGCCGACGCAGATCGCGCCGTCGCCGCCCGAGACCTTCAGGCTCACGTTCATGTTCGACGGATCGGTGTTGTAGACGATCGTGTCGTTGAAGTCGGTGTCTTCGGTGACGGTGAACTTGTACTGCGGCTGCACCGTCGGCGCCATGCCGGCCGCGCAGGTGGTGTCGTCGATGTTCGCGGTGAACGTCCAGGTGCCGTCGGGCCAGCAGCCGCCCTCGAAGTCCGACGGCGGCGCGTTGCCCTGCACGTAGGTGCCGGTGAACGAGAGATCCGATGTGCAGAGCTCGTTGCCGACCACGCCTCCGGAGCCGCCGCCTCCGCCCGAGCCGCCGGTGCCGCCGCCGCCGGTGCCGCCGCCGCCGCCGGCCGTGCCGCCGCCGCCGCCGTTGCCGGCGCTGCCGCCGCCGCCGCCGCCGCCCGACCCGCCGTTGCCCCCGGGCGGCGCCGAGCCGAGACAGCCGGTGACCGCGACCGAGAGACCCAGGACCAGGAAGCTTCGCGCGATGGCTCGTAGGCTCATGCCGCCCCATGAAGCGACCTTCATGCCAGCGCGAAGGCCCTGATTTCGTTGCGCGGCGAACGGGACCGCCGTGGTGCTACGGACCCCAATCGGGGTGTCGACCCCCACATCGGCCCCTGTAAAGGCCGCTTGTCTCGTGGGCCGGATCTATGGAACGGCGGCTGCAAAAGAGGCTCCGACATGCGGATCGGCTACGTCTTCTGTTCTCTTCTTCTCTGCGTCTCGTTCACCGGATGCAAGCGCCGCCACGTCTCGGGGCGCGCGCAGATGTCGGCCGGCAAGCGCGCCGAGCTCGAGGCGGCCAGGGTCCTCGGCAGCGCGGACGAGGAGTACGGCAACAACAACCCCAACAAGGGCAAGGGCAGCGGCGCCAACGGTGGCCGCTTCCGCGACACCGCCATCTACGTCGACGGCCGTCCCGTCGGTGTGCTCGACTTCGGCGAGCTGCCGCTCGGGGCCAAGCCGGTCTGGGTCCCCGAGGAGCACTCGATCGAGTTCGACTACGGCTACAAAGGTCCGCGCACGCGCACGACGCTCGCGCGCCGCTATCGCGTGACCGACATCTTGAAGGCCGCGGGCGTCGACGTCGCTCGCATCAAAGAGATCCAGGCGATGGGCACCAAGCCCACCGAGGTGACCATCGCGTCGGGAAAAGAGCTGCGCAGCAAGAAGGGGCAGGACTTCATGATCCGGTTCGGCGCCGCCGTCGGTGGCAAGGCGATCCCCGTCGTGCCCGACGGGTTCGGCAACGGCATCATGCCCGACAAGCTCAGCTCGATCATGGTCTACATCAACAAGAAGCCGCCCACGCTCGATCGCGAGCTCGGGCTGCAGCTCGACGGTCAGACCATCGACGGCATTCCCTACTACGGCGATCAGATGCGGGGCGGCGTGCGCGTCTACTCGGACGATCGCCTGCAGATGGCGATCAACTCGCAGCTGCTCGAGGACACGCCGCCGCAGTCCACCACCACCGACGGCAAGAAGTACTGGAGCCTGGTCTCGGTGCTCAAGGCCAACGGCGTCGACCTGTCGAAGGTCGTCGAGGCGTGGGTGATCGCCGACGAGCGGCGCAAGCGCAAGTACACGCGCGCCGAGCTCGACAACGTCACCTTTACCGTCGACGCCGAGCACAAGAACCAGCTCCTGCTCGGCGACGGCACGGTGCGCGTCGACGCGCTCGCGCTGCACTCGCACGCGCTCACGCCGGACGAGCTGCCCCAGATCCGCCCCGAAGAATCGGCCGATTAGCCCCTCCTATTCTATGGGGCTTCAGCCCCGCCCCGCGGTACCTGCGACGCACGCGCAACACCTTCCCCAAAACCCCCTTTCAGCGCGCCGATCCCTGCGGGATCCCTCGACCATTCAACGGTCGTTGACATGGGGCCGAACCCGCCAACTGGTGAGTGCACCCCCCCCGTAGACCTACGGAACTCCGCAAAACTACGGTCGCCGACAGGTGGCACAACCCTCGCACAAGGGGCCAAGCGCAAGGAAACGTGATCACGCCGCTCGAGCGGGGAGCGGCGGGTTGAAGAAGGAAAACGAAAGGTGACGACGATGAACAAGATGAAGCTGGCACTGATGGTCGGCGTGGCGGCTCAGATGGGCCTGTCGGCGGCCACGGCTCGCGCCGAGTCCGCGACCACGTCGTGGCAAGCGCAGTCGCTCAAGGTCTACGCCGCAGACCCGCTCGACACGGCGCGCACACAGAACGGGCGTCTGCGGAAGACGCGCTACGAAGAGAGCCAGGAAATGGCCATGGTGAAGCTGTTCGCCGATGGCAAGACCGGCCTCTTCGTGCAGATGCAGTCGGGCTCGATCAACGGCACGCAGCCGGTGCATCGCCAGAACCTGGCCTGCACGCCCATTTCGCTCATGCAGAACGCGGACGGGTCGATCGGCGCGGCGGTGACGGGCACGGCGAAGTTCATCACCAGCAACACCGGCCAGGACTACCGCAACGCGAACCACACGGACATGTATCCGATCAACGGCGGCCAGGACATGCTGGTCACCTTCAACTATCGTCCGCAGGGGACGAACCAGACGAACCGCTACGCGATCGTCGTCGACAACGCCTGCAACCTGCTCCCCGTGCAGAACTCGGCGGGTCAGACCCAGAAGCAGGTCGAGATCATGTCGAAGAACAACGACGACTGCGACATGCACCAGTCGTCGGGCGCCGGTGAGATCGTCAGCGACGCGGCCGGCTCGACCCAGCTCGTCTATTGGGCCGGCTGCAACGGCAACGGCAAGGACGACGGCTGGGTGAACGACATCCAGGTCACGTCGGTCAACAACGGCGCGGCGTTCAAGATCGCGAAGAACTTCGACGTCGACGTCGAGCCGCAGGAGGAGCGTTCGCGCGGTACCTGCACCATCGGCACCGACCCGAACACGGCGGTCTGCACCTGGACCGCGGGCAACAACCAGCCGCAGCGCGAAGGCACCTGGATCGGCGCCATCGACCTGAGCTCGACGGGCGCCAAGGGTGAGAACGCCAACTCGCGCCTGCTGTGGAAGAAGAAAATCCAGGATCAGACGATCTACGAGGGCAAGCGCGCCTACTCGGTGCGTGCGAACTCGGTGCGCGTCCTCGACGCGACCGGCGCCAAGACGGATCAGCTCATCGTCCAGACCTCGCTGCTCGTGGGCAACAACCAGAACAACCGCAAGGGCGGCAGCTACATCGGCATCTTCGCCGGCGTCGTGACCGCGACCAAGACCGGTCTGACCTATGACGTTCCGCTCACGGACATCACCAACCAGATGCTCGGCATCGATGCGACGCACCTCTCGGAGTCGTTCGGCCTCGTGCAGGACGCGGCGCAGGGCAAGATGATTCCGGCCATCACGTTCCTCCAGGGCTCGCAGAACGGCGCCTCCGCGCCGGCCGACTTCAAGGTGCTCGCGGTCGACACGGCCTCGAAGAAGTTCATCGACTACGGCGCGCAGAAGGCGGGCGGGTACTATGACCGCCACCTGTACTCGAACTACCTCGGCGGCAACCCGGGCAACCAGGGCCGTAACTTCTCGGGCGCGCTGATGGTGAAGAACCCCTTCGCGGCGGCGGGCACGGACGTGCAGTACCTCATGCTGAACGCGATGACCGGCAAAGATCCGGCGGACGTGATGAAGCCGGAAATCAAGGGCAGCTCGTACCTCAGCATCATGCCGATGTACCAGGCCGCCAAAGCGGCGCCCCCGCCGCCGGCCGGCATGCCGAACACCGGCGCGCCTGGCGTGAACGCCTCGGGTGGTGGTCAGAACGCCGAGCCGCAGCCGAGCGATCCGACGTCGACGCCGGGTACGCCTGGGACCCCGGGCTCGTTCTCGAGCGGCTGCTCGATGGCCGCGAACGGTGCGACCGGCGCCTCGGGCCTGTTCTTCCTCCTCGTCGGGTTTGGCCTCGTGACCCTCGCGCGCCGTCGGCGCGCGTAGGGTCGGACCGAGAAACGACGTAATCCCGGACGAAATAGGGAGAACGAAAATGAACCGCAACCTCAAACTCAGCATCCTCGCCGTTGCAGCGCTGACTCTGCCGGCGTGCCTCTCGGGGTACTCCCCCGGTCAAGAAGGAACGCCCCCGACGACGTCGCAGAACAACGGCGGCGGCGGCGGTGGTGGCGGCGGCACGGCGGGCAGCGGCGGTGGCGGCGGTGGCGGGACGAGCGGCCCGACGACAACGGCGAAGGATCTCTTCACCGCCAACGTCGCGCCGATCGTCCAGCGCTGCAGCGCCGCGGCCTGCCACGGCTCGGGCACCACGACGACGCCGACGCAGTTCGCCTACGCCATGCCGACGCTGTACGACAACATCACCAGCTACGCCAGCCGCGTGCTTGGTGACTTCGACAAGACGCAGGCCACGATCATCTCCAAGATCCAGGCCGGCGGTCACAACGGCATGAGCTACACCGCGACCGAGCTGCAGAGCATCGGCGACTGGCTCGACCTCGAGCACCAGGAGCGCGCCGCCACGGGCAACACCTCCGATCCGCGGGAGGCGCTGCTCGAGAAGTGGTCGGGCTGCATGGCGCAGACCGACTTCGACACCGCCAAGGTGGCGACGGCGTGGGCGAACAAGACCACCGACACGACCAACACCGCCTGCAAGCAGTGCCACGTCAACGGCCAGGGCTTCCTCGCCAACCAGGACTCGACCCGTATGTTCCAGATCCTCACCACGCAGAAGAATCCGGCGGGTGGCTGGTTCCTCGAGATGTACTTCACGGTGGACCAGACGACCGATCCGGCGAACCCGAAGATCATCATCAACCGCGACCTCATCACGCGTGCGTCGATGGGCACGGCGCAGCACGAGAAGTTCCAGGTCGACACGGATCGCAACGGCGGCAACCCGCCCGCGATGACGGCGCTCACCAACTTCTACAACACGACGATGACCAAGTTCACCGCGGCTGGCGCGGCGGGCTGTGGTCCGTCGACGCTCGGCAATCCGCTTCCCTCTCCGTAAGCAGCAACGTTCGGCAACACAAGGCGCCCGGCTCGTGCCCCCCTCGCGAGCCGGGCGTTCTTCTATCCGGAGATCTGCTACAACCGCTCCGTCGACCCCATGAACAAGAAAGACGAGGCGGCGTCGGTCACGCTGTCGGCGACCGACGACGGCGGACAACACGCCGGTCTCGAGCGCGCGGACGAGCTCGGCCGCTACATCGTGCTCGGGCAGATCGGCGCCGGCGGGATGGGCGTGGTCTACCTCGCCTACGATCCCGATCTCGACCGCAAGGTGGCAGTCAAGGTGGTGCAGCCCGACGCGGGGACTGACGAAGCGCGGTTGTTGCGCGAGGCGCGCGCGATGGCGCGGGTGCAACACCTCAACGTCATCGCCGTTCACGACGTCGGTATCACGCCCGAAGGCGTATTCATCGCGATGGAGCTCATCGAGGGGATGACGCTCGCGCGTTGGCTCGACGAACGCAAAGCCGACTGGAGAGCGATCGTCGACGTCTACGTGCAGGCTGGGCGCGGTCTGGCCGCGGCGCACGCGGTCGGCCTCGTTCATCGCGATTTCAAGCCGACGAACGTGCTCGTAGGCGCCGACGGACGCGCACGGGTCGGCGACTTCGGGTTGGCGCGTTCAACCGCGCCGGCTTCGGCGAGCGCGTCTGCTGCCGAGAATGAGGCTTCGAGCGCGGCCGCCGATGTGACGGCCCAGCCCCTCGATGCCGTCACGAGGACGGGTCGCCTCGTGGGAACGCCGAGCTACATGTCGCCCGAGCAGCTGCTCGGCGAGCCCTTCGATGCGCGCAGCGATCAGTTCAGCTTCAGCGTCGCGCTCTATCGCGCCCTGTTTGGCGAGCGGCCCTTCGCGGGCGAGAGCATGGCCGAGATCGCGGCTGAAATTGGGGCTGGCCGGCTACGGCAGCCGCCTCGAGCGTCGCGCGTGCCGCCGTGGCTGCAGAAGGTCGTTCTGCGCGGCTTGTCGGTGCGCGCCGAAGATCGTTGGCCCTCGATGGACGCGATGCTGGCGGCCCTGCAGCGCGACCCGGACCGCATTCGTCGCCGGCGGCTCGTCGGCGGGGGCGTCATCGTGGGGCTGGCAGCGCTCGCCGTCGTAGTGCCCATGACCCGACGTGGTGCCCAGCTCTGTCGCGGCTCGCAGCGCGAGCTCGCGGGCGTCTGGGACGGTCCTGCGCGGGCGCGCGTGCACGCCGCGTTCGTCGCCAGCGGTCATCCCGACGGCGAGGAGACGTTTTCGCGGGTTGCCGGTGCGCTCGATGGCTGGGCGGCGGAGTTCGTCGGCGCTCACGTCGATGCGTGTGAGGCGACGCGTGTGCGGCACGAGCTGTCGGGCGAAGCGCTCGATCTGCGGATGGCGTGCCTTGATCGGCGGGCCGACGAAGTGAAGGCGCAGGTCGACCTGTTTGCCGCCGCCGATCGCAAGCTGGTCGAGCGCGCGACGCGCATGGTCGGCTCGTTGCCGAGCGTGAGCATGTGCAGCGACGTGGCGGCGCTGCGCGCGACGGTGCCGGTGCCGGCGGACAAGGGCGTTCGCGCCACCATCGATGGTCTGCACAAGGAGCTAGCGCGGGGAGTCGCGCTCACCGCCGCCGCGAAGTTCGACGAGGCCGCGGCCCTATTGGAGCGGGCGTTGTCGGCCGCGACGTCGACGGGATACCGGCCCATCGAGGGAGAGGCCGCGGGCGATCTCGGCTTCGTCGAGCTGCAACGTGGCAAGCTCGAGCGCGCGGAGAAGCTGTTGTTCGAGGCCGTCGAAGCGGACCGCGCCGGCCGCGACGCCGTCGACGAGGTCTTCTGCTGGACGCACCTCGTGCATGCTGCGGCGGATCAGGGGCGATACGACGAAGCGCAGCGGCGCGGACGATATGCGATGGCCGCGTTCGAAGCGAGCGGCATGCGTGACCAGCGCCCGCTCGCGCGGCTGTTGCTCGCGATGGGGACCGCGGACAGCTACCAGGGGCGCTTTGCCGAGGCGCTCGCGGAGGACCGGCGCGCGCTCGCCATCCGCGAGGCCGGAGAGGGCGGCGGTAGGCCCAGCCAGCTCGGTGAGGCGCTCGAAGATGTGGCGGCCGTGCTCAACGGTCTCGGCCGCTACGACGAGGCCGAGCCCTATATCCGTCGCGCGCTCGCGCAGTGGGAGCGCGAGTCCGGGCGCGACAGCCCGTTCTACGCATCCTCACTCTTCAACCTCGCCCTCACCCTCGTCGGTCAGGGACACTACGACGCGGCTCTCGTCGAGTATCGCAAAGTGATCGACATCTGGGAGCGCAAGCTCGGCAAGGAGAACCCACGGTTGGTGCTGGCGCTCACCAACACGGGCGACGTGCTGCGCAGCTTGCATCGATATGACGAGGCCCTGGTGTACGACCGGCGCGCGCTGGCGCTCGCCGAGAAGACCAAGGGTCCCGATCACCGCGACGTCGGCCTGGCGCTGAACAACCTCGCCGATGTGTTGCGCCTCAGGCACGACGACGACGAGGCGCTCGCCGACTATCGCCGCGCGATCGCGATCTGGCAGGCCAAGCTGACGGCCGATCACCCGTACTTCGTGGCCGCGTGGACGGGCATCGGCGAGATCGATCTCGATCGCAAGCAGCCGGCGCGCGCGCTCGTCGCGCTGGACAAGGCGGCCGCGATCGCCGAGAAGCACGCCGACGATCCGCTTCCGCTGGCGGAGGTGCGCTTCGCGCTCGCCCGCGCCGAGTGGGATGGCGGCCGCGATCATGGGCGTGCGCGCGAGCGGGCCGTCGCGGCGCGGGGCGCCTTCGCCGCGGCGCGGAATCAGGGCGAAGAGCTCGCGGCGGTGGACGCGTGGCTCACGACCCATCGGCCGTGAGCCGCGACTACTGAATCGGCGCGGGCGTGCAGAAGTTGTCGATGCAGGTCTCGTTGGGCATGCACTGCGACAGATCGATCTGCGTGCACGGCGCGCGCTCGACCTTCTCGGTCCACTGCGCGATGTGGTTGCCCGTCGTCATGTCCTGAAAGGGCAGCCAGAAGGCGGGATAGCCGCCGTCGCCGGCGGCGGCGCGATCGGGCGAGACCGCGACCATCCAGAGCTGCGCGATCTGCATGTCCTGCGTCTTGCCCGCCTGCTGCAGGCGCAGGCCGTAGTCGCGGCGCGACGAGAAGGTGAGCCAGTAGATCGGCTTGCCCTGGAAGGTCTGCGCGAATGGCGCGAACTTGGGCCACGAGTTGCCGGCGGTGACGTTGACCGCGGTGAGATCGACGGGCGCGCCGCCCGCCGTCGGCACGACGAGGATCTTGGCATCGGGCGCGTCGTACGAGTTCATCGCCGAGCGGTTGAACGCGACCCACGCGCCGTCGGGCGAGAGCGACGGATAGTAATTGTTGCCGCCGCCGGAGACGAGCGTGCTCTCGCCGGAGAACATGGTGCCGCTGACGTTGGTCATCATGAGCGTGCCCATCGAGACGCCGGGCTGCGCGCCGCACAGGCCGAGCGGACAGGCCGACGACGAGTCGCGCACGAAGACGATCCTGGTGCCGTCGGCGCTCCAGTCGGGCATGGTGGCGTTCATGATGGCGCCCGCGGCGAGCGACATGCCGTTGCCGGTGTCGATGAGCGCGAGGTTGGCGCCGCTGTTGATGAGCGCCTGCGTGCCGTCGGGCGAGAGCGCCTCGAAGTTGGAGCCGCTGCCGCCGGGGAAGCCGCCGCCGGGAATGCCGCCGCCGCCGGTGCCGCCCGAGTCGAAGAGCGTGGCGCGCGTGGCGACGTCGAGCGTGCGCAGCTCGGCGGGACCGGGCACGTTCATGCCGACGGCGATGCGCGCGCCGTTGCGCGACAAGACGTGGCAGCCGACGCAGGTCGAGCCGGCCTTGGCGGCGGTGTAGAACTGCTCGGCGGTCTGGTTGCGCAGGCCGAAGTCGTAGCGGAGGATCGAGCCCGACGCGGCGGCCCAGTAGTAGAGGCCGCCCTGCAGATCGGCGTCGGCGAAGGAGAGCTTCTGCGCCGGCGCGCTGCCGACGGGGCCGCCGTTGCCGGAGCCGTCGGTCGACCGCAGCGAGAGATCGATCGTGGTCCCGGCCGAGGCGTGGCTGAGGAGCTTCCACGTGTCCTCGTCGGGCAACAGCGCGCAGCCGCCACCGACGGCGTTGCAGGTGGTGTAGATCTTCAGCTCGAGCGCCGGGCCGACGAAGCCGACCTCGTAGAGTGACGTGCCCGCCGGCGGCGTGAACTGCACCTCGAGCTCGCTCAGGTTCGGCGGGATGAGCGTGCCGTCGGGCGGATAGACCATCGCCGGCGCGGCGCCCGTCGGTGCGCCGCCGAATTTGCCGGGCGCATCGGGCGGCGCGCCGGGCGCGATCACGATCTTCTTGATGTGCACGGTGAGCGGCGTGCGGCCGAAGTGATCGCCCTTGGTCGCGCGCACGTTGCTGACGCCGGCGCCCATGCCGCTGGCGCTGAAGGTCGCGCCCGAGAAGCTGCCGAGCAGCGGATCCTCGACGAGGATCGTGCAGTCGCCGGTGACGTCGTTGCCGCCGGCGTCGTGCACTTTGTAGTCCTGCGACGGCAGCGGCATGCCGTCGACGATGTCGAGCGTGACGTTCGCCGGCGTGACGACGAGATCTTCGATGCCGTTGTTGCCGCCCGAGCCGCCGCCGCCGGTGCCGCCGTTCCCGCCGCCGCCGTTGCGTCCGGCGGGCGTGCCGCAGCCGATGACGAGGATCGCGAAACAACAGGAGAGGGTCGACGCGCGCGTCATGCGGCGTGTGTGACGCGGTCCTATAGTTGGGGACAAAAGGCATCAGTCGGGTGGCCCGACCAGCAGCGACGGGAAACCGGGAAATTCCGGAAATCGCGAAATCAGCCGTCGGTGCTCGCTCAGCGCGCGTAGACGGGCAGGGCGACGCGCACGATGGTGCCGCGCCCGTCGGGCGGCTCGTCGACGGCGATGCTGCCGCCGAAGGAGCTGACGATGCCGTGGCAGACCGAGAGGCCGAGGCCGGTGCCGCCGCCGATGCCCCTGGTGCTGAAGAACGGATCGAAGATGCGGCCGCGGACGTCGGCGGGGATGCCGATGCCGGTGTCGCGCACGGTGACGACGACCTGGTCGCCGTCGAGCGTGGCGCGCACGCGCACCTCGTTGTCTTCGGGGGCGCCGGCGACGATCGCCTGCGCCGCGTTGACCAGGATGTTCACGAACACCTGACACAGGCGTGTGGCGTTGCCGTCGACGGGCGGCAGCGGTGCGTGCTCCTGGATGACGCGGGCGCGCGCCTTGACCATGTTGCCGGCCATGCGCTCGGCGGCCTGCAGGACGCCGCCGAGATCGACCGGGCCGCGCTCGACGGAGTCGCCGCGGGCGAACAGGCGCAGGTCGCGCACGATGAGGCGCACGCGCTCGGCGCCTTCGCGCGCGTCGTCGAGCGCGGCGAGGATCTCGGCGGGCGACATGCGGTTCGCCGGCGGCGGCACGGCGTCGCCCGGCGGCGCCAGCTCTTCGCGCAAAAGCTCGAGGTTGGCCGTCACGCAGGCGAGCGGATTGTTGATCTCGTGGGCCACGCCCGAGGCCAGCGTGCCGACGGCGGCCATGCGATCGGCCATCTGCAGCCGCTCGCGCAGGGCGCGCTCCTCGGTGACGTCGCGCCACGTCGTCAACCAGGCGTCGGCGCCGTTCCAGCGCAGCGGCCGCGCCGCGCAGGACTCGATGGTGCCGATGCGCCCGTCGGCGCGATCGTAGCGGAACTCGAAGGGCGGACGCGTCTCGCCGCGGTCGGTGGCGGCCAGCTTCTCGGCGAACGCATCGCGATATTCGGGCCGCGCCAGGTCGACGACGCGGCGCCCGACGAGCGCCGCCGGCTCCACGCCGAACGACGCCGCGACGGCGCGATTGACGTAGGCGATGACGTTGCCCTGCCGCACCATGATGCCGACCGGGACTGCGTCGATCACGCTGCGCAGCTCGCGCTCATCGCGGGTCATGAGCGGATCGAACGTTATCACAGTGTCGGACATATTCACGGCAGAGTCGGAGCCTTCAGCTCGGGCGCTGGCCGGGCGATCAGATAACCCTGCAGAAGATCGAGCCCGATGGTGAGGAGCGCGTCGCGTTCGGCGGGCGTCTCGACGCCCTCGGCGATGATGTCGCTGCCGAGCGCGCGGCACAGCTGCACGGTCGATTCGACGATCTTCAGCTGCGCGGGCGAGCCGTCGATGCCGCGCACGAGCGACATGTCGAGCTTGACGAACTCCGGCGCCACCCGCGCCAGCGACGTCAGGCCGGCGTAGCCTTCGCCGAGGTCGTCGATGGCGATGCGATAGCCGAGCGCGCGCAGGCGGCGCAGACGATCGGCGAGATCGGGGATGGCGTCGAGGCCGGCGCGCTCGGTCACCTCGAGCACGACGCGGCGGGCGTGGCGCGACAGCGGCGCCTCGAGCGCGTAGAGATGCTCGTCGAGAAAATCGATCGGATGCAGGTTCACGAACAGGCGCGCCAGCGACGTCGAGGCGGTGACGGCGACGGCGTCGCGGATGCGCCGGCCGAGCTCGGGCAGCCGCTCGAGGCGGCCGGCCATGTCGATGAGCGCGCCCGGATGCGGCACCGACGGCTCGCGCGTGCGCACCAGCGCCTCGTAGGCGTAGACCTCGCGGCGGCCGTAGCGGACGATCGGCTGATAGACCATGTAGAGCGACTCGAACGCGCGCTCGAGCACGGCGGCGTTGGCCGCGTCGTGATCGGCGCGGCGATCGTGGCGGTCACCGCCGTCGCGATTGCGCGCGCGGATGGCGTCGCTGGCGGCGCGCATGAGATCGGGCGAGTCGATCGGCTTGACCAGGTAGCGCAGGGCGCCGGCGGCGACCGCGTCGATCGCCGTCTCCAGCGTCGGCGCGCCGGTCATGAGGATCACCGGCAGGCCGGGATCGCGCGCGCGCAGCGTCGCCAGCACCTCGAGACCGCCGGCGCCGGGGAGCCCGAGATCGACGAAGGCGCAGTCGTAGCGCCGCTTGGCGACCATGGTCGCGGCCTCCTGGCCGTCGCTGGCCTGGGCGACGTCGTGACCGGCGCGCGCGAGCACGCGGGTGAACGCGCGCAAGAGCAGCGGCTCGTCGTCGACCACGAGAATCGTCCCTCGTACCATCGGTGGTCCCTCGTTTTTCGGCAGCGGTGTACACGCGGCGCTCATTGCGGCATCTCGGGCTCGGGCTCCCACAGGAGCGGCTCGCGCAGCTCTGCGAAGTGCATGAGCTGGCGCAGCGCCTCCATCGGCAGCGCGTGCCATTCGATGCCGACGCCGGCGGGCAGCCCGGACGACGCGCGCTCGGGCTCACGCACCCAGCGCACGACGCCGGTCAGCTGCAGACGCGTGGCGTCGGGCAGCGTGACGACGATGTCGACGGCGGCGCCGATCGGCGGCATGTCGACGATGGCGACGAAGATACCGCCCGCGGACACGTCGTACGACAGCCCGGCGTAGAAGTTGTCGTCGCTTTCGAGATCGACGGCCGCGTGGAGCGCCCAGCGAGGAAAGATTCGTCGCCCGCGCCCGTTCATGCGGCCACCGCCAGCGGGGCGGCCTCGCTCTTGCGCGTGCGCGCCGCCGTCTTCGACGTGCGCGGCATCAGCACGATGCCGAACTGCGCGCGCAGCTTGCCGATGGCGGCGGTGACGATCTGGCTGATGCGCGACTCGGTCACGCCGAGCTCGACGCCGATCGCCTTCATCGGCACGTCGTCGAAGAAGTGACGCGACACGATATGACGCTCGCGCTCGGGCAGCGCCCCGAGGGCGACGTGCAGCTCCTGGCGCAGCTCTTCTTTTTGCAGCACCTCGCCGGCGTCGGCGGCGGCGGTGTCGACGGCACCGTCGATCTCGTCCTCGCTGGCGAAGATGCGCGGAGCGGTCGGCTCGTCGCTGGCCTTGGCGCGCTTGCGATCACCGCGCGAGAGCGTGTCGGCGGCGCGCAGCCCGTCGAGGATGGCGCCGCGGATGCGCATGGCGGCGAAGCCGGCGAAGGGCACGCCGCGGCCGGCATCGAAGCGGGCGCGCGCCTCCACCCATCCGAGGGCGCCGAGCGATACCAGCTCGTCGCGATCGACGTGGGTCGGCAGGCGGCGCGCGATCGCGGCGGCGATCTGGCGCACCAGCGTCATGCCGGCGGCCGGATCGTTCGGCGAGCAGCGGTAGACGTCGTTCGCCGGGGTGCGGTCGAGCAGCGCATCGACATCGATCGGCTGGCGGGTCGCGGGCTTCGTCGTCGTCGTCATGACCGACAGCACTGCAGCCGGCTTGCCAAGATTTTTACGTGATGGGGAATACTGAATCCCGGGGTACGAACGTCGCGGCGTCATTCGGTTGACGCTCGGCCCGCCAATTCGCCGGCGACCGCCATTTTTCCGACGGTATGCGCCGGCCGTTCGGCGCGGCTCAGGCGCCCATGGCGGCGCTGCGCCGCTGGCGCGCCTGCTCGGCGTAGAGCGCCTCGTAGAAGGCGAGCCAGTGGCGGTCGGCGAGCTCGTCGAACACCAGGCGCTCGACGCCGACGCCGCGCCCGCGGGCGGTGGTGCCGACGAAGCGCGCCGCGACGATCAGCTCGAGCACGCGATCGGGCAGCTGCACGGCGAGCTGCAGCTCCGAGTCGGGCGCGATCGGCTCGTCCGTGCGCACGAACATGCCGTGCGCGTTGAGATCGACCGCGCGGCACACGATCTCGCGGCCCTCGCGATGCCAGGTGACGTAGAGCTCGAACGGAAGGCGCTCGGTTCTTCTCATGCGCGCATCGCTGAGCAAGCGACGTGCCGCCACCTTTGGCTACCTGCGGCGGATTGTCGCGGCTCAAGCGGCGCGCCTTTCGTCCGATGTCACGAGCGGAGGTCACGCTCATGCGATTTGGCTCGCTCGCGCTCTTCACCCTGGTCGCCGTGTCGGGGTGCGCCGGTACACGCTGGTCGGTGGTCGACACGCATCCGCTCCTCGCCGTCCGCTTCGCGCCCGCCGAGCTGCACGGCACCGTCGACGCGCTCCTCGTCGAGCACGGCCGCGCGGCGATGGCCGAGGAGCTGCGCGCGCGCGGTTATCAGGTGCTCGACGCGCCCAGCGCCGGCGTCCCCACGCTCACCATGAAGATCGAGGGCGCGCTCGTGGATGATGCGCAGATGCACGCGCCCGACGACGCGCGCCACAATATGTTCAACGACCTGCACTATCGATTTATCGACTACAAGGTCCATATCGACGTCGTCGACGCCGGCGGCAGGATTCTCGTCTGCGGCAGCGCCTCGGCGCCGCGCGATCCGGAGAACGCGATGAACGAGCTGACTGCGCATTTGGTGCGCGACATTCCGCCGGCGACGCCCCGGCTCGCCGCGCGCTGATGCGCGCATCGCTTGCGGACGCCTCCGTGAGGTCGTAGCCTAGTTGGGCGATGTCCACTACAGGCGCGACCAAGCGCCGCATCCTCGTCGTCGAAGACGATCCGGACGTCCGGCGCACGCTCGAGCGCTGCCTGCTTCGCGAAGGCTGTGAAGTTACCGTCGCTGTCGACGGCAAAGAGGCCGAAGAGAAGATCGATCGCGCGCGTCCCGAGCTGGTCCTCACGGATCTCGAGATGCCGCGCGCAGGCGGACGCGAGGTCGTGGCGCTGGCAGTGCAGCGCCGGGTTCCGGTCGTCGTGCTCACCGGCCACGCCACGGTTCAGGCGGCGGTCGAGCTGATGCGCGCGGGTGCGGCAAACTTTCTCACCAAGCCTTTTACGCCAGACACCCTCCGCAGCTTGTTGCATGACACGTTCGGCCGCGCTCCGCCCGGCGACGTCGTCGGCAGCGAGGGCTCGTTCCGCGACGTGCTCGACATCGTCGGCGCCGTCGCCGAGACCGACGCGACGATCCTCATTACCGGCGAGAGCGGCACCGGCAAGGAGGTCGTGGCGCGCGCCATCCACAAGGCGTCGCGGCGCGCGCGCGGGCCGTTCGTCGCGGTCAACTGCGGCGCCATCCCCGAGGCGCTGCTCGAGTCGGAGCTGTTCGGCCACGCGCGCGGCGCCTTCACCGGTGCCACCCACGCGCGCGCCGGGCGCTTCCAACTCGCCGAGGGCGGCACGCTCTTCCTCGACGAGGTCGGCGACATGCCGCTGGCGTTCCAGGTCAAGCTCCTGCGCGTGATGCAGGAGCGTCAGTTCGAAGTGCTCGGCGAGAGCACCACGCGCGCCACCGACGTGCGCGTCATCGCCGCCACGCACCGCGATCTGTCGGCGATGGTCAAGGCCAACACGTTCCGCGAAGATCTCTTCTATCGCCTCAACGTCGTCGACGTGAAGCTGCCGTCCTTGCGCGAGCGCACCAACGACATCCCGCTTCTGGCCGAGCACTTCATCGCGGTGTCCAACGCGCGTCACGGCACCAACGTCGTCGGCGCGACGCCCGAGGTGCTCGAGGCGCTGCAACGCTACAGCTGGCCGGGCAACGTGCGCGAGCTCGGCAACGTCATCGAGCGCATGGTGATCTTCCAGAAGCGCGGGCAGCTCGAGCGCGCCGGCCTGCCGACGGCGATCGTCCACCCCGCGGCGCCGGGCGCGGCTGCTCAGGCCGATGCGGTGACGCCGACCACGCCGGCGACCGGAACGCAGCTGCCCGCCGCCGGCGTCGATCTGCGCGCGGTGGTGGCGCGGCTCGAGGAGTCGCTGATCGATCAGGCGCTCGAGCGCACCGGCGGCAATCGCAACGCCGCGGCGCAGCTGCTCGGCCTCAACCGCACCACGCTCGTCGAGAAGCTGAAGCGGTCGAAGAGGCCTAGTGAGTCTTGACGTACAGGCTCAACAGATAGCAGCCCGCCGACACCGCCGCCGCCGCCGGGATGGTGAAGAGCCACGCCCAGATGATGCGGCTGGCCACGCCCCAACGCACTGCCGACAGCTTGGTCGTCGCCGAGCCGACGCCGACGATCGAGCCGGTGAT
The DNA here is from genome assembly GCA_035607415.1 of Polyangia bacterium. Classification (GTDB taxonomy): domain Bacteria; phylum Myxococcota_A; class Polyangia; order Palsa-1104; family Palsa-1104; genus JAQBQH01. The sequence goes on from DATNAQ010000096.1 coordinate 178,809, forward strand.
GGTATGGGTCGTCGAGACCGGCACGCCGAGGTGCGTGGCCATGAACAGCGTGATCGCGCCCGCGGTCTCGGCGCACACGCCGCCGACCGGCTTGAGCTTGGTGAGCTTCATGCCCATGGTGCGCACGATGCGCCAGCCGCCGAGCGCGGTGCCGAGCGCCATCGCCGCGTTGCACGACAGCACGATCCACGACGTCTTGGCGTGGAATAAGGACAGCGGCGTGTCCTGCGGGATGAGCCCGCCGGCGATCAGCACCGCCATGATGATGCCCATCGTCTTCTGCGCGTCGTTGCCGCCGTGGCCGATCGAGTACAGCGACGCCGAAAAGAGCTGCACGCGCCGAAAGCGCTGATCGACCTTCGCCGGCCGCCAGCGACGGAAGAGCCAATAGACGATCAGCATCAGCAGAAAGCCGAGCCCGAAGCCGAGGAACGGCGCGATGAAGATGAACTTCACGATCTCGATGAGCTTGTCCCAGCGCAGCGCGCCCCAGCCAGCGTGGGCCACGCCGGCTCCGGCCATCCCGCCGATGAGCGCGTGCGACGACGACGTGGGCAGACCCCACCACCAGGTCAGAAGGTCCCACACGATCGCGCCGATGAGCCCGGCGAGGATGACGTAGACGTAGGCCGGATCGCTCGCCTTGATGTGCACGATCTTCGACACCGTGTCTGCGACCTTCGGCGCGAAGATGAACATGGCGACGAAGTTGAAGAACGCGGCCCACAACACCGCGGTCTGCGGCTTGAGGACGCGCGTCGACACCACCGTCGCGATCGAGTTCGCCGCATCGTGAAATCCATTGATGGCGTCGAAGACGAGCGCGATGCCGATGGTGAGGACGACGAGGGCCGAGACTGAAGGCATCTACGCGTGCTCCAGGACCACGCCTTCGATGATGTTGGCGACGTCCTCGCAGCGGTCGGTCGCGTTCTCCAGGTTCTCGTAGATTTCCTTCCACTTGATGATGGTCTTCGTGTCCTGCTCCTCGTCGAAGAGCCGGGCCACGGCGACGCGCAGGATCGAATCGGCCTCGTTCTCGAGGCGATTGATGTCGATGCACTTCTTGCTGATGGCCTCGGCGTTCGACATGTCACGCAGGAGCTTGATCGCCTCCTCGAGCTCGAGGGTGGCGCGCACCAGCACGTCGGCGAGGTCCTTCACGTCCGACGTCATCACCGTCAGCTTGTAGAGCGCGATGCGCTCGGCCGCGGCCTCGACGTAGTCCATGATGTCGTCCATCTTGCCGATGAGGCGATAGATGTCGTCGCGCTCGATGGGCGTGATGAAGGTCTTGTGCAGCGCCTCCACGCAGTGGTGCGTGATGGTGTCGCACTCGTGCTCGATCTCTTTGATACGCTTGGCCTTGGCGGTGACGTTGGCGCCGGTCGAGGCGAGCGACAGGAACTCCTGAGCGCCGGCGACCGTCGTGGCTGCATGTTTTTCGAAAAAGTCGAAGAAGCTGGTCTCGCGAGGCAGGAGCCGTCCGAACATTGGCCCTCCTGGGGGGCTTTCTGCGCCGCAGCATAGTAACGATCGGGCGACTCGTTTGTGACAATTTCGTGAATCCGTACCGTCGCCATTGCGCCCAGGCGGGACAACGCGTTACCCACTGGGGGTGGCACGCAAGCGCATCCAGCAACGGCTGCTGGTGGCGTTCCTCGGCGTCGTGGTGGCGGTGCTCGTCCCGGCGGCGGCCATGCTCGACGCCTGGATCGGCGACAGCGTGCGCGACGTCGAGCGCGAGTCGCTCACGCGCGAGGCGACGACGCTCGCCGGCGAGCTGGCGCGGGTCGCCCCCGACGACGTGGCCGCCTGGGTGGCCAACCTCGCGTCGCTGGCGCGGGTCACGGTGATCGATCACGACGGGCGTGTGCTCGGCGACACCGACGTACCCGCCTCGGCGCTCGGCGCCGTCGAGAACCACGCCGCGCGGCCCGAGGTGAAGACCGCGTTCGCCGGTGGGGTCGGCGTCGCCGAGCGGCGCTCGGCCACGGTCAGCCGCCGTCTATTATATGTCGCGGTGCCGGTGCCACCCGCGGTGGCGCCGCCCGAGGGCACGCCCGCCCCGTCGCCGACGCGGGTGCTGCGGCTGGCGCTGTCGCTCGACACCGTCGCCGCCACCGTCGGGCGCGCGCACTTCGCGGTGTGGCTCGCCGGGCTGATGGCGCTGGTGCTGGCGCTGCTGCTCGGCACGACGCTGTCGAGCTGGCTGACGCGGCCGATCCTGGCCATGACCCGCGCCGCCCGCGCCATGAGCCACGGCGACTTCGAGGTGCTGCTGCCGCCCGCCGGCGACGACGAGCTCGGCGACCTCGTCAACACGCTCGACACCCTGCGCAACCAATTGGCCGCGCGGCTGGCCGAGCTGCGCGGCGAAGGTCGCAAGCTTCGTGCGATCATCAACGGCATGTCCGAAGGCGTGGCCCTCGTGCAAGACGTTCACCCGCCGGTGGTCGGCGGCAGCTCGCACCATGCCTCCGGCGGGCTCACCATCGCCGTCGCCAACCCCGCGTTCGCGCGCCTGGTCGGCCTCGGCAGCGACGCCGAAGGGCGCTCCATCCGCGACGCCGTGCGCGTCCCCGCCGTCGGCGACGCCATCGAGAACGCGCTCGCCACGCGCAGCGCGGTCTCGCGCGACGTGCAGCTCGCCGGGCGCGCGCTGGTCGCCACCGTCGATCCGCTCGGCGGCGCCGACGCTCGCCAGGCAGTGGTCGTGCTCATCGACGTCACCGAGCCCAAGCGCCTCGAGCGCCTGCGCCGCGAGTTCGTGGCCAACGCCTCGCACGAGCTGCGCACGCCGGTGGCGGCCATCGTCGGCGTCGCCGAGACGCTCGCCGCCGGCGCCGCGGACGATCCCCAGGCGCGCGGCTCGTTCCTCGAGATCCTGATGCGCCACGCCCAGCGGCTGTCGCGGCTCACCGCCGATCTCCTCGACATCGCGCGCCTCGAAGCCGGCTACAAGCCGCGCGTCGAGGTCGTCGAGATCGAGCGCGCCGTCGACGGCGTGCTCGGCACGCTGCAGGTCAAGGCCGAGCCCAAGAACATCACGCTCGAGAAGAAGACGCCGATGGGCGAGCGGGTCTCGGCCGAGCGCGCCGCCGTCGAGCAGATCATCACCAACCTCGTCGACAACGCCATCAAGTACACGCCCGCCGGCGGCCGCGTCTCGGTGCGCGCCGAGAGCCGTGGCGGCCGCGTGCGCGTGATCGTCGAGGACACCGGCCCGGGCATCCCGAAGGAGCATCACGCGCGCCTGTTCGAGCGCTTCTACCGCGTCGACGACGCGCGCTCGCGCGACCTCGGCGGCACCGGCCTCGGCCTGGCCATCGTCAAGCACCTGGCGCTGGCCAACGGAGGCGACGTCTCCGTCGAGAGCGAGGTGGGCAACGGCGCGCGCTTCATCATCGCCCTACCGGCGGCCGCATGAGCGCGCCGACGCAGGCGAGGGGATTTCGCGCCCGGGAGGCGAGTGCAGCGAGCCGACTTGGCGCGCCGAGCCGGAGTCTGCGCGCGGTGCAACCATGAGCGCGCCGGCGTCGAAGGGGCTCGTCCTCATCGTCGACGACGAGCGCGACCTGCGCACGCTGCTCGACTTCAACTTGCGCCAGGCGGGCTGGCGCACCGCGCAGGCCGAGACCGGCGCCGAGGCGCTCGCCCGCGCGCGCGCTCTCAAGCCGAGCGTGATCGTGCTCGACCTCAACCTGCCCGACGTCTCGGGCATGGAGGTCTGCCGCCTGCTCCGCGCCGACGACGAGACCCACCATCTGCCCATCCTCATGCTCACCGCGCGCGGCGCCGAGGAGGATCGCGTGCAGGGGCTCGAGCTCGGCGCCGACGACTACCTGCCCAAGCCCTTCAACCTGCGCGAGCTCGTCCTGCGCGTCGAAGCGGTCTCGCGCCGTCGCGCCGCCGCGCCACCGTCGGCCCAGCACAAGCGCGTCGAGGCCGGCCGCATCGCGCTCGATCTCGACGCCCACCTCTGTTACGTCGACGGCACCGAGCTGCCGCTGACGCTGCAGGAATTCCGTCTCTTGGCCTACCTCATCCAGGGCCGCGGTCGCGTTCGTACGCGAGAGGAGCTCCTCGCCGACGTGTGGAACGCCTCGCCCGAGCTCGAGACCCGCACCGTCGACACCCACGTCAAGCGGTTGCGCGACAAGCTCGGCGGCGCCGGCGATCTCATCGAGACCGTGCGCGGCCTCGGGTATCGCATCCGCGAAGACTGATTTCACAGAATCGTTGCAGAGCAGTCTCGGGGCGGAAACCGACGAATGTTACGACCGCGGGCATGCGAATTTTTTACGGCCTGGCCCCGCTGCTCCTCGCTTCCACCGTCTTCGCGCAGACTCCGCCGGCCGAGGCTGCGCCGGCCGCTCCAGCGCCGGAAACCCCCGCGGCTCCGGCGGCGCCCGCGGCCCCGGCCGCCCCCGAGGCCCCGGCGGCTCCGGCCGTTGCGCCCGCCCCGGCCGTGGTCGAGCCGCTGCCGGTCGCGCCGCCGGTGGCGGTCGCTGCGCCGCCGATGATGCCGCTCGCCGGCTACGCCAACGGCAGCTTCTTCCTGCGCGATCCGCACGACTGGTTCGTCCTGTTCCCCAAGGGCCGCCTCCAGATCGACTGGTACAACTTTCTCAACCGCGGTGACGCGCCCGCCGGCGTCGTTCCCAACTCGGGCGCCGACCCGCGTCCCAAGGACACCCTCTTCGTGCGCCGCGCCCGCGTCGAATTGCAGGGCACGTTCATCGGCCACTTCGACTTCCACATCGCCGGCGAGTTCACGACCACGCCGGCGTCGGGCTCGCTCGGCGCCCTCGCCGACGCGTACATCATCGCCGACTACCTGTCGTGGCTGAAGGTGCAGGTCGGCCAATTCGACGCGCCGTTCAGCCTCGAGAACCGCACCTCGGACAAGTATCTCGACTTCATCGAGCGCGGCCCGACGATCCGCTTCCTCGCGGTGCCGACCAACAAGGAGCAGGGCGCGTTCATCTGGGGCTGGCTGCCCAAGCAGCTCGCCTACTACTCGATCGGCGTCGTCGACGGCGACGGCCAGAACTTCAAGAACGGCGACAACTGGGGCACCGTCCTCGGCCGCGCCTTCGTGGCGCCGCTCGCCTGGATGCCCGCCGCCGACCAGATGAAGTGGCTCAAGGACGTCGAGGTCGGCGGCTCGTTCTGGTGGGAGCACGAAGGCAACCTCGGCGGCGCCATCGGCGGCGCGAGCGGCGGCACGCAGTTCGATCTCTCCGGCATCTCCACCACCGGCGGCTTCGGCCTCTTCTCGTCGAGCTACAACAACGGCGTCGACGGCGTGGGCAACGCCATCCGCGAGCACCTCGTGCCGTCGGGGCAGACGGTCAAGTGGGGCCTCGAGACGCGCATCCCGATCTGGAAGCTCGGCCTCCAGGGCGAGCTCGTCCACGTCTCGTACGATCTGTTGAGCTACATGGACTCGGTGAACATCCCGAACGCCATGAGCGGCAAGTGGAACGGCTCGGCCTTCTCGCGCAGCCAGCCGAAGTCGGGCGGCAACCTCGACGGCTACGGTGGGTACCTCGAGCTCTTCGCCTGGATCCTCGGCGACGTGAGCTTCATCGAGACCCCCGGCCTCGAGCCGATGCCGCACATCAAGAAGTTCACCGTCGCCAAAGAGCCCCTGTGGGGCCTGCGCGCGCTCGTCCGCTACGAGGAGCTCTCGTTCAACATCCGCGGCCTGCCCGGCACCGTCGACCCGGCGACCGGCACGACCACGGCCGACCCCGCGGTCGGGCTCTACAAGCTGCACCAGCTCGGGCTCGGCCTCGACGCGTGGGGCACCAAGCACGTGCGCCTGAGCGTGAACTACTTCTTGAACTACCTCGACGGCGACGCGCCGAACGTGAAGAAGAACTATTACTACCAGCGTTTCGAGCACGAGCTCTTGTTCCGCGCCGGCATCAACCTCTAACGACTTCCCGAAACGTTCGCGAACACGTCACGAAGGCGACACCAATCGCCTCCTAGGATTCGTGTAGCCAAAGGAGAACGCTCATGAAGCGGTTAGCTTGGATGGCGGCAACTCTCATGTTTTGCGCCGGCGTCGCGCGCGCCGATGCGCTGCTCATCAACGGCGCGGGTGCGACCTTTCCGTTCCCGCTCTATTCCAAGTGGTTCTCCGAGTACAACAAGCTGCACCCGAACGAGCGCTTCAACTACCAGTCGATCGGCTCGGGCGGCGGCGTCAAGCAGATCACCGAGAAGACGGTCGACTTCGGCGCCTCCGACGCGCCGATGACCGACGCCGAGCTGGCCAGGGCGCCGGGCGTCGTGCACATCCCGACCGTGCTCGGCTCGGTCGCGGTCGTCTACAACGGCGCGCCCGCGGGGCTCAAGCTCACACCCGAGGTGCTCGCCGACATCTTCCACGGCACGATCACGCACTGGAACGATCCCAAGCTGCAGGCGATCCCCGGTCAGCCCAAGCTACCCGACATCGCCATCACCGTCGTGCACCGCTCGGACGGCTCGGGCACCACGGCGGTGTTCACCGACTACCTCGCCAAGGTGTCGCCGGCCTGGAAGACGTCGGTCGGCGTCGGGAAGGCCGTCAAGTGGCCGGGCGGCCTCGGCGGCAAGGGCAACGAAGGCGTCACCGGCAGCGTGAAGTCGACGCCCGGCTCGATCGGCTACGTCGAGCTCGCCTACGCGCGGCAGAACGCGCTGACCATGGCGGCGCTCGAGAACGCCGACGGCAAATTCGTCTTGCCGTCGATCGAGTCGACCTCGGCGGCGGCGGCGGGCGTGCCGATACCGGCCGACTTCCGCGTGTCGATCACCAACGCCAAGGGCAAGGACGCCTATCCGATCTCGGCGTTCACGTACATCCTCGTGCACAAGGCGCAGCCGGACGCGGCCAAGGGCAAGGCGATCGGGCGGTTCCTGTGGTGGGCGATCCACGACGGGCAAAAGCTCGCCGGGCCGCTCGACTACGCGCCGCTGCCGAAGCCGGTGGTGACCAAGGTCGAGGCCGCGCTGCGCACCATCACCGTCGGCGGCAAGAGCGTGATCGCGAGCAACTGATGTCGCCCGCTGCCGCGACCACGAGCCGCCACGCGCACACGGGCGATCGCGCCTTCGCGGTGGGCCTGACGCTGCTGGGAGGCAGCGTCCTGTTCGTCGTCGGCGTGATCGTCCTGGTGTGCGCGCGGCTCTCGGCGCCGGCCTTCGCCAAGCTCGGCTTCTTCCACTTCCTCGCCGGCACCGACTGGAATCCCGTCGAGGATTCGTTCGGCGCGCTGCCCTTCGTCTACGGCACGCTCGTGACCTCGGCGGTGGCCATCGTCCTGGCGATGCCGGTGGCGATCGGCCTGGCGCTCTTTCTGACCGAGATGTCGCCGGCGCGGGTGCGGCACGTGGTCTCGTTCTTCGTCGAGATCCTGGCCGCGATCCCGTCGGTGGTGTTCGGCTTGTGGGGCCTGCTCGTGCTGGTGCCGATCTTGCGCGACGTGGTCGAGCCGGCGCTCGGGCGCTGGTTCGGCTTCGTCCCGCTGTTCTCGGGGGCGCCGCTCGGCATCGGCTTTCTGCCGGCGGGCATCGTGCTCGCCATCATGATCCTGCCGACGATCGCGTCGGTGACGATCGAGGTGCTGCGCACGATGCCGGCGGCGCTGCGCGAAGGCGCGCTCGCGCTCGGCGCCACCCGTTGGGAGGCGATCCGCGCCGTCGTCTTGCCGTACGCGCGGCGCGGCATCCTCGGCGCGGTCATCCTCGGGCTGGGGCGCGCGCTCGGCGAGACGATGGCGGTGACCATGCTCATCGGCAACCAGCCCGAGATCCACGGCTCGCTGTTCGCGGCGGGCTACTCCTTGCCGGCGGTGATCGCAAACGAGTTCGCCGAGGCCTCGGGCGCGATCCACACCGGCGCGCTCGCCGGCCTGGCGTTGGTGCTGTTCGGCGTGACCTTGATGCTCTCGGCGGCGGCGCGGCTGCTCGTGCGTCTGTCGGCGAGAAGGGCTGTGACCACATGAGCGCGCGCGCGGAGCAACCATGAGCAGCGACATGGCAATGTCGATGGCTCGCGGCTACGCAATCCCCCGGCGCGTCGGCAGCCACCGCGCGCGGCAGATGGTGAACGCGGTGATGACCGGTCTGTGCGCGCTCGCCGTGGTGCTCGCGCTCGTGCCGCTCGCCAGCGTGCTCTGGCTCGTCATCACCAAGGGCATGCACTCGTTGTCGATCGCGTTCTTCACCAGGCTGCCGCTGCCCGTCGGTGAAGTCGGCGGCGGCGTCGGCAACGGCATCGTCGGCACGCTCTACATGGTGGCGCTCGCGTCGTGCATCGGGCTGCCGCTCGGCGTGGGCGCCGGCATCTTCCTCGCCGAGCGCGGCGGCGGGCCGCTCGGCCACGCGGTGCGCTTCTGCGCCGAGGTGCTCGCCGGCGTGCCGTCGATCGTCATCGGCGTCGTCGCCTACGGCCTCATCGTCGTGCCGATGCACCACTTCTCGGCGCTGGCCGGCGCCGTCGCGCTCGCCATCCTCATGATCCCGACGCTGGCGCGCGCCACCGAGGAGATGATCCGCCTGGTGCCGGCGACGCTGCGCGAAGCCTCGCTCGCGCTCGGCGTGCCGGCGTGGAAGACGAGCCTCTCGGTGGTCCTGCGCACCGCGCTCGGCGGGCTGGTCAACGCGGCGCTCCTGGCCATCGCGCGCGCCGCCGGCGAGACCGCGCCGCTCCTCTTCACCGCGCTCAACAACCAATATTGGAACGCGGACCCGCGTCAGCCGACCGCGTCGCTGACGGTGCAGATCTTCAACTACGCGATCAGCCCCTACGAGGACTGGCACGCCAAGGCGTGGGGCGCGGCGCTGTGCCTGCTCCTGTTGATCGGCGCGCTCAGCCTGCTCGCCAAGCTGACCACGCGCCGACGGGTGAATGCCTGAGCGAAGGCGGAAAACAACCATGAACGCCCACCTGCCCAAAGTCGAAGCCGCCGAGCGTCCCAAGCTCGAGGTGCAGCACCTCGACGCCTGGTTCGGCGCCACGCGCGCGGTCAAGGACATCTCGATCTCGGTCGAGCCGCGCTCGGTGCTCGCCATCATCGGCCCCTCGGGCTGCGGCAAGTCGACCTTCGTGCGCTGCTTGAACCGCATGCACGAGCTCACGCCGGGCGCGCGCTCCGAAGGCAAGGTGCTCGTCGACGGCGAGGACGTCTACGGCGTCGACCCGGTCTACCTGCGCCGCCGCGTCGGCATGGTCTTTCAGCGCCCCAACGTGTTCCCGACGATGTCGGTGCGCGACAACGTCGTCGCCGGGCTGCGCCTCAACCGCGTGCGCGCCGACTACGAAGCGATCATGGAGCGCACGCTGCGCCAGACGGCGCTGTGGGACGAAGTGAAGGATCGCCTCGACGACAGCGCCGTCGGCCTGTCGGGCGGACAGCAGCAGCGCCTGTGCATCGCGCGCGCGCTCGCCGTCGAGCCGGAGGTGCTGCTCATGGACGAGCCGGCCTCGGCGCTCGATCCCATCGCCACCGCCAAGATCGAGGAGCTCATCGACGAGCTCAAGGAGCTGTACACGATCGTCATCGTCACCCACAACATGCAGCAGGCGATCCGCGTCAGCGACTTCACGGCGTTCTTCTATCTCGGCGAGCTCGTCGAGCACGGCGCCACGCAACAGGTGTTCACGCGCCCCCAAAAGCGCGAGACCGAAGATTACGTGACCGGGAAGTTCGGGTAGGGCCGGTAACGGCCCCCAGGGAGCGGATGCAGGTGGAAAAGGGACATACCAGTCGCGAGTTCGACCGCGAGCTGCGCAATCTGCGCGACAAGCTGCTCGCCATGGGTGGGCGCGCCGAAGAGCAGATCGGGCGCGCCGTCCAGGCGCTCATCAAGCGCGACGACAAGCTCGCCGATCAGGTGGTCGCCGACGACGAGGCGATCGATCAGGCCGAGATCGGCATCGACGAGCTCGCCTTTCTGATCCTGGCGCGGCGCCAGCCGGTGGCGTCCGATCTGCGCTTCGTCATGCTCGCGCTCAAGGTGGTCACCGATCTCGAGCGCATCGGCGATCTGGCCGTCAACATCGCCAAGCGCGTGCGCGATCTGGCGCGCTTCGCGCCGTCGCCGATGCAGGATCGCATCGAGCTGCTCGCCACGCGCGTGCTCGGCGCGCTGCAGATGGCGCTCGACGCCTTCGTGCACGCCGACGCCGAGCGCGCCGAGAAGGTGATCGAGGGCGATCGCGACATCGACGCCCTCAACATGCACCTCATCGCCGACGTCATCTCCGGCGGCGAAGCCGACGACGTCAACGCGGTGGCGCGCGCGCTCGCGCTCTCGTCGGTGTCGCGCTACCTGGAGCGCATCGGCGACCACTCGACCAACATCGCCGAGATGGTCATCTACTTCGTCCGCGGACGCGACGTCCGCCATCACTGGCCCCGGCCAAGAGGCTGACATGCAGGCGGAGACACAGGAAATGAGCACGTTTGGCTCGACGGGCGCGGCGCCCACGGTCCTCATCGTCGACGACGAGAAGGACCTTCGCCACCTGCTCGACTTCAACCTGAAGCAGGCGGGCTTCCGCACGCTGCAGGCGGCGAGCGGCGAAGAGGCGCTGCAGCAGGTGGCGCGCCACGCCCCGCAGATGATCCTGCTCGACCTCAACCTGCCCGATCTGTCGGGCATCGAAGTGGCGCGCCGGCTCAAGGCGGATCCGGAGACGCGCGAGATCCCGATCATCATGCTGACCGCGCGCTCGGGCGAGGCCGATCGCATCGCCGGCTTCGAGCTCGGCGCCGAGGACTACGTACCCAAGCCGTTCTCCGTGCGCGAGCTGGTGTTGCGCCTCAACGTGGTGCGCCGCCGCTTGTCGTCGCCGATCGGCCAGCCGGTCGAGCCGTCGACGCGCATGCTGACCTGCGGGGCGATCGAGGTCGATCTCGACGCGTGCCTGATCCGCGTCTCCGGGCGCGAGGTGGCGCTGGCGCTGCTCGAGTTCCGCCTGCTCGTGTACCTCATGAAGGGGCAGGGCAGGGTGCGCACGCGCGAGCAGCTCCTGCGGCACGTGTGGAGCTACCCGGTCGACTCGGCGACGCGCACCATCGAGACCCACGTCAAGCGGCTGCGCGCCAAGCTCGGCGACGCCGGCGAGCTCATCGAGACGGTGCGCTCGATCGGCTACCGCATGCGCGGCGACGCGTAGCAAGACCCCCGTACACACCAGAAATTCGCGGACGTTTGGCGGGCCCGTCGCCGGGCGCGAACCGAATTGACACATCCGTCCGCTAGCTTCACGGCAGATGATCCAGACGCTGGCACATCTGTCGGACCTTCACCTCGGACGCTCCCCGGCGAACGACCTCGAGGTGGCGCGCGCGGTCGAGGCGCTCCTCGAAGGCGGCGTCGACCACGTCGTGCTCTCGGGCGACGTGACCGAGCGCGGGCGGGCGCACGAGTACGCGCGCTACGTCGCGCTGTTCGCGCCGCTGTTGCAGGCGGGCCGGCTCACCGTCGTGCCCGGCAACCACGACCGGCTCGGCGACGATCTCGGCGCGCGGCTGCGTCGCGGCGCGCGCGTGCAGACCGAGACGCGCCACGGCGTCTACGTCGTGCGCGTCGACTCGACCGGCCCGCACAACCGCTTCCTGCTCGCCGGCCACGGCGATCTCGACGACACCGTGCTCGGCGAGATCGAGCGTGCCGTCGCGGCGGCGCCGTCCGGCCACCTCGTGGTCGTGACCATGCACCATCACCCGCTGCCGCTGCCGGAGGAGACGCTGCCCGAGCTCCTCGCCACGCGCATCGGGCTGCCCTACGCGACCGAGCTGCGCCTCGGCAAGATGCTGCTCACGCGCCTGCGCGGGCGCTGCGACCTCGTGCTCCACGGCCATCGCCACGTGCCCCAGCAGCGCGTGCTCTTCGCCTCCGATGCGCGCCCGCTCGGGCTCTACAACGCCGGCTCGTCGCCATCGCTCGGGCGCTTCCGCGTGTTCGCGCACGCCGGCGGCCGGCTGTGCGGCGCGCCCGGCTGGCTGGTGTCGCGCGAGCGGCCGCTGCGCGCCGCCGTCGCGGAACGGATGCAACTCAAGACCGGAACGGAGGACGCATGATCCACGTCTCGCAGCTCCTGTTCGTCGGTTGCGCCTTCGGCCTCGTGCTCTACGGGCTGCAGCTCGTCGCTCTCGTCCTGCACCGCCGCGCCCCCGCGCGTGCGCCGCGGCTGCGTCGCGGCATCTCGATCTTGAAGCCGCTCTGCGGCCTCGACGACGATCTCGTCGCCAACCTCGAGTGCTTCGCGGCGCTCGACTACGCGCCCTACGAGCTCCTGCTCGGCGTGCGCGATCGTCACGACGCCGCCCATCCCGTCGCCGTCGCCTTCGCGCGCCGCTTCCCACGCCGGGTGCGCGTCGTCCTCCAGCGCGGCACGCCCGGTTTGAACCCGAAGGTCAACCAGCTGGCGACGCTGGCGCGCGCCGCCCGCCACGAGCTGATCGTGGTCAGCGACTCGAACGTGCGCGTGGCGCCCGGCTACCTCGACGAGATCGCGGCGCACCTCGAGGATCCACGCGTGGGCCTGGTGACCCATCCCATCGCCGGCATCGGCGAGCAGCGCATCGGCTCGCTCATGGACAACCTGCACCTGTGCGCGTCGGTGGGCGCCGGCATGATCGGCGCCAAGCGCGTCGTCGGCAAGGACATCGTCGTCGGAAAATCGATGGCGCTGCGCAAAACCGATCTCGCCGCGCTCGGCGGCTTCGAGGCCTTCGCCGACGTGCTCGCCGAGGACTACCTCCTCGGCAAAAAGGTCTCGGCCACGCTCGACAAGCGCGTCGTCGTCGGCAAGGCGCCGGTGCGCAACGTGTCCGAGCGCCGCGACGCCCGCGACTTCTATCGCCGCTACCGTCGCTGGAGCGTCATGCATCGCCAGTGCATCGGCGGGCCGGTCTACGCGGCGCAGGCGCTGCTCAACCCGACCATGGTCGCGGTCGCCGGCTGGCTCGCGCATCCGTCGCTCATCACGCTCGGCGGCGTCGGCGTCGCTGCGGCGCTCAAGCTCGCCTATGACGGCGCCGCGCTCACCATGCTGCGTGGCGGCCGTCCGCCGCTGGCGACGGTCGTAGCCTCGCCGGCCAAGGACGCGCTGCTCGCCTGCGCGTGGGCCGTCGGGCTGTGGCGGCGCGAGATCGACTGGCGCGGCAACCGGTTGCGCGTGCTGCCCGGCACGCGCCTCCAGCCCGTGCGCGATTTTGCCAACAGTTCACACGCCGCCGACGGCAGCACTCTAAAATCTGCGGCATGAGTGAACCATGTCCCTAGACCGCGGGCCCGTCCTCATCGTCGACGACGAGCGCGATCTTCGGACGCTCGTCGACTTCAACCTGCGCCAGGCCGGCTTCACCACCGCGCAGGCGTCGACCGGCGCCGAAGCGCTCGCGCGCGCGCGCTCGCTGCATCCGCGCGTGATCGTTCTCGACCTGAACCTGCCCGACGTCTCGGGCATGGATGTCTGCCGCCTGTTGCGCGCCGATCCGGCGACGCGCGAGCTGCCGATCCTCATGCTCACCGCGCGCGACGCCGAGACCGATCGCGTGCAGGGCCTCGAGCTCGGTGCCGACGACTATCTGGCGAAGCCCTTCAACGTGCGCGAGCTGGTGTTGCGCGTCGAGTCGGTGGCGCGGCGCCGCAAGGAGGCGCCGGCCGAGTCGCGCCAGCGCCTCGTCGCCGGCGACATCGCGCTCGATCTCGATGCGCACCTCTGCGTCGTGCAGGGCGTGGAGCTGCCGCTGACGCTGCAGGAGTTCCGCTTGCTGGCCTACCTGATTCAGGGCCGCGGGCGCGTGCGCACGCGCGACGAGCTGCTCGCCGACGTGTGGAACGCGTCGCCGGAGCTGGAGACGCGCACCGTCGATACGCACGTCAAGCGGCTGCGCGACAAGCTCGGGCCCGCGGGCGAGCTCATCGAGACGGTGCGTGGCGTGGGATATCGAATCCGCGAGGCGGGCGTCGCGGCGACGGTCGAGTAGCGCGAAATTCCGGAATTCCGGATGTTCTACTGGTCGAACTTGCAATAGAGGTTCGGCGTGCAGGTGCCGTCCGACGGCGCCGGGCAGTCGGTGGCCTGCGTGGCGGCGGTGCACGGCTTCGAGCAGCGGTGCACCGTCCCCTGCACGAACTGCTCGCACAGCGCGGACTGGCAGTCTCCGTTGACCGTGCAAGCGTCGCCGAAGGCCTTGGTGCCCGGCGTGGCCGCGCCGCCGTCGTCGTCGCCCATGTCGTCGGTGGCGCCGCCGGTGCCGGGCCCGTTGCCGCCGGTCCCCGTGGCGGCGGTGGCCATGTCGGCGCCGGCCGCGGCGTGCGGCGGGACGACGAGATCGAGGCAGCCTGCGCTCGCCACGGCGAACAGCAGCGTCAGTGCGAGCGTCTTCATGCGCCACCGTCATGCGACCGACGTGCCGCCGTCAGATAGCTCCGTAAGACACCGGATTCACTCTGTCGCTACGTAGATATACGGAGGGTGTCAACTCCGCAGACTGGGGGGCATTCCGGGGGGCCGTGGCGGGTCCGCTACTGGTCGAACTTGCAAGATCCGTTGTTGTTGCAGGTCCCGTCCGACGGTGCGGGGCAGTCGGCGGCCTGCGTGGCGACGGTGCAGCTCTTGGTGCAGCGATGCACCGTGCCCATGACGAACTGCCCGCAGAGGCTGCTCTGGCAGTCGCCGTTGACGGTGCAGACGTCGCCGAACGCCTTGGCTCCGACGACGCCTCCGTCGGTGCCGCCGCCGCTGGTGGCCATGTCGCCCGGCGAGCTGCTCGCGCTGCCGCCGCCGCCGCCCGCGCCGCCGCTGCCGCCATTGCCGCCGGTGCCGGTGCCGGTGCCGCCGCTGCGGGCCATGTCCTGGTCGCCGGCGGGCTCGGGGGGGCTCGGCGAGTACGCGCCGAGGCAGCCGGCGCTCGCCACGGCGAATGCGAACAGGAGGGCCAGCGTCTTCATGGCGCCGCGTAGTGCGACGGACGTGCCGTACGTCGATGAGGATCTAACGTTTTGAATTAGCTGGGTTACTGCGTAGCTGTACGGAGGGTCCGATGACCGCAGGGTGGGGGGAGATCGCAGCGGCTCAGTGATGGTGGCAACCACCGCCGCCGCCCGAGCCGCCCGTCCCGCCGCCGCCGCCACCGCCCGAGCCACCGTTGCCGCCCGAGCCGCCACCGCCGCCGCCCGAGCCGCCACCGCCGCCGCCGCCGGAGCCGCCACCGCCGTTGCCGGTGTTCGGATCCACGCACGTCGGCACGCCGTTCTCGACGACGCAGACGAGCGGCGCGCACACCAGGTTCGTGCACGTGTCCATGCACACCGGCGCGCCGCCCTGCACGACGCAGATCTGGCCCATCATGCACACCACGCCGGTGCAGGCGTTCGTGCCGCCGCCCGCCATGTCCGGGCCCGGCGTCGACGAGCCGCCGTCGCTGCCGGTGTTGTTGCTGCACGCGCCCTTCACTTCGTCGGTCTTGATGTGCGCGTTGCAGGTGAGCTCGTAGACGTGCCCGTCCTTGATGTCCTCGACGACGATGTGCGGATCGAAGTCGAAGATGAGGATGCCGGCGGCGCACGCGTCGAGATCGAGCTTGCCGGTCACCTTCACGACGCCGCTGTTGGGCACGATGAGCGGCAGCTTGTCGCCGTTCTTGAGGACGACGTAGTCGCCGACCTGATCCATCACAAAGCGCAGCTCGCTCACGTGACCGGTCGGGAGCTTGGCGATGCCGAGCGTGGTGATCGACTTGTTGTCGAGCGTGAGAAGGTCGAGCGTCTGCGGCGTCGTCATGACCGGCGCCCAGTGGCCGTCGACCTTGGCGTCGATCTCGTTGATCGTCACGACGGCGGAGGTGACGCCGGGGTTCGCGTGATTGTCCGGCTGCGCGGGCAGCGAGAAGAGCTGCGTCTGATCGGCGCCCGTGAGATCGAGCTCGACGTCGCCGGTGGTGGCGCCGCCGCCGGCGCATCCGACGAGCGCGGTGGCAGCGAGAAGCGAAATGATCGAAGCGCGAGACATTGGATCCTCCAAACCCCCATGGGTTGCGAGGTGGGTCCCAGTGCAACGAGGGGACCAAGATTCGGTACATCCGCAGTGCAACGCGCACTACATCGATTACGGGCGTTTGGCGTAACCGAGGTGGGCGCGCTCGCATTGCCGCGGCGCGCGATCGCCGAAAAGGCTCATCGGCTTTCGGAACGGCCTCCGAAAATCGGAAGCCTGTGTCAGCGCGCGTTGTCGACGAGAACGGTCACTACTGCGGATTGACGGTGACCGGCGCCGAGCTGCCGCGCGGCAGGCCGAGCGCGAGCCCGGTGGCGATGGCGCCGGCGGCGGCGACGCCGCCGATGACGCCCCAGAACCAGCCGCGCTTGTAGACCGGCTTCTTGGCGCGCGTGACGGTGACCGACAGCGGCGCGCCGAGGCTGCCGCCGGCGGCGACCGAGGCGCCGGCGTCGTCGAGGAGCACGACGTGAAGCTCGAGCCCGGGCGGCTGCACCGCCAGGCCGGGGATGGTCGCGTCGAAGTCGCTCGCGTGCCCGTCGACGGTGGTGCGCGAGAAGGTCGCGTCGCCGGTCTTGCGGAAGTAGACCGTCATCTTGCGCGCGACGCCGCCGGGGTAGATGACATGCACGTCGACGGAGCGACCTTCGTGCGGCGCCGCCGGCGTCAGCTTCGGCGCCAGCGCCGGCAGCGCGGGGGCGAGCGCGTGCGCCGAGGTCGCCGCTTGCGCCTTGGCCTCCTCGAAGACGGCGCGCACCTTCGGCGCCACCGAGCGATCGAGCTCGGCCGACGGATCGACGCGCAGGAGGTGCTCGAAGTCGACCTTGGCCGGGCCGGGCTGCCCGACGGCGACGTAGGCCATGCCGAGCGTGCGGTAGGTGAGGACCTTCTCGTCGCGCGTCAGCGACTCGCCGCGCGCCTGCTCGAGCAGCGAAATGGCGCGCGCGTAGTCGAGCGCGGCGTACGCCGCCACGCCCTGCTTCACGAGCGCGCTGTCGACCTCGGCGCGCGCGGCGAACGGCGCCGCGATCACCGCAGCGACGGTAAACGACGCGATCACGCGCGCCGCTGATCTCGATCGTCGATTCATGTCAGCGTGCAGACGAAAAATCGACCTCATTGTACGAGCTGCCGACGCTCTCTACAATCGCGTGAAGATGCGGTGTCTGCGCGCTGTGATCGCGTGCATGGGCGTTGCGATTGCCGTCGCTGGTTGCGGCGGCGGCGACACGCCGTGCATGTCGATGGGTCAGATGAGCGACGTCTTGAGCCGCGCGCAGATGGTGCGGCTCGACGTCTACGACGCCAGCGCGCACTGCGACGGCGCGCGCGTCGCCGACGGGGCGCCGCCGCCGGCGCTGTCGAAGGTGTCGGTCGCCGGGCAGCCCATCAAGCTCGACGTGCCGGCCGGACATCACGTGCTGCTCCTGTCGGCGTTCGCCGACGCCAACGGCGCCACGCTCGTCGGCTCGGCGTGCATCGAGACCGACGTGCGCGCCAATCAGCCGGCCTGCTTCAACCTCACGCTCGCCGACGCGCCCGACGCCGGCGCCGGCGATGATCTCGCCGGTATCGACGGCGGCGACGACGACATGGCCGCGCCGCGCTGCACGACCGCGCCCGACGACTGCCCGACGGGCACCTACTGCGCCGCCGACGGCAACTGCGCGGCCGGCTGCAAGGCCGATCCCGACTGCGCGGCCACGCCGGCGACGCCGCACTGCCACACCGCCGATCATCGCTGCGTCGAGTGCCTCGACTCGACCCAATGCCCGCTCGGCAAGGAGTGCTCGGCGTCGGGGACGTGCGTGACCGGCTGCGTGGCCGCGGCGCCCAACTGCCCGACGGGCGATCAGTGCTGCTCGTCGGAGTGCATCGACGTGTCGACCGATCTGTCGAGCTGCGGCTCGTGCGGACGCGCTTGCTCGTCGGCGCACGTGAACACGCCCGGATGCAACAACAAGCTGTGCGCGCCCACGTGCGCGAGCGGCTGGGCCGACTGCAATCACCCCGTCGCGCCCAACAGCGACGACGGCTGCGAGACCAACATCTACGATCCCGCGCATTGTGGCGCGTGCGGCGCCGCGGCCTGCAATCTCGCCCACGCCACCTCCGATTGCCCGGCCGGCTCGTGCACCGTCAAGGCGTGCAGCGCGGGCTACTTCGACTGCGACGGCAAGGCGTCGACCGGCTGCGAATGCCCGGGCGTCGACTCCGGCGCCGGCGGCTGCTGCCCGGGGAACAAGTGCCAGACCGCGCACACCGACGGATTCGGACACAGCTTCTACGACTGCGAGCCCAGCTACTCCGAGACGCTCGCGCGCGACGCGGCCAAGGCCGCCGGATACGCCAATCCATTCGGCAACACCTGCGGCACGGGCAACAGCGAGAAGGTCATCTGCGGACAGTCGATGACGGCGCCGATGTCGTGCACGTGCTGGACGTGGTCAGATAGCGCATCGATGAACAACGCTACCGGACGCGCGCGACAGAACACGGCCAACAGCACCTGCTACTGCCCCTCTTCGGGCGATCAGCCTTGGAACTAAGTTTCGCGAGCCCGCGCACGAAAAACGTCACCGATTGATCATCACCGACGGAGAATCGATCATGCTGCTATGATCGAGGCACTTCCTCTGCCTGCGTCCGAAGAGGTGATTCCCGGGCAGACCATCGGCAAGTACGAAGTGCTGCAGCGCCTCGCCGCCGGTGGAATGGCCGAGATCTTTTTGGCGCGCATGGTCGGCGTGCTCGGCTTCGACAAGCTCGTCGTCATCAAGCGCATCCTTCCGCATCTGGCGTCGCGCAACGACTTCATCGGCATGTTTCTCGACGAGGCGCGCATCGCGACCACGTTGTCCCACGGGAATATTGTCCAGACGCATGAGGTCGGCGTTTGCGGCAAGAGCTACTTCATGGTGATGGAGTATCTCGCCGGCGAGGACGCGCGCTCGATCGTGCGGCGCATCTCGCGGCGGGCCGAAGCGCGCCTTCCGATCGCGCACGCGCTCGAGATCGCCGTCGGGGTCGCGGCCGGCTTGCAGTACGCGCACACCAAACGCGATCGCGACGGCAAGCCGCTCGACATCGTGCATCGCGACGTGACGCCGCAGAACGTGATCGTCACCTACGATGGCGCGGTCAAGCTCCTCGACTTCGGCATCGCCAAGGCGTCGAACCGGATCAACGAGACGCGCTCGGGCAGCTTCAAGGGCAAGGTGCCCTATATGTCGCCCGAGCAGTGCCGCGGCGAGCCGCTCGATCGGCGCAGCGACATCTTCTCGCTCGGCATCTTGATGCACGAGCTGACGCTGTGCCGGCGGCTGTTCCACGGCGACACCGACTTTCAGATCCTGAAGCAGATCGCCGAGGGGCCGATTCCGTCGCCGCGCGAGCTCGATCCGGCGTACGACCCGCGGCTGTCGGCGATCGTGATGAAGGCGCTCGAGCGCGATCCGGCGCGCCGCTTTCAGACCGCGCGCGAGCTGCAGGAGGCGCTCGAGGAGCTGGCGCACGATCTGCGCCTGCGCATGTCGACGCTCGCGCTCGCCGATTACATGCAGTCGCTGTTCGCCGACAAGGTCGGCGCGTGGAAGAGAGCGAGCGACGAAGGCGACGTGGCGCAGCTCGAGCGTCACTTCGCGACGGTGATGGCGGAGCGCGAGGCCGATCTGGCGGCGGAAGAGGCGGAAGGCGAGGGCAAGCCGCTGTATCTGCCGCCGCCGCCGTCGGACGTGCAGCTGTCGTCGCTCCCCGACGAGGAGCTGACGCCGCGACGCGGGCATGCGCCGGCGATCTTGTTGGCGCTCGTCGTGCTCGTGGCCGGCTTCGGCGTGTGGCGCTTCGTCGGCACGCGCGGCGAGTCGCACCCGGTGATCGCGCCGCCGCCCGTCACCAAACCGGTCGCAGCGACGAGGCGCGCCGCCGCGGCTGCGCTCGAGCTGCCGGCGCCCGTCGTCGCGGCAGAGGCGCCGGCGGTCGGCGCGACCGTGGTGGTGACGACGACGCCGCCGGGCGCGACCCTCGTGCTCGACGGACGGACGCTGCCGCTGCACAGCCCCGCGCACCTCGACGTGCAGCCCGGCGTGCAGCACGTGCTGCTCGTGCGCAACGCGACGCACCCCGGAGTCGCCGAGCGCTTCATGCTCGATAGCGGCGAAGAGGCGACGATGGAGATCGACCTGCGCCGCACGGTGCACGCCGCCGCGGCGGTGCGGCGCTCGAGCGCGCACGGCGTCCACGCCGCGTCGCAACCCATGTCGGCGCTCGCCGCTCGCCCGTCGACGTCCGCGCCGCCGCCGGCCGTGCCTGCGCCGGCTCGCGCGCAGGGCGACGGCACGCTCGTGATTGCGACGAGCCCGTGGTGCAGCGTGGCCGTCGACGGGCAGGCGCGCGGCACCACGCCGCTCAGCATGAAGCTCAAGGCGGGCGCGCACGAGATCGTGCTGGCCAATCCCGAGTACAAGATCAAGCGCACGCTCTCCGTCGACATCGAGCCCAACCAGACGGTCCGAAAGAGCCTCGATTTCGCGCCCGAGTAGGCAACTTCGTACCGATTTACTCTTGACGCCGGAGCCTCGGAGCAAACAACCATATGTTATGGGTGTGGCTCTGCCCGACGCGTGGCCTACACCGCCGGCACGCATCCTGATTGTCGATGATATCGACGCCAATCGCCTTGCGCTCGGGGCGGTGCTGGAGCCGCTTGGCCAGAAAATTCACGAGGCGCGCTCCGGCGAGGACGCGCTCAAGGCGACGCTGCAGCACGACTTCGCCGTCATCCTCATGGACGTGCAGATGCCGGGGATGGATGGCTTCACCACCGTGCAGCTGCTCCGGCAGCGCGAGCGCACGCGGTACACGCCGGTCCTCTTCATCACCGCGTTCGGTGACATCTCGCATGCGGCGCGCGGCTATCAGCTCGGCGCCTTCGACTTCATCACCAAGCCGTTCGACTCCGACGTGGTGCGCGCGCGCGTCGGCGCGCTGACGACCTTGTGGCAGCGCGGGCAGATGCTCGAGGCGCAGTCGGAGGAGCTGCGGCGGCAGGCGGTGGCGTCGGAGCGCGAGCGCTCGGCGCGCACCGCGGCCGAGTCGGCCAACCGCATGAAGGACGAGTTTCTCGCCGTCGTGTCGCACGAGCTGCGCACGCCGCTCAACGCCATCCTCGGCTGGGCGGAGCTGTTGTCGGCGGGCACGCTGCCGGCCGAGCGCGTGGCGCACGGCCTCGAGACCATCGCCCGCAACGCACGCATGCAGGCGCGGCTCGTCGAGGATCTGCTCGACGTCTCGCGCATCATCGCCGGCAAGCTGACCATCGCGCACGCGCCGACCGACCTGGCGGCGATCGTGCGGCGCGCGGCGGAGACGGTGGCGCCGCAGGCGGCGGGCAAGCAGATCGCGCTCGAGGTGTCGATCGAGCCGGGCGGGCACGAGCTGGTGGGCGACGCGACGCGCTTGCAGCAGGTGGTGTGGAACCTCTTGTCGAACGCGGTCAAGTTCTCGACGGAGGGGATGCACGTCACCGTGTCGCTCGCCGGCGAAGGCGACACCAAGGTGCTGCGCGTCGTCGATCACGGCGTGGGCATCGACAAGGCGTTCCTGCCCTTCGTGTTCGATCGCTTCCGGCAGGGCGAGCAGGCCTCGGGCGCGCGGCAGTCGGGCGGGCTCGGCCTCGGGCTGGCGATCGCGCGCCACATCGTCGAGCTGCACCACGGCCAGATCGAAGCGTCGTCGGACGGGGCGGGGCGCGGCGCGCTCTTCACGGTGCGCTTGCCCACGCGCGCGGCCGAGGGCGTTCCGGCGCCGGTCGCGGTCGAGCACTCGGGTCCGCAGACCGGGCAGTGGCGGCCGATCGCGCAGCCGCTGCCGGCGCCGCGGCTCGACGGCCTGCGCATCCTCTTCGTCGACGACGAGCCCGACGCGCGCGAGCTGGTGTCGACGGTGCTCACCGACGCGGGGGCGACGGTGCACGCGGCGGCGTCGGCCGACGAGGCGATGGCGCTCATCGAGCGCGAGCCGTTCGACGTCATGGTCAGCGACATCGGCATGCCGGGCGAGGACGGCTATTCGCTCATGCGGCGCGTGGCGGCGCATGAGCCGCCGCTGCCCGGGATCGCGCTGTCGGCGTTCACCAGCGCGCAGGATCGCGAGCGCGCGCTCGCCGCCGGCTTCACCACGCACCTGCCGAAGCCGCTCGATGCGCCGGCGCTCATCGCCTTCGTCGATCGCATCGCCAGGCGCTGACGGCGCTCGTTAAGGCGATGCTGTTCAGCGATCGGCCCACGGGCGCTGCACGGTGTACTCGGGCGTGGCGGTGCGCGAGGCCTGGCGCGCCGTGATCAGGTGGCGGCGTTGTAATACCTTCACCGCCGACTGCACGGCGCTCTTCGACAGCCCGGTGGCGTCGGCGAGCTGCTGATGGCTCTGGTGCACGCTCGGCCGCGCGTCGCCGTGGGTGCGCGACCACAGCCACAGATAGACGACGAACGCCGACGGCTTCTTGTCGTGCGAGATGAGATCGCGCATCAAGGTGTCGGTGACGTAGCGATCGACGGCGAAGGAGCGCATTCGTCACTATAGTATTCGAAAATATAGTGAATCGAAATGCGATTCGACGCGGCGCCGGCGATTGGGGCTTTACGCGTCGCGCCGGGCAGCCTATGTCTGGCGCAACCGGAGGCCACGATGATCAAGAACGTCGATTTCGTCAGCATCCCCGTCGCCGATCAGCGGCGCGCGCTCACCTTCTACACCGAGAAGCTCGGCTTCACGGTGTTCACCGATCAGCCGTTCAACGACAAGCAGCGCTGGATCGAGATGAAGATCGGCGGCGCGCAAACCAAGGTCGTGCTCTTCACGCCCGAGGGGCACGAGAACCGCGTCGGCGGCTTTCAAGCGATGACCTTCAACTGCGACGACGTCGAGAAGACCTACGGCGAGCTGCGCGACAAGGGCGTGGAGTTCGTGGCGCCGCCGCGCAAGGAGCAGTGGGGGACGATGGCCATCTTCAAGGATTCGGAGGGGAACCAGTTCGTGCTGGGGCAGAAGTAGCGGCGAGCGAGGCGCGCGGGCCGTTCTAGCCGATGGGGGTCGTCGGCGCGCAGGTCGACACGCCGGCGCCGACGATGTGGCGCGACTTGGTGTCGAGCATGTCGACGGGCTGCGTGCCGCCGGTCTGCGTGACGTGATAGACGATGGTCGCCTTGGTGCCCGTGGCGAGGAACACCCAGAAGTCGCCGCCGTAAAACGCGAAGGCCCACGACTCGGCCATGCCGGTCAGCGACGTCAGCGGGATCTGGCCCGACTCCATCGCCGACATCTTGTCGATCTTCGAGACGCGCGCCATCGTGTTGTTGCCGGTGATCGGGAAGAAGCCCCACAGGTCGCCGAGGCCGGTGCCGGTGAGCTCGGGATCGCCGGTGAGCGCGTTGCCCTTCGTGATCATGAGGTTCGTGACGTCGAGCGTGCCGAGGTTCGAGGTGCCGCCGACCATGTCGCCGCCGCCGATGAAGAGCGTCTCGTCGGTGGACATGGCCGTGTTCGACACGAAGCCCATGCCGAACTCGTTGAAGCCCTGCTGGCCGCCCATGAACGTGGTGGGCGTGCAGGCGGCATTGGCCGTCGACACGTTGAACAGCTTCGAGGCGCCGCCGCCCAACGGCGCGAGCTCGACCCAGGCGACGGCGTTGCGATCGACCGACATCGAGAACGGCTGGTAGAGCGAGGCGCCCGAGCAGTTGAGCTTGCCGAGGTCCGTGAAGACCGATTTGGTGATGTCGGTCTGATCGGGCTTGAAGCTCGAGAAGGTGCCGTCCTGATCGATGACGTAGATGAGCTTCGCGGCGTCGGAGCAATCGCCGCTGCCGGTGCCGCCGCCCGAGCCGCCGGTGCCGCCCCCGCCGGTGCCGCCCGTTCCACCGCCGCCGGTGCCTCCGGTGCCGCCACCGCCGGTGCCGCCGCTGCCGCCGCCGCCGTGGGTCGGGTTCGTAGCGCCGCATCCGACCGCGAAGCAAAGCAAGACCACGCCGAGGTGCCGCATGGGCGGACAATACCAAAACGCAGCGACGGAGGAGTGGGCAAAATTACAGCGGGGCGGTGTGAGGAATGCCGCGCCGCGGCGCGCGGAAGGCGGCGGCGTGCTTACGCGCCCGCGTCCGCGCCGGCTTCGGCGCCCGCGTCCGGCGGGGCGAAGCCGAAGCGCTCGAGCATGCGCTGCGCCCAGGCGATGCGGCGCCAGGCGTGGGTACGGCGCAGCATGCGGCGCTCGTCGTCGTCGCTGAGCGGGGCCGCGCGCGTCGGGGGCGGCGGCGGAACGCCGAGCAGGCTGCGGGCGCGAATCTTCGACGGCTGCGGATGCGCAGGCGTCGGCAGCCAGGCATGGCGCGGCGCCGGCAATGGCCGGGCGCCACCGGCGAAGGCTGACGCCGCGGCCGCCGCCGGCTCGGCGATGCTGGGCGCCGGCGTTCCCGAAAGCGGACGCCGCGCCACCGGCGGGCGCTCCTTCGCGGGTGTCAGGTCGACCCCCGGCAGGTTGGCCTTGCGAAACGGCGTCGTCGTCAATTGGTCGTCGGCCGTGACCACCCGGCGCTCGGGCAGCACGACCACGATGGGCAGCGAGAAATCACGCACGTCCTGCATGCGGCGGCGACGATCGCAACTCCCATGCCCGCCGCCGCCCCGCGATTTTCGCGGACCTGCGCGCCTTTGCGCGTACGGGCGGACGCGGACACCGGGGGCCTTCTCGCCGCCGACGACCAGTTGCAACGCGTCTTCCGGTTCGCAGGTCGAATGAGAGAAACCGGAATAGGGGAAGCGTCACTCTCGTTTCGGCGTAATGATGAAGAGCGGAGGTCTCCGATGATGCGGCATGCCCTGGTTGCGCTCGGTCCGAGGACGTTGGCTGAGGGGGTCTTGGTGGGTGGGGCGGTCATTGCGCTCGGCGCGCTGTTCATGCCGCGCGCGATCGCGACACCGGCGAGCGCGCCGGCGGAGATGTACCGCCTCGTGCTGCATGCGCCGGAAGAGCCGGGCGCGTTCTACGTGAGCGCCTGGGCCGAAGGCGACGTGTTCGTGAAGTCGGCCGACCAGAAGAGCATCACCTTCGTGCGCCGTGGCGACGAGCACGACGGCTGCCAGTGGCAGGGCACCGAGCGGCTGACGCGCCTGTCGAACGGCGCCTACGCCTACGATTATTCGGAGCGGATCCTCTCGTGCACGCCGGACGCGAGCCCCTTCCGCAAGACGCCGCGCACCGGCATCGTCACCGTCGAGCCGTGGAACGGGGCGGCGAAGGCGACGGCGCTCATGGGCTTCCAGGCGCCGGGCAACTTGTGGAACACGACGGCGATGAACGACGTCGACGTCGGCGATGACGACGATCACTGCACCGACGACGAAGACACGGAAGAGGAGCTCGCCGACGCGCAGCGCGAGATGGCCGACGCGCAGAAAGAAATCGACGAGGCCATGCACCAGGCCGATCAGGAGCTCAAGGCCGCGCTCGCGCACATCGACGCCGACGACGACAGCGACGACTAAACGACCAGACCCTCCCGCTTCTGATTACTCCTTCACCTCTTTTGCTCGCGCGACGAGGGCCGCCAGCATGGCGGCGCCCTTGCCCGGCGGCGTACAGCCCATGTGGCCGGTGCACACCGTCTCGACGGGCACGCCGCTGAGCGCGTGGGCGAGCGCGGCGATGGCGCGCCGGTTCCCCGCCGGGTCGATGCTGAACGCGCGCATGCAGAAGTCGAGCTGGTCGTCGTCGATGACCATGCTGTCGCCGGCGAAGAGCGTCTTGTCGAACACGAACACGTAGGAGCCGGGCGTGTGGCCCGGCGTCGGAATGGCGACGACCTTGTCGTCACCGACGGGAATCTCGACGCGCCCTTGCGCCGGGTCGAGCGGATCGGTCGCGAGCACCGGCGGCGGCGGGAAGATGGCGCGCAGGATCTTCCCGGCGATGGGCGCGATCATCGGCGCGCGGCCGGCGAGGAACTCGACGTCGGGCAGGCCGACGCGGATCTTGGCGTGCACGCACAAGGGCGACGCCGCCACGTGGTCGAAGTGGCCGTGGGTCAGAAAGACGTCGTGGATGTCGGAGCGCGTGGCGTTGAGGCTGCCGAGCAGACGGTCGAGCGCGTCACCCTCGGGATCGACGCCGGCATCGAAGAGGATGACGCCGGCGCTGGTGCGGGCGCCGTAAATATCGGTGAACAAATTGCGCTCGCGCTGAACCCGGCCGATGATCTCGAGGGGCGAGGTGCGATGGCGCAGGTGACGCGCGACGGCAACGAACCCGATGACCGCGCTGGCGAGCGCGACGGCGACCCACAGGAGGCGGGAGCGGCGGCGGGGCATGGCGTGATGATACTCCGGTGCTTACAACCGGCGCGAGGGTCCAAGATGCTGGATGTCGCCGAGCTGGAGCGCACGCTCGATTTGTGGGCGTCGATGTGGCTCCCCGAGGAGCGGGCGCAATTCGAGCGCGCCGTGGAGCGGGTGATCGACGCCGCCGACGCGCCGCTGCCGCTCAAGGCCGCGGCGGTGGCCGCGGCGCAGATCATCGGCACGCCGCGCCTCCTTGGCGCCAGCGAGCGCGCCGCCTGGATGCTCGAGGACGCGGTGCTCGCCGACATCGAAGAGATCGTGCGGCCGCGGGCGCGCCTCATGCGTCACGCCGAGCGGCTGGCGCACGATCGCCTGGGCGTGGCGTTCCTGCTCGACAAGGCGGTGCGCGAGCCGTCCAACCCCGTCGCCGACAAGCTGCTCGATCGCGTCGACGTACGCGATCTGTACGCGGTGATGAGCACCAGCTTCGACGAAGAGGTGCGGCGCGAGGCGGCGCGGCGGATCGCGGCGCGCGGGCCGCGGCAGAAGGCGCGCCTGTTCGCGGCGCTCGACCTGCCCGGCAACGCGTTCGACGACGTGCTCGCCGTCGACGTGCCGCTCGACGATCTGTCGATGGACGGCATCGAGAAGATCGAGGAGCTGACCGACATCATCGTGCCGCTCGACGATCTCGTCGAGGAGCCGTACCGCCCGTTCGTCGGGCTCGAGCTGGCGTCGGCTAGCGCGTAGCGGCGCTCTTGCCGGCGCGCTCGTTCTTGTAGACGACGCCGTCCTTCATCACGAACACGACGTGCTCCATGGCGTGGATGTCGCGCGACGGATCGCCGGCGACGGCCACGACGTCGGCGAGCTTGCCCGCCTCGAGCGAGCCGAGCGTCTTGTCGACGCCGAAGAGGCGCGCGTCGCCCGACGTCGCCGCGCGGATGGCGGCGAGCGGCTTCATGCCGAGCGAGACCATCTTGGCGAACTGGCGGTTCTGCTGCCCGTGCGGGCAGACGGCGGCGTCGGAGCCGAACGCGAGGTTGACGCCCTTTTGCAGCGCGCGCTTGAACATGGCGTCCTCGCGCGCCTTGGCGGCGGCGGCCTTGGCGACGACGAGCGGCGGGGCGCCGTTGGTCTTCATGCGCTCGTCGAGGCATAGGGTCGGCGTGTAGGTGAGCCAGGCGCCCTTCTTCTTGAGAAGGTCGAGCCCTTCGTCGTCGAGGAAGGTGCCGTGCTCGATGCTGTCGATGCCGGCGCGCAGCGCGCGCTTGGCGGCTTCGGCGCCGTGCGCGTGGGCCGCGGCCTTGCGCCCGAGCGCGTGCGCTTCGTCGACGAGCGCGTCGAGCTCGGCCTGGGTGAGCTGCGGCGAGTCGACGTTGTCGGTGAGCGAGAGGACGCCGCCCGAGGCGCACACTTTGACGACGCTGGCGCCGTGCTCGATGGTGTAGCGCACCGCGGAGCGGATCTGGTCGGGGCCGTCGGCGACACCGTTGGTGAAGTCGCTCTCCTTGAGGAGCCCCTGACGATAGCCGGCGTTGTCGTCGCAGTGGCCGCCGCGCGCGCCGATGGCGTTGCCGGCGACGAGCATGCGCGGGCCGGGCACGCGGCCCTCGTCGATGGCGTTGCGCAGGCCGACGTCGATGAAGTGATCGCTGCCGAGGTCGCGCACGAAGGTGAACCCGGCGTCGAGCGTGCGCAGCGCGCGCTCGGTCGATTCGATCGCGCGCTGGGCGATCTCTTTCTTGAATCCGTCGAGCTCGTCGCGGTTCCAGTCGCCGGTGGCTTCGCCCGACAGGTGCGTGTGCGCGTCCATGAGGCCGGGCAGGAGCGTGGCGTCGCCGAGCTCGATGACCTCGGCGCCGGCGGGTGTGGCCGCCCTGGCGCCGACGGCGGTGATCTTGTTGCCGTCGAGGACGACGACGCCGGGGGCGGCGATGGTGTCGCCCTTGCCGTCGAAGAGGCGGGCGGCGCGCAGGACGATCGGTTTTGCCGAGGCGTTGGTCGCGAGAAGCGGCGAGAAGAGGAGGGCGAGGGCGAGGGCGCAGAGGGCACAGCGATTGAGCATGCGCGCACTGTACATTCGCGGGGACCAGCACGATAGTGGCGCGCTCGATGAAACGCCCGACGCAGAGCCAGCAGATCATCCTCGGCCTCATGCTCGGCGTCGTCGCTGGCGCGATCGTCGCGCGCGTGGCGCCGGGGCGCGCCGAGCTGTTCCGGCCGTTCGCGTCGCTGTTCTTGCGCCTGATCAAGATGATCGTTGCGCCGCTCATCTTCGCGTCGCTGGTGGCGGGCATCGGCGGCGCGGCGGCGCACGGCAAGCGCATCGGGCGCATGGGCGTGCGCGCGATCGTCTACTTCGAGGTGGTGACCGCGCTCGCGCTCGTCGTCGGGCTGGCGGCGGTGAACCTCACCAAGCCGGGCGTCGGCGTGGTGCTGCCGCCGGCGGCCGAAGCGCCGACGGTGATGGCGCATCCACAGACGTGGGACGAGATCCTGTTGCACGCGGTCCCCGAGTCGATCGCGCAGGCGCTGGCGCAGAACGATGTGCTGCAGATCGTGATCTTCGCGCTCGCGTTCGGCATCGCCGTCGGGCGCATCGGCGACAAGGGCAAGCCTGTCATCGCGTTCATGGAGAGCGTCACCGAGGCGATGTTCGTGCTGACCAACGGGATCATGCACTACGCGCCCGTCGGTGTCGGCGCGGCGATCGCCTATACCGTGGGCAAGGGCGGGCTCGGCGTGCTCTGGCACCTGGCGGCGCTCGTCGGCACGCTCTACGCCGCGCTGGTGGTGTTCCTCGTCGCGGTGCTGCTGCCGGTGGCGCTGCTCGCGCGCGTGCCGGTGCGCCGGTTCCTCGACGCCGTGCGCGAGCCGGCGCTGATCGCGTTCTCGACGGCGTCGTCGGAGGCGGCGCTGCCGCGGGCGATGGAGACGATCGAGGCGATGGGCGTGCCACGGCCGATCGTCGCGTTCATCCTGCCGCTCGGGTACAGCTTCAACCTCGACGGCTCGACGCTGTACCTGTCGCTCGCTTCGATTTTTGTAGCGCAGGCGGCGGGCGTGCATCTGACCATCGGGCAGCAGGCGACGATGCTGCTCACGCTCATGCTGACGTCCAAGGGCGTGGCCGGCGTGGCGCGCGCGTCGCTCGTCGTGCTCGCGGCGACGCTCGGCTCGTACCACCTGCCGCTCGAGGGCATCACGCTCATCCTCGGCGTCGACACGCTCATGGACATGGCGCGAACGACGGTCAACGTCGTGGGGAACTGTCTGGCGACGGTGGTGGTGGCGCGATGGGAAGGCGAATTCGTCGATCAGGGCTGAATGCGAATGTCGCCGATGAGGAACGGCGGCTTCACTTCTTTCGCGTCGATCTTGCCGAGCGGTAGGAACACGGGGCTGACGGTGCTGCCCCAGATCGGCGCGAACATGACGCCGAAGTCGAGCACCACGCCGTCGCTGGCCGGCGCCGGCGTCACGCGCGTGGCCGTGGCGACGACGAGCTGCGCGTCGGGCGTGAGGTCGAGCGCGGAGGGAATCTCGACGGTGGTGAACATCGGGCCGCCGCCGCCGTTGATGTCGGCGCGCACCAGCATGCCCGGCTGCGGCGGGTGCCACAGCTTGGCCACGGCCTTGGCGCCGGCCGGCGTCCCCAGCGCGACGTCGGCGAGCTTGAAGATGGCGTCGTTGAGCGCGGTGACGAACACCGCTGCCTTCTCCGGCGGCATGCGGATCGTCGTGCCCGACGCCACCGGCTGACCGCGCGCGACGGCCACGCGCAACGGCGCCGCCGCGCCGGGCACCGACTGCGTGCGCCAGAGCGAGACGATGCGCGTGTTCTTCTTGTCCGCGGGCGGCGTCGGTGGCGGCGGGGTGGCCGCCGAGGGCGCTTGCTCTTCGGGCAGGATGCGCACCGCCGTCAGGCGCGTCGGCTGCAGCGCGGGCAGGCTCTTGTCGTTGTCGCCCGAGACGATCCACAGGGTCTCGCCGTCGGAGGCGAAGGCGAGATCGCGCACCAGTGGGAGCTTCTGATCGGGCAGGAGGTCGACCGAGGTGACGACGTTGCCGTTCGGCGGCGAGGCCACGTCCATGGCGACGAGCCGGTTGCCCTCGCCGACGAGGAGCGCGAGCAGCTTGCCGTCGGGCGAGAGCTCGATCGCGCGCGGCGCCTTGGCGCCCATCGGCAGATCCATCGGCTCGTAGAGCCTGGGCCCACGCGGATCGCGCGTCGACACCATCGTGATCTCGCCGTCGCCGACGACGGCGGCGACCGGCGCGTCCATGGCGGCGGCGAGGAGCGCGCCGTGATGCGAGAGCTTCTTCTCGTCGGCGATGCGCGGCCCGCCCGGCGCGCACAGATCGATCGCCGCGAGGTGATCGCCGTCGGCGCGATTGACGACGACGTAGGCGGCGCCGCCGTCGGCGGAGATGCGCACGATGCGCGCGCCCGGCGCCGCCAGCGGCTTGCCGAGCAGCTCGGCGCGATCCTTGTCGACGCGCAGGAACATCACCTGGCCGTCGTGCACGACGACGGCGAGGCGGCGCATGGGAAACATCTTCTCCGCGCGCCCCTTGGGCTGCGACACGACGATGGGGACGTCGCCGACGGGAACGCCGGTCGGCACGCGCGCGATGATGCCGCCGCCTTCGGTGCGCGCGACGACGGCGGTGGCGCGGCCGCCGATGCTCACCGTCGGCAGGCGGCCGAAGTTGTCGCCTTCGATGACGAGGAGCTCGCCGGGGCCGGCGATGCCGTCGGGCTCGCCCTTCCAGACGCCGGTCTGCGGCAGCGCGACCTCGCCGGCGTCGCGGATGCGGCTGATGGACGGCGGGCCGAAGGTAGTCGAGACGTCGCGGACGTCGACGACCTCCGGAAATCCGGAATTGGCGCAGCCGGCGGCGCCGGCGGCACAAGCCAAGATCGCGATTGCGTATATTCGCATAGTTAGTCCAACATATACTGCAATACGTAAATAGTCATTGACGCAAGTTTTTGCGCCGTGTTAGTTGCAGCTCATGCGCATCTATTTCGTCGGTTCGCACGCTACGGGTAAGACGACGATGACCCGCTTCGTGAGCCGGCGATATGGCCTGCCGATGATAACCGAGGTTGCCCGCTCGGTGTTGGCCGAGCTCGAGACGTCGCTCGATGCGCTGCGCACCGACGTCGACCTCGTCGCCGAATATCAGCGGCGCGTGTTCGAGCGGCAGGTGCAGGTCGAGCGCAATCAGTCGGGCGGCTTCGTCAGCGACCGCGCGTTCGACAACCTCGCCTACGCCGCCGAGCACACGCTGGTGCTCGCCGATCTCATCAACACCGACGAGTACAAGCGCTACATGGAGTGGGTGGGCGAGGGCATCGTCTTCTACGTGCGCCCGCACAAGGACCTGCTCAAGGAAGACGGCGTGCGCGCGGGCGTGACCTGGGAGTCGGTGCTGCGCATCGACGGCATGATCAAGCTGATGCTCGAGCAGGGGCGCATTCCGTATCTGCCGATCGAGTCGGTGGCGATGCAGGAGCGCGCGCGCGCGGTCGACTTCGTCTTGAAGCGCACGCCGGGGCTGGCGCAGGTGGCGCCGTCGACGGAGACGGTGGCGCCGAAGGTGGTGTCGATGGTCGGCCGCAGCGCGGCGATCGGCGACGCGCGCCGCGGCTCGTAGCCCGCGCGCGCTCGAGCGACGGCGGATCAGCGCGACTCGCGACTACGACGGCCCTTCCGTCAGGCGGAACGTGGTGAGCACGTTCGGGACGAAGCTGAACTCGTCGTGGTGCTCGAGCACACGCCCTTTGTCGTCGAGGATGTCGACGCGCGACATGACCACGACCTGCACCGGGCCGGTGGCCGGCTTGCACGCGGCGATGTAGCCGACGATCTTCGCGCCGGTGTCGTATTCGAACGTGACGCGGTGGGAGACGAGCTCGTGCAGACGGGCGTAATTGGGCATGCGTTCCTCTCTCGGCGCGCGTATATAACACGACGATGTCGTCCGCTGAAATCTTGCTGCTGCGGCATGGGCAATCGGAGGGGAACGAAGGCGGCCGCTTCGGCGGACACGGGCCGACGCCGCTGACGGCGCTCGGGCGGCGTCAGGCCGAAGCCGCCGCGCGCGCACTGTCGTCCGAAGGAGGCCTCAGCGCCATCTTCGCGAGCGACCTGCCGCGCGCCATGCAAACCGCGGAGCCGATCGTCGCCGCGACAGGCATCGCGATGCGCACGACGCCGGCGCTGCGCGAGCGCTCGGTCGGCGTCTTCACCGGGCTGACGTTCGCCGAGGCCGAAGCCGCACATCCCGAGATCTTCCGCGCGATGATGCAGCGCGATCCCGACGCCTGCCCGCCCGAGGGCGAATCCTCGCGCGACCGCCTCGCGCATGTCGGCGCCTTCTTCGACGAGACCCTCGCGCAGTTCACCACGGGCCGCACCTTGTTCGTCTCTCATGCCTTCACGCTCAACCTCCTGCTGCGTCGGCTGCTCGGCCTCGCCGATTCTCCTTCTGTCTTTTTCCGTACCGACAACTGCGCATTGCACCGCTTGAAACGAGCACCGACGGGCTTTTGGAACGTCGAAGCGCTGAACGATAGGCGCCATCTGATCGATATCCGATAGGCAGCTTTGGTGCGCGGGCGGTCATTGAAGTCATTTTCGCCGGACGGGCGCGCTACGCCGTGCTCGGGCTACGCGCTGCGCGCTTCGCCCTGCGCGCGGCACGTCCGCGCCCTCGGCTCGTCGCTGGCATCGCCCCCAAAAGCGGGGGCGAGCGCTCCTCGACGCCGGCGAAAACGACTTCAATGACCACCCGCTTCTGTCGCCGGGGGCGCGATCGCCGTCGAGGCTGACGATACGAAGGGCTGCCGACGCGGAGGCGAGCCGAGTCGTTCTTTCCGCGGCGTTCTGGAAGTGTGCCGCCGAAAGGACGAGCTCGGGCGAGCCGCCCAGACCTTTCGGATCGAGCCGTGAGCGATCGGATCTACGGCGCTTCGCGGCGCATCAAGTAGTCGCGGAGGGCCTGTGAGGCGACGGCGGCGCCGAGCAGGCCGGCGCCGGAGATGACGGTGGCGATGAGGAGGCCGCCCGGGCCGTCGAGGTGCGCGCCCAGGAACATGCCGATGATGAGCGAGAGGATCAGGCCGACGACGAAGACCACGCACTGCGCGGCCAGGCCGACGAGATCGGCGACCAGCCCCTTCATCAGAGCACCGTATCCAGCGGCACGACCACGTCCTTCTTCGGCGGCTCCACCGGCTTCGACTGCCCGGTGACGTCGCCCGGATTCTTGGTCATCGCGTCGCCGTCTTTGTCGACGCGCACGGTGACGATGATCTTGCCCGTCATCGTCGTGCCCGCGAACATGGCGTCGCGCGAGTCGAGCGAGAACTTGAGCGGCCACGCGCCCACGGTCAGCTTCTGCACCGCCAGCGGCGTGCCCGGCGCCGTCGAGCCTTCCTCATATTTGCGCGCGACCACGAAGATGGTGTCGCCCGACGCCACCTTGTCCTTCACCTTGCCCTCGAGCTTGATGACGCCCGAGAGCACCGTCTTCGGATCGAACTCGCCGCCCGGCGTGGTGCCGGCGAACGCGCCCGACGGCGCCGCGCTGCCGCCCGAGGCTCCGCCCATCGGCGGATGTCCGGCCGGCAACGCCGGATGCCCCGGCGGCAGGTTGTCGCTCGCGCCCTCTGCCGTCGGCGGATGCACGGGGTGATCGGTGGGCGGCGTCGCCGCCACGCCCGGCTGATCGAGCGGCGGAATCCCCGTCGACGGAGGAGGCGCCTGCTCGTTCTTCTTGTTGTTGCACGCAAGGAGGAGCGCGCCGCTCGCGATCGCCGCAATGACGATCGGGTACGCCCCTCGACGGAAGCTCGACATGCCGGTACCTTAGCACCCGTGTCCGGCAACGTCCACGAAGGCGAGCTCGTCCGCGCCGTCACGCGCGCCGACGGCGTCGTCGAGTATGTCATCCGCACCGACGAGCCGCTGAAATTCCGCCCCGGCCAGTTCGTGTCGGTGCGCGTCGGCGTCGACAGCGACGACAATCCGATCCTGCGCAGCTACTCGATCGCGTCGCCGCCCGGCGACGCCGAGATCTCGCTCATCCTCAAGCTCATCAAAGGCGGCCCCGGCTCCGAATACTTTGCGCAGCTGCGCCCCGGCGAGCGCGTGCGCTTCACCGGGCCGATGGGCTTCTTCTGCCTCGATCTGCAGCACCACGGCGACATCGTCTTCGGCGTCACCGGCGTCGGCATCACGCCGGTCTTGCCGATGATCGCCGAGCTGGTCGCGCGCCCCGCCGAGCGCGGCCGCATCGTCCTCTACTGGGGCAACCGCCACGCCGAGGATCTCTTCTGGCTCGACGACTTCAAGGCGCTGCAGGAGCAGTCGACGCGCCTTCAGGTCGAGATCTTCCTCACCGGCGAGGCGCCCGCCTGGACGGGACGGCGCGGGCGCATCACGCAATCGGTCCTCGCCGATCTGCCGAGCTTCGACAAACCGGTCTTCTATCTCGTCGGCAACGGCGCCATGATCCGCGAGGTCAAGGCCGCGCTGCAGGAGCGCGGCGTCGATCGCAAGCGGCAGATCCGCAACGAAGCCTTCTTCGGCTGATGGCCACCGCACCCGCCTCCTCGAGCCACGCGCTCGATCGTCGCACCGCGCTGGCGCTCGGCGCCGCCGCCACGATCCTGTATCTGGTGACCGCGCCGGCGATCCCGAACCTCGACGGGCTCGGCTACATCAAGCTGCTCCCGCACAACTTCGCCGCCGGACACCTGCTCTTCATGCCGGCGCTGCGCGCGCTCACGCACCTCGTCGGCGACGGGCTGCGCGCCGGCCGCCTCTACGACGCGATCCTCGGCGGCACCGGCGTCGTCGTCACCTACAGCATCGCGCGCCGCATGCTCGCCGCCTGGAGCGACGAAGAGGCGCGCCTCGGCGCCGCCTTCGCCGCCGGCGGGCTCGCGCTCTCCTACGGATATTGGAGCGAGGCCAACGACGTCGAAGCCTACGCCGCGGCGATGGTGGCGCTGCTGCTCACCGTGCGCATGGCGCAGTCCTACGCCGCGCAGCCCTCGCTCGCGCGCGCGGCGGCGACCGGCGCGCTCCTCGGCGTCGCCGTGCTCTCGCACCTGTCGCACGTGCTGCTCGCGGTCTACGTCGCCTACGATCTGCATCGCCACGCGCGCACGCGGCGCTGGCTGCCGCCGGCGATCGCGCTCGCCGTCGGTGGCGCGCTGTCGATCGCGCTCTACGCCTGGGCCGCGCTGGTGGTGCGCGGCCACGATCTGCACGGCGCGCTCAAATGGATCGCGACCGCGCAGCACGGCTTCGTCACCACCGGCGGCGCCTATCGCCTCGCCGACGCCGTCTACGGCCTGTGCAAGGCGATCGTCTGGTCGCCGTACCTGTACGAAGCCGACGCGCAGAAGCTGGTCGGCCAGCTGCTCCTCGGCCTCATCCCGCTGGCCGCGCTCTTCGTCGGCGCGCTGCAAAGCCGCCGCGCGCCCAATACGAAGATCGGTCGGGTCGACGTCGCCGGCCTGGCCGTGTGGTGCGCGCCCTATGCGCTCCTAGGCGTCGTCTTCTTCGGCGCCGATCCCGAGCGCTGGATCTTCATCCTTCCCGCGGGCTGGATCCTCGCCGCCGCGCTCGTGCTGCAGCTGCCGCGGCCGTCGCGCGCGATCGTTGCCGTGCTCCTGTGGATAGGCGCGTTCAACCTCGGCACCGCGGTCTGGCCGGCGCATCGCGATCAGTGGCCGCGCCAGAAGGCGGAGCTCACCGCCGCGCTGCTCCACGACGGCGATCTGCTGATCTTCCCCGGCCACTCGTGGGACGAGTACGTCGTCTACTACGGCAGCGCCAAGGTCGAGCCGTTCCCGCTGTCGTATTACGCCGCGCGCGACGGCGCCGACGCCGCCTGGGCACGCCTCGACAAAGAGATCGGCGAGACGCGCGCGCACGGCGGACGCGTCTTCTGCGTGCGCATCTTCAACGACGCCGACGAGGATCCGCGCGGCTTCTGGGAGCTCGGCACCGTCGGCATCTCGCGCACGCAGCTCAAGGACGCGATCGCACGGCGCGGGCGGCCGGTGACGATCGTGCCGACCGAAGGGCTCACCGTCACGCGCCTCGAACCGTGATATGCAGGTTTCGTGAGCGTGGAATATCGAATCGATCTGGAAGAGCGCAACGCGCATCTGGTGCGCGTCGAAGCGCGGTTTGCCGTCGGTGGCGGCGATGTCGATCTGAAGCTGCCGGTGTGGACGCCCGGCTCGTACCTGGTGCGCGAGTTCGAGCGGCACCTGCAGGACGTGACCTGCACGTCGGAGGAGGGCAGGGCGCTCGCCGTGCGCAAGGTGGACAAGGCGACCTGGCGGGTCGACGCGCGCGGCGCCAAGTCGATCGTCGCGCGCTATCGCGTGTACGCCAACGATCTCACGGTGCGCTCGGCGCACGTCGACGATTCGCACGCCTTCATGAACGGCGCGTGCATGTTCCTCTACACCGACGCGCTCGCCGGCGGCGAGGCGCGCGTGGTCTTGTCGGCGCCCGAGGGTTGGCGCGTCACCGTCGGGCTGCCGGAGAAGGGGCCGAGCACGTTCGTCGCGCGCGACTACGACGAGCTGGTCGACTCGCCGTTCGAGATCGGCACGCACGAGCTCGTCGAGTTCACCGCGCAGGGCAAGCCGCATCGCCTGGCCATCTGGGGGCGCCTGCCGGCCGCTTCGAATTCTTGGCACGCCACGCTCACCGCCGACATCGTCAAGATCATCGACACCGCCGCCGCGCTGTTCGGCGACGGCGTTCCCTACGACGACTACACGTTCATCCTCATGCTCGCGCCGAACCAGTACGGCGGCCTCGAGCACAAGAAGTCTTGCGCGCTGTTGTCGTCGCCGTTCACCTTCCATCCGCGCAAGAAGTACGAGGAGCTGCTCGAGCTCATCTCGCACGAGTTCTTCCACCTGTGGAACGTCAAGCGCATCCACCCGACGGCGCTCGGCCCGTTCGATTATCAGCGCGAGGCCTACACGCGCTCGCTCTGGGTCATGGAAGGCGTCACCAGCTACTACGATCGCTACCTGTTGGTGCGCGCCGGCCTGCAGAAGCCGGAGAAGTACCTCGAGAAGCTCGCCGAGGAGCTCGGCAAGATCGTCAGCATCCCCGGGCGCAAGCGGCAGTCGCTCGAGGAGTCGAGCTTCGACGCCTGGATCAAGCTCTACCGCCCCGACGAGAACACCAGCAACTCGACCATCTCGTATTACCTCAAGGGCGGCGTCGTGACGCTGCTCTGCGACCTCGAGATCCGCGCGCGCACCGGCGGCGAGCGCTCGATGGACGACGTCATGCGCCTCTTGTGGACGCGCTACGGCCGCCGCGGCGAAGGCTTCCCCGACGACCAGGTGCAATCCATCTTCGAGGAGGCCGCCGGCATCCCGCTCGGTCCCTTCTTCGATCGCCACGTGCGCGGCCACGACGAGGTCGACGCCGAGCGCATCCTCAAGACCGTCGGCCTATCGCTCGCGCCCGACGAGGGCGACGACGACGACGACAAGCGCGCCCCCTGGCTCGGCATCACCACGCGCGAAGACGGCGACGCGCTCCTCGTCGCCACCGCCCTCGACGCCGGCCCCGCCGTCCAAGCCGGCCTCTACGCCAACGACCAGCTCCTCGCCCTCGACGGCTTCCGCGTCGACGCCTCCACCCTCAAGGATCGCCTCGCCTCCAAGCGCGCCGGCGACACCGTCCGCTTCACCGTCTTCCGCCGCGACGAGCTCCGCGAAGTCCCCGTCACCCTCGGCGACAAGCCCGTCGAAAAGCTCAAGATCACCCCCGCCCCCGACGCCACCGACCCCGAAAAAGCCGCCTACGCCGCCTGGCTCCACGAGCCCTGGCACCCGTCCGAAGACTAGCCTCGAACCAGCCGCCGAATCAGCCGCGATAGGACCCACGACGATAGAAGCGGCGGCGCGTGCATGTGGCCTCGCCGCGCGCAGTTCCGCAGCCCGAGGCAAACGCACGAATCGAGCACAGCGCCCCATCGGGCGAGGACTGTTTGAGCACGGCGAGGCCACATGCACGCGCCGCCGCGCACCGTACACCTATCCGCCGAGCCCCAACCCGTGACAAGCCGACAACTGCGACGGGCAGCTCATCTGCAAGCACTGCAGAATCCCCAACGTCCCGCTCGCCCCACCATCCGCGGCGAGGCAGCTCCCCGCCGCACACACCACCAGCGAGATCGCCGCCGTCACATCCGTCGACGACGCGCCGCTGCCACAGCCGAGCACGCAGCTGATTGGATTCGAGCCCGCCATGTCGCCGCCGCCGCCGCCGCCGCCGATTCCACCGATGCCGCCCAATCCGCCGCCGCCGAGGCAGCCGAGCGCGCAGAACACGATCTGCCCGCAGTTCGGCGGCGGCAACAGATCCACCGGCGGCAGCAGATCCGCCGGCGGCGTCATGTCCACCATCGTCATGTCGGCGGCGCCGAGCCCGTTGCCTTCGTGACAGCCCACGCCGCCGAGCGCCGTCGCCATCGCGCACACCGCTACCAACGCGACGCCGACCGCGCCCCTCACGGCTGCGGTCCCTTCTCGAGGATCTTGAAGGCCACGCGCCGGTTCTTCGCGCGCTGCGCCGGCGTGATGTTCGGGACCAGCGGCTGCGTCGAGCCGTAACCCTCCGACTCGAGCCGCGACGCCTCGACGCCCGCCTTCACCAGATAGGTCACGACGGCCGCCGCGCGCGCCTTGGAGAGCTGCAGGTTGTGCTCGGCGTTGCCGCGGTTGTCGGTGTGCCCTTCGACGCGCACGCGCCGCACTTCGGGATGCTTGGCCATCACGTCGGCGACCTCGTCGAGGAGCTGCTCGCCGTCGGGCTTGATCTGCGCGTTGTCGGTGCCAAAGTGGATCGTGCCCTTGATCGCGATCTCGTTCCCTTTGAGCGTCACGTGCGACGTCGTCGGCTTCTTGCGCAGCACGATCTCCACGCTCTGCGGCTGCCCGACGACGACCGTGATCGTCTTCGACTTCGACAAGTAGCCGTTGGCGGCCACCTCGACGAGCCAATCGCCGGGCGCGAGCTTCAGATCGAAGCCGGCCATGCTCTCGGGCAGGCCGTCGGCGACCGCGCCCATCGACACGTTGGTCGCGCGCACCGTCGCCGTGCCGATCGGCATGCCCGCGTCGTCGGCGACCTTGACGCGCACGTCGATCGCCGCCGGCGGCTTGGCCGTGAGCAGCACCTCGAGCGGCGTCTCACCGTTGGCGCCGACCGAGGTCTCCACCTTGGCCGTCTCGTAGTCGTCGCGCGACACCTCGATCGCCACCGGCCCCGGCGCGAAGCCGTAGCTCAAAAAGCTGCCGTCGTCGGCGCTCAGCTGCGGCGTCGCGCGCCGCGTGACATAACGGATGGTAGCGCCGCCGATCGGCTTCTTGGTCGCCACGTCGCGCACCATGCCGCGCACCTTGCCCTCGACAGCGCCGCGCAGGATCTCGCGCGTGACCGTCTTCTGCACGACCTTGGTGCGCCCCACGCCGGCCGCGCCGTCATAGGCGTAGGCCGCGCCGAGGAGCAGCTGCCACGCCGGCAGCGGCGAGCCGTAACGGAACCCGAACGACGACAGCCCCACGTCGAGGCCGGCGTCGAGGATGAGCCCCGCGACCGGCCGCACGCGCGCGCCGAAGGTCAGGTACTGCTGGCTCTGCCCGTCGACGCGATCGGCGCGCTGGCTCGCGGGGAACGAGCTCGCCACCGCGTTGCCCACCAGCGTGTCGCCGTCACCGACGGCGATGTCGACGTGATACTCGAAGATGAGATCGAGCCCGACCTTGTTCTTGGCGAACGACAGCGGCGCGTCGACGGCGGCGGCCAGCTTCAGGCGGCTCGGATTGATCCCGTAGCCGAAGGTCTCGACGACGCGCGAGCGGATGCACGGATCGTTCGTCGTCGACAGCATGCACTGCCCCGCGGGCAGAAGATCGAGCGAGTTGTCGAGCACGTACCCGAAGTTGAAGTGGAAGCGCAGCGGCACGTTCGCCGTCGAGTCGTTGTGGCGCAGATCCCACGACGCCACGAGATCGGGCTCGAAGTTGGTCGCCGAGCCGAGCACGCTCACGCTCGACACCGAGTTGAAGAAGCGCAGCCCGAGGTGCAGCGACAGATCGAACCACTTGGTGACCGGCAGCCGTCCCTTGATGCCCGCGCCGACGTCGCCGAGCGCGAGGATGACCTCGGGATCGGTGCGCTGCGGCGGCCCTTCGTTGCGCGTGTTCTGGTTCGACGAGTTGAA
The DNA here is from genome assembly GCA_035607415.1 of Polyangia bacterium. Classification (GTDB taxonomy): domain Bacteria; phylum Myxococcota_A; class Polyangia; order Palsa-1104; family Palsa-1104; genus JAQBQH01. Next base: position 219,454 of record DATNAQ010000096.1, read on the forward strand.
GATCGCCAGGTAGAGCTCGAGGTACTTCCAGGGCGTGTAGTCGATGGTGAGGTTGCCCTGGAAGCGCTGGTTGGTGTCGCCCTTCATGCCGCTCGAGCCGGCGATGAGGAAGTTGTCCTGCTTGAACAGCTGCAGGTTCAGCCCGACCCGGAAGTTGTTCGCCCGCCCGACGTCGCCGGTGATGGTGCGGAACAGGCCGATCGGACCCGTCACCGTCGACGCGGCCAGGCGCGCGTAGAGATCGTCGTCGCCGGTCGACTGGCCGGTGCCGTCGAGCCAGGTCACCGTCGTCTCCGTCGTCTCGCGCGGCGCCGACGTCGTCAGCGCCTCGTCGTTCGGCGCCATCAGCGTGGCCGAGCCGTCGGGGCGCGGCGGCGGAGTCGTCGCGCGCGGGGGCGTCGTCGTTGTCGTCGACGGCGCCGTCGCCGGCGGTGTGGCCGGCTTCGGCGGGGGAGTCTCGCTCAGCCCCGGATCATCCGCGGGCTGCGCGCCAGCGAGGGAAGGAGACAATAAGGTCAGCGCCACTACCAGGAACCGCTTCATCGTCACCTTGCCCGTCATAGGCTATTCCAGCGTGCCCGACTGTAACGAGCCGGTCGATGCGCTGTCAATTTGACCTTTTGGCGCTACAGTCGCGCGCATGTCCCACGACATCGAGTCGCTCCTCACCGAGAAGCGCGTGTTCCCCCCGCCGGCCGACTTCGCCGCCCGCGCCGAGGTCGCGTCGATGGCCGACTACGAGGCGCTCTACGCCCGCGCCGCCGCTGATCTCGAGGGCTTCTGGGCCGACGAGGCGCGCCGTCTCGACTGGATCCAGCCCTTCACCGAGGTCCTCGACGAATCCAAGGCGCCCTTCGTGCGCTGGTTCGCCGACGGCAAGCTCAACCTCGCCGCCAACTGCCTCGATCGCCATCTCGCCACGCGCGGCGACAAGCCGGCCCTGGTCTGGGTCGGCGAGCCCGGCGACCGCCGCACGCTCACCTATAGAGAGCTGCACGCCGAGGTCTGCCGCACCGCCAACGCGCTCGGGTCCCTCGGCATCAAGGCCGGCGATCGCGTCGCCATCTACCTGCCGATGATCCCCGAATTGGCCATCGCGCTCCTCGCCTGCGCGCGCATCGGCGCCACGCACTCGGTCATCTTCGGCGGCTTCTCCGACACCGCCATCCGCGATCGCGTCAACGACGCCGGCTGCAAGATGATCATCACCGCCGACGGCGGTTGGCGCCGCGGCAAGATCGTGCCGCTCAAGGCCCTCGTCGACAAGGCGCTGGAGACCGGCTGCCGCAGCGTCGAGAAGGTCCTCGTCGTCACGCGCACCAAAGAGACGGTGCCGATGGAGGAGCAGCGCGACGTGCGCTGGGAGCAGGTGGTGCCGTCCGCGTCGCCGGTGCATGAAGCGCCCGCGCTCGAGGCCGAGCATCCGCTCTTCATCCTCTATACGTCGGGCACCACCGGAAAGCCCAAGGGCGTGGTCCACTCGACGGGCGGCTACGCGGTGCAGACGCAGTACACCACGCGCCTGGTGTTCGACCTGCGCGACGACGACGTCTACTGGTGCACCGCCGACATCGGCTGGGTCACCGGCCACAGCTACGTCGTCTACGGCCCGCTCATGAACGGCGCCACGTCGGTGATGTACGAAGGCGCGCCCGACTTTCCGGCCAAAGATCGCTTCTGGGAGATCATCGAAAAAGAGCGCTGCTCCATCCTCTACACCGCGCCGACCGCGATTCGCGCCTTCATGCGCTGGGGCGACGAGTTTCCGCAGAAACACGATCTGTCGTCGCTGCGCCTGCTCGGCACCGTCGGCGAGCCGATCAACCCCGAGGCGTGGATGTGGTACCGCCGCGTCATCGGCGGCGATCGCTGCCCGATCGTCGACACCTGGTGGCAGACCGAGACCGGCGCGATGATGATTTCCCCGCTGCCCGGCGCCACGCCCACCAAGCCGGGCTCGTGCACGCGTCCGCTGCCCGGCATCTTCGCCGACGTCGTCAACAAGCAGGGCGAGTCGTGCAAAGCCAACGCCGGCGGCTACCTCGTCGTGCGCCGCCCGTGGCCGTCGCAGCTGCGCACGGTGTGGGGCGATCCCGACCGCTACGTCAACACCTACTTCAGCGAGATCTTCGTCGACGGTGAACCGCTCTACTTCGCCGGCGACGGCGCGCGCCGCGACGAGGACGGCTACTTCTGGGTCATGGGCCGCATCGACGACGTCCTCAACGTCGCCGGCCACCGTCTCGGCACCATGGAGATCGAGAGCGCGCTCGTCGGGCACAGCGACGTCGCCGAGGCGGCAGTCGTCGGCCGCCCCGACGAGCTCAAGGGCCAGGCGGTGGTCGCCTTCGTCACCCTCAAGGCCGGCCGCACGCCATCGGACGTTGTGAAGGACGCGTTGCGCGCGCACGTCGTCAAGGAGATCGGCGCGCTCGCTCGCCCCGAGGAGATCCGCTTCACCGAGGCGCTGCCCAAGACCCGCTCGGGCAAGATCATGCGCCGCCTGCTCAAGGAGATCGCCGCCGGCGGCGACGTCAAAGGCGACATCACCACGCTCGAAGACATGGCCGTGCTCAATCGCCTCTCGACGAGCGACGAAGAGTAACTAACTTCCACTTCGTGAAACGGCTCGTTCTCATCGCGGCCGTCGCCGTCGGTGCGCTCGCTGCGCCGGCAGGCGCGCAGCCGCTCGTGCCCTCGCCGCCGCCGCAAGAGCTGCCGCTGACGCCGAATCTGCCGTGGTCGCCGCCCGCGCGCCGTCAGGAGGCGCCGCCGCTGCGCCCGATCCCGTTCATGTATCGCCAGATCGATCGCGAGCGCGTGAACACCAACGACACCGTCGGTCGCACCAACGCCACGCGCGGCACGCTCCAGGAAGAGCTCACCGGCTGGGCGCCGCCGCCGCTCGGCGGCAACGTCATGTAACCGGCGCCGCTACTTGCGCAGAAGCACGTAGACCGCACCCGCCCCGCCGTCGGTGGGCCGCGCGGTGCAGAAGGCGAGCACGCCCTGGCCGATGCGCCCGCGCGTCAGCCACACCTTCAGCCGCTCCTTGAGCACGGGGATGCCCTCCTTCGAGCCGTGCCCGCGCCCGTGGATGATGAGCACGGTGCGCCGCCCGTCCTTGCGCGCGGCGATCAGGAACTTCTCGACCTCGACGCGCGCCTCCTCGCTCGTCAAGCCATGCAGATCGAGGTGCGCCTGCACCGCGTAGTCGCCGGCGCGCAGCTTCTTGAGCAGGCGCTTGTCGATCCCCGGGCCGAGCCCCTCGATGTACTCATCGGTCGCGCTGATGTCGAAGGCGCCGTGCCCTTCGACCAGATCGGCGAGCGCCGCGTACGCCTCGGACTCGTCGTCGACACGCCGCGGCCGCGCGGCCCCGACGGTCGACGAGGGCGCTGCGCCGCCGAGGACCCGCCCGCGCGGATCGGGATCGAGCGGCGCCACACCGCGCATCTCGTCGGCGAACACCTGCTCCTCGGCCTCGGCGATCGGCGGCGGTGCGGCGTGGGGCATCGGTGCCGGCGCGGATTTCGCCGCCGGCTTCGACTTCGGCGGCTCCTCTTTCGCGGCCGGCAGCTTCACCGTGGCGAGCTTGTCGAACGGCGTGTTGAATCCTTTCGTCTTCTTCGCCACGCGCCAAATGGTAGCATCGCGGCGCGTGCCCATCGATCCCGAGCCCGGCCTCCAGCTCATCGTCGTCACCAACCGCTTCTCGCACGCGGCCCATGCGTTCGACGAGCTGCTCGACGATGCCGAGGTCAAAGCCGCGCTCGCCGGCTTCACGCTCGTGCGCGTCGACTGCGACGAGCGCCCCGACATCGACGTCGTCCTGCAGCGCCGCGCCGCCCGCGGCGTGCCGTCGTGGCCGGTGGTCGCCATCGTCGAGCCGTCGGGCGCGCCGCGCGCCGTCGCCACGCACCTGAACCGCCGCTCGCTCCTCGAGCTTCTGCGCCATCCGCCGGCGTCGCTCTTGCCCGCGCTGGCGCCGCCGCCGACCGCCGGCGTCGACGATGCGCTCGCCGCCATCGCCGCCGCGCGCGATCGCCACCACGGCGGCTTCGAGTCGCCGCCCAAGCGCCCGCGCGCGCCGCTGCTCGATCTATTGCTCGCTGTCGATCCGCCCGCCGCGCTGCAGACCCTCGACGGCCTCGTGCAAGGCGGCATCCACGATCAACTCGGCGGCGGCTTCCACGCCTACTCCACCGACGAGCGCTGGGTCGTCCCGCACTTCGAGAAGCGCGCCGCCGACCAGGCCGCGCTGCTCGTCACCTTCGCGCGCGCCGCCGCCGCCACCGGCGAGGCACGCTACGGCGCCACTGCGCGCCGCATCATCGCCTACGTCGAGTGCCGCCTCGCGCTCGACGGCGGCGGCTACGCCGCGTCCGAAGACGCCGACGTCGGCTCCTACGACGACGGCTCGCTCTACACCTGGAGCGTCGACGAGGCGCGCGCCGTGCTCGCCGCCGACGAGCTCGCCGTCGCGCAGCCCTACTTCGATCTCTACGGCCGCGGCGAGCTGCACTCCGATCCCACGCGCAACATCCTGTTCCTCGCCGCCTCGCCCGAAGAGGTCGCGCGCGAGCTGCACCGCGATCCGCACGACGTGCGCGCCGCGCTCGCCCGCGCGCGCGACAAGCTGCTCGTCGCCCGCGGCGAGCGCCCGCAGCCCGCCGTCGACGGCACGCCCTACGCCGGCGTCTTCGCCCGCATGGCGCGCGCCTACCTCGAGGCCGAGGCCGCGCTCGGCGTCGTGCAGGATCGTGAGCGCGCCATCCTCGCGCTCGAGCGCCTCTACGCCGCCCGCGCGGCCGACGGCGGCATCCCGCACCGTCTCGACGACGCGCGCTCGATCCGCTGGCTTGGCGATCACGCCGAGCTCGGCCTCGCCGCGCTGCGCGCCTTCGAGGCCACCGGCGAGCGCACGCATCTCCTGGTCGCGCGCGCCACCGCCGAGCACACGCTCGATCGCTTCTGGCACCCGTCGGGCGGCTTCGCCTCCACGCCGGGCGGCGACGATCGCCCCTTCCGCGACGGCGAAGACGGCCCCGGCCCCAGCGCCAACGCGGTCGCCGGCGCGCTCCTCGGCGGCCTCGCCACGCACACCGCCGAGCCGCGCTTCGCCGCCCGCGCGCGCGAGCTCATCGCCGCGCTCCTGCCGTTCGCCTGCGGCGCGGGCATCGACGGCGCCGGACTTATTTACTTGCACCGCGTCATGACGATCGGACAATAACCGTATATGGCGTTCACACCGCGCTTCCTGAAGCATCGCGGGATCACGGTGATTCAAAAGCTCGATCCGGCGCTCCCGCGTGTCCCCCGCGGCAAGCTCGGCCTCGTCCTTGCCGGCGGCGCCGTCGCCGGTGGCGCCTTCAAAGCCGGCGGCCTGCGCGCGCTCGACGAGTCGCTCGTCCGCCGTCGCCCGGGCGGCGCCACCACGGCGCACGCCTTCGGGCTCAACGAGTTCGACGTCTTCGTCGGCCTCTCCGCCGGCAGCGTGCTCGCCGCCGTGCTCTCCGCCGGCATCGTGCCCGAAGAAATCTTCCGCATCCTCTCCGGCACGTCCGAGATGTACGAGACGTTCCAGCCGTGGCACTTCATGCGCCCGAACGTCGGCGAGTGGCGCACGCGCTTCCCCGAGTGGCTCACCAAGGAGCAGGAGCTCTTCACCAACTGGCTCTCCGGAGCCACCGACACGCGCGTCGGCGGCCGCTACCGCCTCGGCACCACGCTGCGCAAGATGCTCGAGGCCACCACGCGCCTCCTGCCGACGGGCCTCTTCGATCCGCGCGCCCTCGAAGGGTACCTGCGCGCGCAGATGGCCCGCGCCGGCATCCGCGACGACTTCACCGCCGCCTTCGCGCAGACCGGCAAGGCGCTCTATTTGACCGCGACCGATCTCAACCGCGGCGAGCTCGTCGTCTTCGGCCACGACGAGCCCTACGCCAAGGTCCCGATCTCGACGGCGATCGCCGCCTCGTGCGCGATCCCCTTGTGGTACCGCCCGATGCTCGTCGACAACCCGCGCCGCGGCGAGCCCGGCGAGCCCGATCGCCTCGATCTCGTCGACGGCGGCCTCATCCGCACCGCCAACGTCCGCGTCGCCGTCGAGAAGGGCTGCGATCTGGTCGTCTGCTACAACCCGTTCACGCGCATCCGCTACGATCGCGCCGGCCGCAGCCTGCACGATCACGGCATGCCCACGATCGCCACGCAGTCGGTGCGCACGCTGATCGGCGCGCGCCTCGATCTCGCCAAAGAGGTCGTCTTCCTCGATCCCAACGTGCAGGCCGACGTCGTATTCATCGAGCCCGCCGAGGACGACTACACCTTCTTCAACATGGGCGCGCTCAACTTCTGGGCGAAAGAACGCGCCATCCACCACGGCTACACGGCGGTGCGCCAGGCCATCGACGCGTCGCACGAGCTCCTCGGCGAGGTCTTCGCCAACCACGGCGTCGAGCTGCGCACGCCGCCCAAGGCGCCGCAAAAGCGCACCGCGACGCAAGTCGAGATGCGCGAAACCCGCGGCGTCCGCAAAGTCGGCCGTTAACCCCGCCCGCGCTAGCCGCTCGCCGACGCCGCCTGGTCCTCGCGCTCGGCCAACAACCGCTGCCGCAAGTTGCACAGCCGCGCCTCGCGCGCCCGCATCTCCTCGCGCTGCGCGCCGCGCTCGGCCCGCGCGATCTCCGCGTGCAGGTCCGGTATGTAGTAGTCGAGCACGCCCACCAGCGCGTCGATCTCTTCGCTCGTCACCTTCACGCCACCCAAAATAGGGCCCGCGCCGTGCCGTGGTAGTCTCGGGCTCGTGCTCTCCCCCGACCTGGTCGCCCTCGGCCTGGCGTTCGTGGTCGCCCTCGTCGCCTTCGCCGTGCTGCGCGGCGACCGACCGCTCGCCGTCGCCTTTGCCACGCTGTTCCGCCTCGCCGCCACAGGCGCGGTCTTCCTCCGCTATGCCGCCATCGCCATCGGCAAAAAGCTGCGCGGCGAGCGCGACATCGGCCCCGGCCTCGTGCGTCTCGCCTTCGAAGAGCTCGGTCCGACCTATCTGAAGCTCGGCCAGATCATCGGCTCTTCACACGGGTTGTTCCCCGATGCCTACTGCCGCGAGTTCCAGAAGACGCTCGATCGCGTCAAGCCCTTCGCCTACGCCGACGTCGAGCGCACGCTCACCGTCGAGCTGCGCGCCCGCCCCGACAAATTGTTCGCCGAGCTCGACCCGGCGCCGCTCGCCTCGGCGTCCATCGCGCAGGTCCACGCCGCGCGCCTCCACGACGGACGCCGCGTCGTGGTCAAGATCCAGCGCCCGCACATCGAGCGTCGCGTCATCGCCGACATGCGCATCCTGCGCTTCATCGCGCAGGTCATCTCGCTCGTGCCCACCGTCGAGCTCGCCAACCCCGTCGGCATCATCGAGGACTTCGGCTCGACGCTGCGCGAGGAGCTCGACTTTCTGCGCGAAGCGGCGAACATGGACGAGTTCAACCGCATCATGGAGGAGCTCGGCCACGGCGACGTGCGCGCCCCGCGCATCATCCACGAGCTCACTACGTCGCGCATCATCACCATGGAGCGCTTCTACGGCGTCCGCGTCGACGACGTCGAGAAGGTGCGCGCCCGCGCCGAGGACACCGAAGCCAAGCTGGTCTACGGCCTGCGCTGCTGGTTCCAGTCGATGATCCTCTACGGCTTCTTCCACGGCGACGTGCACGCCGGCAACCTCATGATGCTCGACGACGGCGCCCTCGGCTTCCTCGACTTCGGGATCATCGGCCGCTTCGATCAGAAGACGCGCCGCCAGATCGCCGAGTACATCGTCGCCTTCGCGCTCGGCGACTTCAAAACCCTCGGCCGCGTGCTCATGTCGATGGGCGCGGTCTCGTCGGGCGTCGACATCGACGCCATGGCCAAGGACCTCGAGAAGGCCTACGCGCCCATCCTCACCACCAGCTTCGGCGACCTCAACTACGGCTCGGTGCTGCCCGACATCCTGCGCGCCTCGGTCAAGCATCGCATGCGCCTGCCGCGCGAGTTCATCCTGGTGACCAAGCAGATGCTCTACTTCGATCGCTACGCCAAGCTGCTCGCCCCGAAGCTCAACATCTTCTCGGATCCCCGATTGGTTTCGGCCATTTCTGAAGACGTCATGCGCGTACGTATGTCGTGACGGCCCGCGCACGGGAATCGCCGGAATTGTAACGACCGCTGCTAGACGGGTCGTTGTGCGCCCTGCTACGTTAGAGGCAAGGGCGGCTTTTTGCGGGGGTTGGCGAAGATGCGCAGTATCTCGGTGCAATTTGCCTCGGGTCGGGAAGTCCTCAACAGTTACTGGGGCTTCCTGAAAAACGGCGGACTCGTTCTCGCCGACCCCACCGATCTATCCGAAGGCGACAACGTCGTCCTCGACGTCAAGATCAAGTCGCTCAAGACGACGTACAAGTTGGCCGCGCGCGTCGTCAAGCGCGCCCCCGACGGCAATCGCGCCTTCGTCGCCTTCGACGAGGGCCAGGAGCAGGACGTGATGCTCAACGCCGCCTGGGCCGACTCGCACGAGGTGCCGCAGCGCAAGCACCGCCGCTATCCGACGGGCAACAAGGTCCTCTACAACCAGGCGGGCCAGCCGTCGTCGACGCACGCGGGGCAGATCCTCGACGTCAGCCCCGGCGGCTGCCGTCTGCGCGGGCCGCACCTCTATCCGGTCGGCGCGCGCGTGCGCGTCATCGCGCTCGGGATCGAGCTCGACGGGCAGGTGCGCTGGACCGCGGGCGGGCGCGAGATGGGGATCGAGTTCCAGAAGCCGGCGCTGGTGGTGCAGGCGCTCCTCGACGACGCGCGCTGACCACGAGCTCGACGAGATCGCCGATCGCGACGCCGGCGCGCTTGCGCAGCGCCTGGTCGATGATGAGAAAGTGGCGGCCCCAGCGCTTGCCGATCCATCCTTCGAACGGCGTGCCGTCGAGGGTGCCCTCGACGAGGTGCGCCTCTTGGGGCTTGCGCGAGTAGGGCGCGTCGACGAGCACCGGCTTGGTGCCGAGCGCGCGCTCGGGCGCAAACGGCACCAGCACGGCGGCGATGTTCTTGTGGCCCATGATGAGCTCGGCCTCGAAGCGCACCTTCTTCGCCATCATCCACCCTTCTTGTCGAACCAGCCCAGCCAATCGCGCAAGAGGTGAATCTTGCCGCGATCGACGCGATACACGCGCTCGCGCCCGCGCCGCTCGGCGGTGACGAGGCCCGCGTCCTCGAGCACCTTCAAGTGGCGGCTGATGGTCGGCCACGCCACGTGGAACCGTCCGGCGATGTCGCCCGCGGTCATGCCGTCGCGAAAGTGCACGGTCATGAGGATCTGCCGCCGCGACGCGTGCGCGAGCGCGGCGCAGATCGCCTCGATCTCTTCGAGCCGCTTGCGCGCGTCGCTCGACATCAGTGCGCCTGCCCGGCGCACCGATGCCAGACCGTCGATCGGCGGGCCCGACCGGCCTCGCTCACGTTTGCTCGCTCCGCTCGCTCACTACGTGAGCGGCTCCAGCTGCGCGATGGCGATGGGCGACTGCGTGCCGTTGTAGCCTTCCATGATGTTGCCCATCGGCTCCCAGACCGCCATCACCTCGGGCAGCTCGTGCGCGACGCGCGGCGCGTCCTCGTCGATCCACGAGTAGAGCTCGATGAAGTAGGTGCGTCCCGTGCGGTGGTCGTGGGCCTGCCAGATCTTGGCCGGCTCGTCGGTGGTGAGCCCCGCCTTGTGCAGGACCGGCCAATGCTTCTGGACCAGCTCGCCGAGCTCCTTCTCCTTGCCCTTCTTCGGCATGTACGTCACGTGCGTCAGCACCGGTCTCTTCGTCGCCATGATCTTGTTCTCCTTCACTTCGTCGGGTACAGCTTTTCGGCGCCCTGGTTGTATTCGTCGGTGTCGCTCGGCTTCTCGCCCTGCGCCGAGAGCGACCAGCGGTGGCCGAACGGATCTTCTGCGATGCCGTAGACGTCGCCCCAGAACTGTTTGTCGAGCGGCAGGATCACCTTGGCGCCGGCGGCGACGAGCCCCTTCCACGTGGCTTGCACGTCGCTGCAGTTGAGGTGCACGGTGATGGGCGAGCCGCCGAGCGACTTCGGATCGCGCGCCTTGCCGCCGTTGCGCTCGGGAAAGTCGTCGACGAGGAAGAGGACGCCGCCGTTCACCTCGAGGGCGGCGTGCATGATCTTCTTGCCGTCGGGCGTCGCGTGGGTGCCGAGGTCCTTGGCGCCGAACGCGCGCTTGTAGAAGTCGATGGCGCCGCGCGCGTCGGCGACCACGAGCTCGGGAATCAGCTTGACGTTTTCCATGTCCGATACTTAGCCGAATCGCTAATTATCGGTCAAGCTGAATAATTAGCGAAGAAGCTAAATGTAAATTTAGAGCAAGAGAAGCGAGAGCTTGACCAGGAAGAGGTCGGTGCCGGGGCCGTTTTCGAAGCGCGTGAATGAGGGGCGCCCGAAGCCCTCGAGCACCGGGTCGTACGTGGTCTGTCCCTGCGCGTGGGTGTAGACGCCGAGGATCGTCGAGCCGGGCAGGAACTCCCAGCGCAAGACCAGGTTCACGTTGATCGCGCCGTCGCGGAAGTCGGGCGCGTCGCCGGCCGGCATCGACGTCGGCACGAACGCGCTGAACGGCAGCTCCGAGCCCTTGCCGCGCGCGATGCCGGCGGTGGTCTGGCCGTAGTGGCCGCCGGCGAGGAAGAGCTGCGCGTAGGCCTGCAGCGTCAGCGTCGGCGTGAAGGTATACGTGCCGCGCAAGGTGACGTCGAGCTCGCGCGAGTCGAGATCGGCGAAGAAGTAGGTGTGGGTGCCGTTGCCGTTGTCGTGCGTGTCGTACCAGCGCGGATCGCCGAAGGTCCAGTTGCCGTGCGGCAGGATGTCGAGCTCGACGGCGGGCGTGGGGCGCAGCGCGATCATCGTCTGCACGTCGGCCATGCGCCCGTGCAGGCGCCGCTCGACGGCGCCGTTGGTCTGGAACCAGATGCGCTTGCGCGGATCGGTCTTGGCGTACCAGTAGGCCGACCAGCCGCCGACGCGCGGGACCGCGGTGCCGTCGCGCGCCTCGCGGATGTCCCAGAAGTCGAACTGGTGATCGATCTCGAAGTAGATGTTCCAGAAGTTCTTGAACGTCAGGTTCGCGCCGACCCAGTACACGTTGGCCAGCAGGTGCTGGAAGGCCCAGTCGGTGCGGATGAGCGCCGAGGCCTGGACGTCGCCCTGCAGGATCACCGACGTCGGCTTGATGATGCGGTAGTGCAGCGTCGGGTGGAAGTTGTGGATGTTGCCGATCTGGTTGAAGCCCATGTCGTTGTTGTCGAAGCCGGGCGACATGCCGACGTACTGCAGCTCGCCGGTCCACTTGCCGTTGAACTTGCCGGCGTCGAGCGCCATGCCGACGCCGGTGGTGCCGGCGCCGACGACGGTGCCGTCGGGGATGGTGCGATTCGGGCCGTTGGCGAGCGCGGTCAGGCCGACCTGGCCGAGCGCGCCCCAGTCGCCGTCGGCGGTGCGCATGTTGAAGTCGACGGCGGCGGAGTAGCCGTCGCGCGTGCAGCGGCCGCGCGCCGAGGGAACGTCGCCGTCGGGGCAGTAGTCGTCCGCGCGCGCTGCCTCGACGCCGGGCGTCTCGAAGCGGTTGACCGCGGTGGCCATGAGGCCCACGTACGAGCGGGCGAGGATGTCGCGCTTGAGGCGGAGCACCGCGTAGTTCGCCATCGGCTCGGTCGACAGCCGCACCGGGCGGTCGGGCGAGTCGAAGCGCACCGCCGTCGTCGTCTGCTCGGCAGTGACGGCGTCGAGCACGCCGATGGTCAGGCGCGGCGCGATCAGCCCCGAGAGCTTGGCAGCGGCGTAGATGCGTCCCGGCTGCTGCGGCTCGAGCCCCGTATAGTTGGTGCTGTCGGGCGGCGGCGCCGCGTGGCCGATGCGGCGCGAGTAAAAGAGGTTGAGCGGCGTGGCGAAGATGTCGACGCCCTCGAGAAAGAAGGGGCGCTTCTCGGGAAAGAAGACCTCGAAGGTGTTGAGGTTGAGCACGACCTGATCGGCCTCGACCTGTCCGAAGTCGGGGTTGATGGTCGCGTCGAGCGTGAGCGCGGGCGTGATGCCGAGCTTGAGATCGGCGCCGATGTTGCCGTAGAGCTCCGTGCCGTTGAGGATGGCCGGATCCTGGTTGTAGCGGAGGTACACGCCGGCGGCGAGGTAGGGCACGATCTGGAAGAGCCGCGCCGCGTGCAGGCCGGCGAGCCCGTCGAGCGTGCCGTAGTACGAGACCTCGCCGCGCGCCGAGCGCGGAATGTAGGCCCACTCGTCGACCTCCTGCCGTCGCTGGAGGTAGCGGCGCACTTGCAGGCCGAACTCGGTGCGCCCGCCTTCGTAGCGCAGCGTCTTGAGCGGGATCTCGAGCTCGGCGGTCCAGCCTTGCGCGTCGCGGTGCGTGGCGCCGAGCCACAGGCCGTCCCAGTCGGCGGAGTAGTCGGTGTCGTTGAACTTCACCGCGTCTTGCAGCACGCCCGACACGTTGACGCCGAACATGTAGGCGGTGGTGCGATCGTTCTTCGAGCTGATGTCGATCTCGATCTTGTCGGCGTCGGTGTCGCGATCGCGACGCGTGAGCCGCTCGACGATGCCCTGCGGATCGGTGTCCCACGCGCGCACGCCGATGTAGAGCGCGCGATCGTCGTATGCGATGTAGAGCTCGGTGCGCTGCGACGGCGTCTTGCCTTCGTCGGGGAAGTTCTGCGTGAAGCGCGGGTCGGGGCGGACCCGCTTCCAGGTCTCGTCGTCGAGCTTGCCGTCGATGGTGGGCGGAACGGTGGTGCGAACGGCGCGCAGGTGCTTGAGGCGATCGTCGCCGCTGCGCTGCGCAAACGCGTGCAAGGCCGTCAGCATGACGACGGCAATGGCCAGCGCGCGCGACATCGCAATCCTACAATGTCGCGGCGCGGGGATTTGTTTCAAGAAATCGGAAAAATCTACGCGGGGCGTGAAGCGGGAAGGCGAGGGTGCTACTTCGTGGCGGCCGCGGCCTTGGCGGCCGGCGCCGCTTCGGCGGCGGCGTCGCTCTTGATGCGCATGCCGTAGAACGAGCGGTACACGAAGATCATCGACAGCGCGAAGAACACGCCGGCGAGGATGCGGCTGAGATTCGGGTCGAGCGTGACGGCGAGCTCGACGGCGAGCAGGCCGAACAGCGTCGTGAACTTGATGACCGGGTTCATCGCCACCGACGACGTGTCCTTGAAGGGATCGCCGACCGTGTCGCCGACGACCGAGGCGGCGTGCAGCGGCGTGCCCTTCTCCTTGAGCTCGACCTCGATGACCTTCTTCGCGTTGTCCCAGGCGCCACCGGCGTTGGCCATGAAGATCGCCATGTAGAGACCGAAGAGCGCGATCGAGATGAGGTAGCCGATGAAGAAGAACGGCTCGAGGCAGGCGAAGGCCAGCGTCGAGAAGAAGATGACGAGGAAGATGTTCCACATGCCGCGCTGCGCGTAGGTGGTGCAGATCTCGACGACCTTCTTGGAGTCGGTGATCGAGGCCTTGGTCGCGCCTTCGAGCTTGATGTTGGCCTTGATGAACTCGACCGCGCGGTAGGCGCCCGTCGACACCGCCTGCGTGGTGGCGCCGGCGAACCAGAAGATGACGGCGCCGCCGGTGATGAGGCCGAGCAGGAACGGCGGGTGCATGAGCGACAGGTTGCCGAGCATCGAGGCGTCGAGGCCGTTGGTCAGCGCGACGATGATCGCGAAGATCATCGTGGTGGCGCCGACGACGGCGGTGCCGATGAGCACCGGCTTGGCGGTCGCCTTGAAGGTGTTGCCCGCGCCGTCGTTCTCCTCGAGGAAGTGCTTGCCCTTGTCGAACTGGACGTCGAAGCCGAAGTCCTTCTTCAGCTCTTCCTTGATGTTCGGGATCTGCTCGATGACCGAGAGCTCGAAGACCGACTGCGCGTTGTCCGTGACCGGGCCGTAGGAGTCGACGGCGATGGTGACCGGGCCCATGCCGAGGAAGCCGAAGGCGACGAGGCCGAACGCGAACACCGGCGCCGTCATCGGCGAGAGCACGTCGTTCAGGCCCTGCGTCGACACGCCGTAGGCGATGCCCATGAGCACGACGATGACGATGCCCATCCAGTAGGCCGAGAAGTTACCGGCGGTGAGGCCGGCGAGCACGTTGAGCGACGCGCCGCCTTCACGCGACGCGGTGACGACTTCGCGGACGTGGCCCGAGCTCGTCGAGGTGAACACCTTGACGACCTCGGGGATGATGGCGCCGGCGGCGGTGCCGCACGAGATGATGAGCGAGAGCTGCCACCAGAGCGAGCCGTTGCCGAGGTCGCGGATGAGGAAGAACGACGCCAGGAAGGTCAGGCCGATCGAAACCACCGAGGTCAAGAAGACGAGCGCCGTCAGCGGGTGCTCGAAGTTCATGGTGTCGGCGTTCTGATAGCGCGCCTTGGCGACGGTCTCGTTGCCGAGGTACGAGACGCCGGCGGCGATGATCATGAGAATGCGAATCGCGAAGATCCAGACGAGCAGCTTGACCTGCAGGTCGGCGTTCGACTCGGGGATGGCGAGCAGGATGAACGTGATGAGCGCGACGCCGGTGACGCCGTAGGTCTCGAAGCCGTCGGCCGACGGGCCGACCGAGTCGCCGGCGTTGTCGCCGGTGCAGTCGGCGATGACGCCCGGGTTGCGCGCGTCGTCTTCCTTGATGTTGAAGACGATCTTCATGAGGTCCGAGCCGATGTCGGCGATCTTGGTGAAGATGCCGCCGGCGATGCGCAGCGCCGAGGCGCCGAGCGACTCGCCGATGGCGAAGCCGATGAAGCACTTGCCGGCATACTCGTGCGGCACGAACAAGAGGATGACGAGC
>DATNAQ010000108.1:0-61060 GCA_035607415.1 Polyangia bacterium
CTGCAGGCCGCCACGGACACCGAAACCTCGACGGCGCGTGTATCGCCGCCGACAGCCCTGCCCATGCCCGTGCCGGCCTCGAGCCCGCCGGTGGTGGAGGCGGCCGCACAGCACGACACCGGCCGGCGCAAGAAAATCGCCGGCGTGGCGGTCGCATCGGCGGGGCTGGCGGTCGTCGGCGTGGGGATCGCCTTCGCGGTCCTCTCGAAGCAAGCCGGCGACGATGCCTACCACCCGAAGACGGGCATCTACGACTTCTCTGCTGACGAGCGCCAGCAGAATTATCGCGCCGCCGACATCGCTTGCTTCGTGATCGGCGGAGCCGCGATCGTCGCCGGAACCGTCGTATGGACCCTGGGCACCCGGAGGCCTCGATGATGCGCCTCGTGTGGATCATTCCTCTTTTGACCTCGGCCTGCGCCGCGCTGCCCGACGACGGAACGTTGCAATGCGCCCCCGATCCGGCGCACGCGTGTCCCCAGGGCTTCGAATGTGCCGGCGACGGACGCTGCTATCGGACCGGCCATCTTCCCGACCTCGTCGACATGGGCAGCCAGTCGGACATGGTGGTCGTGCAATCATGCGCGACCTCGGCGGACTGTCCGGCCGGCGCACCGATTTGCGGTGCACAGCAGGCCTGCACGTCGTGTGGCGCCGTCGGCTCATCCAGCGACTGCGCGACCAATCATCCGACGACGCCGCTGTGCGGACCCGACGGCGCCTGCGTCGAATGCGTCGACAACGAAAAGTGCGACGCGAGCCACGAGACGTGCAACCTGTCGACGCACTCGTGCGGGCCGTGCCACCAGAACAGTGATTGCGCGAGCGGGATCTGCACCGTCGCGACGGGCGCATGCGCCGACAAGGCCAACCAGTTCTACGTCAACAATGCGCCGACCGCCGGCTGTTCCGACGGGCATCCGGGCTCCTTCACCCTGCCTTTCTGCACCGTCCAACATGGCTTGAACCAGTCGGCGATGAATGGTGGCAAACCCGTGGTCGTGTTCGCCGGGACCTATCCCGAGCGGCTGACCGCGACGCCAACGCTGATCGGGAACAACGACTACGTGGCGGCCGCGGTCGGGATCGGCAAGCCCCTGATCAAGCCCATGGGCCCGGGCATTGGGGTCGAGGTCGAGAACTCCGGGACCCTGAAGGGCTTCCTCTCTCTCGACGGGTTCGTCTTCGACGGAACCGGCATCAGCGATGGGTCACAAGTGATCGAATGCGTCGGGTCGACGTCGACCGTCTCCTACTCGGTGCTCGCGCTGACATTGACCGACTCGACAGTCGAGAACGGCCCTGCACTCGGACTCCAAGCGGAAAACCACTGCACCCTCGCTGCGGATGCGGTGATCGTTCGGTCCAATAAGGGCGGCGCCATCTTGCTCGGGCAGACTGACTTCACGCTGACGAACCTGTTGGTCACCGGGAACGGAACCTCGACGTCGGACTTCGGTGGCGTAATCATCAGCTCGCTCGGTGAAGCCGGCAAGATGGTGATCGCCAACCTTACCGTCGTGGGTAACTCCGAAGTCTCGACCGGCACTTTCCCGGCCGGGCTCTACTGCGCAAACACGCTCGCCACCTTCATCAACACGGTGATCGTCGGCAACGTCGGCGGGCCGTCCGAGACCAACGCCGCGACGTGCAGCCCGACGCCACTGGCGGGCAACGCATTCGTCGGTGCGCCTGGCAGCAATGAGGACATCTCGACGTGCACGCAGGCCCAGCTATTCGTCGACCCGACGAACGGCGACTATCGCCCGAAGAAGGGCAATGCGCCTCCCTGTGCGCTGGTCGACCAGGGCGTCAGCGCCGGCGCGCCGGCCCACGATCTCGTCGGCGCGCCTCGGCCGCAGGCGGCGGGTGGCGCCGTCGACATCGGAGCGTACGAGGTGCCGTAGCTATTGCGCTTCGTGCGCGCCGATGTCGAGCTTGCCGCCCGGAACCTTCGGGCGCGGCCCGAAGTCGACGTCGTGCGTGGCGTTCGGGGTCGTGGCGCCCGCGAGCTTGTCGATGCAGCAGGCCTGGTTCGTCGCCAGTGCGCCGCCCGTCGTGTCGAGGTGGAAGTCGGTGATCGAGAGGAACGCCGGCGCCATCTGGATTGCTCCCGAGAACGCGTCGGGTCCCGTCACCACCGATTGCAGCTGGCACTTGCCGGTGAACTGCGATCCGTTGGACATCGGGCTCGCGGCGTTCTGCGCCACGATCGAGTCCTCGATCAGCTTGTTGCTGCCGTTCGCGGCGCACACGATCCCGCCAAAGGCCGCGTTGGCGCCGCCATTGGCGGCGACGGTGTTGAAGGCGAAAGTCCCCGTCGACGCCGCATCGATGTTGACGCCGGACAGGCCCGAGTTACTGCCGTTGTGGTGGATGATGTTGTTGGTGATGACATAGGTCGAGGAGGCGACGAGGACCCCTTCGCTCGCGTTCGCGGAGATGATGCTCGCGTCGAGCGCCAGGACGCAGCCGGAGCTGTTGACTCCGTTCGTGCCGCTCATCTCGATGGTCGAATTTTTGATCGTCAACGTCGCCGTTGCCGACCCGCCCTGACACTTGATGCCCTCGGCATTGGCGGCGGCGCCCGATGCTCCGATGAAATCGAGCCCATCGACCGTCAGGGTGAGCGCTGCTGCCGTGGTCGACGCGAACAGCGCAGGTAGCGTCGTGGACGTGACCGTAGCCTTCATGGCCGTGCCGCGACCCGCCGGCCCCACGATGGTCAACGGGCCAATCGCCGTCGTCGTCGCGTTCAGTGCGAGCGCATTGTAGGCGGTCGCACTGCCGCTCACGAGGATGAACTTCTGCGGCGCGTTCGACGCTGCATACTGGATCTGGCAGTAAGGCATCGTCGGCGTGCTCGCGTGCATCGTGTCGCTGCATGCGCCCGAGGCGTTGTTGACGTAGGCGATGTCGGTCGCGTCGACGCAGGTACCGTTGGTCGTGTCGCAGATGCCGGACGAGCACTCGGAGTGCGCGACGCACTTGTGACAGGTGAAGTTGGCAACGTTGCAGACGGGCGCCGCCTTCGGACAGTCGGCCGACATCAAACACGCGACGCATTGTCCCGTCGGCGCGTTGCAGCGGGGCGTCGTCGAGTCGTGGGCCACGCACTGCGGATCGTCGCCCGCTCCCTCGCACGCCCGGCAGCGTCCCACAAAGCAGATCGGCGCCACGTCGCTGCACTCGGCCGACGAGCCGCAGATCATGTCGGGCCCGACGCCTCCCCCGTCACCGCCGTTGCCGCCGCCGCCGTCGGGGATGACGCACGAGTGGTGCATGACGTCGCAGTGGACGTAGGGCGCCGAATCCGCGCAGTCGCCTTCAGCGGCGCAATACACATGCGGGATGTGCTCGATGGTGCAGTGAACCGCTGAACCGAGAACGACCGCCAACAGGAGTCCCAGTCCGAGTCCGATGCCAGGCGATCGCACGAGAAAACCGTAGTTCAGCGCAAACGGGGGGTCAACTTCGTACGCTGCCGAGCCCCCGTGGCGAAAGGTCGCAGGGACAGCGTGGCGAGATGTCGCACGCGAGCCGTAGCGATCGTCAATCCCTTGACGATTCGAGCACGAATTTCCCGTTTTCGCCCGGCTAATTACGACACTTTTGTCAGATTGACCGAGACGGGTAAAACCGCTAAAACGTGAAAACCGTGACTGAGCAAAACCTCCACGCCGAGCAGCTTCTGACCTCGCACGAGGTTGGCGCCCTGCTGCAGGTGAACCCGAGCTCGGTGAAGAAGTGGGTCAACGACGGGCGCATCGCCGCCTTTCGCACCCCCGGCGGTCACCGGCGCATTCGCGTGGCGGATCTGATCGACTTCCTGCACCGGCACGCCATGCCCATCCCGCGCGAGCTGGTCGGCGTGGGCAAGCGCCGGCTCTTGATCGTGGACGACGACCTCATCACGTTGCGCGCGCTCGAGCGGCGGCTGAAGCCGTATCGCGCGCGCGTCCAGGTAGCGCTGACGCAGAACGGCATCGACGCGCTCGTCATGGTCGGGAGCTTCAAGCCCGACCTCATCGTGCTCGACGTCTACATGCCCGAGCTCGACGGCATCGAAGTGTGCCGCCGGCTCAAGCTGAACGCGGAGACGCGCCACATCGGCGTCATCGTGAACAGCGCGCACCTGACCAAGCTCGTAGAGGAAAACGCGCTGGCGGCGGGGGCGCTGCGCTGTGTTCCGAAGCCCATGGATCCGAAGGTGCTCATCGAGCAGCTCGGGCTCATGCATCAAACGATGGGGGGGTGAGCGCAGAGCGCTCGTGGAAGGACCAAGGATGGAACTCGAAAAGCAAACCTCGATCCTGGCCGAGGAGCACGCACCGCAAGTGGTGCGTGCCGCCGACGCCCTCGTCGACATCCTCATCTCCCAGGGGGTCGACACCATCTTCGGCCTTCCAGGGGGGCCGATCAGCCCGCTCATGGACGCCCTCATCGATCGACCGGAGGTTCGCGTCATCAACACCCGCAGCGAAGGCGCGGCCATGTTCGCCGCCGCCGGTTATGCGCACGCGTCGGGCAAGCTCGGCGTGGCCATGGTGACGACGGGGCCGGGCGTGCTCAACGCAATGACCGGCCTGACCTCGGCGTTCTGCGACGGGCTGCCGGTGCTCCTCCTCGCCGGCGAGGTGGCACGGCGCAACTTCGGCCGCGGTGCGCTGCAGGACGGCAGCGCCTACGGCCTGCACATCGTCGAGATGCTGCGCAACGTGACCAAGTTCGCCGCCGAGGTCAACGACCCGCGCCGCGCGCCGGCGATGCTGCAGAGCGCGATTCGCATGGCGCTGACCGGGCCGCAGGGGCCCGTGGCGCTGACGCTGCCGATGGACACGACGCTCGCCAAGCTCGAGGGAGTGCCGACGCTGTCGCTGTCGCCGATCGTCAAGGGCATGGTCGCGCCAGGTGCGATCGATCGCGCCGAGGCGGTGATGCGCGAGACCCAGCGCGGCCTCTTGTTCGTCGGCTCGGGCGTGCGACGCGGCGCCGGGCCGCAGAAGCTGGTCGAGCTCGCCGAGCGCGTGCAGTGGCCGGTGGTGACGACGCCGAAGGCCAAGGGCGTGTTCCCCGAGGATCATCCGCTGAGCCTCGGCGTGTTCGGCATGGGCGGCCACACGTCGGCGTACGAGTACCTGGAGAAGGGCGTCGACACGCTCATCGCCGTCGGCACCAGCCTCAACGAGCTGTCGACCGACGGCTGGACCGGGCTGCTCGAGCCGTCGGGCGAGTTCATCCACGTCGACGTCGACGAGCGGCAGTTCGGGCGCGCGTATCAGTGCACGCTCGGCATCGTCGCCAGCGCCGAGCAGTTCTGCGGTGAGCTCGCCGATCGCCTGCCGCAGGCGCCCGAGCGTCAGCTCGGCGGCGTGCGCCGTCACGTGCTGCCGCTCGGCACCGGCGCGGGGCTGCCGCTGCATCACGCCATCGGCGAGATCCAGAAGGCGCTCCCGGCCGACACGATCTATACGGTCGACAGCGGCGAGCACTTCGTGTTCGCCACGCACTACCTGCGCACCGTCGCGCCCGACGGCTACATCGTCATGACCGGGCTCGGCTCGATGGGGCAGAGCCTGCCGGCGGCGATCGGCGCGCAGCTGGCGCATCCCGAGCGCGTGGTCGCCACCATCGTTGGTGACGGCTGCTTCGCCATGAACGCGTTCGAGATCGCGACGGCGGTGAACGCCAAGCTGCCGCTCGTCATCTTCGTGATCAACGACGGGCGGCTCGGGATGGTCGAGGTCGGCGCCACCAACGTGTACGGGCGCACGGCGCAGTATCCGACCGGGCCGATGGACGTGCCGCAGCTGGCGGCGGCGCTCGGCGCGCAGACGGTGGTGGCCGACATGTTCGGCAACATCCGCGACGCCGACCTCATGGAGATGCGCAAGAACGGGCCCGTCGTCGTCGACGTGCGCATCGATCCCACGATCAAGATCCCCAAGCGCGAGCGTTTCGTCGGCTTCGCCGCCAAGCGCGAGCACCGGATCATCAATTAGCGAACCGACGAGACCGAGAGGATCCCCCCATGCCGATCACCTTGCCGCGACACGACCTGTTCCCCGACGACAACAACGCGCTGCCGGCCGCCGGCTCGTCCGAGCAGAAGCTGCTGCTCGAGGACGAGCACGAAATCGGCAACGCCGACTACCTGAAGTCGCTCGAGAAGCTGTCGGACGTCACCGACAGCATCTATCCCGAGCTCATCAGCAACTGCGTGAACGTGCTACGCGCGGTCGCGCCGACCAAGAAGCTGCGCGTGATGGATCTCTGCTCGGGCGTCGGGCTGGTCTCGATGAAGCTGCTCGAGCAGGATCTCGAAATCGAGGAGCTCACGCTCGTCGACTTGAGCCCGCTGCTGCTCGAGCGCGCGATCGCTCTTCTGCAGAACTCGCCCAATTTCCACAAGATCCGCAAGATCACGACGGTGCAGGCCGACCTGCTCGTCGACGATTTCGAGCGCTTCGCGGCGGACAGCTTCGATCTCGTGGTCACGTGCAACGCGTTCCAGCACTTCCCGCGAGAGCGTCAGCGTCAGCTGTTCGCGCACATCCAGCGAGTGCTCGGACCTAACGGCGTGTTCATTTTCAGCTCCCACTTCAAGCTGATGCGGCCGAACTGGAAAGAGTTCGTGATCGAGGACATGCTGTCGTCGTTGCGTAAGCATGGCGCGCCCGATGCCACCGTCGAGAACGCCCGTCACCATGTCGCGCATTATCATAATTACCTAAACGTCGCGGACGTCTATAATTGGCTGGAGGCGGCGGGCTTCGGTTTCTTCGACTGCACCTTCCGGCGCTTCATCATCGGGATCTTCGCCGCGGTGAAATGAGGTGACGGCTAGCGATGTCTGACGTCACGTGCAAGGCAGCCCTCGTATTTCTCGGCGAGGCCGAGCGTCGCGGGCTCGATCTGCGCTCGATGCTCAGCGGCTATCCGCATTCGCTCGACTATCTGCGCAATGGCGAGAATCGCATCAGCTGGAAGGAGTTCGTGCAGTTGGGGCGGCTCCTCCGCGCCAAGGGGCAACTGACCGACGCCGATCTCGTCGAGATCGGCAAGGGCGTCTTCAAGAGCAAGCCGCTGCGCTTCTTCATGTTCGTCGGCCGCTTGTTCGCGGCGCCGCCGAAGTTCTACGAGTGGGTGCAGAAGGCGAACGGGACGCTCTTCGCCAACATGCGCTCGACGGTGCGCATCCTTAGCAAGAATCTCATCGACATCGAGATCCAGCTGCGCGAGGACGACGAGGTCTCGATCGAGTACCTGCTCGTCAGTAAGGGCGGAATCGCCGGCATGCCGGCGCTGCTCGGCTATCCCGAGGCCAACGTCGCCCTCGAGTACAACGGCAACGCCGCCACGTTCCACGTCGAGCTGGCGGACAAGCGGCCATGGTTCGGCCGGCGCTTGATCAACTATCTGCTTGGCGCGAAGGCGGCGGCCGACGAGATCTATGAGGCGCACAACCTATTGCAGCAGCGGTTCGTAGAGCTGCAAGGGGCGCGCGCGCTGCTCGATCGACAGGCCATGCAGCTCTCGGTGGCGCACACGATCAGCCAGCTCATCCACCGCGATCTCGACATCGACCGCACCCTGCACGTCGTGGCCGAGGCGCTGGTGAACGCCGGCGGGTACATCTGCGCGCAGGTGCACATCTCGACGGTGCTCGACAACACGCTCTTCGAGCTGCGCGCCACCGAGGGGGAGGCCAACGCGTCGGAGCCGATCCTGGCGGCGCTGCTCTCGCGCGGCCGCGTCATCGGCGATGTACGCGTGTGGCACGCGCCCGAGCACGATCCGCGCGAGCGCGGGCAGCTGCTCGAGTTCGTGCTGCCGACGCTGTCGATGGCGCTCGACAACGCCATCAGCTACCGCGAGCTGACCCAGTATCGCGACAACCTCGAGCTCAAGGTCGCCGAGCGCACCGCCGAGCTCGTGCAGGCGCGCGATCAGCTGGCGCAGACCGTGCGCAGCCTCGAGGAGGCGCAGGAAGTTCGCGACCGCATCTTCGCCAACATCAACCACGAGATCCGCACGCCGCTGGCGCTGGTGCAGCTCGCGGTGTCGGACGTGCGGCAGCGGCTCGGCGCGTCGGCCGATCCGCGCACCGCGCAGCAGCTCGACGGCATCGAGATGTCGACGCGCAAGCTGCTCCGGCTCGTCGACGATCTACTGCTCCTGGCGTCGGGCCGCGAAGGCAAGCTGCGCCTCGCCGTCGCGCCGGTCGATCTGGCGACGATGCTCGACGTCGTGGTCGCCACCTGGCGGCCGGTGGCCGACGGCAAGGGGCTGTCGATCGGCTTCGGCGGGCCCGGGCACTGCGTGCGCCACGTCGACGAGGAGAAGATCGAGCGCGTCGTCACCAACCTCATCTCCAACGCGATCAAGTTCACGCCGTCGGGCGGCGCCATCCAGGTCGATCTGACCGAGGACGCGTCGGGCGTGACCATCGCGGTGCGCGACACCGGCATCGGCATCGACGACGATCTGAAGAAGCGCCTCTTCGGCCGCTTCGAGCAGGGGCGCCCCGCGGTGCACGCCGGCGCGCGCGGCTCGGGCATCGGCCTGTCGATCGTCAAGGAGCTGACCGAGGCGCACGGCGGCGAAGTCTCCGTCGAGAATCCGCGCGGCGGCGGCAGTGTGTTCCGCGTCTTTCTGCCCGCGGGCGCGGTGCCGCGCGCGGCGCTCGCCACCGACGGTGACTCGTCGCAGGGCTCGGCGCCGCTGCGCCTGGTGCCCGATGACTTCGACTCGGGCCGCTCGGTCTCGGCGCTGCCGCGCGTGCTCGAGCCGCCGGCGCCGCCGCGCGCCACCGTGCTCGTCGCCGAGGACGACCCGCGCCTGGCCGAGGCGGTCGGCGCGCTGCTCGCCGCCGAGTACCGCGTCGTGCTCGCGGGCGACGGCCTCACCGCGCTGCGCATGGCGCAGCAGCACATGCCCGATCTGCTCGTCAGCGACGTCGGCATGCCGGGCATGGACGGGCTCGAGCTCACGCGCCGCTTCCGCGAGCTCCCCGGCAATCGCCTGGCGCCGGTGGTGCTGCTCACCGCGTTCGCCAACCTCACCGATCGCCTGCAGGGCTTCGACGCCGGCGCCATCGACTACGTCGTCAAGCCGTTCGAGCCGGCCGAGCTGATGGCGCGCGTGCGCTCGCAGCTGGAGCTGCGCTCGCTGGCGCTGCGCCTGCACCAATCGGAGAAGCTGGCGTCGCTCGGCACGCTCTC
This sequence comes from Polyangia bacterium, assembly GCA_035607415.1. Classification (GTDB taxonomy): domain Bacteria; phylum Myxococcota_A; class Polyangia; order Palsa-1104; family Palsa-1104; genus JAQBQH01. Next base: position 9,225 of record DATNAQ010000108.1, read on the forward strand.
GGCGGGGCTCGCCCACGAGATGCGCAACCCGGCCAACGCCATCGTCAACGCGATCGATCCGCTCGCCGAGCTGCTCCCGCCCGAGCTGCGGCAGGAAGATCATCCGGTCGCGCAGCTCGTCGGTGTCCTACGAGAGTGCGCCACGCAGATCGCGCTGCTCTCGCGCCAGCTGCTCGGCTTCCGCCGGCCCGGCGAGCTCGAGTACCAGTCGACCACCGTCGCCGACGTGGTCGCGCGCGCGCAGGCGCTGACGTCGCAGCTGTTCAAGAACGTCGAGCTGCGCCACTCGCTCGACTACGCGGGCAAGCTCGACTGCGCGGCGCCGCTGCTCACGCAGGTGCTCTCGAACCTGCTCGAGAACGGCGCGCACGCCGCCGGCAGCGGCGGTTGGGTCAAGCTCGCCTCGCGCGCCGAGGGCGACCGCGCGGTGATCGAAGTGTCCGACTCGGGCTCGGGCGTGCCGGTCGAGCTGCGCGAGCGCATCTTCGAGCCGTTCTTCACGACCAAGCCGCCCGGCTCCGGCACGGGGCTGGGGCTGACGATGGCGCGCCAGATCATCGAGCGCCATGGAGGTATTCTCGACGTTCGCGAGGCCGCCGTCGGGACGCTGTTCCACATCGAGGTTCCGCTGCGCGCGCGGAGCGGTCAAAGCCAGCGGCAGCGAGGAGGGGGGCGGTGAACACGAAGGAGCACCTGATCGTCTACGTCGACGACGAGCGGCCCAACCGCATCGTCTTCGAGCAGTCGTTCGGCGCACGCTTCAACGTACGCGCGCTGCCCTCGGGACAGGCGGCGCTGGAGCTCTTGCGCAACGAGACGGCGGCGGTGCTGATCACCGATCAGCGCATGCCCGACATGAGCGGCCACGACCTCCTGGTCAAGGTCAAGCAGCTCTACCCCGACATGATCCGCGTCGTGATCACGGCCTACAGCGATCTCGATCCGATCCTGGCCGCGGTCAACGAAGGGCTGGTCGCGCGCTACATCATCAAGCCGTGGGATCGCGCCGAGGTCGAGCAGATCCTGTTGTGGTCGCTCGAAGCGTTCGCGATGGGGCGCCAGAAGTCGGCGCTGCAGCTGCGCCTCATGCAGACCGAGCGGCTGGTGACGCTCGGGTCGATGGCGGCGGCGGTGCTGCACGATCTGCATCAGCCGCTGACCAACCTCACGGTCAACATCGAGCGGCTCGCCGAGCACGGGCAGACGCTGTCGAAGCTCAAGCGCGTGTTCGAGGAGGCGACGCTGTCGAAGAAGGATCGCCAGCTCGTCGACGAGCTGTTCGCCGAGCTGCCCGATCTGTCGCGCGACCTCCTGACCAGCTGTAGCGTCATGACCAACATGACGGTCGGGCTCAAGCAGTTCCTGAAGGCGGAGCCGACGCCCGAGCCGAGCGGCGTCGATCCGGTTCCCATCATCCACTACGCGATTGGTGTCTGCCGTGAGACTGCTGTGCGCGCGCGCGGGCGCATCGTCTACGAAGGGCCGGCGTCGCTGCCCAAGGTGCACATCGGCTCGACCGAGCTGACGCAGGTGCTGATCAACGTCGTGGCCAACGGGGCGCAGGCGCTGCTCGCGCGCAACAAGTCGGGCGGGCGCGTCGTCGTCAGCGCCGCCGAGGTCGACAAGCAGGTGCAGCTCACCGTCGACGACAACGGCACGGGCATGCCGCCCGAGATCCTGCGCAAGGTGGGGACGCCCTTCTTCTCGACGCGGCCGGAAGGCACCGGGCTCGGCGTGGCGCAGTGCCGCCGGCTCGTCGAAGGCACGGGCGGGACGTTCGCGATCGAGAGCACGGAAGGACAAGGCACGAAGGTGACGTTCACATTGCCGAAGGTGTGACGATGGCGCGGTTGGCGCGGAGGCTTCGCTCGGTGCTCGTGGTCGACGACGACAGGATCCTCTTGTCGGCGCTCGAGCGCGACCTGCGCGCGCGCGGCCTGACCGTGCTGCCGGCGCCGACGGCCGAGCGCGCCCTCGAGCTGGCGCGCTCGCGGCATCCCGACTGCGCGCTCGTCGATCTGTGCATCGGCGAAGAATCGGGGATCGACCTGTTGCGCTCGCTGAAGTCGGAGCAGCCCGAGCTGCTCGTGGTGCTTCTGACGGGCCACGGCGCGGTGCAGAACGTCGTCGACGCGTTCCACGGCGGCGCCGTCGACTTCCTGCAGAAGCCCGTCGGCGGGCAGCAGCTGCTCCTGGCGCTCGAGCGGGCCCTGGCGCGCACGCGCGGCCCGTCGCCGACGCTGGCGCGCGCCGAGTTCGATCACATCACGCGCGTCTTGCAGGAGTGCCACGGCAACATCTCGGAGGCGGCGCGCCGTCTCGGCATTCACCGCCGCTCGCTGCAGCGCAAGCTGCAGAAGACGCCGCCGCAGTAGCCTCCCCGCGCGCGATCAGCGCGGCAGGTGCGCGAGCAGCAGATCGAGCGGCGACGGCGGCGTGCGCGGCCCGCGCTCGAGCTCGTCGCACAGCCGCTCGAGCGCCGTTGCCGTCGAGCCGACCTGGCGGCGATAGCTCTGCACGCTGGCGATCGATCCCGTCGCGGTGGCGCCGGCCGCCGCCAGCCACTCGAGCGGCGGCGGCGTGTGCATGGCCCACAGCATCACCGCCGCAGCCACGCCGATGGCGGTGCCGAGCGAGGCGCCGGCGACCACGCGCCGCTGCAGCGCGCCGACGTCGACCTCGAAGCGCACCGTCGTGTGGCCGTCGCCGGCGTCGACGACGCTGACGTCGAGCTGGCGCGCCTCGCGCAGCGACAATGTGCCCGCCCAGTCGAGCGAGCGGCGCAGCGCCGGCAGCCAGCCCGGCGCGTGCTCCCACGTGCTGCGCGCCCCGAAGTCGCGCTGCTTGCGGAGCAGCTGCCCGTACAGCGCGCGATCGACCCGCGCCTGCACCTCGGCGGCGCTGCCCGGCACGGTTCGCTCGACGACGACGCTGCCCGGTCCGAGCACGCGCTCGAGCGCGCGCGGCGGCCGCGGCTCGCGCACGGTTCCCGTGCGCACCTCTGCCAGTGCCTGCTCCACCGCCGCCGGCGACAGCCCGACCTCGGCTGCCAGCGAGGCCACCTCCGCCGCCGACAGCGACTCGTCGGCCTGCGGGCGCCGCTCGAGCTCGGCCGCGCGCCGCAGCACGAGCTGCACCTGGCCCGGCGTCAGCCGTTCATCCGCCATGCATCATTAATATAGGACGCGGGTCGGGTTATTCCGCGGCCGACGCGCCGTCGGCGTCGCCGATCGGCGCCGTGGTGGCGCGTGCGATTTTGTGATGCGAACGGCCGCCGGCGGCGCCGAGCGGCACCCCGGGGGCGGCCGACGCGGTCACGATCGCGGCGCCCCCGATCGTCGTGCGCAGCGGCCACAAGGCCACGAGCGGCTCCGGATCGATGTAGCGCTCGGGCACGTCGGCCGACGGCTTGACCGAGACGGTGAAGTGCAGGTGCGCCGACGAATGCTTCACGCCGCTGTCACCGAGCAGCCCGATGACCTCGCCCATCTTCACCTTGGTACCCGGCTGGATCCAGCGCGGGATCGCCGCCAGGTGGAAGTACTGCGTGAAGATGGTGCCGCCGCGGTGCGACAGCCGCACGTAGAGACCGCCGTGATCCTCGTTGGGGCCGCGCTGCACCCGGTCGACGACGCCGTCGTGGGCGGCATGAACCGGCTCGCCCCAGACCTCGCCTCCGAGGTCGACGCCGCAGTGGCCGCCACGGCATTCACCCGGCCGGTCGCCTGGCCGCTCGGCGCCGAAGACGCGAGCGTCCCGAATGGGCATGCGCCGCTTGGGTCCATCGAGCGGATGGAGCCAGACGTCGGAGGCCATCTCGGCCTGCCAGTCCTGCTCGCTCGGCGGCCAGGCCGGCCCGAACGTCGGCGGCTCGGGCGGCGCGGCCGGCACCGCCGCCGTGCTCGCGGCCGCCGCGGGGATCCTCAGCGGCGCCGTCCTTGGTGTGTAACCGCTGGTAAATACGAGCATCGGTACGCCGACCGCGACGTGGATCAGGTGACGGAGCGCCGAATAGCGGCCGGTCGGCGGCGGGGGCGCCAGCTCGATCGGAGCCGAGGCGCACGCCTGGGAGCAGAAGATGCGGACCGCCGACCCTTCGATCACCAGGTGTCGGGTGCGGACGTCGACGGGCCCGCCGCAGCGGGTGCAGTTCCCGAGGGAACGCCCGGCGGCCGGAGTGGATGCGGAAAATGTGTCGAGTGCTTCGGACATCTGATACCTGCGCCTTACATAAGCGCGAATTGTAGCCGGAGCAAACGGCCGTGTGCGCGCAGATTTTGCGCATATCAGGGATCGGAATCTTATCCACAGGATGCGGTCCGACCAGACCCGTAAGGGGTCAGCGGCCGGGCAGCAGGCGACCGCGCGAGACCCGTTCGTGGACCGCGCGCTGGAGTACGATCCCGCGGCCGGCGGCGCGACCGTGGGCGTGCGCTTCGTTCTGGGCGGCGCCCTGGTGGCGGGTGAAGCGGACGTACGGATGGCGGCGGCGCCAGTAGCGGCCGAGGTCGGCGTCGCCGACCCAGACCAGACCGGCGCGCTGGTGGCGCTTGCGCTCGGTGTCGAGCTTCTCGCGGAAGCCGGTCAGGACGCCGGCTTGATAGGTGCGCCGGTCGCGGTTGCCGATGCCGTGCTCGCGCTTGTACTGCGCCCACAGCCGATCGGCGGTGTGCAGCAGGAACGCGTGGGTGTGCTCGGCGATGGTGAGGTTGAGCGTGCTGCCGCAGATCTCGAGCACGCTGCCGCGCTTGCCGTCGCGCGGACGCCAGACCGGGACCCAGATGCACTCGACGAAGAAGTGGTCGTTGAGGATGTTGGCGAGGATGCGCTCGTGCTCGCTGACGCGCCCGGCCGGCGTGCCGAGGTGGCGGAACGAGTAGGCCGAGCGCGTGGTGGCGTCGAGGTTGTGCTTGAGCAGGAGCCGCTGCGCTTCGGCCATCGCCAGCTCGGCTTCGTGCACGTTGGGGCTCTCGGCGAGCGCGAGCAGCTTCGACACGCGCGCGAGGATTCGATCCGCTTCGATGCCGGGCGCGGCATCCGGGATGCCGGCGGCGGAGGCGTCGATGCCGTGGCGCTCGCAGACGGCGCGGAAGGCGGGGCCGTGCGGTGTGGGATCGGGATCGCCGAGCGCTTCGGAAACGAACTGGTGCGCCATCTCGTGCTTGAGGACCTCGACGACTGCGCCCCACGCGCCGTCGACGACGAAGGCGCGCTGCAGCTCGATGCGGCGCTCGCCGGCGAGCCATTGCCCGAGCTTGTGCGCGCCGTCGACGAGCGCGAGCGTCGGCGCTTGCAGGCGGCCCTTGAAGTAGGAGTCGTTGAGCGTGCGCCAGGTGCCGAGGAGCTGACGCAACAGCGCCGCTTCGAGCGTGGCGGAGAGCGCGTCGTCGCGCATCGCGACCAATGTAGTCGGCGCGCGATCGTCACGCCACAGAATCTGGGCCGCGATCTTGCAAAACGTGACGACCGGGAGGTGGACATGCCGGAAAAAGAAACCATCGAGCGCGCCAAGGAGGACAAGCGCGAAGGCAAATCGGCATCGACGCAGGCGGGCGAGTTCGTGCGCGAGGAGATGCACCACATCCGGCGCGGCAAGCACGGCGCGAAGAATACGAAGCAGGCGATCGCGATCGGGCTGTCGAAGGCGCGGCGCTCGGGCGTGAAGCTGGGCGCGGGCAAGAGCGCCACGAAGCGCGCACGGAAGAAGGCGGCGCAAGATCGCGCGGCGGCCAAGCGGCCGCGGCGGCGCCCGTCGGCGAAGCGATCGCGGGGGCGCGAGAACGCGCTCAAGCGGCAGCCGCGCAAGGCGGCGAGCCGGCGCTCGTTGAGCAGGCAGGCGCGGAGGGCGGCGCACAAGCGGACGCACGCGGATCGCAGCCGCGCGGCCAAGAAGGCGGCGCGTACGCGCAAGCGCGAGCGGCAGCATCGCTGACGAAATCAGCGTTTGGTGAAGGATTGGATCTCGCCCCAGAAGCCGGCCATGTCGACGCGCTGGCGCAGCGTGACGCGCAGGCCGAGCGGCGTGGCGACGGCGAGCGTCTCGTCGCCGCGGGGCGAGATCCAGGTGAGGCGGCCGTCGCGCGGCAGGAGCGCGGCGGCGTGCGCGAGGAAGTCGCGGTAGAGCTCGACGGTCTTGTGGCGGTCGAGGACGCGGCGGCCCATCGGCGGGTTGGTGATGATCGCGGTCGGCGAGATCGGCGGGCGCCAGCTGCGCGCGTCGGCGCGGGTGAGCGTGGCCTCGACGGCGGCGGCGGTGAGGTTGTCGCGCGCGCGCTCGAGCGCGGCGTCGTCGGCGTCGCTGCCGAAGAGGGCGCGCGTCGGGCCGAGGCGGGCGCGCTCGACCAGCTCGGTGGCCGCGCCGACGAAGGGATCCCAAACGACGTCGTCGGGGCGCGCGCCGGCGACGCGTGCGAGGGCGGCGGCGAGCGTCGGGTGCGATGACGCGGGGACGTGGGCGACGCGGTAGGCGAAGCGCGGATCGGGCAGACCGCGCGGCCAGAGCTCGACGGAGAGGTGGCCGCCGGACTCGCGCACGACTGCTTCCCAGAGCGTGGCCGTGGGATCGTTCACGTGCGCGGGGCGGCGCGCGGCGACGGCGGCGGCGACGCGATAGGTGAGCGCGCGGCGGTGGCCGGCGTCGGACCACTCGAGGCGATAGCGGATGGTGCCGCGGGTGAAGCGCGAGAGGATCGCGGCGGCGGCGTCGGAGCTGAGGGCGTCGACGACGGCGGCTTCGAGATCGCGCCCGCGGGTGCGCAGCGGAAAGCCGAAGCGCAGCATGGTGCGCGCGCGCCACAAGGACGCGAGCGGGGCGCGCAACGTGAGCGACACGGTCTCGTCGTCGGCGATGCGCACGTTGCCGGCGCCGGCGGCGGAGAGCTCCTCGGCGAGGAGCGCGGTCAGGCCGTGGCGGCAGTGGGCGACGAGCGGCAGCGGCGCGGCGGGCGCGACGTCGTCGAGGATGGCGCCGGCGTCGGCGCGGCCGAGGGTGCGGCGGATCTTCACGCGCGCTTCGTGGCTGACGCGCGCGAGCTCGGCGTCGTCGCCGGCGCGGTCGCGATCGCGATCGAGGACGTCGAGCGCGGCGGCGCCGCCGAGCTTGCCGAGCGCTTCGGCGAGCGCGCGGCGCAAGGCCGGCGTGGCCGATGACCAGCGGGAGAGCAGGGCGCGCTCGACGCCGGCGGCGTCGACCCGCGTGGCGCCGAGCTTGCCGAGCGCGAGGGCGGCGTTGCGCGCGGTCTTCTCGTCGTCGTCGGCGATGCGCGCGATCAGGAAGGCGGCGAGGGCGCGATCGTCCTTGGCCTGCGCGACGCGCCCGACCAGACGGGTGAGGCGCGCGCGCGCCACCGGCGGCTCGGCGTCGAAGCGGGCGATGGCCGCGCGGGCGGCGTCGAGGCCGAGGCGGGCCAGCGCGCGCGAGGCCGCTTCGGCCGCGTCGCGATCGCCGCCGGCGACGAGCGCGAAGAGCGGCTCGATGTCGCCGCGCGCCGGCTGCCAGCCCTTTTGCTGGAGCGCGTGCGTGAGGCGTTCGGCGTCGGGAAGCTCGCGCGTCATCGTCGGGTCGCGTATGTTTACCGCAATACGATGTTCATGTGGATCGGGCTCGTCGCCGCGGCCGCAATCGCCGGCGCCATGAATGCGCTCGCGGGCGGCGGCACGCTCGTGACGTTTCCTTCGTTGCTCGCGTTCGGCGTCGCGCCGGTGGCGGCCAACGCCACCAGCACCGTGGCGCTCGTGCCCGGCGGTATCGGCGCCTTCTGGGGCTTTCGCCGCGACGTGGCCGGCGACCGGCGCGAGCTCATCGCCATGACGATCCCGTCGCTCATCGGCGGCGGGCTCGGGGCGCTGCTCGTCTTGTGGGTCGGCAACCGCACGTTCGCGCGGGTGGTGCCGTGGCTGATCTACGGCGCCACGCTGTTGTTCGTGGCGCAGGCGCCCATCCGCCGCTTCATCGAGCGCCGCCTCGGCGAGGCGCAACATCGGCGGCTGGCGCTGCAGGTGGTCATGCAATTCGTGATCGCGATCTATGGCGGCTTCTTCGGCGCGGGCATGGGCATCTTGATGCTCGCCATGCTCGGCCTCGTCGGGCACGACAACCTGTCGCGCATGAATGGGCTCAAGAACTTCGCGGGCGTGGCCATCAACCTGACCGCGGCCGGCATCTTCGTTGCCGGCGGGCAGGTGCGCTGGCCGTTCGCGTTGGCGATGATGGGGGGCTCGGTCGCGGGCGGGTACGTGTCGGCGCGCGCGTCGCGGCGCGTGAACCCGGCGTGGGTGCGAGCGTTCGTGGTCGTGATCGGCGTGGTCATGGGCACGTTCACGCTCGTCAAATCGATCTGAGGTGGTACGATCGACGAATGCGCGTGGTGGTGCTCGCGCTCGCGCTCACGCTGTTGACGTTGCCGGCGACGGTCCAAGCGGCGCCGGTGATCGACGTCTACACGATCGGCGTGGGCGACGATCTGTTCTCGGCGTTCGGGCACGCCGCCATTTGCGTCACCGGCGAGCGCAATCCGCGCGGGCGCTGCTACAACTACGGCACCGCGGACTTCACGACGCCGGTGCCGCTGACGTGGAACTTCATTCGCGGGCGCGCGCTCTTCTGGGTCTCGACGACCGACACGGCGCACATGCTGCGCTACTACGCGGCGGTGGGGCGCGCGGTGTGGCGTCAGACGCTGGCGCTGACGCCGGCGGAGGCGACGAGCGTGGCCAACGCGCTCGAGGCGTCGGCGCAGGAGGGCTCCAAGTACTATCGCTATCACCACTTCAACGACAACTGCACCACGCGCATTCGTGACGTCGTCGATCGCGCGACCGGCGGGCGGCTGTCGCGCGACACGACCGACGCGAAGAAGACGTTCCGCCAGTGGGCGCGCGAAGGCTTCGCCGGCGACACGGGCATGCTGATGGTGACCGATCTGCTCCTCGGGCGGCCGGCCGATCGGCGCACGAATTCGTGGCAGGCGATGTTCCTGCCGTCGCAGCTGCGCGTGGAGGTGGCCAAGCGCTTCGACGCGCCGCCGATCACGATCGTGCCGGCCCTGCCGCGTCCGCCGCCGGGCGCGTTGTGGCTGGGCAGCGCCGCGTTCCTGGCGATCGGCCTCGTGCTGGCGCTGGCGATCCTGGTGCACCTGCGCAGCGGGCGCGCGGTGACCGCGTTCGTGCTCGGCCTCGTGGGCATCGTGTTGTGGCTGCTGGCGGCGCTGTCGACGTTTCCCGAGCTGCGCCACAACGAGCTGCTCTTGTCGTTCTGGCCGACGGACGTCGCGCTGCCGTGGCTGGGACGGCGCTATCTGCGCGCGCGGCTCGTCGCGCTCGCGATCGTGATCGTGGCGCACCTCGGGCTCCTGGTGCAGCCGCTGGCGCCGTCGCTGATGGCGCTGTTGCCGCTGATGGCGCTGCGCTTCAGTCAGTCCGCAGCGCCTCGGTCGGCGCAATCCGCGACGCACGACGCGCCGGGATGATCGCGGCCAGCGCCGCCACCAGCGCGAGCAGCACGGTGACGGCGCCGAGCGTGAGCGGATCGGCCGCGCTCACGCCGAAGAGCAGCGACGACATCAGCCGACCGAGCGCGAGCGACGCGGCGAGCCCGACGGCGGCGCCGATCGCGGTGTGCACCATCGCGCGGCCGACGACGAGGCGCAGCACCTCGCGCGGCTGGGCGCCGAGCGCCATGCGCACGCCGATCTCGTGCGTGCGCCGCGAGACGGTGTAGCTCATGACGCCGTAGATGCCGACGGCGGCGAGCACGAGCGCGAGCGCGGCGAACACGGCGAGCAGCACCACGTAGAAGCGCGGCTGCGCGGTGGCCTCGTCGACCACGTCGCTCATGGTGGTGGCGCCGGAGACGGTGGCGTTGGGGCTGAGCTCGCGCACCAGGCCGCGGATCGACGTCAACAAGGCGCCGCGATCGCCGTCGCCGCGCGCGACGATCGTCAGGTACGAAAAGTGCGACGACGGATCCTCGAGGTATTGGCGGATCTGGCGCACGGGCAGGTAGATCTCCGCGCGCGGGCGTCGCTCCCATTTGCCCTGGCGAACGTCGGCGACCACGCCGACGACGGTGAGCCACCGGCGTTGGCCGTCGAAGAAGGTGCCGCCGATGCACTTGCCGATGGGGTCTTCGCCGGGCCAGATGCGCTCGGCCAGCCGCGCGTTGACGACGACGACGGGCAGGGTGTCGAGCGTGTCGGTGGCGGCGACGTCGCGCCCGCGCAGGAGCGGCACGCGCAGCGTGTCGAAGTAGCCGGGCAGCACCGCGCGGAAGGTGGCGACTTCGGCGCGATCGGGCGGCGGCGGCGGGCGGCCCTCGACCTCGAGCTCGAGGCCCCATTCGTCGCCGGCGAGCGGCAGATGGTTGATCGCGCTCGCCGCGCGCACGTCGGGCAGCGCGGCGGTGCGCTGCACCAGCTCGCGATAGAAGTCGGCGCGGCGGCCGGGCGCCGCTTCGGGCGTGGCGGTCACCGAGACTTCGAGCGCGACCACGCCGTCCGAGCGGAAGCCGGGATCGATCGACATGAGGTGCACGAAGCTGCGGATCATGAGGCCGGCGCCGACGAGCAGCGGCAGCGCCAACGCCAGCTGCGTGACGACGAACAGGCCGCGCAGCGTGCCGCGTGCGGCGCCGTCGGTGGTGGCGCGGCCGCCGTCCTTGAGCCCGCCGTGGACGTCGCCGCTCGTGGCGTGCAGCGCGGGCACCAGCCCGAAGCCGATGCCGGCGGCGAGCGACACGCCGATCATGACGCCGAGGACGGTGTGATCGACGGCGATGTGCGCGATCGGCGGCAGATCCGACGGATGCAGGGCGAGGAGCAGGTCGATGCCCCAGCCGCCGAGCGCGATGCCGGCGAGGCCGCCGCCGATGGTGAGCAGCAGGCTCTCGGCGAGGAACTGACGCACGATGCGCCCGCGGGTGGCGCCGAGCGCGACGCGCAGGAGCACCTCGCGCCGGCGCGCCTGCGCGCGCGCCAGCAGCATGTGCGCGATGTTGGCGCAGCAGGCGAGCAGCACGAAGGCGGCGGCGCCGAGCAGCACGAGCAGCGCGGGCCGCAGATCGCCGACCACCTTGTCGGTCAGCGGAACGACCTGCACGCCGCCGTTGGTGCCGGGGAAGCTCTGCTCGAGGCGCGCGGTGATGCGCGCGATCTCGCCGCGCGCCTGGGCCAGCGTGGTGCCGTCGCGCAGCCGCGCGAACACGCGCAGGCTGTTGCCCTTGCGCCGGTTGGCGCGCTCGGCGAGCGAGAGCGGCGCGAACAGCTCGGCCCGCGTCACCCAGAAGGGCGCGAACTGAAAGTCGCGCGGCATGACGCCGACGATGGTGTGGCGCACGCCGTCGAGCTCGACGCTGCGCCCGAGGACGTCGGGCGAGCCGGCGAAGCGCCGCTGCCAGCCCTGCCACGTCAGCACCACCACCGGCGGCGCGCCCGGCCGCGTCTCGTCGGCGGTGAAGGTGCGCCCGAGCGCGGGCGCCACGCCGAGGAGCGGCCACATGTCAGCGGTCAGCCGGAGCGCGTCGACCTGCTCGGGCCGATCGACGCCGGCGAGGTTGGGCGTCCAATATTCCGCCGCCGCCATCTGCTGGAACGAGGCGGCTTGCGCGCGCCAGTCGAGGAAGTTGGCGGGCGCCACCGGGTTGTGGCCGTCGTGGAGCAGCACGACGAGGCGATCGGGCGCCGCGTAGGGCAGCGGACGCAGCAGCACGGCGTCGACGACGCTGAGGATCGCCGTGTTGGCGCCGATGCCGAGCGCGAGCGTGAGCACGACGACGAAGGCGAACCCGGGGCCGCGGCGAAGCGCGCGCAGGCCGTAGCGCAGATCGCGCGCGAGATCGTCGAGCCAGCGCCAGCCCCACGCGTCGCGGCTGCGCTCGCGCAGCGCCGTCGGGTTGCCGAAGCGGCGCCGCGCCGCCGCCTGGGCCTCGTCGGGGGGCAGGCCGCGCGCGGCGGCCTCCTCGGCGCGCAGCTCGAGGTGCAGGCGCATCTCCTCGTCGAGCTCGCGATCGAAGCGCGCGCCGCCGAAGAGCATGCGCAAGCGTCGCCACAGATGAGCCATGCTGCTGCCTCCTTCGCGCTACGCCGGCGCCAACACGCGCGCGATCGCGGTGGTGACGCGCTCGAACTGCGAGAGCTCGGCGGCGAGCTCCTTCTTGCCCGCGGCGGTGAGCTGGTAGTAACGCGCGCGGCGTCCGGCCGCGGTGTGTCCCCAGCGCGCCGTCACCCAGCCCTGCACGAGCATCCGCTGCAGCGCCGGATAGAGCGAGCCTTCCTCGACGCGCAGCACCGCCTCGGACAGCTTCTCGATGGCGTTGGCGATCTCGAAGCCGTGCTGCTCGCCCGAGCGCGCGAGCGTGCGCAGGATGAGCAGCGTCAGCGTGCCGGGCGGGATCTCGGCGCGCGCCGAGCGTTCTGACATAGACTGTCTATGTCAGGCGCGAGCGTGGCTGTCAAGCGGTCAGGTTTTTTCGCCGTCCCAGGTAGGCGCGTGCCGGTGTCGAGGATCTGATTGTAGCCGCGGAGGCGCGCGCCGATTCCCGCGCCGATTCCCTACTCGAACATTTTGGCGACGGGGACGATCTGTACGTCGGCGTCGGTGGTGGCGCCGAGCGGGAGCTTCTCGATCAACTTGTCGGCGGCGAGCAGCGCGTCGGGCTTCTTGGGCACGTGGCCCTGCGCGTCCTTCTGGTAGTGCATCGGCGACGCCGCGTTGGCGAGGATCGCCTTCTTCATCTCGGCGGCGTTGGGCGTGACCAGGACGATCTCGAGCTGATCCTTGAGCGTCCGCATCTTGGACCAGGCGCGGTTGACGTCGGCGGTGGTGACCTTGGCGATGTCGGCGCGCAGGTTGTCGAGGTAGGCGCGCGAACCGCCGAGCGCGTGGTCGTCGAGCGCGTAGCCGAGCTTGCGCGCGTCGTTCTGCGCCCAGAGCAGGACGTAGCCGTCGAGGAAGCCCTTGGTGCGCTCGACCTCGGCGTCGCTGAACGGCTCCTCACCGACGGTGCGCTGCAGCTCGTAGAGCGCGGCGCGGGTGGCGAAGAGCGCGTTCTCGTTCTGCACCGGGCGCAGCCAGATGGTGAACTCGCCCTGACGGCGCGCGCGGCCGGTCTGCGCCGCGGCGGCGTCGCCACCCTCCTGCACGAAGTGCTCGATGTACGCGTAGTCGCCGTAGTTGAGGCCGCGCCACTCGCGCAGGCGCTGCATGAGGCGCCCGTTGAACTGGCGGTGCTCGCCGAAGGCCGAGCGCGCGACCATCCACGCCGCCCAGTCGGGGCTGTGGCGGGTGACCGACCAGGGAACGCCGATCGACACCGCCGTCGACGGCGTCTGCTTCTCGACGATGAGCACGCGCGGCTTGTGCGGCTGCTGCAGCGCGATCTCGACGAGCGGCGCGCCCTTGACGGGCAACGCGGCGACGGCGGCCTTGAGCTTCTCGACGACGTCGGGCGTGTAGCCGCCGGCGACGCCGATGGTGAGCCGATCGAGCGTGAAGACGCGCGCCGCCTGCTTCCTGACGTCGTCGAGCGTGAGCTTCTTCAGATCGCCGACGTGGCCGAGCGCGATGTGGCCGTACGGGTGGCCGCGGAACATGAGCTCGGCGAGCGCCTCCTTGCCCAGGTTCTCGTCGTCGCCCTGGCGCAGCCGCTTCTCCACGTCGTTGACGGCGGCGTCGCGCAGGCGCGCGAACTCGGCGGCGTCGAAGCGCGGATGGGCGACCACGTCGCCGAGGATCGCCACCATCTTCTGCACGTGGTCGCGGTGCACGTTGGCGGTGAAGGTCGTCTGCTCCTCGTCGACGCGCGCGTGCAGCGACGCGGCCATCGGGAAGAGCGTGTCGAGGAGCTGCTTGGCCGAGAGCGACTCGGTGCCGCCCTCCGCCATCACGCGCGCGGTCAGGTAGGTGAGGCCGGCCTTGCCCGGCGGATCGTCGACGGCGCCGGCGTGGAACGAGAGCGCCAGCGCGACGCCGGGATGACTGTTCGGCGGCAGCGTGACCACCGCGGGCGCGCCACCGGGCAGCGACGGGGTCGAGGCCGCGGCCGGCACCGCCAGCGTCACGAACAGCGCTAGAGTGAGCAGCCGATTCATTTTTCACCTCCGGTGGTGAGCGTGACGGTGGTGCGGTTGGCCTCGGTCAGCCACTTCTTGGCGAACGCCGACAGCTCGGCCGGCTTGAGCCGGTCGATGCGCGCGTAGAGCTTGTTGAGCGCGTCGAGGTCGTTGGTCGGCGAGGCGCTGAGCGCCAGCGTGATGGCCACGCGCGCCGCGGTATCGAGGCGCAGGATGGCGCCGTACTTGAGGTTCGAGCGCACGGCGTCGAAGCGCGCGGTGTCGACGTGGCCGGCGGCGAGCTTGGCGATGTCGTCGAGGACCGCCTTGTTGACGGTGTCGATGTCGGCGGCCTTCTTGATGTGCGCCTCGACGCCGAAGAGCGACGGGTCGCGCGAGCGTTCCCAGGTGCCGTCGAGGCTGTCGACGAGCTGGCGGCCGAGCACGAGATCGGCGTGCAGCGCGCTCGTCGGGCCGAAGAGGTAGTCGTTGAGCACCGACTGCACCGCGGTGGCTTCGAGATCGCCGGCGGCCGGCGTGTGCCAGCCGAGGAACAGGCGCGGCAGCGTCGGCGACTTCCAGTCGACGTGCGCCGTGCGCGGGGCGGTCTGCGGCGGCTCGGCGGTGATCTTGGCGGCGTCGAGCTTGCCCTTCCAGCCGCTGTAGGCCCTCGTGATGTGCGCGAGCGTCGCCTTCTTGTCGAAGTCGCCGGCGACGATGAGGGTGGCGTTGTCCGGCGTGTAGTAGCGGCGGAAGAACTCACGCGAGTAGGCGAAGCCCGACGGCATCGCCTTGACGTCGTCGAGGTACCCGATGGTGGTGTGGCGGTAGGTGTGCTTGGTGAACGCCGTGTCGGCGATCTTCTCCTCGAGGATGAGCCCGGGGTTCGACGCGCTCTTGGCGTACTCGCCGAGGATGGCGCCGGCTTCGGTCTTGAACTGATCCTCGCTGTAGTCGAGGTGCTGGAAACGATCGGCCTCGTAGTCGATCACCGTCGGCAGCGCC
This sequence comes from Polyangia bacterium, assembly GCA_035607415.1. Classification (GTDB taxonomy): domain Bacteria; phylum Myxococcota_A; class Polyangia; order Palsa-1104; family Palsa-1104; genus JAQBQH01. The sequence goes on from DATNAQ010000108.1 coordinate 24,275, forward strand.
TTGGCCGGGCCGTAGAGGAAGTAGATGGTCTGGTCGTTCCACGTCGACGCGTTGGTGTTGAGGCCGAGGCGCGTCATCGTCTGCGACCAGTCCTCGCCCGAGTGGGTGGGCGTGCCGCGGAACATCATGTGCTCGAAGAAGTGCGCGTAGCCGGAGCGGCCCTGCTCGGGCTCGTTGCGGCTGCCGACGCGCATGAGCGTGTAGTAGGCGACGAGGCCCGGCGAGTCGTAGGGCACGAAGACGATGCGCAGCCCGTTCGGCAGCGTGTGCACTTCCGTGGGGAACGGGAAGGCTTTGGTGTTCGCGGCGGCCACCGGCTTGGCGACGGCCGGGGCGGCGATCGCGAGGGCGGCGGCGAGGAATGCGGCGCGCATGTGACTCTCCTTTAGAAGCAGGGCGGATGGTCGACTGGCTCGGAGGCGTAGACCATGCGGGCGGCGGCGTCAACCGATTCTCGACGGTGGCGATCGCGCAGTGCGTCGTAATGTCTGTTGTTTCGAGCTGCGGTAGCATGGCGGCGTGAAGACGATCCTGGTGACGGGCTCCACCGATGGCATCGGGCGCGAGGCGGCGCGCGTGCTCGTCGGACGCGGCGAGCGCCTGCTCGTTCATGGGCGGACGCGCGACAAGGCGGAGCGCGCGGCGAAGGAGCTCGGCGGCGAGCCGGTGGTCGAGCCGGTCGCCGGCGACTTCGGCGGGCTCGACGAGGTGCGCGCGCTCGCGGCCGAGGTGGCGCGACGCGCGCCGCGGCTCGACGTGCTGGTGAACAACGCCGGCATCTACGCCGGGCGGCGCGGGGTGTCGGCGGATGGGTTCGAGCTGACGCTGGCGGTGAACCAGCTGGCGCCGTTTCTGCTGACGCATCTATTAATAGACGCGGGCGTCGTCGGCGCGGGGGCGCGCATCGTGTTCGTGTCGTCGAACGTGCATCGCAGCGTGCGTGCGCTCGACTTCGAGGATCTCGACAGGACGCGCGAGTGGGACGGCTACGGCGCGTACGCCGATTCGAAGCTGATGAACGTGGCGACCGCGTTCGAGTTGGCGCGGCGGCTCGAGGCGCGGAAGGTCGCGGTGAACGCGATGCACCCGGGCGTGATCGGGACGAAGCTGTTGCATCGCGGCTTCGGCGGCTCGGGCGGCGCCGACGTGGCGCGCGGGGCGGCGGGCGAGGTGAAGCTGGCGATCGATCCCGCGCTCGAGGGCGTGAGCGGGCGCTACTACGACATGACCGAGGAGTCGAAGGCGTCGGCGCTGGCCGAGGATCGCGCGCTGCAGGCGCGGGTGTACGAAGTCTGTCTCGAGCGCACCGGCGCCAAGGCGATCTAGCGCGGCGAACGCGCAGGCGGGCGTGCTAGCGGTAGGGCGTGCTCGTGGCCGGCTTGCCGCGCAGCCGCGAGGTGTTGGCCGACTCCATCTTGGCGCCTTCCATCTTGGCGCCGTCGACGTCGCAGCGATCGAGGTTCGATTCGCGAAAGTCGCAGTCGGTGAGATCGGCGTTGCGCAGGTCGGCGCGCTCGAGGTTCGAGCCCGACAGGTTCGCGCCCCACAGGCGCGCGCCGCGCAGATCGCAGCGCTCGAGGTTCGAGCTCGACAGATCGGCGCCGGCGAGATCGGCGTCGCGCAACGACGCCTTCTCCAGGTTGCAGCCGTTGAACGACGCCGACACGGCGCGCACGCCGTCGAGGCGCACCTCCTCGAAGTTGCTGCGGCGGAAGGTGGCGTGCTCGAGTCGGGCGCCGCGCAGGTCGCACTCTTCGAAGTTGCAGCCCTCGGCGCGCGCGCGCGTCAGATCGGCGCCTTCGAGCCGCGCCTCCTCGAAGTTGGCGCCGCGCGCCGAGGCGTCGACGAGCAGCGCGCGTGACAGGTCGACCTCCTCGACGTTGACGCCGTCGAGGTTGGCGCCGCTCAGATCGGCGTCGCGCAGGTCGGCCTCCTCGAGGTTGGCGTTGCGCAGCCGCGCGCGCGCCAGGTTGGCGCCGACGAGCCGCGCCTCCTCGAGGTTGGCGCCGGCGAGATCGACGTCGGGCAGATTGGCGCCCGAGAGATCGGCCTGCTCGTGGATGGCGCGCTGCACGGCGTCGGCGAGATCGTAGGCCTCGCCGCTCCACAGGACGCGCCCGTCACGATGCTTGATGTCGAAGTCCATGGCCACAAGCTAGCGATCGTCGCGCACCGGCGCCAGCGCCGTCTCCGCCAAACCGTTTTGCCTTTTGCGCCAGCTGCGCCGCGACGGGCGGGCGCGGGTATGCTGGCGCTCGTGGATCGCGATCGCCGGCCGAAGGAGTCGCCGTCGCCGTCGCCGCTGCCGCCGGCGCTGATGCGCTGGCTCGGCGCGCGCGGCGTCGATGCGGCGCTGCTCGGCGCGCGCTTCGGCCTGCCGCCGGATGCGGCGGCGCGCGACGAGGTGGCGATCACGCCGAGCGGCCAGGACGAGCTGATGGAGGCGGTGGCCGCGCTCGTCGGCGAGCCATACCTGGCGCTGCGCCTGCCCGCGGAGCTGCCGTTCCGCCGCTACGGGCTGCACGAGCTGGCGGCGCGCGCCAGCGGCACCGTGCGCGAAGCGATGCAGCGCGTGGCGCGCTATGCGTCCTTGATCCATCCACGCATGAGCTTCGCGCTCGACGTGGTCGGCGACGAGGCGCGCTGGCGGCAGGTGATGCGCGGCTATCCGCGCGGCGTCGGCAAGGCGTCGAACGAGTACGGCGTAGGCGCGGCGCTGTTGCATCTGCGGCGCGCGGCGGGGGAGGCGGCGGCGGGGGAGGCGGCGGCGGTGCGGCGCGTCTGGTTCATGCATCCGCGCCCGCGCGACCTCGGGCCGCTGCATCGGTTCTTCGGCACGCGCGAGCTCGACTTCGGCTGCGACGACAACGGGATCGCGTTCGACGCGGCGCTGCTCGATCGCGCAGCGCCCGAGGCCGACGCGCGGCTGCTCGCGACGGTGGAGCCGCTCGCCGAGGAGGCGCTGCGCGCGCAGCCGCCGACGCACGACTTTGCCGACGACGTGGCGGCCAAGGTGCGCGCGCTGTTGCCCGACGGCGCGAACGTCGATGCGGTGGCGGCGGCGCTGCACATGAGCGCGCGGACGCTGCAGCGCCGGCTCGGCGAGGCGGGCGCGCAGTTCACCGAAGTGCTCGACGCCGTGCGCGCCGAGGAGGCGAAGCGCGCGCTCGCCGGCAGCGACGCGCCGATCGCCGAGATCGGGTGGCGCCTCGGCTTCGCCGATCTGGCCACCTTCAGCCGCGCCTTCAAGCGCTGGACGGGCCAGCCGCCCGGCACGTTCCGTCGCAGCGCCCGCTAGACTAGGTCGCCACGAGCGAGCGCGCCGGGATGAACATGACCGGCGCGACATCCTGCTCGACGATGGCGCCGTCGCGGCGCTGCCAACGCATCCAGCGCTGCACCGTGGGTGGCGGCGCCCCGATCGGCGCGAGCAGGGCCGCGCCCTCGGGCAGCGCGTCGATGAGCGCGCGGGGCGGCTCGGTCACCGAGAAGGTCATCCACACGCGGTCGTGCCCGCCGACGAGCGACGCGCAGTCTCGCCCATCGGCGTGCACCAGCGAGACGTTGGTCCATTTCGCGCAGCGCTCGCGCGCCGCGGCCACGAGGTGCGGATCGACGTCTACTGACGTAACGCGCCCGCTCTGGCCGACGATGTGCGCCGCCAGCGCGGCGCCGTAGCCGGTGCCGCAGCCGAGCTCGAGGTGCCGGTGTCCCGGCCCGAGCCCGAGGTGGGCGAACGCGTATGGATAGATGTGCGGCGCGCTGATGGTCGCGCCCACGCCGGCCATGCCGCCGGCCGTGATCACGTCGCCCCAGGTTCCGTATCGCTTCAGGAGCTCGGCCACCGGCGGGGCGGTCGCGCCGCTCGGCGTGTCGAGCGGCAGCGGCCAGTCCTCGTACGCGAACGCGCGATCGCAGTCGCGCACGAAGCGCGCGCGATCGACCGCCAGCATCGCCTCGCCGATCGCCGCCGGCAGCATCTTCAGCTGCGCGTCGAGCTTCTCGACGAGCGCGCGCGTCATGCCGTCGCGCTCTTGGCCTTGGCCAGCGCGTGGTCGATGCGGCGCACGCAGACGTCGCGGCCGAGCAGCGCCATGCAGTCGAACAGCCCCGGCCCGCCCGCGACCCCGGTGACGGCGACGCGCACCGCATGCACGATGTCGCCGAGCTGCCAGCCCTTCTCGCCGAGCCACGCCTGCGTCGCCGCCTCCAGCGACGGCGCGTCGAACGCGTCGCGGCCCGCGAGCCAGTCGCGATAGGCCCCGAGCTTGTCCGCCGCCGGCGGCACGCGCTTGGCGAACGCCTTGTCGTCCCACGACGGCACGTCGTCGCCGAAGAAGTAGGCGCCCTGGATCAAGATGTCGCCGAACACCTTGATGCGATCGCCGAGCGCCTCGACGATGCGCCGCACCTTGCCCTCGTCGGCGACGATGCCCGCGCGCGCCAGGAACGGCTGCACGCGCCGCACCTTCTCGTCGAGCGGCACCTCCTGCATGTAGTGCGTCTGGAACGCCAGCAGCTTGGCCGGATCGAAGCTGGCCGGCGCCTTCTGCACGCGCTCGAGCGAGAAGTCGCGGATCATCGCCTCGCGCGTGAACCACTCGGTCTTGTCGTCGAGCGACCACCCGAGCAGCAACAAATAGTTCACGATCGCTTCGGGCAGATAGCCGACCTGCTCGTAGAAGTCGACGATCACCGGATTGAACGTCTCCGCAGCGACGGGCAGCTTCATCGCCGCCGCGATCTGCGAGCCGTGATCGTGCACCTTCTTGAAGTCGGGGTTCTTGAGGTACTTGTCGAGCTTGCGCTTGGACAGCTTCGACTTCGATCCCGGCTCCGCGACGTAGGGCAGGTGCGCGTACGCGGGCATCGGAAAGCCGAGCGCCTGCACCATGAACACCTGCCGCGGCGTGTTCGACAGATGCTCCTCGGCGCGGATGACGTGCGTGATCTGAAAGTCGCGATCGTCGACGACGTTGGCGAGGTGATAGATGAAGCTGCCGTCGCCGCGCTGGATGACGTGGTCGGCCTCTTGCGCCCACGCGAACTCGACGTCGCCGCGCACGAGGTCGTGCAGCACGAGCGTCCCTTCGCGCGGCATCTTCAGGCGCACGACCCACTTGCGCCCCTCGGCCTCGAAGCGCGCGCGATCCTCGTCGCTCTTCGCCATCCACGTGCGCGAGTAGACGAACTGCCTCTTCTCCGCTTCGGCCGCCTTGCGCTCGGCGTCCATCTCCGCCGGCAGCGCGTAGTCGCGATAGGCGTGGCCCGACGCGAGCAGGCGATCGACCGCCTCTTGATAGCGCGCGTTGCGCTTGGACTGGAAGTAGGGCGCGTGCGGGCCGCCGACCTCGGGCCCTTCGTCCCACTCGACGCCGAGCCAACGGAAGCCGTGCAGGATCGGCGCGAGCGCCGCCTCGACGTTGCGCTCCTGATCGGTGTCGTCGATGCGCAAGACGTATTGCCCGCCGTTCTTGCGCGCGAACAGCCAATTGAACAGCGCGGTGCGCACGCCGCCGATGTGCAGGAAGCCCGTCGGCGACGGCGCGAAGCGATCGCGTACGCTCATGTTCGGTCGCTCCCTAGGAGACCTTGTCGCCCGGCTTGGCGCTCTCGTCGGCGGACAGCGCCATCTTGCCGGCGGCGAGGATCATGCCCTCCGACAGGCCGAACTTCATCTGCCGCGGCTTCAAGTTCGCCACCACCACCACGCGCCGCCCGACCAGCACCGACGGATCGGGATAGCTCGCGCGCAGCCCGGCGAAGATCTGCCGGTCGCGCCCTTCGCCGAGATCGACCATCACGCGGATCAGCTTGTCCGCGCCCTCGACGAGCCCGGCCTCTTTGACCAGGCCCACGCGCAGATCCACCTTGCCGAACTCTTCGATCCCGATCTCGCCTGCCTTCGCTTCGTCCGTCTTCGTGTCGGGCACTTTCTTCGTCTCCGGTTTCTTCGGCGCTGGCGGCAGCTTCTTCTCGATCTTGGCCCACGTGTCCTTGAGCGTCACCGCGCGGTTCCAGCCGCCCGCCTCGTCGCGACGGAAATAGCCGAGCCGCTCGAACTGCACGATCTCGCCGGCCGGCGCCGTCGCCAGCCACGGCTCGCCCTTGGCCTGCAGGCGCACGAGCGAGTCGGGGTTGAGCTCCTCGAGGAAGCTCTTGCCCTCGGTCGTCCCCGGATTCTCGACGGAGAAGAGCCGATCGTAGAGCCGCGCCTCGGTGTCGACCGCGTGCGCCTCCGACACCCAGTGCAAGGTGCCGCGCACCGTGCGTCCGTCGGGCGAGGTGCCGCCCCACGACTGCGGATCCATCGTGCAGCGCAGCTCGACCACTTCGCCGCTCGCATCCTTCTTGACGTCGACGCACTTGATGAGCGCGGCGTAGCGCAGCCGCACCTCGCGGCCCGGCGCCAGGCGGAACCACTCCTTCGGCGGATCCTCGCGGAAGTCGTCACGCTCGACATAGATGACGCGCGAAAACGGAATCTTGCGCGTGCCCTGCGACGGATCCTCGAGATGCAGCGGCGCTTCGAACACGCGCGCGTCCTTGTCGTCGAGGTTTTCGATCACGACCCTGAGCGGACGCAGCACCGCCATCACGCGCTTGCAGCGACGGTTGAGATCCTCGCGCACGGTGTGCTCGAGCAGGCCGACGTCGACGGTGGAGTCGGCCTTGGCCACGCCCACGCGCTCCCAGAAGGCGCGGATCGCCTCGGGCGTGTAGCCGCGCCGCCGCATGCCGGCGAGCGTGGGCATGCGCGGGTCGTCCCAACCGGCGACGTGCTTGCCCTTCACGAGCTCGAGCAGCTTGCGCTTCGACATGACCGTGTAGGTCAAATTGCCGCGCGCGAACTCGATCTGCTGCGACGGAAACGCGCCCGCCTCGGCGATGCACCAGTCGTAGAGCGGACGGTGCGCCTCGAACTCGAGCGTGCAGATCGAGTGCGTGATCTTCTCGATCGCATCCGACAGCGGATGGGCGTAGTCGTAGAGCGGATAGATGCACCACTTGTCGCCGGTGCGGTGGTGCTTCGCATATCGAATGCGATAGAGCAGCGGATCGCGCAGGTTCATGTTCTGCGAATTCAAATCGATCTTGGCGCGCAGCACGTGCTCGCCCTCTTTGAACGCGCCCGCGCGCATGCGCCGGAACAGATCGAGGTTCTCGGCGACGGAGCGGTTGCGATACGGGCTCTCTTTGCCCTTCTTGTAATAGTCGCCGCGATATTCGCGGATCTCTTCTTCGTTCAGCGAATCGACATAGGCGACGCCTTTTTGAATCAGCGTTTCCGCATATTGATAGAGCTGCTCGAAATAGTCGGACGCGTAATGGAGGTTGTCCCACTTGAATCCGAGCCACGCGATGTCGGCCTGGATCGAGTCGACGTACTCGACGTCCTCGGTCGTCGGGTTGGTGTCGTCGAAGCGCAGGTTACAAGTGCCACCGAACTCGCGCGCCAGCCCGAAGTCGATGCACATCGCCTTGGCGTGCCCGACGTGGAGGTAGCCGTTCGGCTCCGGCGGAAAGCGCGTCGCCACGCGCTCGTGGTACTTGCCCGAGGCGTTGTCGGCGAGCACGCGCTCGCGAATGAAGTTGGAGGGCGGTGTCGTCGCTGGCGAAGGAGGATCTTTGGCGCTCATGGCAAAGGGGGAACGTATACCAAAGGGTGTCCGAATGCGCTACGATCGCGGGGCGGGGGAGACTGCGGGAGCTGTTTGTCCGATCCGAAGATCAAGCAACCACCACCGGGGCCGCGCTCCGTCACCGGCATGTACGTGCCCTGGCGCCTCGGCACGCCCGAAGAGGGCGAGAGCGTTCGCTGGACCTGCGTCGACGGGCGCTGGGTGTCGCTCGCGCTCGGTCACGGCGAAGAAGCCGGCAAGACGATCGTGCTCGCGAGCGAAGGCCGCCGCGAAGTCGTCGACGATTACGAAGGCGCGCTCTCGCTGGCCAAGAGCTGGCGCGTCTGACCGTCACGCGCTAGCAACGCGGGGCGCACCGCACCTCCGTCGGCGCTTCGATCACGGAACCCTCACCACCCCCACCCACGAAGGCATCGTCGCCGCCACCGGCGTCCCCACCGCCGTCAACGTCCCCGCCGTCGGATCCACCGCAAACACCCTCACGTCCCCCGATCCCTGATTCGCCACCAACAGCCACTTCCCCGTCGCATCCAGCGAAAACATCCGCGGCGTCGTCCCGCCCGTCTTCGTATGCGCCACCGCCGTCAGCTTCCCATCCGTCCCCACGCTCCACACCCCCACGTCGTCATCTCCGCGATTCGACGCGTACACCCACTTCCCCGACGGATGCACCGCCACCTCCGCCCCGGTGTTCGGCCCCGTCGCACCACTCGCCCGCGACGTCATCCGCTGCAACAACGTCAGCGCCCCATTCGCGCCCACGCCATACGCCGCGATCATGCTGTCCGTCTCTTCGATCAAATAGGCCACCTGCAGCGTCGGATGCCGCGCCAGATGCCGCGGCCCCGCCCCCGCCGGCGTCATCACCGTCGCCGCGCCGCCCGCGAGCGCCGTCAGCTTCCCCGTCGCCGCGTCCCACGAATACTGCGCCACGTACTGCGAACCGAGACACGGCACCCACGCCGCGCCGAGTCCCGCGTCGATGACCACCTCGTGCGCGTTCGTCCCCGCGTGCAGCGAGGTTCCCGCCGCGACGCTGCCATCAGCTGCGATCGGCAAGATCCCCACGTCGCCCGATCCGTAGTTCGCCACGAGCACCCACTTGCCGGTGGCGTCTACCGTCAAATGCGCGGGCCCGCTGCCGCCCGACGCGGCGTCCGTTCCGACATGCGTGAGCGATCCGGTCGCGCCATCAATCGCGAACGCCTCCACCTTGCTGTTCGTCTCGTCGACCGCGTACAAGTGCCGCCGCGCCGGATCCACCGCCAAGAAAGACGGGCTCCCCGTCGCCGTCGTCGTCCCCTGCGCCGTCAACGCGCCCGTCGTCTCGTCGAGCAGGTACCTTCCGATCGTCGTCGAGTAGCCGCTCACGTACACGTACGGCGTCCCGGTCAGCGCCAGGTCGCCGCTCGCGCTCGCGAGATCACTCGTGCCCATCTCCGCGAGCGCGCCCATGTCGTCGACGCTCGCGCTGCCGTCAGCGACGGCGCCTCCATCACCGCCGACCGAGCTGCTCGCACCACACGACGCGAGCAGCAACATCGCAAACGATCGTGCGCAACACTGCAGCCCAGATCGCGCACCTCGGCGCCACGCTCGACGCATCCTCAGTACGTTACGCCCGGCACGCCGTTTGCCAAAGAGGCGCGCCATGCGAACCCCAACGACGACTACGTCAGCCATTTTTTTGTCGCTGCTGCTCGCGGGCTGCGGCGCCGGCCAGGTCACCAGCGGCGACGGCGACTCCGACTCGCAAGAGACCACCGCCGACGTGCAGTTCGACTCCGCCGTCATCGGCAAGCCCGCCAAGGTCACCGCCACCGACGGGCTCCACCTGCGCACCGGCCCGTCGACGTCGCACGCGGTCATCCTGACGATGCCGCACGGCGCGACCGTCAGCGTCGTCGGCGGCTCGGGCGGCTGGTACAAGGTCACCTACTCCGGCCACACCGGCTGGTGTGACGGCGCCTATCTCACGCCCGAGGTCGGCGGCGGCGGCTCGGAAGGCGGACAGAGCGCCGCCGACAAAGCGATCGCGCGCGCGCAGACCGGCGTCGGCTTCAGCTACCACTGGGGCGGCGGCTGCTGGAACCCGGGCTCGTCGGCGCACGGCGCCTGCTACGGCTCGTGCCCCAACTGCTCGCACTCGGGAACGTGGGGCGCCGACTGCTCGGGCTACGTCGCCAAGGCCTGGCAGGTCCCCGGCGCGAGCGCGCTCACGACCTGCTCTCACCCGTACTCGACGTACAACTTCTACAACCAGACGACGCACTGGTCGAACATCTCGCGCTCGAGCGTCAAGCGCGGCGACGCCTACGTCTACAACAAGGGCGGCGAGGGCCACATCTTCTTGTACGACTCCGGCGATCGCTGGGGCTGGGTGAAGGCGTACGAGGCCAAGGGCTGCAGCTACGGCATCCAGCACGACACGCGCATGGCCTACTCGTACTACAAGCCGATCCGTCGCTACGGGTACTAGCGTGCGGAGAAAGCAGCTCGCCGCAGCCGGCGCCGCCGTCGCTGGCTTGATCGTGGCGTTACTCGCGCTTCGTGCGGGGGGAGCGCGCGTGGCGCGTGACAAGGCATCGGCGTCGCCGTCGGAGGTGGTCCAGCCGGCGGCGGCGTCGAGAACGGCGGCGGCGGCGCCCGCGGCGGCGAGCGCGAGCGCCGTCGCGGCGTCGTCGTCACCGTCGAGGGCGGCGTCGGGCAGCGTCGTCATCAAGGGCACCTACGGCTCCGGCGACGGGCAATTCGGCCGTCGCCGCGAGCAGGAGTCGAACCCCGAAGCGCCGATGGCCGTCGCCGCCGGCCGCGATGGTCAGCTCGCCGTCGTCGACCAGGTCAACCGCCGCATCCTCCGCTACAAAGACGGCAAGCTCGTGGGCACGATCCCCATGGGCGGCGACACCGTGCAGGACATCGCCTTCGGAAAAGACGGTAAGCTGCTCGTGCTCGATCGCCTCGTCGACGGCAACGTGCAGGTCTACGGCGCCGACGGCAAGCTCGCCAACGAGGTCGCGCTCGCCGGCAAGGGCGTCACCGAAGGCGGCAGCATCACCGGCGTCTTCGCCGACGACGACGGCATCTACGTCGAGAACGATCACGACTCCGTGGTCCGCATCGCCGACGCGTCGGGCCAGTCCGATCCCAATCGCCCGACGCTCGTCGGCCGCCCCTCGCGCGACGGCCGCTCGCTCCTCGCCGCCGAGATCGCCGACGCCGGCAACGGCCTCGTCAACGTCACGTCGATCGATCGCTCGTCGGGCCAACCGGCGTGGAAGCAGCAGCTCGCGCTAGGCAGCGCCATCCTGCACATCATCACGCTCGACTCCGACGCCAACGGCATGGTCTACCTCGCCGTCGACGTCGGCCGCGAAGTGCCCGGCGCCGGCGTCACCGACGAAAAAATCCTGATTTCACGACTGGGCTCCGGTGGTGCCCCGAGGGGCGTGCTCGCCATTCCGCCGCTGCCGACGGCGGACGAGCAGTTCCGCCCCATCACCGTCGCCGACGACGGCACCGTCTACGTCATGTCCGCCGGTGACGACAGTCTCGCCGTGACGCGCTACGTCTTTCCGTAAACCCGCCCGGAACAATCAGCCGTGGACGCAGGCCCCCGTCCCCATTAGTATATGCCCGGTTAACTGCCCGACGGTGAAGGAGCAATGCAGCCTACGGACGTCTCTGATCCGCGCTACTACCACAAGGTTGTCGACTGCCAGTGGGCTTGTCCGGCGCACACCAATATCCCCGAGTACATTCGGCTGATCGCGCAGGGGCGCTTCACCGAATCGTACCTCCTCAATCGCAAGTCGAACGTGTTCCCGGGAATCCTCGGGCGCACCTGCGACCGCCCGTGCGAGCCAGCGTGCCGCCGCGGCCGCGTCGACGGCAAACCGGTCGCCATCTGTCGCCTCAAGCGCGTGGCGGCCGATCATCGCGACGACGTCACCAACCTCGTCCCGAAGGCGCCGACGCAGAAGAACGGCAAGCGCGTCGCGCTCGTCGGCGCGGGTCCGGCGTCGCTGACCGTCGCCAACGATCTGGCGCCGCTCGGCTACTCGGTGACGATCTTCGAGAAGCTCGATCGTCCGGGTGGCCTCATGCGCACCAACATCCCGTCGTTCCGTCTGCCGGCCAAGGTGCTCGACGAGGAGTGCAACTACATCCTCGAGATGGGCGGCATCGAGATCAAGTACTCGACGCCGGTCGAGTCGCTCAAGCGCCTGCTCGACGACGGCGGCTTCGACGCCGTGTTCATCGGCTCGGGCGCGCCGCGCGGCAAGAACCTCGACGTGCCCGGCCGCTACGACTCGCCCGACCACGTGCACATCGGCATCGACTGGCTCGAGTCGATCCACTTCGGCCACACCACGTCGGTCGGCAAGGACGTCCTCATCATCGGCGTCGGCAACACGGCGATGGACTGCTGCCGCTCGGCCAAGCGCCTCGGCGCCACCGGCGTGCGCGTCATCGGAAGAAAGCCGCGCAAGTACTTCAAGGCTTCGCCCTGGGAGCTCGAGGACGCCGAGGAGGAGAAGGTCGACATCCTCGAAGATCACTCGCCGGTGCGCTTCGTCTACGACAACGGCAAGCTCGTCGGCATGGAGTTCGAGCGCTTCCGTTCCACCATCGGCGCCGACGGCAAGCTCAAGCAGGAGAAGATCGACAACGTCATCCTGCCCGCCGACGACGTCATCCTCGCCATCGGCCAGGAGAACGCGTTTCCCTGGATCGAGCGCGACATCGGCCTCGAGTTCAACGGCGACATGCCGGTCGTCGACAAGACCACGTTCATGTCGACGCGCCCGGGCGTCTTCTTCGGCGGCGACGCGGCGTGGGGCCCGGAGAACATCATCTGGGCGGTCGAGCACGGCCACCAGGCGGCGATCTCGGTCCACAACCACTGCCAGGGCATCGCGGTGACCGAGCGTCCGCCGCAGCATCAGAACCTGGCGTCGGCGAAGATGGGCCTGCACGAGTGGTCGTACTCCAACGACTACTCGGCGGCGGCGCGCGCCAAGATGGAGCACGTCGAGCTCGGCCAGCGGCTCCGGTCGCTGCAGACCGAGGTCGAGCTCGGCTTCAACATCGAGCAGACCGTCGCCGAGGTCGAGCGCTGCCTCAACTGTGACGTGCAGACCGGCTTCACCGATCGGCTGTGCATCGAGTGCGACGCCTGTATCGACGTCTGCCCGATGGACTGCCTGACGATCACCAAGAATGAAGAGGAGCCGCAGCTGCGCACGCATTTGACTGCGCCCGCGGCCAATGCGAAGCAGTCATTGTTCGTTTCCGGCGGGCTCAAGCAGACGGGGCGGTTGATGGTGAAGGACGAGGACGTGTGCTTGCATTGCGGGTTGTGCGCCGAGCGCTGCCCGACGCACGCCTGGGACATGGTGAAGTTCGAGCTCTTTCATCCCCACGCCGGTGAGAAACAGTCGTGCAGCAAGTAGGTGGCGGTAACGTGATCCCCTTTCCTGAACGCGTGAACGAGTTCGCCTTCAAGATCGCGACGCCCAACGGCTCGGGATCGGCGTCGGCGAACGGCCTCATCATGCAGGCCATCTTCCGCATGGGCATTCCCGTGTCGGGGAAGAACGTGTTCCCGTCGAACATCCAGGGCCTGCCGACCTGGTACGAGATCCGCGTCAACAAAGACGGCCACACGGCGCGCTGCCCCGACTTCGATCTCTTCGTCGCGCTCAATCCGGCGACCTACAAGAAGGACGTCGCCGAGGTGCGCGTCGGCGGCTGGCTGATCTACGACTCGACCTGGCCGCTGGCGCCGGAGCTGCGCCGCACCGACATCACCATCCTCGGCGTGCCGCTCGCGGAGATGGTGAACGGCGCCTTCTCCGGTGGGCGCGAGCGTATCCTCCTCAAGAACATCGCCTACGCGGGCGTGCTCGCGGCGCTGTTCGACATGGACACCCAGATCATCGCCGAGCTGATCAAGGAGACGTACGGCAAGAAGCCGGCGCTCCTCCAGTCGAACGAGAAGGCGCTCGCGCTCGGGTTCGACTACGCCAAGAAGCACTTCCAGTGCCCGCTGCCGATCAAGATGGCCAAGATGGACAAGACGGCCGGCCACATCTTGATCAACGGCAACACCGCCGCGGCGCTCGGCGCGCTCTTCGCCGGCGCCACCGTCGGTGCGTGGTATCCGATCACGCCGGCGACGTCGCTGATGGAGGCCTTCACCGGCTTCTGCAAGCAGTTCCGCGAGAACCCCGACGGCACGCGCCGCTACGCCATCTTGCAGGCGGAGGACGAGCTGTCGGCGATCGGCATGGTCATCGGCGCTTCGTGGATGGGCGCGCGCTCGTTCACGCCGACGTCGGGGCCCGGCATCTCGCTCATGTCCGAGTTCATCGGGCTGGCGTACTACGCGGAGATCCCGGCCGTCGTGTTCGACGTGCAGCGCACCGGCCCGTCTACGGGCATGCCGACGCGCACGCAGCAGGGCGACCTCATGCTCTGCGCCTACGCGTCGCACGGCGACACCAAGCACATCTGCTTGTATCCGGCGAATCCGGAAGAGTGCTTCACGATGGGCGCCGAGGCGTTCGATCTGGCGGAGCGCTTCCAGACGCCGGTGTTCGTGCTGTCGGATCTCGACATCGGCATGAACGACTGGATGGTCAAGGAGCTGACCTGGGACGACGCGTATCGTCCCGATCGCGGTAAAGTGCTCGACGCCGCGGCGCTGGAGAAGGCGCAGAGCTTCCATCGCTACCTCGACAGCGACGGCGACGGCATTCCCTACCGCACGTTGCCGGGCACGCATCCGAAGGGCGCCTTCTTCACGCGCGGCTCGGGGCACAACAAGCTCGGCGGCTACACCGAAGATTCGACCGAGTACATGGAAGTCGTCGACCGCGTGGCGCGCAAGATCGAGAACGCCGCGGAGAAGGTGTCGGCGCCCATCATCATCAACAAGGGCGGCGTCGGGCAGAAGCTCGGGCTCATCACCATCGGCTCGAACGACGGCGCGGCGCGCGAGGCGCTCGAGGAGCTCGAGCGGCGCGGCGTCAACGTCGACTACTGCCGCGTGCGCGGCTTCCCGTTCTCGCAGAAGGTGCACGAGTTCATCGACGCGCACGAGCGCGTGTTCGTCGTCGAGTCGAACCGCGACGCGCAGCTCATGACCATGCTGCAGATCGAGCTCGAGCTGTCGCCGGAGAAGCTGCTCTCGGTCCGCTATTACGGCGGCTTCCCCATGTCGGCCGGCTTCATCGCCAACGGAGTCACGGCCTATCTGCAGCCCGCGCAAAAGCGCGCTGTCGCCGAAGCGGGATCGAAATAATCATGACGTACATCGTGAAGCCCAAGGTTCATCACCCGAGCATGCAGAAGAACGCGCTCGGGCTCACGCGGCGCGATTATGAAGGCTCGATGTCGACGCTGTGCGCCGGATGCGGCCACGACTCGGTGACGGCGGCGATCATCCAGACCTTCTGGGAGCTCGACATCGAGCCGCATCGCGTGGCCAAGCTCTCGGGCATCGGCTGCTCGTCGAAGACGCCGACCTACTTCATCAAGCAGGCGCACGGCTTCAACAGCGTGCACGGGCGCATGCCGTCGATCGCGACGGGGGCCAACGCGGCCAACGGCGATCTGACGTACATCGGCATCTCCGGCGACGGCGACTCGTTGTCGATCGGGCTCGGGCAGCTCTGCCACCTGATTCGCCGCAACGTGAACATGCTCTACGTGCTCGAGAACAACGGCGTCTACGGCCTCACCAAGGGCCAGTTCTCGGCGTCGGCGGATCGCGGCACGCTCGCCAAGAAGGGCGAGGCCAACCAGATGGAGGCGATCGACGGCTGCCTGATGGCGCTGACGCTGGGCGCGACCTTCGTGGCGCGCAGCTTCTCGGGCGACAAGGAGCAGCTGGTGCCGATCTTGAAGGCGGGCCTGAAGCACAAGGGGTTCGCCTTCATCGACGTGATCTCGCCGTGCGTGACCTTCAACGATCACCAGGGCTCGACCAAGAGCTACGCCTACACGCGCGAGCACCTGCACGAGGTGGACGACGTCGACTTCGTGCCGCTGCGCAAGGAGATCACGATGCCGGCGGGCGACGGCGCGCTCAGGCAGGTGCGCATGCACGACGGCAGCGTCGTGACCTTCAAGCGCATCGACGACCAGTACGATCCGACGGATCGCGATCGCGCGTACTCGTATCTGCGCGAGCACCAGAACAAGGGGCAGGTGCTGACGGGCCTTCTGTACATGCAGGAGGACTCGAAGGACCTGCACGAGGTCAACAAGACGGCCCCCGGGCCGCTGACGGCGATTCCGTACGAGCAGCTCACGCCCGGCGCGGCGGCGCTCGCCAAGCTGCAGAAGCGCTACCGCTAGCCGTCGAAGCGGGCGATCGCCTCGCGCGACGTCAGCTCCACCTTCTCACCACCGAATCGATCGAAGAGCGCGCGGTGCGCCGCGAGCGAGAAGCTGTCGCTGCGCGTCTCGTAGTCGCGGATCCAACCGATGAGCATCGGCAGGTTCGCGTCCTGCGCCGCCTTGCTGGCGTACTTGTGTGGCTCCCAGGCGCGCGAGCGCGCGTTCGTGACGCACGCGTCGACGCCGGGATGGAGGAACACGAGCCGCGTGCAGCGGGCGAGCGTCGCTGCGAGGAGATCGGCGTAACAGCCCTCGATCACCCACGCGTCGTGGCGGCTCATGAAGGCCTCGATCGCGCGCGTGCTTTCGGCGAGGGCGCGGCGCTCGGGCGGCGCCGTCGGCTCCCAGGCGAGCGTGTCGAGGTCGAGGTGCGCGAGGTCGTGGGCGCGGGCGAGCCGCTCGGCGAGGGTCGATTTGCCGGAGCCGGAGTTGCCGACGATCACGAGGCGCGTCACGCGCCGAGCATAGCGCCTACGGGTCGCGCAGCGCGATCATCGGATCGGTGCGCAGCGCGCGCCACAGCGGCAGCGCGGCGGCGGCGGCGGCGACGAGCGCCAGGAGCGTGATGATCCCGGCGAGCAGTCCCGGATCATGCGCCGACACGCCTTCGAGCAGCGCCGCGAGCACGCGCCCGGCGGCGAGCGTGGCCGCCAGCCCGACGACGAGGCCGGTCGCGGTCATGAGCGCGAGCTGGCGTCCGACGAGCGTCACGATGTGGCGGCGCGGCGCGCCGAGCGCGAGACGGATCCCGATCTCGTGGCGGCGCTCGAGCACGGTGTGGGCGAGCACGCCGTAGACACCCATGGCGGCGATCACGAGCGCGACGAGCGCGAAGAAGCCGAGGATGATCGTGCTCGTGCGATCGAGGGCGAAGGCGTCGGCGACGAGCTCGTCCATCGGCATGGCGTAGGAGATCGGCTGCTCGCGATCGACGGCCCAGATGGCATCGCGCACCGCGGCCGCGACCGCGCTCGCTTCGCCGTCGCCGCGCGCCACGACCGCGAGGAAGGGCGGATCGTCTTGCGCGAACGGCCAATAGATCATCATCCGCTGCCGCTGCGGCGGCGGATCGTTGCTCACGTCGCCGACGACGCCGACGATGGTGCGCCAGTCGGGCTCCTTGGCGGTGCCGAAGTCGACCCGTTTGCCGACGACCTCGATGCTGCCGAAGACGTGGCGCGCGAAGCGCTCGTCGACGAGCGCGACCTTCGGCGCGGTCAGCGTATCGGTGGCGGTGAAGCTGCGGCCGCGCAAGATCGGGATGCGCATCGTCGAGAAGTAGCCGGCGTCGGCGAGCAGCAGGCCGGCTTCGTGCGTCTCCTCGGGGTGGCCGGGCGTGTGGTAGTCGACCGGGCTCGACCAGCCGCACAGCGGCAGGATGTGCACCAGGCCCGATTCGCGGATGTCACGCGTGGCGTGCAGGCGCGCGTCGAGATCGACGGCGAACTGGCGCCGGCGCGCCTCGTCGGGATAGCGGCTGCGATCGAGCAGCACGCGCGCGGTGAAGACGCGATCGCCGTCGAAGCCGAGCCGCTGCTGGCGTGCGTGCGCGCTCAAGATGGTGAGCCCGGCGCCGGCGGAGAGCACGAGCGCGAGGCCGATCTGCGCCGCCACCAGCACGGGGCGGATGCGCGAGCCGCGCACGCTGGCGCGGCCGCCCTTGAGCATGTCGCCGAAGTCGATGCGCGATCCGCGGATCGCCGGCGTCAGGCCGGCGAGCGTGCCGGCGAGCAGCGTGGCGGCGACGCCGAAGAGGAGCACGCGCGCGTCGATGGGGATGTGGTCGATGTGCGGGATGTGAACGTTCGAGGTGTGCGTCGGAAAGAGGCGCACGAGCAGATCGGTGCTCCACAGCGCGAGCACGACGCCGGCGGCGCCGCCGATGCAGGCGAGCAGCACGCTCTCGGTGAAGAGCTGGCGCACGATCCGCCCGCGGCCGGCGCCGAGCGCGGTGCGCAGCGCGATCTCACGGTTGCGGCGGCTGGCGCGCGCCAGCGACAGGCCGGCGATGTTCGACGACGTCAAGAGCAGGACGAAGACGACGGCGCCGAGGAGCACGTAGAGGGCGGGGCGCGCGTCGCCGCTGTCGATGGTGCGCAGCGAGACGACCTCGGCGCCGCGGAGCGCGTTGGTGTCGGGGTGCGCGGTAGCGAGGCTGGCGGCGACGGTGCGCAGCTCGGCGCGCGCCGATTCGACGGTGGCGCCGGGGCGCAGGCGCGCGACGATGCGGATCATCGGGCGCGTACGGCTGGTGGCGATGTCGGGTCCGATCACGAGCGGGACCCACAGCTCGTTCGATCCCCATTGGTTGAACGACTGCGGCATGACGCCGACGACGAGGTAGCGCTCGCTGTCGAGACGGATGTAGCGGCCGACGACGCCGGGATCGGAGTGGAAGCGGCGTCTCCACAGGCGATCGCTGAGCACGACCACGTGGGCACCGTCGGCGGCGACGAAGGCGCGGCCGAGCGCGGGGTGGACGCCGAGCACGGTGAACATCTCGGGCGCGAAGCGGTAGCCGATGATGCTCTCCGGCTCGCCTTCGCCGGTGAGCGTGAAGATGCCGTCGCTCGACGCGGCCATGAGGCTGTACGAGCGCGTGGCGTCGCGATAGTCGGCGAAGTCGGCGGGCGTGACCGGCATGCGGCTCTCGCCGGCGCGCAGGTCGGTGCTCGAGATCCGAACGAGCCGATCGCCGTCGGGGTAGGGCAGCGGGCGCAACAGGACCGCGTTGAAGGCGGCGAAGATGGCGGTGTTGGCGCCGATGCCGAGCGCGAAGGTCAGCACCACGACGGCGAAGAAGAGGCGATCGCGCCGGAAGCCGCGCAGGGCGAAGCGCGCGTCGTGGAGGAGATCCTCGAGCCAGCGCGTGCGTGCGGCGTCGCGGACGCGCTCTTTGGTGGCCTCGAGGCCGCCGAGGGCGAGCAGCGCCTGGCGGCGCGCTTCGTCGGGCGGGACGCCGCGGGCGATGCGCTCGTCGACGTCGAGCTGCAGGTGGCTCTCGAGCTCGTCGTGCAGCTCGCGCTCGCGTTCGGCGCGCGCGCGGCCACCGAAGCTGCCGCCGAGGCGCGCCAGGAGGCGGCGCAGCGCGCTCAGCGCACGCGTTCTTTGGCGCGGCGCGCTCACGAGCCCGCCTTCGCCGGCGCCAGGAAGCGCGCGACCAGCTCGGTCGTCTGGCGCCACTCGCGCTCGGCGCGCGCGACCTCGCGGTGGCCGGCGCGCGTGAGCGAGTAGTACTTGGCGCGGCGCCCGTGCTCGGAGACGCCCCACTTGGCGTCGATGAAGCCCTCCTGCTCGAGCTTCACCAGCGCGGGATAGAGCGTGCCGTAGTTGAGCGCGAGCCGATCATCGCTCACCTGCTCGATGCGGCGGGCGATGCCGTAGCCGTGCATGGCGCCCATGGCCTCGAGCGTCTTCAGCACCATCAGCGCGAGCGTTCCCTGCCAGACGTCCTGCTTGCTCATGTTGGGTACCCATAGGAGTACCGGCGCTCTTATGGGAATGCAATAGGAGAGTGTGTGACGAGCGAAACTGCCCGGCCCGACGCCTATCGCCCGGATCGACGCCTATCGCCGGGCTCGGCGCCTATCGCCCGCGGTCCTCGGGGCGGCGCTCGATGTCCTGGCCGAAGCAGATGCGATGGCCGTCGGGATCGACGACCTCGATCTCGTACATCGCGTAGGGCGTGGTCGTCGGCCCGCGATCGATGGCCACGCCGGCCGCGCGCAGCGCCTCCTCCTCGGCCGCCAGATCGGCGACGCGCAGGTGCATCGCCCAGGCGTCGTGGTTGGGGCGCGGCGTGCCGCAGCTGAGCATGAGGTCGAAGCCGTCGCGGTTCATCATGGCGAACGACGGCGGATCGGCCCACGTCGACGGCTCGACGAAGCCGAGCCGGCCGTAGAACTCGATCGATCGCGCGAGGTCGCCGACCACCAGCACCGTCGTCGTGGCGAAGACTTTGTCGCGGGCCATGCCGCGAGCGTACCCGATCAGCCGGCCTTGCGCGTCAGCTCCGCCTTCTCGATGATGCGCGCCGGCACGCCCACGGCGGTGGCGCCGGCGGGCACGTCCTCGAGCACCACCGCGTTGGCGCCGATGATCGCGCCGTCGCCGACGGTGACGGGACCGAGGACCTTGGCGCCCGCGCCGATGTACACGTCGTCGCCGAAGCGCGGCACGCCGGGGCGCGCGCCGCCGAGCACGCCGATGGTCACGCCCTGCGAGATGCTGCAGCGCTCGCCCATGATGGTGTCGGGGTGCACGATGATGCCGCCGAAGTGGCCGATGTAGAACCCGCGGCCGATGCGCGCGTTCGACGGCAGCGAGATGCCGGTGGTGATCTCGACGAGCTTGAAGAGCGCGAGGTACGCCGCCTTGGCGGCGGGACGCAGCGCGCGCGGCGCCTCGTGGTTGGCCCAGCGGCCGAAGCGATAGGCGCCGATGGCCCAGATGCCCTGGGTCTCGGCCAGGCTGCGCCAGATGCGCAGCCGTCCGATCGGCTCGCGCACGAGGCCGGTGTAGCGTTCGAGGTCCGCGCGTAGATCGTCAATCATTCTGAGACGGTCATAAGCACGGCACTCGAGGTCTGCCAGGATGCCGGCGGGCCGCTGTGTCACCCGCTACCGTCGAGCGCCGCAGCTACGGCGCGTCGGCGTCGATCCAGCGCACGATGCGCCGGCGCTCGTCGCACGTCGGATCGGGCGGCGTGAACGGCATGAAGTTCGACACGCCGACGGCGTCGCGGATCTCGGCGAGGTGCGCGTTCACGGTCGCCTGGTCGTCCCAGTCGTAGCCGTCGGGCGCGCCGTTGCGATCCCCGCCGGTGAGCGTCGACGAGTGGCAGCGCGTGCAGTACATGCCGAAGAAGCCCTGCGCGTAATTCGCCCAGGTGTCGCCGCCGGCGCCGCCGTCGGGCGTGGTCACCGGATTGGTGAGCGGCGCGCAGCCGTGGTTGAGGAGCGTCATGTCGCCGCCGCCCGTCATGTCGGCGGGCACGGCCATGTCGCTGCCGCCGCCGTTCGTGGTGGTGTCGTCGCCGCAACCGACGGCGAGGAGCGCCGCCGCCAAGAAGATGGCTCTCATGTCGGTTCCACTCTAAGATGAGATGCTTCGACTGCCAAACTGTTACGGGGGAAATAGATGCGCACTCGTTCCATCGCTCTGCTCGCGTTCGGCGCGCTCGTCGCCGTCGGTTGCGGCGACGACAGCACCTCGATGTCGTCGGGCGACATGTCGGTGGCCCACGATCTCGCGAGCGGCGGCGCCGCGCCGACCTGCGCCGCGTACTGCGCCAAGATCCAGATGAACTGCACCAACGACGACGGCGGCGCCGGCAACGCGCAGTACCCCGACACGCAGACCTGCACCTCCTACTGCATGACCGCCGCGGGATGGCCCGCCGGCATGACCGGCGATCAGAGCGGCAACACCATCGGCTGCCGGCTCTATCACGCGGGCGCCGCCGCCGCCGATCCGGTGACGCACTGCCCGCACGCGGGTCCGACGGGCGGCGCCGTGTGTGGCTCGCTGTGCGAGAACTACTGTCAGCTCATGGCCAAGAACTGCACCGGCGCCAACGCCGTGTACGACATGGCGACCTGCATGACGAAGTGCACGATGATCCCGACGAACGGCCAGCCCAACGACACCACCGGCAACACGATCCAGTGTCGCATCTACCACCTCGGCGCCGCCGCCGCCGATCCGGGTACGCACTGCCCGCACAGCAAGACGGCCGCCGATCTGCCCGGCGGTCCCTGCACGTAACCTTCCGCCGTCCGCACGCCTCCTTCCGGCAGGAGGTCATTCACCATGCAGTCATCGTCGTCCACCATCGCCGCTGCGCCGGAGCGCAGCGCGGGCGAGGAGCTCGTCCCCGCGATCATCACCGGGCAGATCGCCGGTCTCATCATGGCCGTCGTCGTCATGCTCGTGTTCGTCGTGTTCCTGCACCACGGCCCGCTCTATCCGGTGCAGGTGATCGGCTCGTTCATCTTCGGCGACGCGGCGCTGCAGGGCACGCACCTCGGCGCGATCGTCGCCGGGCTCGTCTTGCATCAAGGCGGCCCGTCGCTGTTCTGGTCGCTGGTGTTCGGCTTCGCCGTCTACGCGTGGAACATCGGCGACGTGCCGCGGCTCGTGATGCTCGGCGTCGGCGTCGGCATCGCCAGCCAGCTCATCGACGTGAGCCTGCTCTTGCCGCCGATCATGCGCGCGCTCCACGGCCGCGACATCTGGGCCGCCGAGGTGCCCGCGTTCTGGAGCTGGGCGGCGCACATCGTCTACGGGCTGGCGCTGGGCTTGTTGTTTACAAGCGTTCGACGACGGCGCGCGTAATCGCGTCGGTGCCGAGCGTGCCGCCGAGGTCTGCCGTGCGCAGGCCGTCGGCGAGCACGCCGTCGATGGCGCGCTCGATGCGCCTGGCGGTGGCGGCGGCGCCGAGCGAGTGGCGGAAGAGCAACGCCACCGACGCGATGGTGCCGAGCGGGTTGGCGATGCCGCGGCCGGCGATGTCCGGCGCCGAGCCGTGGATCGGCTCGTAGAGCCCGACGCGCGCGTCGCCGAGCGACGCCGACGGCAACAGGCCGAGCGAGCCGGAGAGCACGGCGGCCTCGTCGGTGAGGATGTCGCCGAACATGTTCTCGGTCACCACGACGTCGTACTTGCCCGGCTCGGTCACCAGCCGCATCGCCGCCGAATCGACCAGCTGATGCTCCAGCGTCACCGACGGAAACTCCGCCGCCACCGCGGTCGCGGTCTGCCGCCACAAGCGCGAGGACTCGAGCACGTTGGCCTTGTCGATCGAGGTGACGCGGCCGCGCCGCTCGGCGGCGAGCCGGAAGGCGAGACGCACCACGCGGCGCACTTCGGCGTCGGTGTACTCGAGCGTGTCGATGGCGCGCTCACCGCCGTCGAACTTCTCGCGGCGGCGCGGCTGGCCGAAGTAGATGCCGCCGGTCAGCTCGCGCACGAAGATGAGGTCCACGCCGGCGAGCCGCTCGGCCTTGAGCGGCGATACGTCGGCGAGCGCCGGATGCGGGCGCACCGGCCGCAGGTTGGCGTAGAGCCCGAGCCCGCGGCGTAGCCCGAGCAGGCCCTGCTCGGGGCGCACCTTCGCCGTTGGATCGTCCCACTTCGGCCCGCCGACGGCGCCGAGCAGCACCGCGTCGGCGTGCTGACACGCCTGCAGCGTCTCGTCGGGCAGGGCCGATCCGCTGGCGTCGATCGCGGCGCCACCGATCAGCTGCGTGACGAGCTCGATCGGGATTCCGTCCTGCTTCGCCGCCGTCTCGAGCACGACGCGAGCGGCATCTACCACCTCGGGCCCGATGCCATCACCAGGCAACATTACGATTCGCGCGCCCATAGTCCTCCGTAAGGAACTTACCGATCAAAAACCATTCACAGGGAGATCAGAGAGGTCAGGGAGATCTAGAAATTTGGTCCTGCACTCTGCATTGGTTGACCTGGCTGATCGCTCGGATCTTTCTGTAAGAGTTTCGTTCTCTCTGATCTCTCAGATCTCACTGTGAGCTTTTCAGGACGCCGCGGCCGTTTTCTCGACGTTGCGCGGTCGTACGGCGTATTCGATGCTGTCGGCCAGCGCTTGCCACGAGGCTTCGACGATGTTCGGCGAGGCGCCGAGCGTCGACCAGCGGCGGTCGCCGTCGGAGGCGTCGACGAGGACGCGCGTGATGGCGGCGGTGCCTTCGCGGCCGTCGACGATGCGGACCTTGTAGTCGACGAGGCGTACGCCGGCGATCTGTGGGAAGGCCGGCTCGAGCGCGCGGCGCAGCGCACCGTCGAGCGCGTGCACCGGGCCGCAGCCGGTCGCCGCGGTGTGCAGGATGCGGCCGCCGACGTCGATCATGAGCGTCGCCTCGGTCAGGGGCGCCGCGCCCTCCTGTTGCCCGCAGGTGACCCGATAGCCAATCAGGCGGAACGGCGCCACGTAGTCGTCGGTGGTGCGGCGCATCATCAGCTCGACGGAGGCTTCGGCCGACTCGAACGCGGCGCCGGCGCGCTCGCGATCCTTGATCTCGCCGATGAGCTCCGCCGCGTCGTCGGCGGCGAGCGGCACGCCGTGCTCGGCCGCCTTCGTCAAGAGCGTGGCGCGTCCGCCGAGCTCGCTCACCACCGCGCGCGTGGTGTTGCCGACGCGCGCCGGATCGACGTGCTCGTACGACCCCGGCTGAAGCCGCATCGCCGCGACGTGCACGCCGCCCTTGTGCGCGAATGCCGAGCGCCCGACGTACGGCATGTGATCGTCGTGCCGGAGGTTGGCCACGTCGCACACGAAGCGTGACAGCTCGGTCAGCTCCGCCAGCGCGCCCGCCGGCAGGCAGCGGATGCCGAGCTTGAGCTCGAGATCGGGGATGACCGCGCACAGGTTGGCGTTGCCGCAGCGCTCGCCCCAGCCGTTGATCGTGCCCTGCACGTGGCGCGCGCCGGCGCGCACCGCGGCGAGCGTGTTGGCCACGCCGCAGCCGGCGTCGTCGTGCGCGTGGATCCCGAGCTTCACCGACGGCAGCGCCGCGACCGCGACGCGCACGCCGTCGGCGACCTGCCACGGCAAGGAGCCGCCGTTGGTGTCGCACAGGACCACCGTCTCGGCGCCGCCGCGCGCGGCCGCCTGCAGCGTGGCCATGGCGTACGCGGGATCGGCGCGCCAGCCGTCGAAGAAGTGCTCGGCGTCGTAGATGACGCGCTTGCCCTGTGCGCGCAGCCACGCCACGGTCTCCTCGATCATCTTGAGATTTTCGTCGCGCGCGACGCGCAGCACGCGGTCGACGTGCAACGTCCACGTCTTGCCGAAGATGGCGACCACGCGCGTGCCGGCTTCGGCGAGCGCGCGCACCGACGCGTCGTCGGCGGGGCGCACCTCGGCGCGGCGCGTGGCGCCGAACGCGACGATCTCGGCGTGCTGCCACTTGCGCTCGCGCGCGCGGGCGAAGAGCTCCGCGTCCTTCGGGTTCGAGCCGGGCCAGCCGCCTTCGATGAAGGCGACGCCGAGCTGATCGAGCCGCTCGGCGATGCGCAGCTTGTCGGCGGCGGAGAGCGACACGCCCTCGCGCTGCGTGCCGTCGCGCAGCGTGGTGTCGAAGATCTCGACGACATCAGCCATGACGCGCCTCCCATACGGCGATGTCGGTCTCGTGGCGGCGCAGATACTCGAGCTCGTCGATGCCCTCGGTGAGGCACTGCCGCGCGAACGGATCGAGCGGGAAGGGCACCTGCTCCCCGTCCGGCATGACGAGCGCGGTGCGGGCCACGTCGACCTGCACCTCGACGTGCGCGTGCTCGACGAGGTAGCGATGCACGTCGCTCGGCACCGCCACCGGCACGAGGCCATTCTTCAGCGCGTTGGCGCGGAAGATGTCGGCGAACGAGCGCGCGATCACCGCCTCGAACCCGAAGTCGGTGAGCGCCCAGACGGCGTGCTCGCGCGACGAGCCGCAGCCGAAGTTGCTGCCCGCGAGCAGGATGCGCCCGTCGCCGGCGGCGTCGAAGCGCGTCGCGCGCCAATCGGCGAACAGGTTCGCGCCGAGGCCGGCGCGGCCGATGGTCTTCAAAAAGCGCGCCGGAATGATCTGATCGGTGTCGACGTCGTCGACGAGCAGATGGTTGCAGCGCGAACGGATGAGCTCGACCTTCTTCATAGGAGCGCCCTCGGATCGGTGACGCGGCCGGTGACGGCCGCCGCGGCGGCGGTGAGCGGCGACGCCAAGAAGGTGCGGCCGCCGCGACCCTGCCGTCCTTCGAAGTTGCGGTTCGACGTCGACACCGCGTACTGCCCCGGCTCGAGCTGATCGCCGTTCATGGCGATGCACATCGAGCAGCCCGGCTCGCGCCACTCGGCGCCGGCCTCGAGGAAGATGCGATCGAGCCCCTCGGCCTCGGCCTGCCGCTTGACCGCGTGCGAGCCCGGCACCACCAGCGTGCGCACGCCCTTGGCCACGTGGCGCCCGTCGAGGATGCGCGCCGCCTGGCGCAGATCGCCGATGCGCCCGTTGGTGCACGAGCCGACGAACACGACGTCGATGGGCCGCCCGACGAGCGGCTTGCCCGGCTCGAGATCCATGTAGCGCAGCGCCTTCTCCTCGGCGGCGGCGCGCGCGTCGGGCACCGGCGCGGTGATGGCGATGCCCTGCCCGGGGTTGGTGCCCCACGTGATCATCGGCTGCAGCGCGTTGCCGTCGAGCGTGACCGACACGTCGTAACGCGCGCCCTCGTCGCCGTGCAGGCGGCGCCACGCGCGCACCGCCGCGTCCCACTCGGCGAGCTGCGGCGCGAACTCGCGGCGCTCGAGATACTGGAAGGTCACGTCATCGGGCGAAATGAGCCCGGCGCGCGCGCCCGCTTCGATCGACATGTTGCACACCGTCATGCGCGCTTCCATGTCGAGGCCGCGGATCGCGGTGCCGGTGTACTCGATGACCGCGCCGGTGCCGCCGTCGACGCCGATGCGCGCGATGACCGCGAGAATCAGATCTTTCGCGGTCACGCCCTTGGGCAGCTTGCCGTCGACGCGCACCTCCAGCGTCGACGGGCGGCGCTGGAGCAGACACTGCGTCGCCAGCACGTGCTCGACCTCGGAGGAGCCGATGCCGAAGGCGAGCGCGCCGAACGCGCCGTGCGTGGCCGTGTGGCTGTCGCCGCACACGATGGTCATGCCCGGCTGCGTGAGCCCGAGCTCCGGCCCCATCACGTGCACGATGCCGCGCCGCTCCGACCCGAGGCCGTAGCAGCGGACGTCGAAGTCGGCGCAGTTCTTGGCGAGCGTGTCGAGCTGCGCGCGCGCGGCGTCGTCGAGGACCTTGAGGCCCTTCGTGGTCGGCGTCGAATGGTCCATCGTGGCCACGGTCTTGTCGGGCCGGCGCACGCGGAGCCCGCGCGCGCGCAGGCCGGCGAACGCCTGCGGCGAGGTCACTTCGTGCACGAGGTGCAGGTCGACGTACAAGATGGCCGGGCACCCCGGCTCCTCGGTCACGACGTGCGCGTCCCAGATCTTGTCGAACAGGGTGCGCGGCTTCTCTACTGCGGCGGTCATTTGGCCAAAGCCTCCTCGGCGGCGACGACCGGTACGCGGGATCCAGTCGCCGCCGCCAACATACGATTGAGCGCGCCGAGGTACGCCTTGACGCTGGCGACGACGATGTCGGTGTCGGCGCCATGCCCGCGCCACGAGGGCGCCTCGACGGAGTCACGTTGCGGATTGAGCGGACGCGCCGCCTCCGACGCGGACGAGTTGACGCGCACGCTCACCTCGGCGAGCGCGTCGATGCCTTCGGTCACCGAGCGCACGCTGTAGTCGATGAGCGTCGCCGGCCGGCGCACCAGCTCGTCGATCGCGCGGAACGCGGCGTCGACGGGCCCGGTGCCGACGGAGGCGGCGACGCGCGTGGCGCCGTCGGGCCCGCGCAGGCGCACCGACGCGGTGGCGAGCGAGAGCGTGCCGCAGCCGACCTGCAGATCTTCGAGCCGCCACAGGTTGGCGCGCTCGGCCAATTCCGGAAGACCGGCGACGAGCAGCGCCTCGATCTCGGCGTCGGTCACCGTCTTGCGCCGCTCGGCGGTGCGCTTGAAGCGCGCGAACGCGTGATCGAGCGCCTCCTCGTCGAGCGCATAGCCGAGCTCGGCTAGGCGCGTGGCGAACGCGTGGCGCCCCGAGTGCTTGCCGAGGACGAGTTGTGTTCCGCCGGCGCCGACGGTCTCGGGCTGCATGATCTCGTAGGTGGCGGCGTGCTTGAGCATGCCGTCCTGGTGGATGCCCGACTCGTGCGCGAAGGCGTTGGCGCCGACGATCGGCTTGTTCGGCGGCACCGGAAAGCCGGTGATGGTGGCGACGAGCCGGGAGGTGCGCACCAGCTGCGACGGATCGATCCCCGTGCGCAGCTTGTGCAGCCACAGGCGCGTGTGCAGCGCCATCACGACCTCCTCGAGTGCGCAGTTGCCGGCGCGCTCGCCGATGCCGTTGATCGTGACCTCGGCCTGGCGCGCGCCGGCGCGCAACCCGGCGAGCGTGTTCGCCGTCGCCAACCCGAGGTCGTCGTGACAATGCACGCTCAAGACCACGCGATCGAGGTTGGGCACGTGCGCGACGATGCCGGCGATGAGCGCGCCGAACTCGTCGGGCACGGTGTAGCCGACGGTGTCGGGGATGTTCACCGTCGACGCTCCGGCGCGCACCGCGGTCTCGACCACGCGCCACAGGAACTCCGGATCGCTGCGTCCCGCGTCCTCCGCCGAGAACTCGACGTCGTCGCACAGGTTGCGCGCGTGGCGCACGGTGTCGCGCACGCGCTCGAGCACCTCGGCGCGCGTCATGCGCAGCTTGTGCTTCATGTGCAGCTCGCTGGTGGCGATGAACGTGTGGATGCGCGGCCGCAGCGCCGCCTCCACGCCCTGCCAGGCGAGGTCGATGTCCTTGGCCGACGCGCGCGCCAGCCCGCAGATGACCGGCGCGCGATCGCTGCGCCCGACCTCGACGGCGATGTTGCGCACCGCCGCCAGGTCGTCGGGCGACGCCGCCGGGAAGCCGGCCTCGATGATGTCGACGCCGAGCCGCGACAGGGCGCGCGCGATCTCCAGCTTCTCGACCGCGGTCATGGTCGCGCCCGGCGATTGCTCGCCGTCGCGCAGCGTGGTGTCGAAGATGCGTACGTAGTCTGTGGAAGACTCCATATCTCAGTCTCCCGGCGTCAACGTCACGGCATCCAGGAACGGCATCATCTTGCGCAGGCGACGGCCGACGACCTCGAGCGTCTGCTCGCGCTCCGAGTTGCGCGTGGCCTCGAACGTCTTGCGCCCGCCGGCGTGCTCGGCCATCCACTTCTTGGCGAACTCGCCCGACTGGATCTCGCCGAGGATCTTCTTCATCGTGCCGCGCACTTCCTTGTCGACGACGCGCGGCCCGGCGACGTAATCGCCCCACTCGGCGGTGTCCGAGACCGAGTGGCGCATGTAGTTGAGCCCGCCGCGGTACATGAGGTCGATGATGAGCTTGAGCTCGTGCAGGCACTCGAAGTAGGCGACCTCGGGCTGATAACCCGCGTCGGTCAGCGTCTCGAAGCCCGCCTTCACGAGCGCCGACAACCCGCCGCACAGGACCGCCTGCTCGCCGAACAGGTCGGTCTCGGTCTCCTCGGCGAACGTGGTCTCGAGCGCGCCGGCGCGCGTGGCGCCGATGCCCTTGGCGTACGACAGCGCGAACGCGTGCGCCTTGCCGCTCGCGTCCTGATGGACCGCGACCAGCGCCGGCACGCCTTCACCCGCCGCGAAGGTCTCGCGCACGCGATGGCCCGGACCCTTCGGCGCGACGAGCACCACGTCGACGTCGGCGGGCGGCGTGATCGCGCCGAACCGGATGTTGAACCCGTGCGCGAAGACGATGGTCTGCCCGGCGCGCAGCTTGGGCGCGAGCTGCTCGGCCCACAACGTCGGCTGCGCCGTGTCGGGCGCGAGGATCACGACGACGTCGGCCCACGCCGCCGCCGCGTCCGGCGTCTCGACGGTGAAGCCGGCTTTCTCGGCGACCGCGCGCCGGCGCGAGCCGGGCAAGAGCGCCACGCGCACGTCGACGCCGGAGTCGCGAAGGTTCTGCGCGTGCGCGTGCCCCTGCGAGCCGTAGCCGACGATCGCGACCTTCTTGCCCGTGACGAGGCTCAGGTCCGCGTCGTTGTCGTAGAAGATTTGTGCCATGGGTTCGTCTCCTCGGTAGTCAGCGTGATGTCGGTGACCGACACGACGTCGTACAGCTTGTGAATGTTGGCGACGAGGCGGCGCGCCTCCTCGTCGGTGGCGCGGACCTCGACCATCATCCGCGAGATGCCCGTGCGCTCGGTGCGCGCGACGGTGAGCGCCTCGATGTTGAACGCGCGCCGCCGGAACAGCGAGGCGACGCGATCGAGCACGCCCGGCTTGTCGGCGACGTAGAGAACAAAGGTCCGCACCATTTAGGCCACCTTCGCTTTCGCCGCGTCGGGCCGGCGGATCATCGCGCCGATGTCGCCGCCCGACGGCACCATCGGATACACGTTCTCCTCGGCGGCGACGCGGAAGTCGACGACGACGGTGCCCGAGCGCAGCCGCGCCTCTTCGATCGTCTCGCGCACCTGACACTTCTCGTCGCAGCGCAGCCCGCTGAGGCCGTGCGCCTCGGCGAGCTTCACGAAGTCCGGGCTCTGCATCGGCGTGGCGGCATAGCGGCGGTCGTAGAACAGCTCCTGCCACTGCCGCACCATGCCGAGGTAGCCGTTGTTGATGACGGCGATGTTGAGCTTGAGCCCCTCCTGCGCGCAGGTCGACAGCTCGCACGCGGTCATCTGAAAACCGCCGTCGCCGACGACGACCCAGATCTCCTCGTCGCGCCGCGCGAAGCGCGCGCCGATCGCCGCCGGCAGCGCGAAGCCCATGGTCCCGAGCCCGCCCGACGTCACCAGCGAGCGCGGCCGCTCATGCTTGTAGTACTGCGCCTCCCACATCTGGTGCTGCCCGACGTCGGTGACCACGAGCGCGCGCCCGTCGGTGGCGCGCCACAGCTCGTCGATGACGTGGGCCGCGTGCAGCTTGCCGTCCGGCTCGCGCAGCAGGATGTCGCGATGCGCCGATCCCTGCCGCAAGGCCGCGATGCGATCGCGCCACGCCCCGTGCGACGCCTCGCGCGCGCCTTCGACGAGCCGCCCGGCGACGGTGCGCAGATCGGCGACGATCGGCAGGTCGCAGCGCACGGTCTTGCCGATCTCGGCGCCATCGATCTCGACGTGGATCTTCTTCGCGCGCGCCGCGAACGTCTTGGGATCGCCGGTCACACGGTCGTCGAAGCGCATGCCCAGCGCGACGACGAGATCCGCCTCTTGAATGGCGTGATTGACCCACGCCTCGCCGTGCATGCCCATCATGCCGAGCGCCAGCGGATGCGTCGCCGGAAAGGCGCCGAGCCCGAGCAGCGTCGCGGCGACGGGGATGTCGGCCTTCTCGGCGAGCGCGCGAACCGCCGCCGCGGCGCCCGACTGGATCACGCCCTGTCCGACGAGCAGCAGCGGCCGCTCGGCCGCGTCGATCATCTGCGCGGCGCGCTCGAGTTCCTGCGCCAGCGCCTCCGAGATGTGCGCGCGTGCGTCGCCGAGGACCTCGTGCTCGAATTCGCACGACGCCTGCTGCGCGTCCTTGGTGATGTCGACGAGCACCGGCCCTGGCCGCCCGCTGCGCGCGATGGCGAACGCCTGCCGCAGGGTCGGCGCGATCTCCTCGACCGCGGTGACGAGGAAGTTGTGCTTGGTGATCGGCAGCGTCACGCCGGTGATGTCAGTCTCCTGAAACGCATCCGACCCGAGCAGCTTCGACGGCACCTGCCCGGTGATGCACACCATCGGCGACGAATCGAGCATCGCCGTGGCGATGCCGGTCACCAGGTTGGTCGCGCCCGGCCCGCTCGTCGCCAGCGCCACGCCGACCTTGCCCGACGCTCGCGCGTAGCCGTCGGCCATGTGCGCGGCGCCTTGCTCGTGGCGGACGAGCACGTGATGGATGCGATAGTCGAGCATCGCATCGTAGACCGGCATGATCGCGCCGCCGGGATAACCGAAGACGACCTCGACGCCTTCGGCCGTCAAGACTTCCCACACGATCTGCGCGCCCGTTCGTTTCATGGTTGTTCTTCGCCCGCTCAGTCGCGCATCCGTCGACAGTGCTCGACATCGCACCCGGCCAACGGCGTCGACTCTTCCTCGCGCCGCAGCTCCGACTCGCGCGCGAATGGTGCCGTGTCCTCGTCGTCGCGCCCCTGCTTGTCGTCTTCGTCGCTCATGACTTACCTCCTCGTGGTAACGGCGCCTTCCGACGCCGAGCTCACCGTGGCCAGGTACTTGCCGAGCACGCCGCGCGGGCGCGCGCGCTGGTGGTACGCGTCGCGCCGCGCCGACAGATCCGCCTCGACGTCGAGGCGCCGCGACGGCACGTCGAGCGTCACGCGATCGCCGTCGCGCACGCGCCCGATCGCGCCGCCGAGCGCCGCCTCGGGCGCCACGTGCCCGACCATGAGGCCGTGCGTCGCGCCCGAGAAGCGTCCGTCGGTGATGAGCGCGATGTCGTCGCCGAGCCCGCGCCCGACGAGCGCCGCGGTCACCGCCAGCATCTCGCGCATGCCCGGGCCGCCGACCGGCCCTTCGCCGCGGATGATGACGACGTCGCCCTTCTGGATGCGCCCCTCCTGCACCGCCGCGAACGCCGCCTCTTCGCGATCGAAGACGCGCGCCGGCCCGCTGAACGACTGGCGCCCGTGACCGGCGAGCTTGACGACGCAGCCGTCGGGCGCGAGCGTTCCGCGCAGGATCGCGAAGCCGCCGCGCTCCTTGAGCGCGCGCGACAACGGCCGCACCACTTCCGGCGCCAGTGTGGTCGTGTGTGGCCCATCGGCGATCTCCTCGGCGAGCGTGCAGCCCGACACCGTCGGCACGTCGGTCGCGAGCTGGCCTTCGAGCAGCTCGCGAACCAGCCGCGCGCCACCACCGGTGCGCCAGAAGTCGACCGCGGTGTACTGCCCGCCCGGCTTCAGATCCGCGATCACCGGCGTCGCCGCCGCGATGTCGTCGATGTCGTCGAGCGTCAGCGGCACCTCCGCCTCGCGTGCGATGGCCAGCAGGTGCAACACGGCGTTCGTCGATCCGCCCGACGCCGCCGCCGACGCCACCGCGTTGGCCAAGGACGCCCGCGTGATGAACGTGCGCGCGCCGACGTTGCGCTCGATGAGCGCCACCACCTGCTCGCCCGCGCGCCGCGCCACCGTGCGCTTCTCGTCCGCCGTCGCCGGCACGTCGTTCGCGCCCCACGGCGAAAGGCCCATCAGCGTCATCGCCAGCGCCATCGTGTTGGCCGTGAACTGCCCGCCGCACGCGCCGGCGCCGGGACAGGCCGCGCGCTCGAGCTCGCAGAGCTCCTTCTCGTCGAGCTTGCCGGCCGCGCACGCGCCGACCGCCTCGAAGACGTCCTGGATGGTGACGTCGCGCCCCTGCCAGCGCCCCGGCGCGATCGGCCCGCCATACAGGAGCAACGACGGCAGATCGAGCCGCGCCAGCGCCATCGCCGCGCCCGGGATCGTCTTGTCGCAACCGGTGAGCGCGACCACGCCGTCGACGAGATGGCCGAGCGCGGCCAGCTCCATCGAGTCCGCGATCACCTCGCGCGACACCAGCGACGCCTCCATGCCGTCGGTGCCCATCGCGATCCCGTCACTCACCGCGATGGTGTTGAACTGCACCGGCGTGGCGCCCGCCGCGCGCACGCCCGCGCACACCTCCTCCGCCAGCTCGCGCAGGTGCAGGTTGCACGGCATCACGTCGGTCCACGTCGACATCACCGCGACCAGCGGCTTGTCGAGCGCGGCGTCGTCGAGCCCGGTGGCGCGCAACATCGCCCGCGCCGGCGCCCTCGACAATCCCTTCTTCAATGCATCGCTTCGCAAACGCTACCTCCGTGTCGGAACCAAAAAAAAAGCCCCCGCTCGGTCTTTCACCAGGGCGGGGGCTGAATCAGGTTTCCGAGGACGTTTAAGTCGGCGGCCCGCACCTGGCGACGATGTCGCCAATAAGTACGAGCCCAATAATGCTAAGCAGCGCCGTCGATTTCTCGACGGGGAGCAGGGACGACTTGCTCACGGCTGCCTCGTTCACGGGGCTAATCTTAGCCGGATTACGCACGGCGTCAAGCAGGCCGATGCGGATTCCTGTCGAATTTACCGATTCGAAATAAATGCGGATCAAATGGGTTTTTTACTAACAATATTGAAGTGGATCGGGCGCGCGCGCGATCCATTATATGGGCACCGGATCGGCTACTTGGCGGCGACGAAGGCGGGGGCGTGATCGCCCGAGGTCATCCAGGTCGCGAGCAGCGCGCGTGCGACTTCGGCGGCGCGAATGTCGGCTTCGTCGGCGCGCCCGAGCAGCACCGCGATCGCCACCTGCGGATGATCGGCCGGCGCGAAGCCAACGAACCACGAATAGGCGAGCCCGCTCTCGTCGTGGCCGGTGAGCGTGCCGGTCTTGCCGGCGACGCGCACGCCGTCGAGGCGGCGCCGTCCCGTCGCGCGATCGCGGAACGCGCGATTGGCCGAGCCCCACTCGGTGGTGCCGATCATCATGCGGCCGAGCTCCTCGGCGTCGTCGGCGGGAATCGCGCGATGCGGCGCCGCGCGCGCCGGCAGCGGCAGCTCGTGTCCGTTGCCGTCGACGACGCGATCGACGACGTGCAAGGCCGGCATCTCGCCGCCGCGCGCGATGGTCGCGGCGACGAGCGCGCCGTGCAGCGCCGAGAGGTTCGAGTTCCAGAAGCCGGCGGCGACGCGGGCGAACGCCAGCGGATCCGACGGCACCGCGAGCGTCGACGCCGTCGTCGGCAGCTCGAACGGCGTCGGCTCGCCCCAGCCGAGCGACCGCGCCGCGCGCTCGAGCTTCACCGGATCGAGATGATCGTGCGCGAGACGCGCGAGGATCGCGTTCTGCGACTTGGCGAGCCCGTAGCCGAGCGACTTGCAGCGCTCGTCGAGCTCGGGATGATCCACGAGATTGTCGGCTTCGACCGAGTGAACGCCGCCGTGGTAGCAGACGCGCGTCTTCGGCGTCACGCCCTCGGCGAGCAGCGCCGTCGTCGTGACCAGCTTGAACACCGACGCCGCCGGCGCCCACGCGCTCGTTGCCAGGCGCACGTCGTTGACCGCGGGCGTGTCGCGATGGCGCCCGGCGAGCGCGAGCACGCGGCCATCCTCGACGGAGACGAGCACCGCGGCGCCCTGGATCGGATCGGCCTCGCCGAGGAGATGCTCGGCGGCGCGCTGCGTCTCGGGATCGAGCGTGAGCTCGACGTGGCCGCCGTCGGCGAGCGGCTGCACCATCCGGCCGGCTGCGACGGAAGGCTGAAGCGACGTGGCCAGCGCGTGCCGCCAGTCGATCGGCGGTTTGCGCCGGAGGGCCACCGCGGCGGCGCCGATGAGCGCCACCAGGGCGAACGCTCCCAGCGGCATCAGCCAGCGCGGAACCAACACGCGGCGCATGGCTGGCGACAAAGCACCCCGCATACCAATCGCCGTTTACATGTAACTGCGCGATGGTATTGGCTGCGCACCGCGTTCACGCGCGCGCCTGGGTGGGGGCCGCCCCAGGGTCTGGGTGCGCCGACCGCGGGCGATCGCGCCAAGAACGATCCGGCGAGCGTCGAAGCGACGATGCACGCGATCGGCGTCGGCGAGCGCGCGTCGAACGGCGAAAAATTGGACGGTCGGATTCGCAGGTAGTACAATTCCCTACATGGGCCTGTCGAAGCGTTTGGATCCGCGCGTCCCCGTCGAGACCCTGTGCAGCGAGCTGGTCGAGGAGCGCGAGCATTACGGCATGCTGGTCGAGCTCTCGCCGAACGGCGTGCGCCTGGAGCGGCCGCTCGTCGGACGCCGCGAAGGCAGCATCGTGCAGCTGGAGTTCGAGCTGCCCGACGCCGACGAGATCATCTGGGCCAAGGGCGAAGTCTGCTTCGATCGCTATCGGCGAACGCATGATGCGCCGGGCGCGGTGCGCACCACCGGCGTGCGGCTCGTCGCCGCGGCGTCGCGGCATCTGCGCATGCTGCGCGAGTGGGTGGCGGCCACCGTCGAGGCGCGGCGACGGGCGAACGACGATGACGTCGCCGGCCATCTCGCGCTCGCATCGCACTGGAACGCGTAGGTCGCGCGCCCGACACGGCGCGGGCGAGAGGCGTGGTACGCTATTAATGTGAAGGTCCGTCTGCTCGCCTCGCTCGTCCTGGGTTGTGTGCTCGCTTCGCCGACTGCCTCCGCCGAGCCGATCGTGCTGCGCTTCGCGACCGCGGCGCCCGACGGCACCGCCTGGGCGCGGCTGTTCCGCGCGATGGGCCGCGACATCGAGACCGACAGCAAAGGTCAGGTCACGACCAAGTGGTACTTCGGCGGCATCGCCGGCAACGAGCTGCAGATGCTCGACCGTCTGCAGAAGGGGCAGCTCGATGCCGTGATGTCGGGCGGCATGATGTGCATGAAGCTGTCGCCGTCGATGCGCGTGCTGCGGCTGCTCGGGCTGTTTCAGTCGCGCGAAGAAGCGTCGTACGTGCTCGGGCGGCTGCGCCCGACGATCGACAAGGAGCTCGCCGCCGCCGGGTATCACAACGTCGGCTCGGCGGGGCTCGGCTCGGACATGCTGTTCACGCGCACGCCGATCAACAGCATGGCCGACTTCAAGAAGGCGCGGCTCTGGTACTGGGATCTCGACGCGCCGATGCGCGCGCAGCTCAACGCGCTCGGCGTGCCGGCGGTGGGGCTGCCCGTCGAGGACGCGGGGCGCGCGTACGAGGACAAGCGGGTCGACGGATTCATGGCGGTGCCGGCGGCGGCGCTCGCCTACCAGTGGTCGGCGTCGGCGTCGTACTTGAGCGAGCTCAAGCTCGGCTTTCTCGCCGGCTGCATGGTCGTGACGCATCGGGCGTGGGACGCGCTCAGCAACGAAGATCGCTCGGCGATCACCGGCGCGGCGGCGAAGTTCCAGATCCGGCTCGAGGACGCGGGGCGGCGCCAAGACGCGGAGCTGCTCGGCGGGCTGTTCCAGAAGCAGGGGCTGAAGATCACGCCGGTGACGCCGGCGCTGACGAGCGAGTTCCTCGAGCTGGCGCGCAGCGCGCGCGAGGCGCTGCGTGACAAGGCGATCCCGGGCGAGCTCATCGATCGCGTCACCGG
>DATNAQ010000109.1:0-12766 GCA_035607415.1 Polyangia bacterium
CGCCGGCGCCGCCGAGCGAGGCGCGCTGGTTGATCTTACCTTCCTTGCCGACGACCTGGCTGATGCGCGCGAGCTCCACCGCAGTGCGCTGCTCGAGCTCGATGACGTCGTTCAGCGTGTCGTAGATCTTGCCGGCCACGCCGGTGTGCTCGACCGGCATGCGTACGCTGAAGTCACCTCTTTTGACGGCCAGCAGCGTCGAGAGCAAGAGCTTGTGATCGACGACGTCGAGCGGCGCCTGCTCCTTGCTGCCATTGCCGTTGCCGTTGTTGGTCGTGCGCATGCCTAACGGTCTCCTTCAGTGGTGGAAGCGATCAAGATCCTCGAGAGCAGCTCGGGATCGACGGGCTTGACCAGGTGCGCGTCGAAGCCGGCCTCGAGCGCGCGGCGGCGATCCTCGGCCTGACCATAACCGGTCATGGCGATCAGCCGTCGCGGGAATCCCTTGGTCTTGCGAATGTCGCGCAGCTTCTGGGCGACGCCGTAGCCGTCGAGCCCGGGCAGCCCGATGTCGACGATGGCCACGTCGTGCTCGTGGCCGTTGCCCGCCTCTTTGAGGGCGCCCGGTCCGTCTTCGGCGAGCGTGACCTCGTGGCCCTCGATCTCGAGGAGCTCCTTGAGCGTCTCGCGGATGTCGGGGTTGTCGTCGACGACGAGGATGCGCAGCGCGCGCGGCGCCTCGTCGGCCGCCGGACCCGCGACCTCGGCCGCGTCGGCGCCGGCGTCGACCACGCCCTCCGACTCGCCGAGGTCGAGCGGCACGGTGACGATGAACTCGGCGCCCTTGCCCACGCCCTCCGAGCGCGCCAGCACCTCGCCGCCGTGCATCTGCACCAGCCGCTTGACGAGCGTGAGCCCGATGCCGAGCCCGCCCGCCGCGCGATCGGCGGCGTGATCGGCCTGTACGAAGATCTCGAACACGCGCGGCAGCATGTCGGACCGGATGCCGATGCCGCTGTCGCGCACGCGCAGCACCGCCGAGTCGTCGTCGCGCTCGACCTTCACCGAGATGCGCCCGCCCGCGTTGGTGTACTTGGCCGCGTTGTTGACCAGGTTGGCCACCACCTGCGTCATGCGCGTCAAGTCGACGCACAGCGGGATCGGCTCCTTCGGCATCTCGACCTCGAGCGTGTGCTGGCGCGCGCTCACCACCGGCTGCGCGAGCTGCAGCGCCTGCTCGATCACCGTCTGCGCGTCGCAGCGCTGACGTCGAAGCTCGATCTTGCCCTGCGTGATGCGCGAGACGTCGAGCAGATCCTCGACGAGCCGGATGAGATGGCGGACCTGCCGGTCCATGGTCGCGTGCGCCCGCGACACGATGCCGCCGCGCGACTCCGCGTCGCGCTCGACCACGTGCAGCGCGTTGACGATGGGCGCCAGCGGGTTGCGCAGCTCGTGCGCCAGCATGGCGAGGAACTCGTCCTTGCGCCGATCGGCTTGGGCGAGCTCCTGGTTGCGGCCCTGCAGCTGCTGCAGCAGCCGCTCGCGCTCGAGCGCGATCGCGATCTGGTCGGCGACCAGCTGCAGCATCGCCAGCTCCTCGAGCGTGAAGCGGGTGCGCCGCCGCGTGCCGAACGACAGCGTGCCGATGCACCGCTCCTCGGCGAGCAGCGGAAAGCAGACGCAGGCGCTGATGCCGACGACGTCGACGGTGCTCGTGCGCTCGTCCGGCGGCGAGGCCGCGTCGACGATGTAGCGCCGCCGCGACTCGGCGACCACGCCCGCCATCCCCTCGCCGAAGCGCACCACCTCGACGCTTTCGGCCTGCGTCGCCTCGAGCCCGCCCCACGCGCGCAGCCGCAGCGACGCGCCGTCCTCGCCGACGTCGCGATAGGCGTAGAGGTCGAGATCGAGGTGGCTGGTCAGCCGCCCGAACAGCTCGTCGAGGATCGCGTGCGGCCGCTGCCCCGTGAGCAGCCGGTTGGCCGTGTCCGAGAGCAGCGCCAGCCGCGCGTTCGACTGCACCAGCGCCCGCGCCGCCGCGTCGCGATCGGCCACCGCGCGCTTGAGCTCGTCGGCCTGGCGCGAGATCTCGGCCGCCGCGGCGCGCTCGTTCTCCATCTGCGCGCGCAGGACGTCGGCCTCCCAGCGCTGCCGCTCCTCGGCGAGCTGGCGCGCGTGCTCGCGCCCCTCGGCGTCGCGGATGAGTCGCGCCTGGCGCCGGATCTCGTGCGTCTTGCGCTGCAGCTCGACGAAGACCTGCACCTTGCTGCGCAAGATCTCCGGCACGATCGGCTTGAACAGGAAGTCGACCGCGCCGAGCGAATAGCCGCGCAGCATCGATTTGTCGTTCTGATTGAACGCGGTCAGAAAGATGATTGGCGTGCCGCGGCTCTTGTCGCGCGCGCGGATCAGCTCGGCAGTCTCGAAGCCGTCGAGGTCGGGCATCTGCACGTCGAGCAGGATGACCGCGAAGTCGTGCTCGAGCAGCTGGAGCAGCGCCTCGCGCCCGGAGCGCGCGGTGACGAGCGTCCCTCCGACCTCCGCCAGGATCGCCTGCATGGCGAGCAGCGTCTTGGGATCGTCATCGACCAGCAGGATTCCGATCTGGCTCGACGACGGCACTGGCGGCGATTCCGGGGCTGACACGTGGAGCGGCCTCACGTTATAGGGCGTGCGCCCGCTAAAGCAGGAAGCGCGCCACGGCGACTGTATCGACCAATCACGCGCTGTGCAGCGATTGCTCGACACTTACATGTAGTTATGAGTCGACTCGTGAGTGCACAGGCTGCACACGCAAGGGGATGACCGCTGCCCTACTGTGCAGAAAACGCAACCACGCGCGTGGGCGCCCTGCGCTAGCCTGCCGCCATGCGCGCGCTCGCTCTCGTCTCGCTCGTCGCTGCCGTCACCCCCGCTGCCGTCGCCGCGGAGCCGTTGCCTCCGGCCGATCTCGTACTGCGCGGCGGCGACGTCCTCACGCAGGATCCGGCGCGCCCGCACGCGCGCGCCGTCGCCGTGCGCGGCCACGTGATTGTCGCGCTCGACGACGTCGACTCGCTGATCGGACCGAAGACGCGCGTCGTCGAGCTGCACGGCCGCGCGGTGGTGCCGTCGGTCACCGACGCGCACGCGCATCTCGTCGGCCTCGGCCTCGCCGCGCAGCAGATCGATCTTCACGGCTGCCGCTCCGCCGACGCGTGCGCCGACGCAGTCGCGCTCGGTCTCCGCGACCCACACCGCTCCCCCAAGCGCGGCGACTGGATCCTCGGCCGCGGCTGGGATCAGAATCGCTTCCCCGACGGCAAGTTCCCCACGCACGCGACGTTGGATCGCTTCGCCGGCGCCGTCTTCCTCGAGCGCGTCGACGGCCACGCCATCTGGGTCAACGGCAAGGCGATGCAGCTCGCGCACGTCGATCGCGCGACCAAAGATCCGCCGGGCGGCCGCATCCTCCGCGACGGCAACGGCGATCCGACCGGGATCTTCGTCGACAATGCCATGGCGCTCGTCGAGCGCGCCCTCCCCGCGCCGACGGCCGCCGAGACCGAAGCGGCGATCCTGCGCGGCCAGGACCTCGCGCTGGCCGCCGGGCTCACCGAGATCCACGAAATGGGCATCGGCCACGACGTCGTCGACGTCTACCGCCGTC
Organism: Polyangia bacterium; assembly: GCA_035607415.1. GTDB lineage: Bacteria > Myxococcota_A > Polyangia > Palsa-1104 > Palsa-1104 > JAQBQH01. The sequence goes on from DATNAQ010000109.1 coordinate 3,593, forward strand.
TCGCCGCCGACGGAAAGCTGAAGCTCCGCGTCTACGCCTTCGCCGCGCAGAGCGACGCCGACCGCGTGCTCGCCCACGCGCCGGCGCCATCGCAGCGCGACGCGATGTTCACGCTCCGCGGCATCAAGCTCTACGCCGACGGCGCGCTCGGCTCGCGCGGCGCCGCGCTGCTACAGCCCTACAGCGACGAGCCGGCGTCGACGGGCCTCGTGATCACGCCCGAGCCCGAGCTCGCGCGCATCGCGCGTGCCGCCGTCGCCAAGGGCTGGCAGGTGGGCGTCCACGCCATCGGCGATCGTGGCAACCGCAACGTGCTCGACGCCTACGCCGCCGCCGGCGTGCGGCCCGCGCAGCGCTTCCGCATCGAGCACGCGCAGGTCGTCGCGCTCGACGACATCCCGCGCTTCGCCAAGATGGGAATCATCGCGTCGATGCAACCGACGCACGCCACCAGCGACTCGCCGTGGGCCGAGAAGCGCGTCGGCCCCGAGCGCATCAAAGGCGCCTACGCCTGGCGGCGCATGCTCCTCGCCGGAGTCCCGCTCGCCTTCGGCAGCGATTTTCCCGTCGAGCTGCCGCTCGTCGTCGACGGCATCCGCGCCGGCGTGGAGCGCGGTGGCTGGACCGTCGATCAGAAGCTCACGCTCGACGAGACGCTGCGCGCCTTCACCACCGGCGCTGCCTTCGCCGCCTTCGAGGAGTCGTGGCGCGGTCGCGCGGCGCCGGGCATGGCCGCCGACTTCACGATCTTCGACGGCCCCGCCCGATCCCTCGGCCACGGCAAGATCGACATGACCATCGTCGGCGGCCGCGTGGTCTACGAGCGCCGCTGACGGTTCACGCGTACCGAACTTTCACGCGCGCGCGGTGTTCCAAACCCATGACCTCGCGCCGCGCCTTCTTGCAGGGCTCCCTCGCTGCCGCCGCCGCCATGACCTTTCGCCCACGCATCGCCGCCGCCGCCAAGCCGAAGAAGATCCTGATCCTCGGCGGCACCGGCTTCCTCGGCCCCGCGCTCGTCGCCGCGGCGCGCGCGCACGGCCACACGCTGACGCTGTTCAACCGCGGCAAGACCAACCCCGGCCGCTTCGCCGACCTCGAGCAGCTCCACGGCGATCGCGACGGCCACCTCGAGGCGCTCGGCGGCGGCCGCAAGTGGGACGTGGTCATCGACGACTCCGGCTATGTCCCGCGCCACGTCAAAGACTCGGCGACGCTGCTCGCGCCGAACGTCGGCCACTACCTCTTCGTCTCGACGATCTCGGTCTACGCCGACCTCGGCAACCCCGCCGACGAGAACGCGCCCGTGGCCAAGCTCAAAGAGCCGACCGAGAAGGTCACCGGCGAGACCTACGGCGCGCTCAAGGCGCTGTGCGAAGAGGCGGCCTCGGCCGCGATGCCCGGCCGCGTCACCGTCGTGCGGCCCGGGCTCATCGTCGGTCCCGAAGATCCGACCGACCGCTTCACCTACTGGCCGGTGCGCTTGCAGCGTGGCGGCGAGGTGCTGGCGCCCGGCGATCCGAAAGATCCGGTCGCCTACATCGACGTGCGCGATCTGGCCAACTGGATGGTCTGGAGCGTCGTCGAGAAGCACCTCCTCGGCACGTTCAACGCGCTCGGCCCCGCGCACACCTTCGGCGTCGGCGAGATGCTCGACGGCGTCAACAAGGGCGCGGGCAAAAAGGCGCGCCTGACCTGGGTCGACGCCGCGTTCCTCGAAAAGCAGGGCGTGCAGCCGTGGAGCGACATGCCGGTGTGGGTCCCGCCCGTCGGCGACGGCAAATATTCGGGCCTCATCAGCCGCGCGCGCGCGGTCAAGACGGGCCTGACGTTCCGCTCGGCCGCCGACACCACGCGCGACACGCTCGCCTGGTGGAACGCGCTGCCCGAGGCGCGCCGTTCGAAATTGCGCGCGGGCCTCGCCGCCGACAAGGAGCAGACGGTGCTCGCCGCGTGGCACGCGCGCGGCGACAAGCCCGACGCGAAGACCGACAAGGCCGACGCGCGCAAGTGACGTCCCCGAGCTCGGCGAGCGACGAGCAGCGCGCCAGCGACGAGCAGCGCGCCAGCGACGAGCGGCGCGCCACCGCGTGGGCGTGCGCCTACCACTTTCTGCTGCTGGCGGCGTACTACACCATCCGCCCGCTGCGCGACGCGATGGGCCTGCGCGGCAACGTCAAGACGCTGCCGTGGCTGTTCGCCGGCACCCTCGCCGCGATCGTCGTGTTCACGCCGATCTTCGCCGCGCTCGTCGAGCGGCTGCCACGCCGCCGCTTCGTGCCGCTCGTCTATCACTTCTTCGCGGCGAACCTGGTCGCCTTCTTCGTGGTGCTGCACGGCTCGCCGTCGACGGCGGCGGCGCGCGCGTTCTTCATCTGGACCTCGGTCTTCAATCTGTTCGCCGTCAGCGTCTTCTGGGGCTTCATGGCCGATCGCTTCGATCGCGCCGCCGCCGCGCGCCGCTTCGGCCTGATCGCGCTCGGCGGCACCGTCGGGGCCATGGCCGGCGCCGCCATCACGTCGCTCCTGGCCACGCGCCTCGGCGCCACCAACCTGACGCTGCTCGCCGCGCTGCTCCTCGAAGGCGCCGTCGTCTGCTTCTATCGCATCGCCGCCACCGGGGAGCTGCGCGCGCGCGACACCGACATTCCGCGCAAGCCGGTGTGGCACTTCGTCGTCGTGTTGGCGCGCTCGCCCTATCTGCTCGCCATCGCCGGCTACATGTTCCTCTATCCGATCACCTCGACGTTCGCCTACTTCGTGCAGGCCGAATTCGTGCAGTCGGCCGTGCACGGCGACGCCGCGCGCACGGTCCTGTTCGCGCGCATGGATCTCGCGGTCAACCTCGCCAGCGTCGTCTTGCAGGCGACGATGACGTCGTTCCTGTTGCGCCGCGCCGGCGTCACCGCCACGCTCGCGCTGCTCCCCGTCGTCACGCTCGCCGGCTTCGGCGCGCTCGCCGTGCATCCGACGTTCGCGCTCATCATCGGCTTCCAGGTCGTGCGCCGCACCGTCGACTACTTCGCCGCGCGTCCGGCGCGCGAGCTCTGCTACGTCGTCGTCGGCCGCGAAGAGAAGTACGCCGCCAAGAGCTTCATCGACACCTTCGTCTATCGCGGCGCCGATGCCGTCGGCGCCGGCACCTTCGGCGTGGCCGCCGCCGCGGTGCCGATGCTCGCCGTGCCGCTGTGCCTGGTCTGGCTCGGCGTCGCTATCTTTCTAGGCGGTCGTCAGCGACGTCTGGCGTCTTCTTCCAGCGCTTCTGCCCTTCCTTGACCAGCTCCTCGGCCTCGTCGGGCCCGACCCAATCGACCACCTCGATGTCCTTGTTGGCGAGCGCCGCCGCCGCCACGAAGAACTGCTCGAGCTCCTTGCGCACGCGCTTGGGCAGCTCGCGCGCGTCGGTATTCTCGTGCTCGCGCTCGGAGCCGGCGGGGATGGCGAAGATGCGATGGTTCGGCTCGCGTCCTACCTTGCCGTTCGACTTCTTCTGCGTCACGAGGAGCGCGCCGATCGCGTCGCACGCCATCACCACGCCGGGGTAGGTCGGCACGTCGTGGAAGATCATGACGTCGAGCGGATCCCCGTCCGACGCCATCGTCGACGGGATGAAGCCCCAATCGTAGGGATAGACGACGCCGAGGATGAGCGAGCGGTTGAGCGTGAAGACCTTGAGCTCCGGATCGTACTTGAACTTGGCCTTCGAGCCGCGCGGCGATTCCACAACGCACACCAGCCGCTCGTCGGGATTCCACGTCGGCAGCTTGTGCAGATTCGCCATGCATGGAACATAGGCAGCCGATGGAACGACGCTACCGACGTTGGCTCGCCTTCGCGGGCGCGCGCTTGCGCCGCGCCACCACCACCGCGCGCCAGGCGGTGCTGACCGACGTCGACGTCACCTCCGACACGCGCGCCGCCGATCTCGCCGAGGCCGAGTCGTTCGCCAACTCGGCCTCCGAGCTCGGCGCCGCCGTCGCCAAGGCAGCGCAGGTGCGCGCCTACCTCGACATCACCGGCGTCGCTGCCACGCCGGCGGCGCGCGCGCTCCTGGCCCGGCTCTGGGACCGCATGCCGCCGCATCCACCGTCGGTGATCCGCGCCGTCATCGAGGCCGAGCTGGGCGCGCCGCCCGAAGCGCGGTTCGCCAAATGGGACGACACGCCGCTCGCCGCCGCCTCGCTCGGGCAGGTGCACGCGGCCGAGGACGCCGACGGGCGCCGCTTCGCCGTCAAGGTGCAGTATCCCGGCGTCGCCGAGGCGCTGCGCGACGATCTCGCGTCGGCGTCGCTGCTCCGGCGCGTCGTCGGTGACGAGCTCGGCGCCGGCGCCGCCGCCGATGCGCTCGGCACCATGCGCGAGCAGCTCCTGGGCGAGCTCGACTACGTCGCCGAAGCCAAGTGGCTCGAGCGCTTCGCCCGCGCCTTCGTCGCCGACAAGACGATCGTGATCCCGCGCGTCGACCCCGCGCGCTCGACGGCGCGCGTGCTCACCATGGATCGGCTCGACGGCCGCGCCATCGCCGATCTGGCCGAGGACGATGCCGACGCCCGCCGCCGCGGTGCGCGCGCCATCTTCCGTTTCGCCTTCGGCGCGCCGCTCGTGCACGGCATCTTCAACGCCGATCCGCACCCCGGCAACTACCTCATCCTCGCCGAGGAGAAGGTCGGGTTCGTCGACTTCGGCTCTTCAGCTGCGCTCTCCGACGAGCTGCGCGCCGCCGATCGCCGGCTGTTCCTCGCCATGATCCAGCGCGACGGCGAGACGCTGCGCCACGCCGCGCATCAAGAGGGCCTGGTCCCCTCCGACCCGAGCGTGTTCGAAGGATCGATCTGGCGCGAATGGGAGGAGCTGCTCGCCAAGCCGTTCCTCACGCGCGGCGAGTTCATGCTCGCGCCCAGGCACGTGGCGCGCCTGATCGCGCGCACCGGCGAGCTCCTGCGCCTCGGCCGGATCGCGCTGCCGCCGTCGGCGATCCTGTTATGGCGCCAGCGTCTCGGCGCGCTCGCGGTGATCGCCGCGCTCTCGCCGCGGCTCGACTTCCGTCGCCTCCTCGCCGAGATCCTCGACGACGGCCGCAACCCGATCGCGCTCTACGATCGCTGGCGCTGAGCCCGGCGCGCGCGCCAGCCGCTGCCTGATCTCCCGCACCGCGTCCCACATCATCCACGTGTACCCGGCGAGCCACGGCAGGTTCGCGCCGTAGAAGATGGCGAACGAGCGCACGCTGTGATCGGTCATGCCGGCCATCCCCGAGACGTGCGCGATCGTGAAGTACAGGATCACCGAGTAGGTCACGTAGGCGCTGACCGCCAGCTGCAACGGCCAGCGCCAGTCGCGCCGCCGCCAGATCGCGTACCCGAGCGCGAGGCCGATCGGCTGCGTCACCACGATGTTGAACCCCTCGAGCGTCAGCGTCAGCGGCGACGGGGCGTCGAAGTAGGCGCGATCCGACGGACCATAGAGCGAGAGCAGCCAGGCGAGCGGGTTGCGCCCCGCCTCGGCCACGATGTGATCGTGCGCGACCACGTAGTAGAGCTCGATGGTGAACGCGATGACCAAGAAGAATCCGAGGAGCGCGAGCGTAGCCTTGTCGCGACGACTCATGGATCGGTCGTAGAGCGAATCCGACAAAAGGCCATCGGGTTTGACGCGCAAAGCCCGTTCGTGGTACGAGCGCGCGTCGTTTGGGGGCTGAAGGTGCGTTTTTGTTTGTTGGTTTCGCTGCTCTCCACTGCTTGTTGCGGATTTTCCCACGTCAACGATGGTAGCGGCGGAGATGGCGCGGACATGGCCGGGCTGCCCGGCGGCAACGGCGACGGCGGTGCCGGCTCCGGCGGCGGAGGTGGCGGCAGCGGCGGCGCGGGCGGCGGCGGCGGCACCAGCATGTGCACCGGCTGCGGCTGCGACGCGCCGGTCCTCCTCGTCGCCGTGCAGAGCGTCGACGGCTCGCAGTCGAACGACGGCCGCGTCTTGCAGCTGAGCGTGCCCGCGAGCGGCCCCGCGGTCGCCTGCGGCCCGACGCTCAACGCCGCCCACTCGCTGTCGAAGTCGCCGACCGCGGTGGGCTGGGTGCCGCCCGACGGCGTGCTCTACGGCTCGTCGGAGAGCACCCTCTTCCTCGACGGCACGCACGATCAGATCCGCACCACCTACCGCCCCACGCAGGCGGGCGACGTGCCGCGCGCGCTGTTCACGCTCACGCGCGCCGGCATGCCCGACGTCATCGTCGTCGGCCTCGACACCGACGGCTTCGGCGACGTCACCGCGCTCAAGATGGTCGATCCCAAGAACGGCTCCGAGCTCAAGTCGTGGGACGTCACCTCGACGCAGGCGCCGATCCACCTCGGCTCGTCGGTGCCGTCGATGGCGCGCGATCCGTTCGACTCCTCCCGCATCGCCTACATCGACAACAACGCCAACCACCCCGTGATGCAGTCGGCGATCCCGTGGGACGAGCAGACGGTGCAGCCGACGGTGTGGTACGCGACGCGGCCGCCGGGCAACGCGCCCTCGACGCTCAACACGCTCGACGGCGCCGTCAAGCGTGCGGTCTGGGCGCAGACCAGCACGTCGACCACGATCGCCGACGTCATCTACGAGATCGACGACGACGGCACCGGCCCGACGCTGTTCGGCCCGCTCCAGTGCGGCGACATGGCGCTGTGCAAGCAGCCGTTCAAGACCTCCGACGCGACGCCCGATCCGTCGCTGCCCGAGCGCGTGCTCGCCACCTGCGACACCGCGACGTCGAACGTGCGCAACGTCGTGCGCGTCGACGCCTCGGGCTGCAGCCTCGTCGTCGACGGGTCGAAGCTGCCGACGCTGACCTATCCGGTCGCGCTCGCCGTCGGCAACGCGCGCTAGCCTAGCGACGTCCGAGCTACTTCTTCTTGTGCAGGATGCCGCCGAGCCAGCTCGGGTCGGCCTTGAGGCGCTCGAGCTCGGTGAGCACCTCGCCCGAGCCGGCCAGCTCGATCTCGCGCAGCGCGTTCTCGACGGCCGTGCGCATCTGCCCGTCGACGTCCTGCAACGAAGCCAGCTTGCGCGCCTCGGCGATGGCGAGAAACTCGATGTCCTGCGGCCGCGTGTGCGGCATCGCCTGGTTGAGCGCGCCCGCCTCGTCGCGGATGGTCACGCTCGGCAGGTCGACGCCGGTGAGCTTCTTGATGCGCTCGCGCTGCGGCCCGGTCAACACCACCTCGAGCTTGCCGCGCGGCGGCGGACCCGCCTTGGCCAGCTCCTGCTTTTGAAACGCCAGCGCCAGCTCCTCGAGCGCGCGCCCTTCGTCGGCGAGCTCGGCGGTGATCTGCCCGATCTTGTCCACGTCCCTCTCTTGGACGAGGCGTTCCGCCTTCTCGGACATCGCACGCTGCTTTTGCAGCAGCTCGTCCATGGTGATCTCGCGCGGCATCGGCGACGTATCCTAGCGCGACTTCCGTGCGCGCAGCCAGTGGACGCGATAGACGACGGCGGAACGGGCGTCACGACGCAAGCTCCAGGGCAGCTCGGCTTCGTCCTCGATGGTGTAGCGCGCTTCGAGCTCGTCGCCGTCGCTGAGGCGGCGGCGCAGATGATCGGCGGGATCGGCGCCGCCGAAGCGGTGCTCGTCGGCGACGATGCCCGCCTGCCAGGCGTAGGGCGAGGCGAGGATGATCTCGCCGCCCGGCGCGCACAGCCCGTCGGCGACGGCGATGATCTGCGGCGGGCAGGAGACTGCGTCGAGAACATTGACCGCCACGACGCGATCGAAGCTCTGAGGCACGAGCGGCGGATCCATCGCGTCGCCGCAGACGAGCGACACGTTCGCCGGCGGCACCGACGACGCCGCTGCGGCGGCCGCGATTCGCGCCGTCGTGTAGTGGCGCCCGACCACGCGCCGCGCGTACTCCAACGTTTCTCCGTCGAGGATCCGGCGCGCCCGCTCGAGCGCCGCCAGCTGCGCGTCGACGCCGACCACCTCGCGCGCCCCGCCCGCGAGCTCGGCGAGCCCGCGCCCGACGCCGCAGCCGAGCTCGACCGCGCGCTCCACCGGCGCCGCGGCGCGCGCGCGCAGCCGCGCCGCGATCGCCTCCATCCCGAAGCGCACGTTCGCCTCCGCCGGCCCGTCGGGCGGCGGCGTCGCGCGGTCGCCCCAGTGCGCGTCGAGGTAGATCGACAGGTGCTCGGCCAGCGTCTCCGGCTCGCCGTCGACGAGCCGCTGCCCCCAGCGCTCGAGATGCGCCGCGGGATCGGCCGCGACGATCGGGATGCCGTCGACGATCGGATAGCGCCGCCGGCACGCCTCGTTGTCGCACACCAGCTCGTCGCCGCCCCGCGACAGCGTGTACAGCTCGCGCCCACGCTCGGTGCGCGCGCGGCAGGCGAGGCAGACGAGCGGTGCCGCGTCGCTCACTTCTTGCGGAACAGCCCGAACGCGGAGGTGTAGCCGTGCAGGAACGTCTGCCCGCCGACGGGCCCGATCTCGCCGTTGCAGAAGAAGCCGCCGAGCGGCACGGCGCCGACGCGCGCGCGGAACAGATCGGTGTCGTGATCGGCGCGCCCGAACAGCCCCTGCCCGCGCCCCGTGCACGAGAACAGGAGCGCGCCGGCCGGCTTGGGCCCGCGGAAGCGCTCGAGGCGATCCGACAGATCCTGCTCGGCGGTCTTGGCGTCGCGCAACAGGAACTGCAGCACCTGCCACTGCCGCACCTTGGCGGCGACGGCGAGCGCGCCCGAGTTGGGATCGACGCCGACGATGTTGCGCACGAGGAAGTCGCCGCGAAACTCGATGCGTCCCTCCTCCATCTCGAGCCCGACGAAGAGCGAGTGGCGGAACAGCTCCTTGTCGGGCTTGCTGAGCCCGTCGTACATCGCGCGCATCACCGCGACGGGCGACTTGCCGCCGAGCTCGCGCACGACGTGGCCGTCGGCGCGCGTGATCGGCATCGGATCGCCGATCGGCCGGCAGCCCTGCGCGACGATGGTGTCGACGGCGATGTCGCCGGTCATGGCCACGCCGACGGCGCCGACGCGCTGCACGCTCGACCCCGCCCACAGCGCGTTCTGCCCGGGGCCGCTGCCGCCCGACGCCAGCCCGCCGATCTTCTGCCCGCGCGGATAGGCCGCGTCGAGCCCGGCCACCAGCGCGCTGGCGTCGAAGGTGAACGGATCGCCGATGAGCAGGAACTGCGG
>DATNAQ010000137.1:0-34288 GCA_035607415.1 Polyangia bacterium
GCGCAGGAACAAGGAGACGATCGGGGTGAACAGCGCGATCGCCGCCATCCCGAACAGCAGGAACGTCACGTCCACGCCGAGCGACGACGAGTTGGGGTTGTACCCCCACTTCACCGCCAGAATCTTCCCGCGCCGGCTCATTGGCACTGCCACGTTCCCGAGCCGATGTTTCCGCCGCCCGAGCAGTGCGACGTACACGTGCCCGCGTAGCAGTCGGCCTGATTGATCGCGCAATTGCCGCCGAACGGGCAACTTCCGGCGCAGATGCCGCAGTACGAGAGGCACGATCCATCCGAGTTGCAGATGTAGTTTCCACAGTTGTTCGTCGCTTGCGCCGGACAGGCTCCCGCGCTGCATGCCATGGCCGGGTGGCCCATGTTGCCCGAGCAGGACGCCGGCCGGCACGTATTAGCGAGGTTCGTGCACGTTCCGACGGCACCTGACGCCGTGCAGGTCTGGCAGGCAGCCGTCTGTCCGCCACCGAGCACAGTGCCGGCGCAAGGCGTGTCGCAGCAGACGCCCTGCACACAGTTTCCAGATTCGCAGACGGTCCCGTCACTGCCGCAGCTCAGACCGTCCACGAGCAGACACTTGCCGGTCACTACCTTGCAGCCATACGTCGGCATCACGCAGTCGGCGTCCGAGCCGCACATCGTTTTGCACGCTGCGATCGTGCCGCCACCGCCGACCGAGCAAACGTATGCGCCACAAGCGCTTCCCATAGAGTTCACGTTGCAGCTTCCTGTAGCGTTGCAAGTGGTATTCGAAGGCGCGTTGCTGACGCAGGCTCCGGCGCACGGCGTTCCGGACGTTGCCAACCGGCAGGCCTGGGCCGTGCCGCTGCAACCGCCGGGCGTGCAGGCTGCGTCGTTTCCCGAGCCCGCTGGGCACACCGAGCGTGGGTCCTGTCCCGTCGGTACGAGCGAGCAGGTTCCCTTCGACGTCCCGAGTGCGCAGTACTGGCAGGTACCTGCGCAGGCTGTGTCGCAGCACACTCCGTCGACGCAATGCGGGTTGGAGTCGGTACCGTTCTGGCAGTCAGCACTGGTAGTGCACATCGAGCCGAGCGGCTTCTTCCCGCACGAAGTGCCGTTGCAGACATTTCCCGCCGAGCACTGGTTCCCACCAGACGTGCACGACGGATAGCAGACGTTCGCATCTTTGCAAAGGTAAGGAGCGCAGGTGATTGTCGTCCCCGGCTTGCAAGTGCCACTACCGTCGCAGGTGGAATCAGACGTGACCATATTCGTCGTCGAGTTGCACGTGCCAGCCTGACAGATCGTGCCTAGGGCCCACTTGCGGCACGCCCCCGCGCCGTCACACATTCCGTCGCGCTGACATCCGCTCTTCGGATCCGGCCCACATCCCGCATGACCTGCCGTCGGTGGGCTTCCCGCTGGTACTGGCGAACACGCGCCCTCTTTTCCAGTCAAGTTGCAGGCGCTGCAGCCGTCCGTGCAGGTGGTGTCGCAGCAGAATCCGTCGACGCATCCGCCGGCGGTGCCGCAATCTGCGTTCGAGGTACAGGCAGCGCCTTGTCCCTTTACGACGTGGGTCATGTCGCCGGCCGCGCCGCCGTCCTCGTCGCCGAGGTCGGCCGCGCCGAGATCCGTCGAAGTAGTGCCAAGCACGATGGTGACCGGGACGGCTTTACCCGTCGCGATGTCCACGGCGTCGCTGACGCCGCTTGCTACTGCTGCGCCGGTACCGTCTAAGGCGTCGAGAGCCAACGTCAGCTGGCCGCTTTGCGCTCGCGGAACGTAGCGGAACCGAACTTCTCCGGACTTGACCGGCGAAGAGATATCGAACGATTTCGAATATTGTTCCGCGCCGCTCACCGTCAGACTCGCGGTGGTGATCCGTGCGAGATCACCGCTCGCCACGCTGTGCGCGTCGACGGTGACGTTTAGGCCGAACGAGGTTGGTGTGCCGCCGCCGCAACCGGCAACCATTACGGCGGCGAGGAGAAGAAGACGTCTCACCACCGCACCAGAGCGTTGGAGCTTCCCGGTCCGACGTCAGGCGCGTTGGACCAGCTGCTGCTCGGTCGCGTCGCCAAAACGGCGGCGGTGACTACGCCGCCGGCGACGACGGCTCCGACGATTGTCCAGAGCCACCACTTCTTGTAGACCGGTGTTTCATGTTTTTCGGCGACCGGCGCTACGGACACCGGAGCCTGAGCCGTCTGCGGCGGCGACTCCGGTGTTGTCGGGGGAGGAAGCTGCTTTGGCTCATTCGTTCCCGTCGGGGGCGAAGTCTTTGCGCTCTCGGCCGCCGCGATTGCCTCTTTCACTTTGTCGATCTGCCGCCGAACCTCATCCGCGTTCGGTTCGTTCGGGTAAAGCTGCAAGTAGTTCTTATAGAGGATGAGCGCCTTCTCGGGATTGTTGGCCAATCGGTACGACTGCGCGGCGTTGTACAAGAGCGCCGGATCGGGCTTCAGCTTGAATGCTGCTTGATACTCGGCAGCGGCCTCGGCGAACTCACCGACGGCGAAATGTGAGGTTGCATTCTGATAATGGTCGCGGGCCTCGCTGGCACGATCCGCGAGCGCGAAGGATGACCATCCGACTAAGAGAAGCAGAAAGACAAAATGGCGCATGCAACCGTCCCCCTCGACGTCCCGGTTCAGCAATGGTGAACTGGGCGGGACTGTACAATCAGTGTGCGCAACTACGCCTACATATCTGCAGTGCAGGCGTTCGCCTGGTCGACGCACTGGTGGCACTCGCTGACCATCTGTGACGCCTGGCAGCTCATGCCTTTCGGGATGTACGTGTTCGAGATGCACATCATGCAGATCGCGCTGACCATCCCCGACGACGCGTCGCATACCTGGCCGGCGCCGCTCGGGCAAAACTGGTTAAAGCAGCCTTGCAGCGCCGAATCGAGCGACTTGGCGCTCGGCGTCGCCATCGACTGGCACATGAAGACGCACGCTGGCGTGGTGCAGGCGCGCTCGCACGTGTTTAGCCCGACGCAGTTGTACGCGCCGTAGAGATCGACACCGGCGATGTCGAAGATCTTCGCCGTCATGTCGGGCGGCGTTGAGACGCCCTGATCGTTTTGGTTGAAATCGCCGTTGATACAGCCGGCGAGAAGGATTGGAAGAAAGGCGTAACGAAGAACGGAGCGCATACCCCCTATTAAATCAGATCCGGGGGCGACCGACTACTACGGGTCGTTGCGGCAGGCGGCGAACTGGGTCATGCAGGTCGTCGCGGCGCCGGTGCAGTCCGCGCTCGAGGCGTGCGCGCACATGAACGTCGGCGGGCCCGGGTTCGCCGGGTCGACGCTCTCGTCGAGGACCCACATGTTGCGTGAGTCGTCGAGGCACGGGTTGCAGCTCGTCGACGTGTAGCCGGCGGCCGAGCACTGCGCGTAGGTCGTGCCCGGATCGCACAGGTTGGACTCCGCCGTGTTCATCGGATTCGGAACCGCGACGCACTTGCCGGTGTTCATGTCCTGGTCGCCGAGGCAGTAGTCCTGGCCGCAGATGACCGCCGCGATCCACTTGTTCGCGGTGCCCGGCTTCGCGTTCTTCGAGCACTGCGTCGCGCACGTGTTGATGTCGGAGCCGCCGAGGATGCAGGTATAGACGCAGTTCGCCATCCCCATGCAGTTCGTCTTCACGACGGCCATGTCTTGCGCGCCGCCGGTCGTGCCGGCCATGTCCGCGCCCATGTCGCCGTTGCTCTTGTTGCCGCCGCCGCAGCTCGCGAGCGCGAAGCCACCGACCGCCGCCACCGCCAAAGCCAAGTACATCTGCCGCATTGACGCCTCCGATAAGATGTTACAACTCCACGTCCTTCATACGATGTGCCGCCAATCACCACAAGCGAAAAAAGCCGTCGCTGGGAACAAAAGTGAGCACGACCTCGTCGCACGCGGTTCGGGCCCAGTACCAGGCCCCGAAGCCGCCCGGCGTGTTAAAAGCGCGCCGTGACTCGCCCTTGCCCCCCGCGGGTGGTCTATCAGCTCTTCGTCGGCGCCTTCGGTGACATCGACGGCGTCGGCGCCCACCTGAACCACGTCGCCGCCCTCGGCGCCGACGCCGTCTACCTCACGCCCGTGTTCGCCGCGCCGTCGCCGCACAAATACGACACGATCGACTTCGATCGCATCGATCCGGCGTTCGGCGGCGACGCCGCGTTCGACCGGCTCGTCGCCGCCTGCGGCGCGCACGAGCTCGGCCTCATCCTCGACGGCGTCTTCAACCACGTCGGCGACGCGCACGTCTGGCGGCAGCAGCATCCCGACTGGTTCACCGGCAGCGATTGGCGCGGCTTTCCGTCGCTGCGCGAGCTCGACACCGCCAACCCCGTGGTGCGCCGCGCCTGCTGCGACGTGGTCGCGCGCTGGACCGCGCGCGGCGCCACCGGCTGGCGGCTCGACTGCGCCAACGATCTCGGTGTGCCATTCGCCGGCGAGCTCGCCCGCGCCGCGCGGGACGCCGGTGCCGTCGACGGCGTGATCGGCGAGGTCATGGCCTATCCCGCCGGCTGGGCGCGCGACGGCGGTCTCGACGGCGTGATGAACTATTGGCTGCGCGTCGTGGCGCTGGCGCTGGCGTCGTCGTCGGCGCCGGCCGATCAGCTCCAGCACGCGCTCGATCGCCTCGCGGCCGAAGCCGATCGGCGCGCGCTGCAACGATCGTGGGCGCTCGTCGGCTCGCACGACACCGCGCGCCTGGCCACCGCGCTCGACGACGATCGCGCGCGCATCCGCACCGCGCTGGCGCTGCAGTTCGCCTACCCGGGCGTGCCGATGATCTACTACGGCGACGAGATTGGCATGCACGCCGCCGGCGATCCCGACAACCGCCGCCCGCTGCCGCCGCCGACGACGTGGGATCACGCGCGCCGCGATTACGTCGCCACGTTGTGCGCGCTGCGCAAGCACGAGCCGGCGCTGCTCGGCGGCAGCTACGTCTCGCTGGCCCAGCCGGGGTCGGGCCTGATCGCCTTCGCGCGCGGAACCGACGTGCCCGCCGATACGTTGATCTTCGTAGCCAATGCCACGCCGCGACCGATCACGCGAACGCTGTTCGTGCCACTGCCGCTCTTGTTCGACGCGCTGCCGCTGCACGATCTCCTCGATGGATCTTCGACACCCGTGCACATGACGAGCGGCACCTTGACGCTGACCTTGCCGGCGCACGGCTCGGTGCTGCTCCAGCCGTGGGACGAGCACGCCGGCGGTTATCGCTTCTTCAAACCCGTGCTAGGTTTCGCGCAGTGAGCGAGCGCAGCGAATGAGCGAGCGGAGCGAGCGACCTCGATCGTCGTCTTCGCGTGGCCCATGGGGCCGCGCTCTTCATGAGCGCAGCGAATGAAGCGCCTGGTCGATCTGGTCGCGGGCACCGCCGAGAAACGCATCGCCTTCGCGCTCATCTGTCTGTTCGCGGTCCTCTACATTCCGCTCGCGGGCAACTACGGCCTCTGGGATCCGTGGGAGTCGCACTACGGCGAAGTCGCGCGCCAGATGGCGATGCGCAACGACTGGATCAGCTTGTGGTGGCCGGGCTCGCCGCAAGACCGCATGGAGTTCTGGTCCAAGCCGGTGCTCACCGAGTGGCTGTTCGCCATCTCGATGAAGCTGTTCGGCCTCGAGTGGGCGCACGCGCCGGCGAACCAGATGGTCGCCGACTGGCGGCCGGAGTGGGCGGTGCGGCTGCCCGAGATCGCGCTGTCGCTCGCCGCGCTGTGGGCGGTGTGGCAGATGGTGTCGCGCCTGGCGGGCCGGCGCGCGGCGGCGCTCTCGGTGCTCGTGCTCGCGACGGCGTCGCAGTGGGCGCTGATCACGCGCCAGGCGATGACCGACATGCCGTTCGTCTCGCCGATGACCATCGCGCTCTCGTTCGCGGCGCTGGCGTTGATCGGGCCCGAGGCGGAGTTCGAGGCGCCGCTTCCGCGCAAGCAGATCTGGCGCGGCTTCTCGGTGCCGCGGGCGACGGCGTGGTGGGTCTTCTTCGCGCTGTTCACCATCTGCACGCTGCCACAGCTCATCGTCTTCTCGATCCAGCTGACGATGGTCGGCAACATCCTCGGGTTCCACGTGCGCACCATCGGCCTGGTGCCGATGCTCATCTACTTCGCCGCCTATTTCGTCGGCGTGTGGTGGTGCGCGGGCGCCAAGAACCGGCGGCAGCTCTATCTGTTCTCGGCGTACGTGCTCGGCGCGATGGCCACGCTCGCCAAGGGGCCGGCGGGCATCGCGCTGCCCGGCATCGTGCTGGTGGTGTGGCTCGTCGTCTCCGGGCGCTGGCGCGACATCTACCGCAAGCTCGAGATCCCGCGCGGCGTCGTCCTCTTCATCGCGTCGGGCTGCCCGTGGTACCACGCCATGCTCATCCGTCACGGCATGCCGTTCTGGATGGAGTTCATCGGCGACAACTACGTGCATCGCGCCGAGGGGCGGCACGGCGATCGCGGCACCTTCGAGTATTACCTGCAGTACATCGGCTACGGGATGTTCCCCTGGTCGGGCATCGTCACCGTCGGCGCGGCGCTCGGGATCGGCAAGCTCAAAGAGAAGTCGCCGCGCGCGCAGCTCGCGGGTTTCGCGCTCGTCTGGTTCCTCGTCGACTTCACGACGGTGGCGCTGGTCAACACCAAGTTCCACCACTACATCCTGCCGGCGCTGCCCGCGTTGGCGGTGCTGGCGGGCCTGTTCCTCGACGACTTCCTGCGCGCGCCGGGCAAGGGCGCGTTGTGGGCGATGACGCTCATCGGCGTGCCGCTCACGTTCGTGTGCGGGCGCGATCTGTCGGCGTTTCCGCCGCGCCTGTTGTGGGAGTTCAACTACGACTACGTCAACGCGCCGGGGACGGGACGGCCGTGGCCGCTCGTGTCGCAGTACGGCAACCGCTACGAGTACGGCGTGCAGATCCTGGTGCTGGCGATCGCGGCCACGCTCGCCGTCGGTGGCATGACGCTCGTCGGCTGGTTGACGCGCAAGGAGCCCGACGATCCCGAGGCGCGTACGTCGGTCGACCAGAGCGCGCCGGCGCGCTTCTTCTGGATCACGGCCGGCGCGCTGGTCGTGTCGCTCGCGGTCGGCATCGCGCTCGGGCCGTCGGCGCCGCATGGTCTGGCGCCGACGATCGGGCGCTGGGCGTGGCTGGGGCCGGCGGCGATCATGCTGGCGTGGCTGGTGCGCGCGGCCTTCCTGTTCGTGCGCACGTCGCCGCTGCCGCGCGGGATCCTCTTGTGGCTGGTCGGGGCCGTGGCGGTGGTGTGGACCGGCTTCCTCCTCGACAAGGTCCTCGTCGAGCTGTCGCCGCACTGGGCGCAGAAGCACGTCATCGCCGCCTATTACGAGAAGCGCAAGGGGCCCGAGGAGCCGCTCATCGCGTGGCAGCTCTACTGGCGCGGCGAGAACTTCTACACGCGCAACGAGATCTACGATCCGGCCAAGCCGCAGAGCGAGAAGACCATCTTCCTCGGCGATCGCAACGTCGAGAAGATGCAGACGTACTTCAAGACACACGGCAACCGGCGTGTCTTCTTCATCGTCGAGCGGGTGCGCTTCGATGCGCTCAAGTCGCTGCTCCCGGCCGAGGCGCGGCCGACGCTGCAGATCGTCGACTCGTCGAACAACAAGCTCTACCTGGCGACGGCGCAGCTCGGGCCGTCAGCCCCGCTCGGGACCCGATCGGATCGTCTCGAGCACGATATCCGTTAGCCCCGTCGCCTGCACCGCGAGGAACATGAGCGCGAGCACGGCGAGCGCGACCGCGACGACACGGCCGGTGCGCTGTAGCGGCGAGAGCGGACCGCGATCGAGGCGCGCGGCGACGCCGAGCGATGTCAGCCAGACCACCGCGGCGCCACCGACGGCGATGCCGGTGGTGGCCAGGCCGATGGCGCGGTTCTCGGTGAGCGCCGCGGCGACGAAGAGCACCGCGACCGGCAGGTAATAGAGCAGCTCGATGGGCACGGCGCGCAGGCGCGCGCGCGGCGACACGGCGCGCACGTGCAGCCACGCAAACACGACGAGGTAGATGATGCACACGACGACGAAGACGCCGCGCACGAGGTAGCTGACCGAATCGGCCAGTCCTTCCTTGCCGGCGGAGCGCGAGACCGGATCGCTCGAGGCCTGCAGCTCGCGGTAGAGCGCGCGCGCGACGAACGGGTGGCCGCGCCCAAGCAGGATGTCGGCGCGCGCCTTCTTGGCGCGCAGCGCCCATTCGCTCGAGGGAAACCGGCGCTCGAGCTCGGCGAAGCGCGCCATCGCCTGGTTCGGATGGCGCTCCTCGGCGAGGCGCTGGCCGAGCCAGAAGAGCGCGCGATCGGCGAGCGCGAAGTCGGGCCACTTCTGCAAGAGCGCTTCCATGCGCGCGCGCGACTCGGAGCGCGGACGCGCGGACGCGCCGGCGAGGATGTCGTCGTATTCGCGCAGCGGCGCCTCGCCGGTGGTGAGCGAGCGGGCCAAAAAGTCGGCGCGCGTCTGGGCGCGGCGCGACAGCCGGCTCTGCGGATATTTGGCGGCGACCTCGGCGTAGAGGCGGCGCGCGCGCGTCGGATCGGCGAGCCGCTCTTCCGACACGACGGCGGCTTCGAAGAGCGCGTCGGGGGCGAACGAGTCGTTGGGCTGCTCGTGACCGAGACGCTCGAGCGCGTCGGCGGCCTCGGCGAATTGACCCTTGGCTTCCTGCGTGGTCGCGGCGGCGAAGCGCTGCTGTGCGGTCTCGGCGCGCGCGATGCCGCTCGTGGCGACGACGGCGGCGACGAGGATCGCGACGCGCATGCCGTCAGCTTACTACGCGGCGACGGCCTTGCGCGCCTCGTCGAGCAGCGTGGCGACCGCGGGATGATCGCCGGCGGCGTCGGAGACGTAGCGCCAGCGGACGTCGCCGTCGGGGCGCACGATCATGGCGCCGCCGAGCTGCCAGGGATCGCCGGCGGTGCGGCGCTGCGGATGCGCGATCATCGCCTTGATGCCGCGCGCCCACGACTTCGGATGCAGGGTGCGGAACACCGACCGCTTCATGCCGGCGGCGCGATAGCTGGCGAGCGCCTGATCGACGACGACCGGAATGCTCTCGGCGTGGATGTGCTGCTGGAAGTCGCGCGCCTCGGCGGGCGTGCCCGAGCCGATGACCCAGGGCTCGACCCCGAGGGTGCGCAGCTCGTCGGCGTGCGGCCGCAACTCGGCCACTTGCTGTTGGCAGAACGTTCAACCAAAGTGCCGCACCCACAGGAGCAGCGCCGGCCGCTCGCGCCACAAGTCGCCGAGCGCGCGCTCGGTGCCGTCGGTGTCGACGACGGTGGCGCCGGCGAGCTCTTCGGAGGCGCGCATCAGAAGGGCAACACGCCGACGTTGTCGCCGGGCTGGAGGCCGAGCTGCTTCATGGTCGCCGCGGGCAGGCCGACGTCGGTGCCTTCGAGGCGGAAGCGCGAGCCGCATGCCGAGAAGTGGGGCGCGCGATCGCGCTCGATCGAGATGAGGCCCGCGAGCGAAGTGTCGGGGCCGTCTTCGCCACCGGGCAGCGCCACCACGCGCGCGCTCTTGGACGCCTTGACGAGCGTGATGTCGTCGGTCTTGGCGATGAAGTGCGGCCCGCCGTCGAACGGATCGATGCGATCGGCGTACTCGAAGCCGATGCGGCGCAGCATCTTCTCGACGCCCTTGGTGTCGGGGCCGACCTGGCCGATGAGCTTCTGCACCGAGTAGGGCAGGAGCGAGATGTAGATCGAATCCGCGGGAAACAGCGCGCGGATGAACTCCTTGTTCGACTGCGAGACGCGATCGGCTTCCTGGTACGACATGCCCGTGAAGTGGCGCCCGAGCGCCTCCCACAGGAGCGACGTGCCGTCGTCCTGCAGCGGCGGGAGCAGCTCCGACAGCACCTCGTCGCGGAACGACGCGCGATGCAGCCCGATGTAGAGGAAGCGCACGTACGAGAGCCACTTGCCGAGCGCCTCGGTCTTGCGCCGATAGTCGGGATGCAACACGAGCCCGCCGATCTCCGTCGGGCCGTTGTAGTTGTAGCCGATGCGCAAGAGCTTGTGGATGAAGTGCTTGTCGAGCGTCTCGGAGTAACGCTCGTCGGTCATCACGTCGAAGAAGATGTGCGGCGCGCGGCGTGTGCCGTGCTGCGCGTGGATCATCGAGGTGCCGATGATCTGCTTCTTGTCCTCGTCGAGGAGGACGAACAGGTACTCGCGCTTGAAGACGTCGAGCTGGCCGTTGAACGACTTGCGCGAGTGATCGATCAGCTTCTCGAGGATCCCGCGATCGTCGGGCAGGTTGACCGTGTTGAGGTGTGACGCAACCGCGTGGAGCCCTTCCAAGTCCTCCGGAAAAACCTCGCGGATGGTGAACATCGTCGTCGCACCTTGCCGAAAGAGGAGACGCTACACCTGGCCCGGAGGCCAGGCAAGCGGCGGCCAGGGTGAGCCGGCCGCAGGGATGTTTTCAAGACGCAGGCGACCAGCGGACGGCGAACGGCCAGAAGCGAATCGGTGACAGCGAGGGCTTATTGGCCAGCGTCACGAGCACGCGCGCGAGCGAATCGAGAAAGGGTGGCACCAGCTTTCGTTCCGGCAAGAGGTACGCGTAGTTGATGATCTTGATCGGCGCCTGGCCGGCGGCCACGCGGCGCGCGTTCTCCTGGTCGAGCCAGTCGAGGATGTGCGGCAGCGCCACGACGGTGGCGGCCTGCACGTCGTGGAACAGGATGATGGAGCGGCCCGAGTGCATGCGCGACAGCGTGCGCTCGACGTAGGCCTCGATCTTCGGCGCGTTGCGCAGGCGCCAGTCTTGCGGGTCGATGTCCCAGCCGATCGGCTTGATGCCGAGGCCGTCGAGCACCGTCTTGAGCTCCTTGCAATGCGCGCCGTACGGCGTGCGGAACAGGTCGGGGCGCTGGCCGATCGCGTCTTCGATGAGCTTGGCGTTGCCCTCGATCTCCTGCCAGGCCTGCTTGATGTAGTAGTGGCCGCAGAGGAAGTAGTGATGGATCGTGTGGTTGCCGACGGCGTGGCCGCGGCGCAGCTCCTCGCGGGCGAGCGCGCGCTCCTTCTCGGCGGTGGCGCTGGTGCCCTGGAAGTGGACGCCGAGGACGAAGAAGACGGCCTTGATGCCGTGTTGGTCGAGCGTGTCGAGGATCTTGGGCGTCTTGTCGACGGCGGGGCCGTCGTCGAAGGTCAGGAGGATCTCGGGCGGCGTGTCCTTCGCGGAGTCTTTCGGCGCGGGCGTCGCGAAGGCGCCGCCGCCGAGGGAGAGCAAAGCCGCGAGAACGAGCACACGCACGAAGCTTGAGGCTATCACTCAGGATCGCGCGGGCAAGTTGTTGCGTGCGCGATCCTGCGGAAGCTCGCGATCCTAGAAGGGGATGTCGTCGTCGCTCGGCGGGCCGCTCGGGAAGTCGCCGCCGCCGCCGCCGCCGCCACCGCCGCCTTCGCCGCCTTCACCGCCGCGACCGCGCGGCGGGCCGTAACCACCGCCACCGCCACCGCTGCCACCGCCGCTGCCACCGCCGCCGGGACCGCCGGACAGGAACTGCACGCTGTTGGCGACGATCTCGGTCATGTAGCGCTTTTCGCCGGTGTTCTTGTCGTCCCAAGAGCGCGTCTGCAGGCGGCCCTCGATGTAGCAGGAGCGGCCCTTGTCGAGGTACTGGGCGCAGTTCTCGCCCTGCTTGCCCCAGACGACCACGCGATGCCACTCGGTGCGCTCTTGTTTCTGCTGGTTCTTGTCGGTGAAGGTTTCGTTGGTGGCGATGCGCAACTCGCACACCGCCTGTCCCGACGGCAGATACTTCAGCTCCGGCTTGGCGCCGAGATTGCCGATCAGGATCACCTTGTTCACGCTGGCGGCCATGGTCGCTCCGTTTCAACGCAGCATGCGTTCGCGCTGCGAAATGGTCAAGTGTTCAGTGGACGGATCTGCTACGTTTTCTTGCCCGATGTTTCGCGAGCTACGTGTGGCCGTGGTCATTCCGGCATTCAACGAAGAGCTGAACGTCGCGCGCACGGTGCGCGACGTGCCGGCGTGGGTCGATCACGTGCTGGTCGTGGACGATGCGTCGCACGATCGGACGTTCCTCGAGGCGTCGCGCCTGCGCCGGCGCGGGCTCGAGGTGTTGCAGCATCCGCGCAACCGCGGCGTGGGCGCGGCGATCGCGACCGGCTATCGGCGCGCCCTCGAGCTCGGCGTCGACGCGGCGGCGGTGATGGCCGGCGATGGGCAGATGGATCCCGCGGATCTGCCGGCGCTGCTCGAGCCGGTGCGCGACCGGCGCGCCGATTACGTGAAGGGCAATCGCTTCGCCGGCAGCGACGTGTGGCGCGTGATGCCGGCGACGCGGCTCGCCGGCAACGTCGCGCTGTCGCTGGCGACGAAGGTGACGAGCGGCTACTGGCGGCTGTTCGATTCGCAGTGCGGCTACACCGTGGCGTCGCGGCGGGCGCTGGCGGTGATCGACGCGGCCGGGCTGTTTCCGCGCTACGGCTATCCGAACGATCTGCTCGCGCGGTTGCACGCGGCGCGCCTCAGCGTGTGCGACGTGCCGGTGCGCGCCATCTACGGGACCAACTGGCGCTCGGGGATCTCGCTGGCGACGGTGGTCTACCCCATGTCGTTCGTGCTGGTGCGATCGTGGGTGCGGCGGCTGTTGGCCAAGCGGCAGCCGCCGATGGAGATCGTGGTGCCCGCGGCGGCGGCGGCGGACGAAGAGTGCGCGTCGGCGTCCTGACGACGTCGTATCCGCGCGACGCGGACGATGCGGCGGGCGCGTTCGTGGCGGGGTTCTCGCGCTGGCTCGCGGAGCACGTCGGCGATGTCGACGTCGTGTGCGCCGACGAGGCGCGGCCGCTCTTTTATCGCGGCGGCGCGCCGGAGGCACTGAAGCAGGGACGCTGGGGCGAGGCGGCGTCGTTCAGCGCGTCTCTGTTAATGGAGGCGCGGCGGCGCGCGCGCGGTTGGGACGCGGTGGTGTCGCACTGGCTGGTGCCGTCGGGGGCGGTGGCGGATGCGTGCGGGCCGGCGCGCCATCTGGCGATCGCGCATGGATCGGACGTGCGCCTCTTGTCGTCGTTGCCGGGCGGGCGCGCGCTGGTTCGTCGGCTCGCGCGGCGCGCGGATCTCGTGTACGTCGCCGATGCGTTGCGCGTCGACGGCGCGCCCGGGCGCGTGGTGCCGATGGCGATCGACGTGGCGCCGATCGCACGGGCGACGACGGCGGCGGCGCGCGCGGCGGCGCGTGCGCGGCTGGTGCCCGACGCCGGCGACGGCTTCGTGATCGCCTTTCTCGGGCGACTCATTCACGATAAGGGCGCGGATCGCGCGATCGATGAGCTGCCGGAAGGCGCGACGCTGCTCGTCGGCGGCGATGGTCCCGAGCGCACTGCGCTCGAGGAACGAGCCCGGGCGTCTCTCGTGAGATGCGCGGCGGGCAGGCGCGTGCAGTTTCTCGGGCACGTCGCCGGCGCCGACAAGCTGGCGCTGCTCGCCGCCGCCGATGCGCTCGTGATTCCGTCGCGCGTCGACGGCGCGCCGACGGTGGCGCTCGAGGCGCTCGCGGCCGGTCTGCCGATCGTGGCCACGCGCGCGGGCGGGCTGCCCGAAGTGCTCGACGAGTCGATCGCGATCCTGTGCGACGACGAGCGCGCGATCGGTCGCGCGCTCGCGCGATTGCGCGACGATGTCGAGCTGCGCACAACGATGTCGCGCGCTTGCCGCGCACGATCGTCGCGACACGACTGGTCGCACGTCGCACCGACGCTGTGGAATCGTTCGGTACGGCAGATTCCCGGTTGCCTTCGCACGATCCGTGTGTAGATAATCCACGTAAGGATGCAGAGCGCGTCGCCGGACTGTGACGTGACCTTCATCGTGCGCACCTTGGACGACGAGGAGCGCATCGGTCATGTGCTTGGCCGCATCGCGCGCTATCTCGGCGCGCACCACCTGACGGCGGAGATCGTCGTCGCCGACGAAGGCTCGGGCGACAACACCGTCGCCGTCGCCATCATGCTCCGCCGCCGAATTCGTGAAATCGCGGTGCTGCACACGTCGCCGGGCTGCGGCTTTCGCGATGCCTGCCAGCGCGCGCGCGGCCGCGTCATCGTGCTCGCCGACGCGCGCACCGATGCGCCGCTCGGCGCGGTCGGCTACGCGCTTGGCCGCCTGCGCGACGGGCTCGACGTGGTGGCGCTCGGCGGGCGCTATCTCGTGATGCGACGGACGCGCGCCTGGCGCGCCTTCGAGGCGCTCGTCGGCCGGCGCGATCCGGTGGCCGTCGAGACACGCTTTTTGCGACGAGCGCGTCAGCTCGGGCTCGCTTGCACGGTGACCCACCGCACGCGTCGCAAGTCGTGGTTGCGCTTGTTCGCCTTCCGCGGCTCGCGCGCGGTCGGCGTCTAGTCCACTTACGCGCGGGCCCGCCTAGCAACGGCCCAGCGCCGATGCTACCTTCTATGGATGGAGTTACTGGCTACGCCGGGGACCATCCTTCTGGCGATTCTCGCCCTCGGTGTCCTCATCATCGTTCACGAGGGCGGTCACTTCCTCGTCGCGCGGCTGTCGGGGATGCGTGTCGACCGTTTCTCGATCGGCTTCGGCCCCAAGATCTTCAGCTTCAAGCGCGGCGAGACGATCTATCAGATCGCGGCCATTCCGCTCGGCGGCTTCGTGCAGATCGCGGGGCTCAATCCGGGCGAGGAGGGCATGTCGGCGGAGGATCCGCGCTCGTATCCGAATCGTCCGGTGTATCAGCGGCTGGCGACCATCTTCGCCGGGCCGGCGACGAACTACATCTTCGCGGCGTTCCTGCTCATCGGCGTGTTCCTCGCGTGGGGCGTGCCGGGCCTCGGCAAGCAGCCCGTCATCGACGAGGTCATCGAGAGCTCGGCGGCGGCGAAGGCGGGGCTGCAGGCCGACGACGAGATCAAGGCGGTCGCCGGCAAGAAGGTCGACGACGGCAACCAGGTGCTGCCGATCGTCAACGCGTCGGAGGGCAAGCCGATCGTCGTCGACATCTTGCGCAACGGCAAGCCGATGGCGATCACGGTGACGCCGGCGAAGAACGGCTCGAGTGGCTACCTCATGGGCGTCAAGCTCGGCGGTGCCACGACGTGGGAGCAGCCGCCGACGGGCGAGCGCGTGAAGGAGGCGCTCACCTATCCGTTCCGCTACTCGGTGTTCGTGCTGCAGACGCTCGGTGAAGGCGGCTTCAAGCAGATCTGGCAGCAGGGCTCGGGTCCCGTCGGCATCGTCAAAGAGATGCGCAAGCGCATCGAGCAGGGGCCGCGCCAGGCGTTCATGATCATCGCGATGATCTCGATCTACCTCGGCCTGTTCAATCTGTTGCCGGTGCCGGGGCTCGACGGTGGGCGGCTCATGTTCCTCGGGTGGGAGGCGGTGTCGCGCAAGCGCGTCAACGAGCGCATCGAGCAGACGATCCACATGGCGGGCGTGCTCATGCTGCTGGCGCTCATCATCGTCATCAGCGTCAAGAACGACATCTTCGGCCACCTCTTCCACCACTGATGCGCAAGCGGCCGGGGCCAGCGGGTCGTCGCGCGCGGCGGCCATCGTCAGAGGTTCCGGGCGATACCAAGGAGCAGATCCTCGCCGTCGCCGAGGAGCTGTTCGCGCAGAAGGGCTTCGCGGGCGTGCGCACGCACGAGATCGCGGAGCGCGCCGGCGTGAACAAGGCGATGATCTACTACTGGTATCAGTCGAAGGAGCAGCTCCTGCGCGCGGTGCTGCAGAAGATCCTGTTCGAGCTGATCGCGCTGTCGCAGGAGATCCTGGCGCGCAAGCTGCCGGCGGTGGAGGTGCTCGAGGAGTTCTATCGCGGCTTCTTCTATTACACGGCGCGGCACCGCAACTTCTCGCGCCTGACGACGATGGATTTGGGAAGCGAAGGCGGGTACCTGCGTACCATGTTCGAGAGCTTCTTCCGGCCGCTCTTCGAGCGCGGGGTGCGCTTCATCGAGCTGGCCGTCGAGCGCGGCGAGCTCAAGCAGGTCAACGCGCGGCAGCTGCTCATCACCGTCTATGGAATGACGATCGCGTACTTCGCCGACGCGAACCAGGTGGCGCTGCTCTACGGCGTGAAGGACGCGCTCGACGACAAGCTGCTCGAGGAGCGGCTGGGGGCGAACCTCGACTTCATCTTCGCGGCCGTCGGGGCGAAGCGGCCGAGCACCGCCCGCGGGCAATCGCGCTGAGCGAAAAGCGCCCAAAGTAGGCGTACAATGTTGCGAGGGCGATGGAGCGCATCTCGCACTACCGGCTGGTAGCGAGACTGGGGAAGGGCGCGATGGGCGAGGTCTGGCGCGCCGTCGACGAGCGCCTCGGTCGCGCGGTCGCGCTCAAGCTGTTGCCGGTGGCGCGCTCGACGGAGCAGAAGATGCAGGCGCGGCTTCTGCGCGAGGCGCAGGCGGCGAGCGCGCTCAACCACCCCGGGATCGTGACGGTGCACGACGTCGGGTCGTGGCACGGGCAGATCTTCATGGTCATGGAGCTCGTCGACGGCGAGCCGCTGTCGGAGCTGGTGCGGCGCGGCGTTCCGCCGACGGAGGCGCTGCGGTTGGTGGCCGACGCGGCCGAGGCGCTGGCGGCGGCGCACGCGCGCGACATCCTGCATCGCGACATCAAGAGCGACAACCTGATGCGCACCCACGACGGGCGCATCAAGGTGCTCGACTTCGGGCTGGCCAAGCTGCGCGCGGCGCCGGAGGCGGCCGAGTCGGCGACGTCGTCGCCGGCAAGCTTGCATGGCGTGCAGGATCTGGCGGCGGTGGCGGAGACGCTCGATTCGACGCCGCAGTCGGGCGCGCCGTCGGCTTCGGGTGGTGCGCCGCCGACCGATCCCGAGGCGCTGCGCCAGCTGCACGGCGGCGACGGGGCGCATGTGTTTCCGCCGCTGTCGACGCCGTCGTCGCCGTCGTCGTCGGAGAGCCTGACGATGGCGGGGGCGCTGGTGGGGACGCCGGTGTACATGGCGCCCGAGCAGACCGACGGCACCGCGGGCGATCCGCAGTCGGAGGTCTGGTCGCTCGGCGTCGTGCTCTACGAGCTGCTGTGTGGCAAGCGGCCGTTCGAGCGCGCGTCGATCCCGGAGGTGCTGCAGGCGATTCGCACGCAGCCGATCGTGCCGCCGTCGCAGGCGGCGCCGTCGCGCGGGATTCCGGCGCGGCTCGACGCCGTGGTGCTGAAGGCGCTGTCGCGCGATCGCGCCGCGCGCTACGCCGACATGCGCGCGTTCGCGGCTGCGCTCAAGCAGGCGCGGCGGCGCCTCGGCGGCACGCACACCGGCGCCGAGCCTTCGCTGCCGTCGACGTCGCGCTTCGTGGCCGTCGGCGCGGGCGTGCTGGCGCTCTTCTGTGCCGTCGGTGGCTGGGCCTATTTCACGCGGCGCCCGCCGCCGCCGCCGCCGCCGTCGAAGCCGGAGCTGCCGTCGGTGACGGTGACGGGAACGCGGCGCATCACGTTCGATGTCGGCTGCGAGGAGTATCCGAGCTTCACGCCCGACGGGCGCACCGTGGTGTTCGACGGCGTGATGGAGAACGACTACGAGCTCGGCGCGCTCGACCTGGCGTCGGGAGCGACGGGGCGGCTCACGCACGAGCCGGGCTGGGATTACGGCGGCGCCGTGTCGCCCGACGGGAAATCGATCGCGTACGTGCACACCTCCGACGCGGGGCGCGAGATCCGCGTGCTGCCGATCGAGGGCGATCGCCAGGCCAAGCCGATGCGGCTGGGGCTGGCGGCGTCGGGGTTTCCGTCGTGGACGTCCGACGGCGCGGTGCTCGTGGGGCAGGGCGACGAGATCATGCGCTTCACGATCGATCCGCGCGGCATCAAGCGCGAGCGCGTGGGGCGGCTGCCCCAAGGCGCGGTCGATCGTTACGTCGCGCAGTTCGCCGACGGGAACCTGGTGGCGTTGTGGCAGCCGCAGTACGCGGCCAATGACGTCACCGTCGGCGAGATCGGCAAGGGCGGCGTGGCGCGCGCGGTCGAGACGCTGCCGATGGATTCGATCGGCTTGATCGTGGCGCCGTCGCAGGCGGCCTACTTCTACGGGCGCCATCACGCGAACGCGAACGAGCTGGTGCGGCGGCGCTTCGGCGGCGCGGCCGAGCGCGTGGCGGGCGACGTGACGCCGGCGAGCGGCCTCAGCATCTCGCCCGACGGCAAGCACCTCGCGTACTCGACGTGCCGCGAGTCGGCGGTCATAGCGCGCGTGCGCACGGGCAAGCCGGCCGAGCCGCTGATGGCGGCGGGGAGCTGGCGCGACATCTGGCCGGCGCCCGTCGACGATGGGCGCCTCCTGTTCGAGAGCGATCGCGCGGGGGCGATGCAGGTCTGGATGCTCGACGGCAGGACGCACGAGACGCGGCCGCTGGCGAAGGCGCCTTCGGGCCATCCGGCGGTGTCGCCCGACGGCAAATGGCTGGCGTACGCCGGCGGCGCCGAGCCGGGGATTCACGTCGTGCCGGTGGGCGGCGGCGCGGCGAAGCGCGTGACCGAGGACGCCGACGACGGCGAGCCGGCGTTCGCGTTCGACGGCAAGACGATCGTCTTCGAGTCGACGCGCGATCACGTGGGCGCGCGCGTGTATGCGGTGGCGATCGCGGGCGGGGCGGCGCGCGCGATCTCGCCGGTGGGGGCGCTCTGCCCGGCGGCGTCACCAACGGAGAATCGGGTGGTGTTCGTGATGCCGACCGACAAGGGGCGGCTGCTGATGAGCACGACGCTCGACGGAAAATCGGCGGCGCCGCTGGTGGGCGTGGCGTCGGGCGATTGGCTCAACCCGCGCTTTTCGCGCGACGGCAAGAAGCTGCTCGTGGTGCGCAAGACGGCCGAGGTGGTGGAGATCGAGCTCGCGACCGGCGCGGCGCGCGTGGTGTATCAGGCGGGGCTCGACGGCATCGGCGAGGCGACCTACGCGCCGGACGGCGACGGGCTGATCGCGTCGGTGCAGCTGTGGAGCGGCGACCTCTGGCTCGCCGACGGCACCTTCCGCTGAGCGCGCGCGAAGCCGCCCCATCCGCTGTCGACGGAGGAGCGGATCGCGCAGCGCACGCGCGTGTGGGTCGATCAGCTCGCGCCCGACAACGATCGGCACAGCTTCGTCGCCGAGCGCGAGCGCGCAGCGGTCGGATTCGTGACGGTGGGGACGGCCGACGATGCGGCGCTGGCGGGCGTGGGCGAGCTGTTCGCGATCTATCTCGAGCCGGCGGCCGTCGGCAGCGGCGTCGGGCGCGCCCTGATCGCGCAGGCGACGGCGGCGCTGGCGGCGCGCGGCTTCGCCGAGGCGATCTTGTGGGTGCTCGAGGGCAACGCGCGCGCGCGCCGTTTTTACGAGCTCGCCGGCTGGCGCAGCGACGGCGCACGCAAGGACGACGAGCGCAACGGCGCCGTGCGCCACGAGCTCCGCTATCACACGCGGCTGCGCCAGTAAGCCTTGGCGGCGGCGATCGCGGCGCGGCACTGCGCGCAGTAGTCCTCGAGCCAGTGGTGCAAAATGAGGACGTGCCCGAGGCCGTAGAGCAAGACGCCGAAGCGCGGCTTCGACAGCGCGCAGTCGGGATTCACGCAGTGGGCGCCGCCGGTGAAGTCGGGGTAGTCGCGGTAGTAGCCGTGGTCGCACGGCGGCAGGCCGAGGTGGTGCCCATACTCGTGCACCAACGTCTGCGCTTCGAGGTGGCGCTCGGGCAGGAACCAGCTCCACACGCGGTGGCGCTCCTGGTTGATCTCGATGACGTGCACGTCGTGGCCGGCGACGGTGAGCGTGTACGACTGGCCCCACATGTCGAGGTGATTGCCGACGTAGCGCACGAGCACGAGGCTGCTGTCGCGGTCGAGCGGGCCGTCGGCGTAGAGCCGATCGCCGACGAAGCGCAGCGGCGGCGCGCCCGGCCTGCCGAGCGCGATCCACGTGCACGGGCGCTCGCCGTAGTGCGCGGCGACGGTGCAGAGGCGATCGAGAGCGTAGCGCTCGGGCGGGTGGCCGGCGGCGACCTCGACGACGACCAGGATGCGGCGGTTCACGTGCGTGAGCAGCTCGCGGTCGAGCGTCCACGGCACCACGCGCGACGCGCTCGCGGGAAACGGCGTGGTCGGCGCGCGAAACGCGGCCGCGCATCCGCCGGTCATCAACGCCACCAGCGCGAGCGCGAGCGCGCGCGTCACGGCTCCTCCGGCGGCACCGGCTGCAGGCGCCGCGGCGCCGCCGACTGATAGGCGCCCCACGCCACGCCCGAGAGCGTGACCGCCGCGCCGGCGATGGCGAGCGGCACCGGACGCTCGCCGTAGATGAAGCGCCCGAGCACCATCACCGACACCGGCGTGAGCTGGAAGAGCACGCCGGCGACGGCGGCCGGCAGATCGCGCAGCGCCTGCGTCATCATGAGCTGCGCGACCACGCTGGTCAGGCCCACGCCGAGTAGCATGAGCCATTCTGCGGGCGTCGGCATGATCGGATTGCGCGACGCGGGCACGCCGGTGAACAGCGCGCCGGCGATGCAGAACGCGCAGAAGATCTCCCACGCGCCGTCGGTCTTGCGCACCTCGCGGATGGTCGCCACGGCCGCGCCCGACAAGATCGAAGACAGGATCCCGACGCACTGCCACGGCCCGAGCGCCACGCCGCCGGGCGGCGCGTCGGCCACGATCACGACGGCGACGCCGGCGGTGGTGATGGCGAGCGCGGCGAAGGTGCCGAGCGTGATGCGCTCGTGGAGGAAGATCCAGGCCCACAGCGCCGTGAACACCGGCGCCGTGTAGTTGAGCAGCGTCGCCACACCAACGGTGAGGTGCTGAATGGCCAGGAAGTAGCAGAGCACCGCGCCGCCGCCGAACGCGCCACGCAGGAACAGGCCGCGCCAGTTGCGCGCGCGCAGGCGCAAGCGCGTCGCGGCGATCGCGCACGCCGTCAATCCGACGAGGAAGCGCACGAAGGCGATCTCCGGCCCGGGCAGGCGCGCCGCGGCGCCCTTGGCCAGGATGGCCATGACGCCGAACAGCAGCGCCGCCGTCGTCATGAGCGCCGTCGCCGACGCGAGCGGATGCCGGTTCATGCTAAGCGTTTACTCTGATGCTGGCGCGGCTGATTCCGCTTCTGCTGCTCGTGCTCACGCGCGACGGCGTCCTCCATCGGTACGACGGGCATCATGACACGACCGAGAAGGTTGCGCGCGCCGCCGCGGTCGCCGTGCTCGCCGACGGACGCGTGGCGCTGCTCGCCGGCGATCGCGTCCTTGTCGACGGCAAGGCGATCCGCGGCCGCTTCGCCGGCGCGCGCGCCCTGGCCGGCGGCGAGCGCTTGTGGCTGCTCGACGGCGCCGGTGTCGGCGAGCTCGATCCGAAGACCGGCGCGCGCACGCCGCTGCTCGTAAACGCGCACGCGCACCTCCTCGCCGCCGACGGCGCCGCCGGCTTCGCCGAAGATCAGGGCACCATCCTCGAGATCGGCACGCCGCGGATGTGGCACGTCGCCGGCCGCCCGATCGCCATGACCGCGGGCGACGGCAAGCTCTACGTCGCCACCAAGGCCGGCCCGCTCGTCGAGATCGATCGCCGGACTGGAACGCAGCGCGTGCTGCCGGTCGGCGACTGGTGGGGCACGCTCGCGCTCGCCTGGGGCGGCCACGCGCTCTACGCCGTCACCGTCGCCGGCAAGCTGTGGCGCATCGATCCCGCCCGGGGCGAGAAGACGATCGTCGCCATGGACGGCTGGCAGGGCGCCATCGACCTCTCCGTCTTACGCTAAACTAGCGGGACCTCCTTGGGACGCGCGCAGAAACATACCGGCGAGCAGCTCGAGCTCCTCGACGCCACCGACGCCGAGATCTCCGATCGCTTGAAGGAGATCCTCGGCCGCGTGCCGACCGAGCCCGGCGTGTACCTGATGAAGGACCGCAAGGGCCGCATCATCTACGTCGGCAAGGCGACCAACCTCAAAGCGCGCGTGCGCTCGTACTTCAACCAGACCGACACGCGCGACTTCGTACCCCTGCTCGGGCGCATCCTCGGCGACATCGAGACGGTGATCGTCAACAACGAGAAGGAGGCGCTCCTCCTCGAGAACAACCTTATCAAGCAGCACCAGCCGCGCTTCAACGTCAAGCTCGCCGACGACAAGAACTTCCTGGTGCTGCGCCTCGATCCGAAGGCGCGCTATCCGCGGCTCGAGGTCACGCGCCGCATCGGCACCGACGGCGCCAAATACTTCGGGCCCTATCACTCGGCGACGTCGTGCCGCGCCACGCTCGCGGTGGTCAATCGCCACTTCAAGCTGCGCACCTGCACCGATCACGTGCTGCACTCGCGCAAGCGGCCGTGCCTGCAATATCAGATCAAGCGCTGCGATGCGCCCTGCGTCTACCCCATCACCGACGAGGAGTACGGCAAGCAGGTGCAGGACGTGGCGCTGTTCCTCGACGGCAAGGACGACGAGCTCTTGAAGCGCCTGGACGCGCGGATGAAGGAAGCCGCGCGCGACGAGCACTACGAGATCGCCGGCGCGGTGCGCGATCAGGTCAAGGCGCTCGAGCGCACGCTCGAGGAGCAGCGCGTCGTCTCGGCCGACTTCCGCGATCAGGACGTGTTCGGCTTCTATCGCGAGGGCGAGTTCGTCGAGATGGTGGTGCTCTCGATCCGAAACGGCAAGCTGCTCGGACGGCGCAACTTCTCGCTCAAGGGTCAGGAGTTCCCGACGCAGGAGATCCTGTCGTCGTTCGTGTCGCTCTACTACGATCTCAGCGCCTACATCCCCGACGAGGTGCTCCTGCCCGAGCCCGTCGACGACGCGGCCACAAAGGCCGAATGGCTCACCGAGAAGCGCGGACAAAAGCGCGGGGTCGAGGTCATGACGCCGCAGCGCGGCCAGCGCCATGATCTCATCACGCTGGCGCAGAAGAACGCGGCCTCGTCGTTCGTCACGCGGCGCGACAAGTCGCGCGACGCCGAGGCGGCGATGGAGAAGCTGCAACAGCGCATGAGCCTCAAGCGCCTGCCGCGGCGCATCGAGTGCTTCGACATCTCGCACATCCAGGGCACCGCGACGGTGGCTTCGATGGTGGTGTTCCTCGACGGCGAGCCGGCCAAGAGCGAGTACCGCACCTTCAAGGTCAAGAGCGCCACCAACGACGACTTCGCCTCGATGTACGAGGTGCTGTCGCGCCGCTTCCGTCGCAGCAAGACGGCCGAGCCCAAAGCGGGCGAGCCGAAAAAGGGTTGGGTCACGCCCGACCTCCTCGTCATCGACGGCGGCAAGGGGCAGCTCGGCACCGCGGTCGCCGCGCTGCGCGACGCGCAGATCGATCTCGGCATGAACGGCATGGACGTCTGCGCGCTGGCGAAAGAGCGCGAGGACGAAAAGGGCGAGAAGCAGCCGGATCGCGTGTTTCGCATGAACGCGAAGGATCCGATGAAGCTGCGCCCGAACTCCGCCGAGATGCTGATGCTGGCGCGCATCCGCGACGAGGCGCACCGCTTCGCCGTCACGTTTCACAAGAAACTGCGCCGGCGCCGCACGCTGCGCTCGGCGCTCGAGGACGTGCCCGGCGTGGGGCAGAAGCGCAAGCGCGAGCTGCTCAAGCACTTCGGCTCGCTCAAGAAGGTGCGCGCCGCCAGCGTCGAGGAGCTCTTGCAGGCGCCGGGCATGTCGCGCGCGGCGGCGGAGGCGGTGGTGCGCTACTTCCAGGGCGAGCCCGACCCGACGCCGGCGGCGGCGCCGCCCGAGGAGCTGCAGCGCGACGACGTGGCCGAGGATGCCGCCTCCGACGAGCTCGAGGAGATCGCCAGCGAAGAAGACGCGACGAGTGAATCTGCCGAAGACGAAGAAGAGTAGGCTGCCGGCGCTGGTCGTCTGGTTCGGCGTCGTGTCGCTCCTGACCGACGTCGGCACCGAGATGATCTATCCGCTCCTGCCGCTGTTCCTGAGCGACGTGCTGCACGCGCCGCGCACCTTCATCGGCGCCGTCGAAGGCGCGGCCGAAGCGACCGCCTCGCTGCTCAAGCTGGTCTCGGGGCGCATCTCCGACGGCCTCGCGCGCCGCAAGCCGCTCGTCGTCTTCGGCTACGGCTTGTCGTCGCTGATCCGCCCCGTCGTCGGCTTCGCGACGCAGCCGTGGCACGTGCTCGCCACGCGCGTCGCCGATCGCATCGGCAAGGGCGTGCGCTCGAGCCCGCGCGACGCGCTCCTCGCCGACGCCACCGACCCATCGGTGCGCGGGCGCGCCTACGGCTTCCATCAGGCGATGGACAACGCCGGCGCGCTCGTCGGCCCGCTCGTCGCCACCGCGCTGCTCGCCATCGGCATCAAGATGCGCAACGTCTTCTTCTGGGCCGCGGTGCCGGGCGTGCTCGCCATGTGCGCGCTCGTCTTCGGCGTGCGCGAGCAGGCGCGCGACGGCGCCGTCGACGCGGACGGGCGCAATGATCGCGGCAAGACGCCGTTCAATCCGACGCTGAAGCGCTACCTCGTCTGCGTCGCGCTCTTCGGCCTCGGCAACTCCTCCGATGCGTTCCTGCTCCTGCGCGGACAGCAGTGCGGCATCGCCGTGCGCTACATCCCGCTCTTGTGGATGGCGCACAACGGCACCAAGGCTGCGCTCTCGACGTGGGGCGGCGCGCTCTCCGATCGCGTCGGCCGCCGGCGCCTCATCATCGCCGGCTGGTCGCTCTACGCCGCCACCTATCTATTGTTCGGGTTCGCCTCGCGGCAGTGGGAGATCTGGGCGCTGTTCGTCGTCTACGGCGTCTACTACTCGCTCGTCGAGGGCAGCGAGAAGGCGCTCGTCGCCGATCTGGTTCCCGCCGGCGCGCGCGGCCGCGCCTTCGGTTGGTTCAACGGCGTCATCGGCATCGCGGCGCTGCCCGCGTCGCTGGCGTTCGGCGCGCTCGCCGATCGCTTCGGCGCGCGCGTGGCGTTCACGGCGTCGGCTTCGCTGGCGGCGGCGGCGAGCTTGTGGCTGGCGCTGCTGGTGCGGCCACCGGCGCTCCCGGCGGCGGCGCAGTCGTCGTCGACGGCGCAGTCGTAGTCGACGGCGCACTCGTCGGTGGCGGCGAGGCGATCGGGCTCGCCGCCGGATTCGGCGCCGGCGTCGGCAGCGTCGGCGGCGCCTGCGCTTCGTTGACGTCGATCTGCGGCAGCTCGTCGATGCGCGGCATCACCACCACCTCGATGCGCCGGTTGGCCGCGCGCCCCGCGTCGGTGTCGTTGTCGGCGAGCTCGTCGAACTCCGAGTAACCCGCCGCCGCCAGCCGCCGCGGATCGACGCCCTCCGACTGCAGGAAGCGCACGACCGTGACCGCGCGCGCCGTCGACAGATCCCAGTTCGACGCGTACGGCGAGTTCTTGATCGGCCGATTGTCGGTGTGCCCGGCGACGAGGAAGTCGCGCTCGGGAATCTCCTTCAGCGCTTGCGCCACCTGCCGGAGCGCGCGCTGACCATCCGCCTTCAGCGTCGCCTGTCCCGGGTCGAACAAGATCGCGTCGCCGAGCTTGACCAGCATCTTGCCCTTGCGCACCTCGACGGCGAGCGTGCCCGCGCCGATCGCATCGCGCAGTCGCGCGACCAACGTTCGATAGAGCTCGTTGCGCTGCTCGGCCTGCGCGTGCACGCGGCGCAGCGCCTCCATTTCGGTCTGCGTCGCCTGCAAGTTTCCGGCGAGCTTCTGCGCGTCATGGCGCAATCGCGCGATCTCGTCCTCGCGCTCTTCGCGCTCCTTGCGCAGCTGATCTTCGCGCGCGTGCGACGCGCCGAGCTGATTTTGCGTCTGACCGAGCTCTGCCTGGCACTTCTCGACCTCGGTGACGCGTGTGTTGTACTCGGCCTGCGAAACACCGCATCCAGCGGCGGCGCAGGCGAGGAGTAGGGCGCAAAGTCGAAGCGGCACGGCAGCTTAGCGTAGCCGACCGCGCGAAAAATTGACAGGTGGGTATACGTAGTTGAATATCCTACATCATGGGTTCTCGTTCTGAACGTGCGCTCGGCACGACGTCTTCGGGTTCGCGTGGGCGGGAGGTCACCGGAATCGTCTTGCTCGGCCTGGCGATCTTCGTCGGCCTCAGCGTCGCGTCGCTGCAGCTCGGCAACGGCACGCTGATGGGTCCTTGCGGCGCCACCGTCGGGCTCGGCGTCTACGCGCTGGTCGGCGTCGGCGCGTACCTCATGGCCATCGGCCTCGGGTTCGCGGCGCTGCGCTGTCTGCAGGGCGAGCCGGTGCGGATCCGATCGATCGGCTTCTGGGCCGCGCTCGGTGTCGGGGTGTCGTTCGCGATCCTCATCCATCTCGCGCTCGGCGCACACCGGCTGCGCGGCCACTCGCCCGGCGGCGCGCTCGGCGAATACACCGCGGAGCTGCTCGTCGCGTTCGTCGGGCGCGTGGGCGCGGTGCTCGCCGGCGTGGTGCTGCTCGCGGTGTCGCTGACGCTGTCGACGTCGCTGTCGTTCCGCGCCATCCCGTCGCTGCTCGCGCGCGCGGGCCAGGCGCTGCTCGCCGGTGCCCAGGCGTCGCTCGGCATCCTGACGAGCACGATCAAGCTCATCTTCCCGGCGCACGACGACGAAGAGGCGGCCGACGAAGGCGAAGAAGAAGAAGAGAAGCCGCAGAAGAAGCCGCGCGCGAAGAAGGACGAGACGGACGCCACCGTCACCGACGGCGATGCCGAGGTCGACGAGGCGGACATCCTGGCCGCGGAGAAGGCGCTCGACGCGATGGCGCAGATGAAGCGCAAGCAGCGCAAGCGCGACGACGAGCCGCAGATCATCAAGCTGCCGCAACTGGCGGCGTCGGCGGAGCAGGGCGCGCCGGCCGAGATCATCGACAACGAGAAGACCGAGCTCAACGACGCGGGCGCGCCGATCCCCGAGGAGCTGGGCCCGAAGATCGTCGAGCCGCTGGCCGCGAAGAAGAAGGAGCTCGTCGCCAAGGCGCCCGAGGCGCCGAAGCCCGACTTCATCCCCGCCGCGGGCGGCTATCACCTGCCGGACCTGTCGCTCCTCGACTACGAGGAGTCGCACGAGGACAAGATCGACAAGAGCGCCATGCTCGCGCTCGCCGACAAGCTGCAGCGCACGCTCGGCGACTACGGCGTGAAGGGCAACGTCGCCGAGATCCACCCCGGACCCGTGGTCACGATGTACGAGTTCGTACCGTCGCCGGGGACCAAGCTGTCGAAGATCTCGGCGCTGTCGAACGACCTCGCGATGTCGCTGCAGGCGCTGCGCGTGCGCATCGTCGCGCCGATCCCGGGCAAGGGCTCGGTGGGCATCGAGGTGCCGAACAAGACGCGCGCGACGGTGTACCTGAAGGAGGTGCTCGTCGACGAGGCGGTGCAGAAGGTGCGCTCGAAGCTGTCGATGGGGCTCGGCAAGGACATCGCCGGCGCGCCGGTGGCGGTCGATCTGGCGAAGATGCCGCACCTGCTCGTCGCCGGTACGACCGGCTCGGGCAAGTCGGTGGCGGTGAACGGGATGATCTGCTCGATCCTGTTCAACTCGACGCCGGAAGAAGTTCGCATGATCATGATCGACCCGAAGATGGTCGAGCTCTCGATCTACGAGGGCATTCCGCACCTGCTCTTGCCGGTGGTGACCGATCCGAAGAAGGCGAACCTGGCGCTGCGCTGGGCCGTCGACGAGATGGAGCGGCGCTACGAGCTGGTGTCGAAGGCGGGCGTGCGCGACATCCTCGCCTACAACAAGAAGGTCGAGAAGATCCTCGCCGACGGGCCGGCGCAGCTCGAGTCGAAGAAGATCAAGATCTACGTCGAGGGCGACGACGGCCAGAAGAACGAGGTCGAGGTCGCGGCCAACGAGGAGGCGGTCAAGGAGGCGGGCGGCGTCGTCGACCAGGAGGTGCGCGACGAGATCTCGCAGGCGGTCGCGGCGACGCAGAAGGCGCGCGCCGAGGCGCCGCCGCCGCCGCGCAAGCTGCCGTACATCGTGGTCATCATCGACGAGTTCGCGGACCTCATGATGGTGGCGCCGAAGGATGTCGAGACGTCGGTGGCGCGCATCGCGCAGAAGGCGCGCGCGGTCGGCATCCACCTGCTGCTCGCGACGCAGCGTCCGTCGGTGGACGTGATCACCGGTCTCATCAAGGCGAACTTCCCGTCGCGCATCGCCTTCCAGGTGGCGTCGAAGATAGACTCGCGCACGATTCTCGATCAGCAGGGCGCGGAGAACCTGCTCGGCATGGGCGACATGCTGTTCACCGATCGCGGCCAGGCGCTGCGGCGCGTGCACGGCGCGCTCGTGACCGACGTCGAGATCAAGCGCATGGTCGACTTCTTGAAGCTGCAGGGCAAGCCGGTCTACGACATGGACATCCTCAAGCCGCGCGCGGAGGAAGAGGGCGAAGGCGGCGAAGGCGGAATCGGCGGCAGCGACGAGGGCGCCGATCCGTTGTACGACCAGGCGGTGCGGCTGGTGT
Organism: Polyangia bacterium; assembly: GCA_035607415.1. Lineage (GTDB taxonomy): Bacteria > Myxococcota_A > Polyangia > Palsa-1104 > Palsa-1104 > JAQBQH01. Next base: position 28,411 of record DATNAQ010000137.1, read on the forward strand.
GCGAGACGCGGCTGGCGTCGGTGTCGATGATTCAGCGGCGGCTGCAGATCGGGTTCAATCGCGCCTCCCGGCTCGTGGAGCGCATGGAGCGCGACGGCATCGTCGGTGCGCCCAACGGCGCGAAGCCGCGCGAAGTGCTCGCGCAGGCGATCTAGATCACGCAGTTCTCTTGTTTTCCTTGACACCGGTCCGACCAATTTGTATCGATCCCGCCCAGTAAGGGGGGATCCATCGTGAAAGCCTTTGTCGTCGGAATGGGCGTCGCGTGCGTGGTCGCGGCGCTCGCGGGATGTCGCGCGAGCGAGCAGTGCAGCGCGCAGGTGAGCTGCGCCCAGGGCAGCTATCAGGCGTGCACCGACGGGAGCGCGTGCCGGTATGTGACCAGCGACGGGCAATCGTTCGCGTGCTCGAGCTGCACCGATTGCATCGCGGCGGTCGGCAAGGCGAACACGTGGTGCGGCGCGCCGGGCGGCGTCGGTGGCGATGGCGCGACGCAGACGCAGGCGTGCATGGAGTACGTGAGCTGCGTGGCGACGGCGATGCCGTCGGAGCTGGCGGCGGCGTTGATGACGTATGGGCCGAGCGGGAGCTGCTGGACGTCGGCGATGACGGCGAGCGCTTGCGACGTTGCGTGCATGGGGCTGGCGCGCGCGTGTGAAGCGAGCGGCGGCGCAGGCGGAGGCGGTGGTGGTGGGGGTGGAAGCGGTGGCGCTGGCGGTGGTGGAGGCGGCGGTGGTGCGGGCGGCGGAGGCGGTGGGGGGAGTGGCGGCGGCGGTGCGGGCGGCAGCGGCGGTGGTGGAGGCGGCGGCGGTGGTGGTGGCGGTGGCGGCCCGACGACGTACCAGGTGTCGACGGTCGCGCAGATGCGCGCGGGCGCGCCCGGCGACTACGAGCTCGACGACGTCGTGTCGATTGCGCTGATCCCGAGCGCGGCCTCGCCGCGGCTCTTCGTGCAGGACGCCGCGGGCGGCGACTTCTCGGCCATCGAGACGCGCTGCTCCTCGACGAGCGTCTCGCATCCCTGCACGTTCGCGGCGACGGTCGCCACCGTCGCCGACGGCACGCGCGTGAGCGTCAAGGGCCTCTACCTGAAGGACATGTACGGCGACGAGAGCTTCTACCTCGACAGCATCACCGTGGCCGCGCCGGCCCCGATGCCGCCGCCCGCGACGGCCACGCTCGCCGACTTGTCACGCAACGTCAAGACGGCGCGCTTGTGGTTCCAGCGCGTGCGCGTCGATCTCGGCACCACGACGCTCAAGATGTTCGACTTCTCGCCGTCGGAGCTGCGCTACACGCCGACGAACGGCGCCGTCTGTCCGGTGATGTTCGGCTGGGGCATGGTGCCGTCGACCTCGTCGGACACCGTCGGCGCCGCGTGTAACGGCACGACGCAGCCGGCGAGCGCCGTCGGCGGCACGGCGCCGAGCGACGAGCTGCTCGTCGGCAACGACTTCTACCGGAGCTTCGCCTACAGCACCGACTGTGCGTGCGCCGCGACCTATCAGGAGACGGTGCTCACCGGCACGAGCACGCTCGGCGGCGTCATCGGCGGCGTGCTCATGGCCGACAGCGTCTACGGCAGCGCGCCGGCGCTCCTCTACCAGTACCTCGCGCCGAAGACGACGGCTGACGCAACGTTCCATTAATACGCGCGATCCCGGCTTGATCGCGCACCAAGATCTGGCACAGTCCGCGCCATGCGCATTTCCTGGAAGCTGACGGTCTTGTTCGCGACGGCGATGACGACGGGCGTGGCGCTCGGACGAGCGACGACTCCGGCGCCGAGCGACAAGCCCGAGCGGCCGCTCGCGTCGATGCCGTACACGCCGAGCCTGGACCCGGCGGCGATGGACAAGAGCGTCGACCCCTGCGTCGACTTCTACGCCTACTCGTGCGGCGGCTGGATCAAGGAGAACCCGATCCCGCCCGACCAGGCGCACTGGAGCGTCTACGGCAAGCTCGCCGACGAGAACGTGCGCTTCTTGTGGGGCGCGCTCGAGGAAGCGGCGCAGCCAAAGCCGGGGCGGCTCCCCGTCGAGCAGCAGATCGGCGACTACTTCGCGGCGTGCATGGACGAAGCCGCCGTCGAGAAGGCGGGCGCCGCGCCGCTGCGCGCCGAGCTCGACACCATCGCCAAGATGCGCTCGCTGACGGAGCTGCCCGCGTTCCTCGGTAAGGAGCACCTGGCGATGCACGGCTCGGGCATGCTGTTCGGCTTCGGCTCGACGCAGGACGCCGCCGACTCGAACAGCGTGATCGCCGAGGCGGGCGCCGGCGGGCTCGGGCTGCCGGATCGCGACTACTACGTCAAGACGGACAAGAAGTCGGTCGAGGTTCGCGACAAGTATCTGGCGCACGTCGCCGAGATGCTCGCGCTCTCCGGCGAGCCGGCGGCGACGGCGAAGAAGCATGCGCAGAAGATCCTCGCGTTCGAGACGACGCTGGCCAAGGCGTCGCTCACGCGCGTCGAGCGCCGCAATCCGTACAACCTGTACCACAAGGTCGATCGCGCGAAGCTGCAGGCGATGACGCCGTCGTTCAAGTGGGACGCGTACCTGACGGCGACAGGCTCGCCGTCGCTGAGCACGTTCAACGTCGATCAGCCGGCGTTCCTCGCCGCCGTCGAGAAGCAGCTCACGGCCGTCGACCTCGACACCTGGAAGGCGTACCTGCGCTGGCATCTGGTGTCGGACCGCGCGCCCTATCTGTCGAAGGCGTTCGTCGACGCCGACTTCGCGTTCTACTCGAAGTATCTGCGCGGCGTGGTGGCGCAGCGGCCGCGCTGGAAGCGCTGCGTGCACATGGTCGACCGCGATCTCGGCGAGGCGCTCGGCCAGGTCTTCGTGAAGAAGACGTTCGGCGCCGACGTCAAGCAGCGCACGGTGGCGATGACCGCCGGCGTCGAGCGCGCGATGGAGAGCGAGATCCGCGCGCTGCCGTGGATGGGCGCGAAGACCAAGGAGCAGGCGCTCGGCAAGCTGCATACGATCGTCAACAAGGTCGGCTATCCCGACAAGTGGCGCGACTACTCGTCGGTGAAGATCGCGCGCGACGATTTTGCAGGCGATGTGGCGCGCGCGGGGATCTTCGAGTCGCGGCGCGAGCTCGACAAGGTGGGCAAGCCGCTCGACCGCGGCGAGTGGGGCATGACGCCGCCGACGGTGAACGCCTACTACAACCCGCAGATGAACGACATCAACTTCCCGGCCGGTGTGCTGCAGCCGCCGCTCTTCGACGCCAAGCTCGACGACGCGCCCAACTTCGGCAACACGGGGGCGACGATCGGGCACGAGCTCACGCATGGGTTCGACGACGAAGGGCGGCAGTTCGACGCCAAGGGGAATCTGCGCGACTGGTGGACCAAGGACGACGGCGCGCAGTTCGAGAAGCGCGCGGCGTGCGTCTCGGATCAGTACGCGCAGTACGTGATCGTCGACGACATCAAGATCAATTCGAAGCTGACGCTCGGCGAGGACGTGGCGGATCTCGGGGGCACGTGGCTGGCGTATCTGGCGTGGAAGGCGGCGACGCACGGGCAGAAGCTGCAGGCGATCGGTGGGTTCTCGCCGGAGCAGCGGTTCTTCGTGGGGATGGCGCAGTGGGCGTGCGAGAACGAGCGGCCGGAGGATCTGAGGGTGAACGCGGTGACGAATCCGCATTCGCCGGGGAAATATCGGATCAATGGCGTGGTGGCGAACATGCCGGAGTTTGCGAAGGCGTTCGCGTGCAGGGCGGGGCAGCCGATGGTGAGGGCTACGCCGTGTAAGATCTGGTAGCGCGCGCGGGGGCCGGCGATCCGCACTGGTGGAGCCGGAGACGTTCTTGATGCGGAGGCTGTGCTAGGCGCGGCGGCGGAGCGCGAAGACGGCGAGGAGCGCGAGCGCGAAGAGCAGCTCGGCGGGACTGGACGCGGGGGCGCCGGGGGTGAAGGCGCAGCCGTGGTGCGGTTTCTTGCACATGGGCTCGTCGTCGACGGAGGTGCAGGCGAGGCCGGCGGGGCAGCTGTCGCTCGCCGCGGTCGGGTCGCAGGCGGGGGTGCAGGTGCCGTCGAGGCAGGGGAGCGCGCCGCAGTCGGTGTCGGCGGTGCAGGCGCCGCCGGGCGGGACGGCGGCCGGGTCGAAACGGTTGACGTAGCCGTCGACGAAGGAGACGAACGAGTCGACGCGCGTGTCGGTGGCCGCGAGCTTGACCGGGCATCCCTTGTAGCCAATCGCGGTGACGCCGGCGATGCGCTCTTTGCCGTTCAGCATCATGAACGCGGGACCGCCGGAGTCGCCTTCGCAGGTGCCGTGCTCGTTGTCCCAGAGCTCGATGCCGTCGGGGCGGATGTAGTTGAGATAGGTCTGCGCGCTGTGCTTGGTGCCGGCGGTGGTGCCGGCCGTGTCGTTGCCGTCGGTGAGGCCGTAGCCGACGATGCGGACCTGCTGCTCGATGAGGCGATCGGGCAGCGCGAAGCGGTTATAGGGGAGCGGCGGGATGCCGGTCGGCTCGGCGAGGATGACGACGCCGATGTCGCCCGGGTCCGAGTCGGTGCTGGTGTCGCTCGACGGCCACGACGGGTTGCCCTCGCCCTCCATGGTCGCCAGCGTATTCGTCGTCGGCACGGTGCCGTCGAAGACGAGGGAGTTGCCGGTGTAGATCAGGAACGTCGCGTTGCCCACCGATTTTGGCGAGACGCAGTGGGCGGCGGTGAGGACCACGTGCGGCGAGACGACCTCGCCGGTGCAGAGCGCGGCGCCCGGCTGCCCGGGGATGTACGCGAAGACGGCGACGACGGAGGGATCGCCGTCGTCGGCGACACCGTTGATGATCGACTGCGAGAGCGACGAGGCCGGCGGCGCGGCGGTGCAGGCGGCGAACGCGAGAGCGGCGAGCGGAGCAACGACCTTCATGCGCGCATGATACGGGATCAGCGCGCGCGAAAAATGCGATCAGCGGGCGTCGCGATCGCTCGACCACAGGCCGAGCTGCTCCGGCTCCTCGGGGCCGAAACGGCGCTCGAGCGCCCGCATCCACTCGACCTCGACCGCGGCGTCGTCGGCGGAGCTGACACGCGCGGCGACCTCGAGGGCGAGCTCGCGTCGCTCGTCGGGCGTCAGCCGTAAGAGCAGGGAGGTCAGTCGATCCATCACATCAAGGTAAGTCGCAATATTCGGGCCGTCCCGAGCGTCTATACTCTCGTCATGCGAACGATCGCGATCGTGGCGGCGCTGGCCGCCGTGGTGGGGGCGCCGGAGCTGAAGGCGCAGGAACCGAAGGCGGAGTCGGCGGCGACAGTCGTCGCACGCGTACAGAAGTACTACGACTCGACCAAGGACCTGCGCGCCAGGTTCGATCAGCAGCTCGATTCGCCGTCGCGGGCGCCGTCGAAGGCGTCGGGCGAGGTGTGGCTGAAGAAGCCGGGCAAGATGCGGTGGGACTACGCCAAGCCGGACAAGAAGCTGTTCGTGTCCGACGGCTCGACGCTGTGGTTCTACGACATCGACGACGAGCAGGCGTACCGGCAGGATCTGAAGAGCAGCACGCTGCCGGCGCAGGTGTCGTTCCTGCTCGGCGAGGGCAAGCTCGACAAGGAGTTCGACGCGAGCCTCACCAAGGTCGATGGCGTCGGGCCCGACCAGCTGGCGCTGAAGATGGTGCCGAAGGTCGGCACGACGGCGTATCGCTACATCGTGTTCGTCGTCGACGCCAAGAGCGGGCAGGTCAAGCAGACGATCATCTACGGGCAGGACGGATCGACCAACCGCCTGAGCTTCGCCGACGTGCTGCAGAACAAGGGCGTCGACGACGGCAAGTTCAAGTTCTCGCCGCCGGCGGGGACGCACATCATCAAGAACCCGCAGTGATCTCCCAGGGCACGCCGTAGCGGTCGGCG
>DATNAQ010000170.1:0-58962 GCA_035607415.1 Polyangia bacterium
GCACGAGGCGTTGCCCGTCGAGCCCGGCGCGGTGGCGTTGCACGCGTTGCCGCTCACGATCTTGCAGCTCGCGTCGCAGCTGGCGCCGGCCATGCCGTTGGTGGCGCCGTCGTCGCAGCCTTCGCCCGCTTCGAGGACGCCGTTGCCGCAGGCGTTCGTCGCGGCGCAGACGCCGGGCGCGCCGCCGGTCGTGTTGCACAGGCCGCTCTCGCACGAGGCGTTGCCCGTCGAGCCCGGCGCGGTGGCGTTGCACGCGTTGCCGCTCACGATCTTGCAGCTCGCGTCGCAGCTGGCGCCGGGCATGCCGTTGGTGATGCCGTCGTCGCAGCCTTCGCCCGCTTCGAGGACGCCGTTGCCGCAGCTGTTGGTCGCCACGCACACGCCGGGCGCGCCGCCCATCGTGTTGCACAGGCCGCTCTCGCACGAGGCGTTGCCGGTCGCGCCCGGCGCGGTGGCGTTGCATGCATCGCCGGTGACGATCTTGCAGCTCGCGTCGCAGGCGTCGCCGGCGCCGCCGTTGTTGCCGCCGTGGTCGCAGCCTTCGCCCGCTTCGAGGACGCCGTTGCCGCAGACGTTCGCGGCCGAGCACACGCCCGGCGCCGCGTGGCCGGTGGTGTCGCAGATGCCGCTCTCGCAGGAGCTGTTGCCCGTCGAGCCCGGCGCGGTGGCGTTGCAGGCGCTGCCGGTGACGATCTTGCAGCTCGCGTCGCAGGCATCGCCGGCGCCGCCGTTGTTGGCGCCGTGGTCGCAGCCCTCACCCGTCTCGAGGACGCCGTTGCCGCAGCTGTTCGGCGCGGCGCAGATGCCGGGCGCGCCGCCGGTCGTGTTACACAGCCCGCTCTCGCACGAGGCGTTGCCGGTGGCGCCCGGGGCGGTGGCGTTGCACGCGCTGCCGGTGACGATCTTGCAGCTCGCGTCGCAGGCATCGCCGGCGCCGCCGTTGTTGCCGCCGTCGTCGCAGCCTTCGCCCGCGTCGAGGACGCCATTGCCGCACACGTTCGCGGCCGAGCACACGCCCGGCGCCGCGTGGCCGGTGGTGTCGCAGATGCCGCTCTCGCAGGAGCTGTTGCCGGTCGAGCCCGGCGCGGTGGCGTTGCACGCGCTGCCGTTGACGATCTTACAGGCCGCGTCGCACGCATCACCGGGCTTGCCGTTGTTGCCGCCGTGGTCGCAGCCTTCGCCCGCGTCGAGGACGCCGTTGCCGCAGCTGTTGGTCGGCGAGCAGACGCCCGGCGCGGGCACGCCGGTGGTGTCGCAGATGCCGCTCTCGCACGAGGCGTTGCCGGTCGAGCCCGGCGCGGTGGCGTTGCAGGCGCTGCCGTCGAGGATCTTGCAGGTCGCGTCGCACGTGTCGCCAGGTTTTCCGTTGTTGCCGCCGTGGTCGCATCCTTCGCCCGCGTCGAGCACGCCGTTGCCGCAGGCGTTGGCCGGCGCGCAGACGCCCGGCGCGGGCACGCCGGTGGTGTCGCAGATCCCGCTCGCGCACGACGAATTGCCGGTCGAGCCCGGCGCGGTGGCGTTGCAGGCGCTGCCGTCGAGGATCTTGCAGGTCGCGTTGCACGCGTCGCCAGGGTTGCCGTTGTTGCCGCCGTGGTCGCAGCCTTCGCCGGCGTCGAGGACGCCGTTGCCGCAGCTGTTGGCCGGCGCGCAGATGCCCGGCGCGGGCACGCCGGTGGTGTCGCAGATGCCGCTCTCGCACGAGGCGCTGCCCGTCGAGCCCGGCGCGGTGGCGTTGCAGGCGCTGCCGTTGACGATCTTGCAGGCCGCGTCGCACGCATCGCCGGGCTTGCCGTTGTTGCCGCCGTGGTCGCAGCCTTCGCCCGCGTCGAGGACGCCGTTGCCGCAGACGTTCGCGGCAGCGCACACGCCCGGCGCCGGCACGCCCGTCGTGTCGCAGAGCCCGCTCTCGCACGAGGCGTTGCCGGTGAGGCCGGACGCGTTCGCGTTGCACGGCTGTCCCGTGACGATCTTGCAGGCCGCGTCGCACAGGTCGGCGGCCTTGCCGTTGTTGGCGCCGTCGTCGCAGCCTTCGCCCGCTTCGAGCGTGCCGTCGCCGCACGCCGTGAACTTGGCGGTGACGTTCTTGGTGCCGTCCATGGTCAGCGTGCACGTGAGCGCCGTGCCGAACGCGGCGCAGTCGCCGCCCCAGCCGAGGAAGGTGTCGTTGGCGTCGGCGACGGCGTACAAGGTCACCGTCGAGCCGTCGGCGAAGCTGGCGCTCTGGTTGGCGCAGCCCGGGCCGCAGTTGATGGCGACCGGCGACGACGTGACCGTGCCCGTGCCGTTGCCCGGCCCGGCGCCGCCGGCGCTCGTGTCCTTGACGACGTTGACCGCGTCGAGGGTCGTCGCGACCTGGTCCTGGTCGGTGCTCGCGTTGTTGCTCGTGAAGTTGTCGACGACGCCGACGGGCGTGACCGTCGCCGTGTTGGTGAGCGTCGCGGTGCCGGTGCCTGGCGCGATGTTGGCGTTCACGGTGAAGGTCGCCGTGCCGTTGGCCGGCAGCGTGACGGTGGTGTTGAGGTCGCCCGAGCCGCTGGCGGCGCCGCAGGTGCCTCCGTTCGCGCCCGCACACGTCCACGCCGCCGAGGCGATCTGCGCCGGCAGCGTGTCCTGCACCGTCGCGCCGGTCGCCGTCGCCGGGCCGTTGTTGGTGACGGTGATCGTGTAGCTCGTCGTCCCGCCCCAGATCACGGCCGGCACGTTGTCGTTCTTCGTGATCGACAGATCGGCGAACGTGGAGCTCGCGTCGATCTTGGTGATGCGCTTGGGCCCGAGGAGCGCCGAGACCGTCGGGCCGCTGATGGTGTAGTTGCCGTTGACGATGTTGGTGATGCGCTGCGTGATCGCGTACGCAGCCGTGTTCGACGGGGTCGTCCCCCAGCCCGCCTCGGTGGTCAGCGTCGTCGCGCTGTTGCTGGCGATCAATTGCTGCTGCGGCGAGCCCGTGCCGGAGAGGATGTTGACGTAGTAACCGACCCACTGGTTCGGGCTCCAGCTCTGCGTCGAATCGGTCAGCGTGCCGTTCGCGCCGCTGACGGCCGTCGCACTACTGTGCACCGACGGCGCGCTGACGATCTTGTATTGGCTGCCGGCGGGCGGATTGGTCCCCCAGTTGGTCTCGAGGGTGAGGCGGGTCGCCGTGTTGCTCGCGATCACCGCCTGCTGGCCGACGGCCCCGGCCGTGGAGCTGTTGGTGATGAAGACGGTGTAGCCGGAGAATTGGTTCACCGTCCAGGCCTGGGTCGTGTCGGTGAGCGTGTTGGCGGTGCTCGCCGTCGCCGCGCCGACGCCGTTCGCTTGCGGCGTGTAGTTGTGAACCGTGACCGAGAAGTTGTACGCCGCGCCCGGATTGAGCCAGCCGTAGGTGCACACCACCTGGCCGGCCTGTCCGACGGTCGGCGTCGTGCACTGCGCGGGCGCGGGCGCGTTGATCGCCACGAACGTCGTATTGGGCGGCAGCGTTTCGGTGGCGACGACGTTGGGCGCGATCCCCGTCGTGTTGTTCTGGACCGTGAAGTTGTAGGTGAAGTCGGAGTCGATGTTGACCTCGCTCGGCGCCGTCTTGGAAATGGTGAGGCTGGGGATGAACGCGCCGAAGCCGTCGACGTACGCCGTGCCGGAATGGCCGCCGGGCTGGCAGCCGCCGGCGAAGATTTCGACTTCGAGCGTGTCGCCGAGCGCGTACACATCGTCGGGCGGCACGACGTCGAAGATCTGCCAATCGGTGTAGAGGAGCGAGGTGGCGCCGCTGCCTTGCGAGCTCCAGGGCACGCCCGGCTGATTGGCGAAGTTGAAGTCGGTATAGAACTCGCTGTCGCCGCGGCTCTTGTTGCGCAGCGCCACGAAGAAGTAGGGCTGCTGGACCGCCACGTGGCCGGCCGCTTCCAGCTCCGGCGCGAGCACGAAGCGGACGTGGACCTTCCCGTCGCTGGGATCGACGTCGGCCTGGGTCGGCGTCGTGTCCTGAAGGATGGAGTTGACGTTCTTGTTCGCGCCCTGATGGAAGCTCTGGCCGCTCGGCGTGGTGGCGCCGTCTTGATTGATCGCGACCGAGGTCGTCCCGAAGCGCGGCCACAGCGGCACGCCCGACTGAATCACCAGCGTCGGCGTCGGCGCCGCGGAGCCGGAGGTCGGCGGCTGCGACTGGGGCGTGGCGTTCGACAGCGCGTTGGTGAAGCTGGTGCCGCCCGCCGAGAGTCGCAGCTGCGCCGTCGAGGTCGGCGGCACCGCGGCGAGGCCGGTGTTGTTGAGATACGTGTTGATCGTCCAGCCCGCGAGGCTGCCCGACTCGAAGCCGCCGTTACTGAACAGCGCCTCGTTGCTTTCGCCAGGTTGGGGGGGTGCGCATCCGGAGAGGGAAACCAAGGCAATCAACGCGACACGAGTGGCTCTGTGCATCAGCTCCCCAGGTAAAGGGCAGTGAAAAGGTTTTACGACTGTATCGGGGTTCTTCCTTGCCCGTCAATCACGAAGGCGACGCTGCGAAGCTGACATCACCGACGGGAAGCGCGCGTGTCGGGGCAATCGCGGATGGTTGCCGGCGCGGCACGTCCGGTGATGTGGGTGCTCGGAGGACGCGCCCAAAGGGGCGCCGCGCGCGTACCGCACGCGCTCATTCATCGATAGATCGGCGATCGCGAGTGCGGCGATTTGCCGCGGGTGTGCGCGATCAGCCGAGCCGAGCCGGCGCGATCGTCGGCTGGAACAGCTCGATCGGGTTGCCCGACGGATCCTCGAGCAGAATCTGCTTGCCGCCCACGCCGGTGACAATGTCGTTGCGGAAGCGTGCGCCGGCGGCGCGCAACCGGTCGACGGTGCGCTCCAGGTCGTCCACCTCGACGGCGAAGCGGTTCCAGCCGCCCGGCTCCTGCTGCCGGCCGTCGGGCATCGGCTGACCGCCGCCGGCGGCGGGGTTCGGTGCGCTCAGGACCAGGCGCAGGGCGCCACGCTCGAGCATGGCGAACGTCGGAGCCGGGTGCATGATCTCGGTGAAGCCGAGCTGGCCCACGTAGAACGCGATGGCGGCGTCGACATCCTTCACGATGTAGCGCACCTGTACCTTGGACATGGAGAGGCCTCCTTGTTACGATGGCCCGAAAGTCTCGATCCATCGAGATAATAGGAACAGCGAGGAGCGTTCGTCAATGGACCCTGGCCGCCGGAAAGAGTTGATCGCGGCGCTTGTCGACGCGGCCCGGGAATACAGCACCGCGGCCGTGCTGCTGCACGCCACGGTCGGCGAACGATTCGGCCTCAGCGCCAGCGATCTCAAGGCGCTCGACATCCTGCAGCGGCGCGGACCGGCGACGGCGGGCGAGCTCGGCCGCGAGACGGGGCTGGCCAGCGCGTCCGTCACCAGCCTCATCGATCGGCTCGCCGCCAAGAAGCTGGTTCGCCGCGTCCGCGACGGCGCCGATCGGCGTCGCGTGTTCGTGACGCTGACGCCGCGGATGGAGCGCACGGTGGCGCCGCTGTTCGCGTCGCTGCACCGTCGCATGCTGGCGCGATCCCGCGCGCACCGCCCGCGTGAGCTGGCGCTGATCGCGGAGTTCCTGCGCGGCAGCGCCCGCGACATGAGAGCCTCGGCGAGCGGACGCGCCGTCGCCGCCGCCGCCGATCGCGGGGCGACGACCTTCCGCTGATTACGTGCTGTCGGCGGGCGCGGCGCCGCGCGGCTCGTGCAGCGGACAGCCCTTGATGTCCTCGGCGGGGAAGAGGGCGCCCAAGCCCTGGCGAACGTGGGCGATGGTGCCGTCGCGGTCGATGTCGACGGTGACGCGGTTGGCGGTGTGGAGCGAGACGCCGGCGTAGAGGCGCGAGACGCGCCCGTCGGGATCGGACAGGAATGGGAACGGCGCTCCGATCGATTCGCGAAACCGCTTCAAGGTCGCGACGTCGTCGAGCGAGATGGCGACGACCTCGGCGCCCTTGGCCCTGACCGCGGCGTACTGATCCCGGTACGCCTTGAGCTCCATCGTTCAACCGAACGTGAACGCCTTCGGGAAGAACACCAGGATGACCGGCCCGCGTTGGAGGAGATCGTGCAACGCGACCGGATGTCCGTCGGTGTCGCCGAGCGTGAAGTCGGGCGCGTGAGCGCGGGCGTCGTGCTTGCGCGCGGCGACGGCGGGCGCGGTGGCGCAGCCGCCGCCGGCGACCGCGAGGAACAACCCGAGCGCGACGAGCTTCATGTCGATCTCACTCTAGCATTGCGTGCCGGTCGGCGTCGGCAGGGCCGCGGACGCGCTTCGCTGCTAGAGTGCGGGGCGTGACGGCGCGCCCGCAATCGACAACCACGCTCGACTCCACCGGCGGCGCGACCGGCGTGCTCGTGCTGGCGATGATCTCGATCCAGCTCGGCGCGTCGATCGCCAAGGAGCTGTTGCCGTCGGTGGGTCCGAGCGGGGCGACGGCGCTGCGCACCTCGATCGCGGCGACGCTCTTGTGGGCGGTGTGGAAACCGTGGCGCGTGCCGCGGACGGCGACGTGGCTGCGTGCCGTCGTCGTCTACGGCGCGTGCCTCGGCGCGATGAACCTCATGTTCTACTGCGCGCTGGCGCGTATTCCGCTCGGCCTTGCCGTCGCGCTCGAGTTCGTCGGGCCGCTCGGCGTCGCGCTGTTCGCCTCGCGGCGCCTCGTCGACTTCGCGTGGACGCTGTCGGCGGCGGCCGGGATCCTCCTCATCGTGCGGCTCCGCGGCGGTCACACCGTCGACGTCGCCGGCATCGGCTTCGCGCTGGCGGCCGGGCTGTGCTGGGCGCTCTACATCGTGTTCGGGCAGCGCGCGAGCAACGCCGGACCGAGCGGCCCGAGCGCGGCGATCGGCATGGCCATCGCCGCGCTCGTGACGGTGCCGTTCGGCGCGCCCGTCGTCGTCGCGCACGTGGGCGACCGCACCGTGTGGCTGCGCGCGCTCGCCATCGCCGTCTTTTCGAGCGCGCTGCCGTACTACCTCGAGATGCTGGCGCTCAAACGGCTGCCGGCGCGCACCTTCGGCGTGCTCATGAGCCTCGAGCCCGCCGTCGCCGCGGTGATCGGGTTCGCGATCCTGCGCGAGCGATTGGCGCCGTCGCAGTGGACGGCGATCGCGCTCATCATCGTCGCCGCCGCCGGCAGCGCGCTGACGACGCGGGCGCGTCCGGTTCCGGTCGGCTCGTGACGCGGCCGCGGTTACTTGCCGGCCTTGGCCTCGGCGGCCTGCGCCATGTCCTCGGGGAGCATGGGCAGCTCGGATAGATCGGGAAGCAGGATGATCTCGATGCGACGATTCTCGCGCCGGCCCTCGGGGGTCGCGTTCTTCGCGATCGGATCGAACTCGCCGTAGCCGGCAGCGACGATGTTCTCGGGCTTCATCTTGGCCTCGACCATGAAGCGCGTCACGACGAGCGCGCGCGCCATCGAGAGCTCCCAATTGTCCTTGTAGCCGGTCTCCTTGCCGACCGGCGCGTTGTCGGTGTGGCCCGCCACCATGAAGCGCCGGTCCGGAAACTGCCGCAAGATGACCGCGACCTCCATCAGCGACAGCTCGCCTTCTCGCGCCAGCGTCGCGCTGCCCGAGGGAAACAGCACATCCTGGGGCAGGCGCATGACCAGGCGCCCGTCGCGCACGCGCACGCCGAGCTTGCCGGCATCGACCATCTTCTGCAGCTTCTTCGACATGTCGCGGAAGGTCTGCATGCGCTTGGCGGCGTCGCTCTTCCATTTGCGCAGCTCGTCGAGCTCTTGCTGCGACGCGGTCAAGGTCCCCTTCATCTTGGAGACGGAAGACTCGGCCGCGCTCGAGCGCGTCAGCAGCGCGGCGCGCTCTTTTTCGCAGGCGGCCGCGCTGCCGTCGAGGCACGCCCGGCCCTTCCAGGTGTAGTAGCCGCCGGCGCCCGCCGCGACCGTCATGAGCAAGGCCCACAGCCCCAGGCGCCAGCGGATCTTCGGCGGTACACGAGAATCGTCGTGGGCCATGGGAGGCTCAGAGACCCTTGAGCGCGGTGGCGAGGATGAGCAGGGCCCAGGCACCGGCGATCAGGAACGTCGAAAACGGCCCGACGATCGGCAGGTGAATGACTCGATACACTTCGAGCACGCCGACGCCGCCGGCCACGAGAGCGACCCACCAGGTGACGTGTTTCGGGGCTGAGAGTTTCATGAGGGTGCTCCTTTCTCGATTCGATCATCCACGTTTCCAAACCAGGCGAAAGGGCGTGAGAGGCCTACACCAGCGACGGGGCGGCACACCTCGGCGTGGACGATCGTCCATGGTCGCAAGGTGGGCGCGACGCGGTGCCTTGGAACCGCGCCGTCGGGGCTTAGACCCATGCTGACGTGCGTAACCGGTCGAACCGTTGTGAGCGAGACCTCCATCTTGCCGACGTCGCGACCTTCCTGGGCGTGCTGCGCCTCGGGTCGCTGCACGGCGCCGCGCGCGCGCTCGGGGTCACGCCTTCGCAAGTGAGCAAGGCCGTCGCTCGCCTCGAGCAGCACCTCGGCGTCAAGCTGCTCGTGCGCAGCACGCGCGGCGTCGCCGTGAGCAACGAGGGCCGCGCGTTGGCGCCGCGCTTCGAGGATCTCCTGGCGCGGGTTCGCGACCTGCGCGCCGCGGATCGCCCGACCGAAGCGCGGCTGACCGTCGCGGGCTCGGCCTTCATGAACGCGCTGTTCCTGCCGCTCATCGTCGACGCCTTGCCCGGACATCGCGTCCTCAGCCTCGACATGCCGCCCGGGATCGCCGGCGCGTACGCGAGCGAGCCGTTCTTCGATCTCGCGCTCACCGCCGGCAACGAGAGCTGGCCGGACTCGTGGGTGAAGGTCTGCGTCGGCATGCTGCGCCAGGCGCTCTTCGCCTCGCCGGAGCTGGCGCGAGAGCTCGGACCGCCGCCGGTCGCCGTCGAGCGGCTGCGCCAGACGCCGTTCATCGTGCCGATCTACAGCTATCGCGGGCACATCATGTCGGGCGACGACGGCTGTCCGCTGCCGCCGGGTGAACGGCGCGCCGGCCACGAGACGCAGACGCTGGCGCTGGCGCTGGTCCTCGCGCAACGCACCCATCAGCTCGTCTTCGCGCCGGAGCTGGCGGCGGCGCCGTTCGTCCGAGCGGGCGCGCTCGTCGAGATCCCCGTCGCCGGGTGGAACGTGATCGAGCCGCTGCAGGTGGCCTGTCACGGCGAGCGCGTCAGCGCGTCCGTGCAGCGAAAGATCGTCGCCGCCTTGCGCGCGGCGCTGCCCGAGGCTGCGCCGGCGCCGCGTGCCGTCGAAGCCGGCGGCGGGTAGCTCCCGCGCGGCACCAGCCGTTGCTCGGCCGGGCGCGCCGATCGGGCCCGGCACGCATGCGTGATGCATCTCCCTCGGCGGCGAGGCTGCCGGCAACGCAGGCAGCGGGAGGTGACACATGCGCATGTCGAGAACCTGCTTCGGGATCGGCGCGGCGGTCGCGCTGTGCGGCTGCGGTAGCGGCTCGTCGTCGAGCGTCGGCACCACGTCCACGCCGCCAGCGCCGCAAATGGTGACGGTCATCGTCGGTGGTGATGGCAACAGCTTCGCCCCGGCGACCGTCGACATCCACGCGGGCGACACCGTGCACTGGGTCTGGCAGTCGGGCCCGCACACCGTGACGTCCGGCGCGAACGGCGTCGCCGACGGCACGTTCTGCAGCCTGCCCGCCGGCGAGGCCGCGTCCGCCGCGCGCTGTGCGAGCACCGAGTACGCGACGTCGGCGCCGGCCACGTACGACTACACCTTTCCCACGGCCGGCAGCTTCCCGTACTTTTGCACCGTTCACGGTACGATGATGAGCGGTCTGGTCAACGTCGGCGTCGGTGGCGGCGGTGGCGGTGGTGGCGGCGGCGGCAGTAGCGGCGGCGGGGGTGGCTACTGAGACCGGCGATGCCCACTCCGTCGTGGCCGCTCGCCGCGAGCGGCTTAGCGTCAACCTGTGTGGAGCCCGAGTCTGCAACGCCAACGATCGCCGCGGTCAGCCGCGTTTTGCCGTCACACTATGCCGATCAGGAGACGCTGATCGCGGCCTTTCGGGCGCTCTGGGGCGCCCGGCACTACAACGTCGAGCGCCTCGAGCAGCTGCATCGCGCCGTCGGCGTCGGGGGGCGCTGGCTGGCGCTGCCCATCGACGAGTACGCGCGCATCGGCTCGTTCGCGCAGGCCAACGCCGCCTGGAACCGCGTCGCCGTCGACGTCGGCGCCGAGGCGACGCGGGCGGCGCTCGATCGCGCCGGGCTCACGCCGCGCGACATCGACCACGTGTTCTTCGTGACCGTCACCGGGCTGGCCACGCCGAGCATCGACGCGCGGCTCGTCAACCGGCTCGGCCTGCGCCCCGACGTCAAGCGCACTCCGATCTTCGGCCTCGGCTGCGTCGCGGGCGCCGCCGGGCTGGCGCGCGCCGCCGACTACCTGCGCGGCTTTCCGCACCAGACGGCGCTGCTCTTGTCGGTCGAGCTGTGCTCGCTCACGCTGCAACGGGACGACCTGTCGATCGCCAACATCATCGCCTCGGGCCTGTTCGGCGACGGCGCGGCGGCCGTGATCCTGCGCGGCGGTGCCGTCGCCACCGGAGGGCCGCGGCTGAGCGCGAGCCGCTCGGTCTTCTATCCCGACACCGAGTACGTCATGGGGTGGGACTTCGTCGACGGCGGGTTCAAGGTGGTCCTGTCGGCCGATGTGCCGCAGGTGATCGAGCGGCACGTCGGCGGCGACGTCGACGCCTTCTTGCGCGCGCACGACCTCGACCGCAAGCGCTTGCGCCACGTCGTCGCGCACACCGGCGGTCCCAAGGTGTTGGAGGCGCTCGAGCGCGCGCTGTCGCTGCCGCCGGGCGCGCTCGAGCGCTCCTGGGCGTCGCTGCGCGAGGTCGGCAACCTGTCGTCGGCGTCGGTGCTGTTCGTGCTCGGCGATCTGCTCGACGCGCGCGTCGCCCGCGCCGGCGACGTCGGCCTCTTGGCCGCGATGGGCCCGGGCTTCTGCAGCGAGCTGGTGTTGTTGCGATGGTGAGCGCGCGCGAGGCCCAAGTGATGGACGAGATCCGCCGCATCGCCGCGGCCGAGCTGCGCCGCGAGGGCCGCGTCGATCCCGACGAGGATCTGGTCGAGGCGCTGCAGCTCGATTCGCTGACGCGGCTGACGCTCGTCGTCGCCATCGAAGATCGCTTCCGGGTTGCCCTGCCCGACGACGAGCTGGCGCGCGTGCGCACGCTGGCCGAGCTCAGCCACCTGGTGGCGCGCAAGGAGGCAGCATGAACGGTCCGCCCGCTCCGACGCCGCGCTTCGCCACGCTGCTCGACGCGCTCGCCGCCGCCGCCGCCGGCGACGAGGCCTATCGCTTCATCGACCGGGACGAGCGCGAGCAGCTCCTGAGCCACGCCGAGCTGCACCGGCGCGCGCGACGCTTCGCCGCGTCGCTGGCGGCGCTCGGCGTCGCGCCCGGCGATCGCGTGGCGCTGGTGCTGCCCACCGGGCCCGGCTTCTTCGTCGCCTTCCTCGGCACGCTCGCCGCCGGCGCCGTGCCGGTGCCGCTCTATCCACCGGTGCGGCTCGGCCGGCTCCCCGAGTACCACGCGGCCACGCAACGCATGCTGACCCGCGTGGGCGCAGTGCTGGTCCTGAGCGAGCCGCGCGTGCTCGCGCTCCTCGGCGAGACGGTGGCGCGCGCCCGGCCGCGGCTCGGTGCTCGCATCGTCGCCGAGGTCGAAGCGGCGGCGCGGGGCGAGCACGAGCACGCCGCCGCCGCCGGCGAGCTGGCGTTGATCCAGTTCTCGTCGGGGACGACGGTGGCGCCGAAGCCGGTGGCGCTGACGCACGCCAACCTTTTGGCGCAATGCGCGGCGCTGTACGCGCTCATGCCGCATACGCCGGCGGTGCGGCAACGCGGCGTCGTCTGGCTGCCGCTCTACCACGACATGGGGCTCGTGGCGTCGCTGCTCGGCCTCTACTACCCGGGCGAAGTGGCGCTGCTGCCACCCGAGGCCTTTCTGACGCGGCCGGCGCTGTGGCTGCGCGCGCTGTCGCGCCGGCGCGCCACCATCTCGACGGCGCCCTCGTTCGCCTACGCGTTGTGCGCCGACCGCATCCGCGACGACGAGCTCGCCGGCGTCGATCTGTCGGCCTGGCGCTTCGCGCTCAACGGCGCCGAGCCGATCTCGACGGCGGTGATGGAGCGCTTCTGCGAGCGCTTCGCGCGCTACGGCTTCGACCCACGCGCGGTCGTACCCGTCTACGGGCTCTCCGAAGCGACGCTCGCCGTCAGCTTCACGCCGCCGGGCCGCGGGCTGCGCGCGCTGCGCGTCGGTCAGCGCGACCTCGTCTCGGTGGGAGTGCCCATTCCCGGCGTCGCGGTCGAGGTGCGCGACGAGGACGGCGCGGCGCAACGGGACGGCCGGCTCGGGCGCATCTTCGCGCGTGGGCCGTCGGTGACCCGCGGCTATTTCGACGATCCGGCCGCTTCGCGCGCGGTCCTCGCCGGCGGCTGGCTCGACACCGGCGACCTCGGCTTCGTCGACGGCGGCGAGCTCTTCATCGCCGGCCGCGCCAAGGACGTCATCATCATCCGCGGCGCCAACCACGCGCCCGAGGAGTTCGAAGAGTCCCTCGACGGCGTGCCCGGCCTGCGCGCGGGCTGTGCCGTCGCGCTGCCGCTGGCGACGAGCGAAGGCGAGGCGCTCTTGATCCTCGCCGAGGAAAAGCCGGGCGCGCGCGACGAGACCCTGGCCGAGCGCATCGCCGCGCGCGTCGCCGCGTACACCGGCGTGCGGCCGCGCAAGGTGGTGGTGCTCGCGCCGGGAACCTTGCCGCGCACCTCCAGCGGCAAGCGGCGGCGGGCGGAGGCGCTGCGGCGCTACCTCGGCGGCGAGCTCCGTCCGCCGGCACCGGTGACGCCGCTGCGCCTCGTCGCCGCCATGATCCGCTCGCGATGGGCGCTGGTGCGCGCGCGCTGGCGGCGCCGTGCCGGCGGAGGCGCCGCCAACCCCGTCAGAGCGACTTGAGGAACTCCGCGAGGTCGGACTTCTGGCCGGCGCTGAGGCCGAGCGCGAAGGTCGCGTCGTAGTGATCGATCACGTCGGCGAGCGTCGCGAAGCGCCCGTCGTGGTAGAAGCCGCCCTTCAGGTGCGCGAACAGCCCCTTGAGCGGCGTCGTGCGGTAGCGGCGATCGGGCGAGCGCGAGGCCTGGAAGTCGTCGATGCCGATCTCGGCCGGCGTGTGCATGTTCCAACCCGGCTCGGTGTACAGCGGCGGCACGTGGCAGCTCGCGCATTTGCCGGGGCCGCTGAAGACGGTCTTGCCGCGCGCGGCGGCGGTGGCGTCGAAGCTGCCGGCGGGCGGCGTCGGCGCCGGAATCGCGAGCTGGTACAGCTGCAGGTTGGCCAGCTTCGGCGTGATGAGATCGGGATCGCTGCGCACGTTGCCGAAGTTGTTGGCCGCGGCGATCGGGAACTGCGCCGTGCCCGCGTCCGGATTGCCCGCGTTCAGGCGCGGATCGTAGAACGTGCCCTTGCCGTGCATCTCGAGGTTGGCGACGAACGCGTTCCAATAGGTGACCGAGCCCCAGCCGGTGTACGTGTGCATGTTGACGCCGGCGAGGCCGTAGGCCGCGGGGATGAGCGTGGCGGCGGAGGTGACACCGTCGGGCTGGAAGGCTTTGCCGTCGAGGAACACTTCGGCGTCGAACTTGCCGGGGCCCCACGACATCAGCACCGTCTTCAGCGTCGCCTCGTCGACGCCGAGCAACGCTTCGACGGGCGCGAGGTTGGGCGCCAGGGCGACGATCGCGCCGACGTTCAGATCGCGGTTGGGCCAGCCGTCGAGGCGATGGCCGATGCCGGCGGCGAAGGCGTCGTCGACCGTCGAGTGGCAGAACGAGCACTGGATGCCGATCGAGGTGAGGTTGTTCGACGCATCGAACCTGCCGGTGACGCCGACCACCGCGTTGAGCTGCAACAGCGCCAGCGTCGTCGCCGGATCATCGAGATCGACCTGGCCCGCCTTGATCTGATCGACGAGCGACGAGGGCAGGAGGTCCATGTCGACCTTGAGCCCGGCGGCGAGCGCCGCTTTCGGCGTCAGGCCGGCGCCGACGCCGCCGTGCGCCTGACCGGCGATCGCCTTGTGCAGCTGCAGGGTGTCGCCCCAGAACGCTTCGTCGCCGAAGGTCTCGTAGCGAAACGTCTGCCGGCCGTCGGCGAGCATTTGCTGCGCGTTTTGAAAGAAGGGATCCGATCCCGTCGCCGACGGCATCGCCAGGTCGTCGCTCATGACGATCGGACAGCCCGCGTCGGGGCCCGTGTTGCCATTTTCACCGCCGCAGCCGACGACGAGCGTCGTCGTCGCCACCGCGACCATCCAGGTCGACCGTGTGGTCATGCGTCACCTCCGCCGACGCAATGGAGTCGCGGCGCGAGCGCGGCGTTACAAGAATCGGCTCGGGACGACTCACGGGCGCGGCGTGTTGCCGTTCACGCGCGATCCGACGAAGCGATGGACCAGCTGAAGCAGATCCGGATAGTCGAACGGCTTGCCGATGTAGCCGTGCACGCCGAGCCCCTCGACCGACTGGATCGCGACGGCATCGCCGGAGAGGACCACGATGGGGACGGTTCGCAAGAGCGCGTCCTTCCGAATCGCATCGATGAACTCGGACCCGCTCATGTTGGGCATGCGCAGGTCGAGGAGCACGAGCGCGGGGCGCCCGCGGGCGCGGATCTTGTGCAGCGCGACGATCCCATCCTCCGCCACCTCGGTGTCATAGCCGCTGCGCGCCAGGAGCATGCTGATCACGTCGCGGATGTCTTCGTCGTCGTCGACGATCAGGATCCATTGCGATTCGCTCATGAGGCCCTCGCGATGGGCAGCCGGACCACGAAGGTCGATCCCGCGCCCGGCTCGCTCTTCACTTCCACGGCGCCGCCCAGGCCGGCCACGATCGTCTGCACGATGTAGAGCCCGAGGCCGAGGCCACCGTAGTGTCGCGCGGAGACGGCGCGCTCGAACGGCGCGAAGATGCGGCGTTGCGCGTCGGGCGCGATGCCGATCCCGTGATCGCGCACCGAGAGCGTGGCCGCCGCGCCCTCGACGGCGATGTCGATCTCGATCGGCCGTCCGAGGCCGAACTTGATGGCGTTGCTGATGAGGTTGCTCGCGACCTGATCGACGCGCGAGCGATCCCAGGTGCCGATCACCTTGGGCGGCGCATGGATGGACATGGAGGAGCCCGATCGCGACAGCTCCGGCGTCAGTCGGGCGAGCACACCGTGGGTGACCTCCACCAGATCGACGGGCGCAAACACGAACCGCAGGTGTCCGCCGCGGATCCGCGCCACATCGAGCAGCTCGTCGGCGAGCTCGGCGATGCGGCGGCCTTCGCGATCGACGATGCCGAGCATGCGCGGCGACGTCGCCGCGCTCGGGTCGTGCGTGAGCCCTTCGACCGCCAGCCGCAGCGACGTCAGCGGTCCGCGAATCTCGTGCGCGGCCACCGAGAGGAACTCGTCGCGCGCGGCGAGCGCTTCGCGCGTGTTGACGTAGAGCCGCGCGTTCTCGAGCGCGAGCTCGACGCGGCGGCCGAGCGCCGTGGCGGTGGCGAGGTCGGTGTCGCCGAAGCACTGTTCGTTGCGCGCGGCGAAGGTGAGCGCGCCGACCAGCTCCCCGCACGATCGCAGCGGGATCGTCATGTGCGACGTGGTGCCGACCGAGTAGATCGCCGGCTGACCCGCCCTGGCCGCGGGGGGCAGCTCGGTGGAGATCGTGCGCGCGCGGTCGCACGACAGCACCAGGAGCCGGCGGAGATTTCCGTCGGCGATGAGATCGATCGCGATGGCGTCGCCAAAATAGGAGAGCGCCACGCGCGCCATGGCTTCGAGCGCCGGCTCGATGTCGAGCGAGGCCAACAGCCGGCTCGCGTCGGCGAGGAACATCGCGCCGCGCAGGAGCCGCTCGCGTTCGGTCACGTCGCGATAGCTCCACACGCGCCCGACGATCTCGTCGTCGATCCGTTGCGGGCGCGAGTAGCGCTCGAAGAAGCGGCCGTCGCGAAACCGCAGTGAGTCGAAGCTCTGCGCCTCGGGCCGCGCCTCCATGTCGCGCACGCTGCGCAGGCAGGCCTCGCCGTTCTCCAGCAGCGGGTGGGTGAGGTCGACGAGCGCCTGGAACGAACGTCCTTTCATGTTCTCGCGCGTGAGGCCCCAGAGCTCGAGCAGACGCTCGTTGTACGCGATCACCTTGCCCGCGCGATCGGTGACGAGGATGCCGTCGGCCGTCGACTCCAAGGTCGCGCCGAGGAGCGACACCGACTGCTCGAGCGCGCGCGTGGTGTTCCACAGCTCCGTCATGTCGAAGCAGGCGCCGGCCATGCGCAGCACCTTGCCGTGCGCGTCGACGAGGACGTCGCCCGCGGTGTGCAGCATGCGGATGCTCCCGTCCGGGCGCATGATGCGATGGTCGTAGTGAAAAGGTTGCGCCTTGCGGTAGGCGTCGAAGATCACCGAGCGCGCGTACTCGCGGTCGTCCGGGAGCACGCGGTCGATGAAGGCCTCGTAGGTTCCGTCGAACTGGCCCTTGTCGATGCCGTAGATGTGATGGAGCTCGTTGCTCCAGCGCACCTGGTTCGTGGCGACGTCCCATTCCCAGGTGCCGACGTGCGCGACCTCCTGCGCCGCCTCGAGGCAGGTCTCGCTGCGCATGCGTTCCTGTTCGGATGCGACCAACGCGCTGATGTCGAGGCTCGCGCCGGCGCAGCCGACGATCGTTCCATCGTCATCGCGCATCGGCTCGAGCCGCACCTGGTAGACGGCACCGTCGAGGCGGTACAGGAGCGTGCGCGAGCTCCCTTCGAGGACCTCGGCGTAGGCGCGCAGCATCGGATCGGCCGGGTCGCTGCTGGCGATGAAATCCTGCACCGTCGAGCCGATGACGCGCTGGCGCTCGACGGGGCCGAGGTGGCGCGGACCTCCCATCGCATCGGTGATGCGGAGCGAGCGGTCCGTCGTCCACACGGCGCAGGGGATGTTGCGGACGAGGCGTTCGAGGCCCTTTTCGCTCAGCCTCGATTCGGATCGATCGGCCGCCCGCGCGAAGAGGAGGGCGCCGCCACGTTCGCCCTCGGCCGTGGTGCGCGGTGCGCACTCGATGCGAAAGGGCTGCCCGGCGACGGAGATGAACTCGTGGCACAGCTTGCCGTGGAGCGCGTTCGCGACCGCGCCGCACAGGAGCGGCCACTTTCCCCAGGCGGCGGCGAACGAGCGGCCGTCGACATCGCCCTTGCGCAGGCCGAAGTCGCGCAGCGCTGCGCCTTCGGCACGTTCGACCTGGCCATCCGCTGTAATCAACACCAGCAGGGATTGCGTCCGGCCTACGGCAGCATCGGCCCTGCCTTCCACACCATCACCTCGCCCGCGGCCCTCGCATCTTAGGAACGCGCGCGCTCTGGGCAACTGATCGGCCGGCCAGCGCGCACAACTGGCATGGACGATCGTCCATGATCGTGAGGTCCCGCCCCGACCCCATCGGCCCGACCGGGTAGCGTGCGATCAGGAGCCCGCGCGCGCGCCGAGCGCCAACGAGACGCGGGTCAAGCCGAACAAGATGCGGTAGCGCGCATTGTTCCCGAGCAGGAAGGTCAGGTGATGGCGGGCGGTGGACAGCGCCACGATCGCGTCACCGTCGACGGCGCCATCGAACACCGCCATCGGCGACGAGCGATCCTCGCCGTCGACCCGACCGTGAAAGCGCGCGTAGATGCGCAGCGCGCCGCCGCCGTGGTCCTCGACCTTCTCGGCGATCATCGTCACGCCCGTGACGCGCGGCTCGCCGCGACGAAGCAGCGCGCGCCAGGCGGCAAGCCCGCCGATCGGCGAGCCGTCGATGCGCACGGTCAGCGACGGCGAGAGGCGCACCGAGGCCAAGAGGTCCGCCTTGGCCTCGATGGCGGCGCGGATGCTCGCCAGCGCAGCGGACGGCGGCGCGTCGGCATCCGCGCGCGCTTCGTCCGCCGGCGCCACCTCGGCCTGCCCGAGCTCGCGGGCATGGGCGACGAGCTGGGCGAACGCGGCCGGCTCGGCGACGACGAGCGGGCAGAAGCGATCCTTGGCCGCGACCTTGCCGAGCCAGATCCAGATCTTCAGGAACACGCGCTCGAAGCGCGCGAGCAGCGCGGCGATCCGGCCGTTGCACAGCTGCGCCTGATAGGTCAGCCGGCGATAGAGGTCGGCGACAAGCGTGTAGTGGTAGCGGCGCTCGACGACGGCGAGCGGCGTCTCGACGGTCGACGCGTGGAAGGTGGTGAAGCCTTTGTGCGTCTCGACGACGGCGTCGATGTACTGGCGGTAGACGCGCGAGGCGCGCTCGGGCGACTCGATCAGCTTGTCGGCGATCGACGCGCAGAAGAGCGAAGACTCGACGCCGGTGAGCGTGCTGAACCAACCCTGACAGCCGGTCTGGCCGGCGAGGATCCAGTTGTTGCCGCACACGCGGTCGTGCACGAAGAAGCGCGTCTCGATCGTCTGCGTGCCGGCGAGGTCGGGATAGACCTGCCGATAGCGGATCCCGCGCTCGGCCATGGCGCGCTCGAGCAGCGCCAGCGCGTCTTCGTCCAGGAGCGCGCGGTCGGCGGGGCGGCTGATGCCCATCGAGACGTAGTCGCCGATCGGGATGCACCAGCCGACGCCGTGGACTCCGTCGACCGGGTCGAACAGGCGCACCACGTTGCTCGAGAGGGCCCAGTTCTTGTGCGCCGCGATCGTGGCCGGCGTGCGGCTCTCGCCGGTCGCGCGATAATGCGCGAAGGTGACGCGCTGGGTGCCGTCCGACAGCGGGCGGCACTCGAGCCCGAGCGCCTTGGGGACCACGCGCGCCTGGTTGCTGGCGTCGAAGACGTAGCGCGCCTCGAGCTCGCGGCCGTCGTCGAGCCGGAGGCGCGTGATGCGGTCGGCGGCGGCGTCGTAGATCACGTCGGCGACCTGCGCCTCGACGACGGTGCAGTACGCGCTCGCGCGCATCTTGCGCTCGAGCGCCGCGTCGAAGCCGATGCGGTCGACGTGGATGGCGCCCAGCCGCGGGCGGCGGTAGCCGACGAGCCCGAGCAGGAACGCCGATACGCCGCCGATGGAGACGATGTCGACGCGCGGATGCAGGGTGCGGGCGAGGTTGAGGTTCGCGCCCATCACCGCCTTGTGCGTGTAGAAGAAGATCCCGCGCTTGGCGACGAAGTGCTCGTGCAGATCGGGGAACATCTCGTCGAGGATGACGCTCGAGAGCATCTCCATCGACTCGCCGAGCTTGGGCGCCTGGTTCGGCGGCGGCGTGCCGACGACGACGTGGTGGATCTTGGCCTGGCTGAGCTGGGCGCTGATGGCCATGCCGGTGATGCCGGCGCCGATGATGATGGCTCGCTCCATTCGCTGCGGCATATTCTGTGTCCCGGTGGGACCCGGACGCAAGCGCGCAGGCGGTCGGTGCTAAGATGCCGGCATGCGCGCGCGGCTGACGAAGGTCCTCGATACGCTCTTCGGCGACGGCGGATCGCGTCCCGAGCTGCGCCGGGCGGCGGCGGCGCAAGCAGCGGCGATCGGCGGCGGGGCGCTCCCCGCGCGCGAGACGCTGCCCGCGGCGCTGGCGTCGTGGGTCGACAAGGTCGCGCGGCACGCCTGGAAGATCACCGACGACGACGTCGCCGCGTTGCGCGCCGCCGGCTTCGACGAGGAGGCCATCTTCGAGGTGACGATCGCCGCCGCGACCGGCGCCGGGCTGGCGCGCTATCAGGTCGCCGCGCGCGCGATCGCAGCGGCGGCGTCGAAGCCGGCCAAATCGGGAGCCGGCGGCTGATGCGCCTCCAGCTCTTGCACCACGGACATCGCCCGCTGCAGAAGCTGCAGCTCGGGATCATCCGCGCCCTGGTCGGCCACGTGCCGGGGCCGATCGCGACGATGTCGTACCGGCGCAACCTGTTCGGCCGCTGGCTGTCGGCCGGCTTCGTCGAGGCGATGGAGCAGGCCAAGCACTGGTCGCGCGGCGAGACCGAGCTCTTCGCCGCGTACGTGTCCGATCAAAATCGCTGTCGTTATTGAACGGGCGATCACACCGCGGTCGCGGTGGCCTGGTACAAGGACGAAGCGCTGGTGCGCTCCGTGCTCGCCGATCCCGAGACGGCGCCCATCGACGAGCGCCTGCGCGCGACGTTGCGCTTTTTGCGCAAGCTGACGCTGGAGCCGACCGCGGTCGGCGCCGACGACGTGCGCGCGCTGCACGCCGCCGGCGTGACCGACGCGGCGACCGAAGAGGCGGTCTACGTCGCCACCATGTTCAACGTGATCGACCGAGTGGCCGACGCCTTCGACTTCCGGCCCAACGACGCCAACGGGCTGCGCTGGGTCGCGCGCATCCTGCTCAAGTTCGGATACGGCGCCGGCTCGGTGCCGGGCTAGCGCAGCTTCCGGGCTCGCGCGCAGCCTCAGCCGGTGGCCGGCAGCAGATAGGGCAGGTGCCACTTGTCGGTGAGCCGCTTGAGCTCGCCGGTGCGCTTGAGGTCGTCGATCGTCTCGTTTACCAGCTTCAACAGATCGTCGTCGCCCTTGCGCACCGCGACGCCGACGCGCCGCTCCTCGAGGAGCTTGTCGTTGACGACGAAGCCCGCGTGCTCGTTTCGATAGGCGTCGAGGTCGATGAAGTTGCCGCCCATCGCGACCGCCTCGCCGCTGGCGACGGCTTTGACGGCCGCGTCGAAGCTCGGGTAGTAGCGGATGGTGACCTTGACGCCGTGCTCTGCGGCGAAGCGCTCGAGCTCGCCGCCGTAGTCGTTGTACGACTGCTTGCGGAAGGCGACGGTCTTGCCGGCCAGATCGGCCAGCGTCAGCGACGGCGCGTTCGCCGGCACGAGCAGCGACATCCCCGACGAGAAGTAGGGATGCGAGAAGTCGACCTTGCTCGTGTTCTCCGCGGTAATCGGGATCATCGAGATGACGAGGTCGACCGAGCCATTCATGAGGAACGGCAGCCGGAAGGGGCGCGCCAGGATCTTCAGCTCGACGCGCGATTCGTCGCCGAGGATGTGGCGCGCCAACAGGTGCGCGAGCTCGACCTCGAAGCCGCGCTTCTGGAAATGCGCCGGGTCCTTGTGCGACCGCTTGGCGTCGTTCTTGACGCTGACGATGAGCTTGCCGCGCGCGCGGATCTGCTCGACCTTGCCGGTGGCGCCGGCGACCAGAGGGTAGAGCAGCACGGCCAGTGCGGCGACGCGACCGAGCATCACGAGCCTCCTTGGAGCGTTTTGCCGGCGGTGGGCTTGCGCGAGCGACGCGTGGCGCGCCGGCTCCACGCCTGGTAGCGCGCGGCGAACGTCGCGATCCGCTGCGCCTGCCGTCTCAGGTCGGCGGCGCGCGCGTGCAGGTAGTCTTCGCCGGCGGGCGTGAGCGTGTACAAGCGCCGCGGCGGGCCGCCTTCGCCGTCGGCCCACGTCGAGGTCGCGAAGCCTTCGGCCTCGAGCGCGCGCAAGAGCTTGTAGAGGAGCGAGGGATCGTCGGCGGCGCGGCGGAAGCCGGCCGACGCGATCGTCTGCGCCAGCTCGTACCCGTGGACGGGGCCGTCGGCGAGCGCGAGCAGGACGAAGGGTTCCATGCCACGCGGGGTCCCGCCCGGATCCCCGTCGGCGCCGTCGCGCGTGGCCGCGTAAGGTCGTTTTGCCACTACTGGCATTATGCCCTTAGTGGCGGCGGCCGATCAAGCGGTGCGCGGTTGCGCCAGCCAGCGCTCGAGGAGGGCGCGCTCTTTGTCCCACGATGCGCGGGTCTCCTTCTCCGCGGTCGACTCGATCACGCCGCCGAGGCCGAAGATCTTGCCCTCGATGGTGACCTCGTCGTTGCGCCGGCACTGCGCGTCGCCGGCGGCCTCGAGGCGCACGCGGCCGCGCGTGAGCACCAGCTCCTTCTTCGGCACCATGCGCCAGGTCCACTCGTTCTTCGCGCGGTCGAGCGTGCCGTGCTCCTCGTAGGCGAAGCTGTCGCCGACGAGCTTCTGCAGCGGCCCCGGCAGGTTGATCTTGGGGACGACGTGGAGCTTGCGCGACGTGGCGGTCAGCTCGAGCACGGTCAGCTCGCGATAGCCGAGCACCTCGAGGAAGAGCTCGCGCGTGAATTTCTCGTCGAGAAAGACCTTCCAGAACGTCTCGGGCGTGCAGGGCAGGAGGGAGCTTCCGGTCACGGTTTTCATGACCGGAGTTATCGGCTCAGCGGGGGGCGATGTAAATACCGGCGCGCCTACGGGATGGGCTGGAAGACGCAGGTGCAGCCGGTCGCGCTCGTGCAGGCCGCGCCGCTGGCGTCCTCGCAGCTGCCCTCGCCCGCGCAGCAGGCCTGCGTCGGCGAGCAGTTCTGACCGGCGTGCGAGCACTGCGGCGCCGTGCCGCCGTCGGCCGGCGGCGGCGTCGGGTTGCCGCAGACGCCCGTGGTCTGGCCGGGCGGGATGATGCAGACGTCGCCTTCGCCCGGGCAGCAGTCGGAGGTCGCGCTGCACTTGCCGCCCGTCGGCACGCAGGTGGTCGTGCCGCAGGTGAAGTGGCCGTTGCCATCGGGCAGACAGACGTTGCCGTTGCAGCAGTCGGCCGAGGTCGCGCAGCTGCCGCCCGACTGCACGCAGGTGGTGACGGTGAAGCAGCGCGGGACGCCGACCTTGTCGAGGCGGCAGGCCATCTTGCTCGCGCCGGTGGCGCCGCAGCAGTCGGAGTTGATCGAGTTGACCGAGCAGCCGCTCGGCAGCGGCGTGCCGCCGTTGGTCACGCAGATGCCCGTGGTCGGATCGTACTGCGTGCAGTGGCAGACATCGCCCTCGGGGATGCAGGCGCTGTTGCTGCAGCCGGGATCGCTCGGGTTGGTGCACACCGCCGGGCTCGGGCAGTTGGTGCCGCTCGGCATGCCGCAGGTGCCGAGGCCGCGCTTGGTGTCGAAGATGTTGCAGACGACGTCGCCCGAGCCTTCGAGGGTGCAGGCCATGGTGTCGCCGCCGCAGCAGTCCGAATTCTGACGGCAGAGGTCGCCGAGGATGCGGCAGCCGCCCGCCGGCTGGCAGACGGTCGAGCCGTTGCTGCCGTACGCGCCGCAGTAGCTCGAGCAGCAGGCCGGCGAGGTGCTGCAGCCGTTGCACTTCAGGCCGTCGACGGTGCAGGTGGAGTTCGGGATCGTCTGGCAGGTGCCCGCGCCGGTGGCGCCGGGAGCGCCGCAGATGCCGGTGCAGCAGTCGGCGTCCTTGAAGCAGATGTCGTTGGTCTGGCCGCAGAACGAGATCGTCGACGGCGCCGCGCAGGTCTTGCTGTTCATGTCGCAGCTGCCGCTGCAGCAGTCGCCGTTGCTGGTGCAGGCGTTGCCCGCGGTGTGGCAGCCGTTGCCGAGCTGCGCGCAGGTGCCGTTGGTGCAGGCGTTGGGGCCGCTGCAGCACGGCGTGCTGCCGGCGGTGCACGCCTGCCCGTCGGAGATGCACTGGTCGGTGCCGCACGTGCCGTTGACGCAGTCGAAGTTGCAGCAGTCGATGGCGGTCGCGCACGCGGCGCCCGACGTCTTGCACATCGGCTGCGTGCACAGGTGCGTGGTCGCATCGCAGCTGTTCGAGCAGCACTCGGCGTCCGTCGAGCAGTTCACGCCGCCCGCGCTGCAGCTGGGGCCGCCGCCGCTCATGTCGTCGCCGGCGCCGGCGCTCATGTCCATGCCGTTGCCGTTGTTCTTGTTGTCGTGGCAACCGGCGAGAGCCAGGAGGCCGACCGCTAGGCTGATTTGCAATGCGCGCATGCCCCTTCTACGACCCGCGATCGATCGCGATACAGGCGCGATCCGGTTTTTTTCGGAGACGATGTGGGGGGAAGAAGGACTACGTCGCTACTGGTTCTTGCCGTGCCCCGGCGCGGCCACGCCGCCGGAGCGCGGGCCGCGCGTGCCGGAGGTCTCGCGATTCGGTCCGTGCGCGTCGCTGTCGGGGCCGTCGCCGTTGCCGTTGCGATGCAAGAGCTGCTCGGCGTGATCGAGCCCGAGGCCCTGGGCGTCGGCGCGCGCCAGCGCATCGAGCGCGTCGCCGGGGGTGGCGGCGTCGAGCGAACGAAGCCGCTCGGCCTCGCCGACCAGATGATCGAGCGCGTTCTTGCCGTGGCCGGCGATCGCCGACACGGTGCGCGCCGCGACGGCCACGGGATAGCCGCGCTGCGCCAGATCGGTGAGCACCTGGACGGCACGCTCGCGCGCGCGGCCGCCGGCGCGCAGCACCGCGGCGACCTCACCGGTGCCGACGCCGGCGCCGTGCGCCTCGACGATCGCCTTCAAGAGCGCCGTCGACGGCGAGGCGACGGCCGCGGTCAGCGCCTCGCTGCGCGCGCGCCCGAGGCTGTCGGCGAGGCCATGCACCACGAGCGCGATCCGCGCCGGCGGGACGCCCTTGGCCAGCCCCTCGCGCACCTTGTCGACGAGGAGCTCGGCCGGCAGCCCGCTGGCGGCGGTGCGGTCCACGAGCGCGCGCACGTCGGCGGCGGACGGGCCGAGACGCGCCTCGTCGATCGCCGGGCGCTCCGCGGAGGCGACGCTGCCCACGAGCAGCAGCGCCAGTATGGCCAAACGCGCCATCACCACCATTGTACGAACGGCAACGGCCGCGGATGCAGGCTACGGCACATCTACGATCGCATTTCGGCCGCCGAAGCCATCGTCCACGAATCCGCGGGCTTCGGGAGGCGTCACCACCGCGCCGTCGATCTGCAGCGCCCACGCGTGGCGTCCCGGGGGCAGGGGATAGGTGCCCTCGTAGCCATCGCCGCCCACGGACGCGAGGACCAGCGGCTGCCAGTCGGTCCAATCACCGACGACCGCGACGACGGCGCCCGGCCGCGCCCGCGCGCGAAAGGTGACGTCGTGCCCGTTCACGCTCGGCAGGAGCGGCGGCGGCGGTGGGGCGTGCTCGCGCGCGAAGGTCCATCCGACGGCCGCGCCGGCGACGATCTGATCGAGCTGATACCGCCCCGTGGGCTGATCCGACGTCGAGAGGATGAAGTCGTAGCGCGCGAACAGATCGAGCCAGCGCCGCACGTGGAAGCTCACCGCGGCGCCGAGCGCGTGCGCGACGTCGCGTCGCGGGCCGCCGGGCTTCACCGGCGAAACCGGCGGCGCGCCGTTGGGCAGGGTCTGCAGCCAGATGGCGTAACCGAGGCTCGCCGAGAGCCAGGCCGCCGGCTGCCACGCCAGGCCGACGTCGCCGCGATGGCGCTCGAGCACTGCGGTCGGCTCGTCGGAGGCGACGTCGAGGAAGCGATAGCCGAGGTCGAGCTCGAGCGTCGGGTGCAGCCGCACGCGCGCGCTCGCCGACGCATACTGATCGAGGTCGACCTGCCCGTTGCGCGACGGATCCGAGTAGCCGCGTGCGTCCACGCGATAGGCGACCTCGACGTGCGCGCGCGACAACGCCAACCGCAGCGCGAGCTCGCCGCCGCCGAGATCGAAGGTGTTGTCGCGGAACGCCGTCGCCTCGTAGTGCTCGTAGAGCGCGCCGACGGCGACGCTCAGCCGATGCCACGCCGGCGACGACCAGCCGAGGTGCAGCAGCAGATCGCGGAGGTCGCCGTTGGACGGCGTGATGCGCTCGAGGTAGTCGGCCTGCAGCGTGAGCGCGTGGCCGTGCCCCACGATCGCCGCCGCCAGCGACGGGCGCACGTCGATGACCGCGTCGGCGCGCGGCGGCGCCGCGCCGGTCAGCGTCGGGTCGAGGAACAGGTTGTCGTCGTAGCCCGCGGCGAGCGACAGCCCTGGTGACACCGACAGCCGGGTCTGCGCATGCGCGGCGCCGGCCAGGCTCAGGGCAGCGACGAGAGCGGGCAAGGCGCGCACGCCGGCAGCATATCAGCCGTCGCGCGCTTCGCCCACCAGCGCCGGCACGTCACCGACGCGCACCACCGCGTTCTTGCCGCCGAAGCCATCGGCGCGCCAGCTCTCGGCGAGCGGATCTTCGACCCACTTGCCGTCGACGACGAAGGAGTAGCTCCAGTTGCCCTGCGTCAGCGGCACTTCGACGATCCACTGGCCGTCGCCGCCGCGACGGAGCGGCGTCACGTCGGGGCGCCAGCCGTTGAAGTCGCCCGCCAGCGCCACCGCCCGCGCGCCCGGCGCGTGGAGCGAGAAGCGCACGAGCGTCGGAACGTCGTCGCCCGCCCCGTGGTGCGTGGTCGCGACCGTCACCGTCGGCGCGGGATGGCGCGAGCGCGCCACCAGCGCGCCGAGGAGGAAGATCGTGACCGCCGCCAGCGCCCACGAGGCCGGGCGGAAGCGCAGCGTCACCTCGCGCGCGGCGAACATGCGCCGCCACCAGCTCGGTCGCGGCAGCGGACGCGTGGCGATCTGACGCATGACCGCGTCGACGAAATCCTTGTCGCGCGGATCGGGCCCGCTCACAGCGCGCCTGCCGGTGCGAGCTTCTCCAGCGCCCGGCGCAGCCGCGCCCGCGCGCGCACCGCGCGAATCTTCAGCGCCGTCACCGGCCGGCCCGTGATCGCCTTGATCTCGTCGAACGGAAGCTCCTCGAGATCCTTGAGCACGAGGATCTCGCGATCCTCGACCGACAGCGTTGCCAGCGCGCGCTCGAGCAGCGCCTGCCGCTGGCGCGCCTCGACCGGCTCGTCGGGCGCGGCGATGCGGCCGGCGAAGGCGGCGTCGCGCACCTCCTCGTCGGGCAGGCCGCGCTCGGTGCGCTTCTTCGACTTCAGGTGATCCTTGGCCAGGTTGATCGCGATGCGATAGAGCCAGGTCGAGAAGCGCTGCTCGACGTCGAAGCTGCCGAGCGCGTCGAACGCGGCGACGAACGCCTGCTGCGCCAGATCCTCGGCGTCGGCGCCGTTGTGCACGAAACGCTGCATCATCGCCTGCACGCCGCGCGCGTGGCGCTCGACGAGCACGCGGAAGGCAGCGCGCTCGCCCGCGAGCACGGTCTCGATGGCGCGTCGCTCGACCGCGCGCGCTTCCGTCGCATCGGCTCCATCGGTCTCGACGGTGGTACGACCGAGGGCGCGGCCAGGATACATCCCGCAGCCATTTTATCAGTCCGCGCAGAAAAGATCGCGTGTATCCGCGACTCCCGGTCGGTCGTATGCGAGGTGCGCACTGCAACGGCGCCTGCAGCTGCACCGACAGCACCTGCACCTGCGCTGCCGGCGGCACCTGCTCGCTCGGCGGCGACGGCACCGGCGACGGCGGCGCGAGCTCGTTGCCGTCGGGCGCGACCTTCGACTGCCAGCACCTGAACAGCTGCACCGTCGATTGCGGCGCGGGCTGCTCGTCGCACTGTGACGCCAAGACGACCTGCACCGGCAGCTGCGGCTCGGGCTGCACCTCGACCTGCGACGGCCAATCCGACTGCGCGCAAGCGACGGGCAGCAACAGCACGGCGACCTGCGCCGGCGGCTCGACCTGCACGCTCACGCTCGGCGACGGCTCGACGGCGAGCTGCACCGGCGACTCGAGCTGCACGGTCACCTGCACCGGCGCGTGCGCGGTGAGCTGCGACGGCGCCGCGATGTGCACCTGTGCCGGCGCCGGCTGCGCGCTCACCTGCGGCACCGGCGCGACCCTGACCACGTGCAACGGCGTCGCCACCTGCGCGCACGGCGGCGTCTGCCCCTGACGCCGTCGACCGCGGCGGGATCGCGCGCGTGAATCCGCTGCGCGCCGGGTCCCGAGTCCTCAGGGTCAGTTGACCCCGCTACGGGGCGTTCTTCCCCGCTTCGCAGAACCCAATTGCAGGAAGACATTCGTGCGACGAGCGGCATGGTCGCTGCAAAGGCCGGCCGGCACCCATCTGGAGGGTGCGACCATGAAGACGAGCCTGGTAATCGTTTCAGCGGTCTTGTTGGCGGGGTGCACCGGTGAGCTGCCGGTCGACGAGAGCGGCGAGGCGCTGCAGGGCGAGCTCGCGCCGAACGGGCGCGGCAATCTGACGCGCAGCGAGCACGAGGCCGCGGCGGCGGCGAAGAAGCCCGGCGGAAGCGGCATCCAGTATCACGGCGGTCCGGTCATGCTCGGCACGGTGAACATCTATTACATCTGGTACGGCAACTGGTCCGGCAACAACGCGACGACGATCCTGACGAGCTTCATCAGCAACCTGGGCGGCTCGAGCTACGAGCACATCAACTCGACCTACTACGACGGCAGCGGCAATCACGTCTCGGGCAACCTCCATTACGCCGGCTCGACGACCGACAGCTACTCGCAGGGCACCGCGCTCTCCGACGCGCAGATTCAGACGGTCGTGTCGTCGGCGATCTCGAGCGGCCGGCTGCCGAAGGACACCAACGGCGTCTACTTCGTCTTGACCTCGGCCGACGTCAACGCGACGAGCGGCTTCTGCACGCAGTACTGCGGCTGGCACGACGACGGCACCATCGCGGGCTCCAACATCAAGTATGCGTTCGTCGGCAACCCCGATCGCTGTCCCTCGTCGTGCGCGGAGCAGACCACGAGCCCGAACGGCAACGCGGGCGCCGACGGGATGGCGTCGATCATCGCGCACGAGAGCGAAGAGGCGATCAGCGATCCCGATCTGAACGCCTGGTACGATCGCCGCGGCGAGGAGAACGCCGACAAGTGCGCCTGGACCTTCGGCACCACCTCGAAGGCGTCGAACGGCTCGCTCTACAACATCACGCTCGGCGGCGCGCACTACCTCATCCAGCAGAACTGGGTGAACTCCGGCGCCGGCTACTGCGCGATGAGCTTCTAGCGCCGCCTCACCCGCAACTTCACGAATCCACTCACAGCTCTCCGTAATGTATCGAGCATCTCGACTGCTCGTATCATTCGCATGCGCATCTTCCTTTTGCTTGGGCTTACCTTTTTCGTCGGCTGCGGCAACGACAACGGGCAGAGCGGGGCGGATCTCTCCGCGAGCGGCGACTTGAGCGCCGGCGCCGGCGACCTCGCCGGCGCGAGCAGCGACCTCGCCGGCGGCGGCGGCGGCGACGGCGGGATCATCGTCATCACCGACGGCGGCACCAGCGGCGCCGCCTGCACGAGCGCGTGTGACTGCTTGCCGGGGCTCGCCTGCTTCGGCGGTCTCTGCCGGCAGGGCACGGCCAGCGTCTATTGCTGCAACTCGACGAGCTGTCCGACGGGCGATTTCTGCCAGAGCTCGACGGGCATGTACGGCCGTTGCGGCACGGCGACGCCCGACCTCGGCGGCTTCGATCACTGCCCGCTCATCAACTGCATGAACAACGCAGGCGGCATGAACGAGTGCACGCGCGCCGGCTGCAGCAGCTGCTCGGCCGCTGGCTCTTGCGTGAAATAGCCTGCCGCCGCGCGCCTGTATCCGCGCGCCGGCTCATTCGTATCAGCCGGCATGCGCAACCTACGAATCGCTCTCGGCAACGCGTTTCTCCTGATCCTGATCGCGAGCACGGCTGGCTGCGGCAATGGCGACTCGGTCACCTCGAACGAGCAAGCGCGCCGCGCCTACCTCGGCCTCGACAAGGCGGTCTCCAAGAGCCTCGCGCTCGGCTTCGCCGGCTACAACGCGGCCGCCAACGCCAACATCCCGGCGCAGATGGCGGCGGGTGACGCGACCGGCGCGTTGACCATCAGCGGCCACGTCGATCAGGGCAACCCGAGCCAGATCTCGATGGGGCTCGCCGCCGACATGACCATGTACTCCGACGGCAAGATCGTGGTCGACGACAAGAACGACACCATCGTCGTCACCTATGCGACGGACAGCGCCGCGGCGCCGTCGCTGAGCCTCAAGCTGAACGCGAGCGCGGGCAACACGCTGACCGGATCGCTCGACGGTGACTACACGATGAGCGGAGACCTGCAGGGCACGGTCACCCTCAGCCTGCAGATCAACGGCACCTTCAGCGGCACCGCGCCCGACGTGATGCGCGTGGTCGGCTCGACGACGGTGACCGGCACCGCCGTCAATTCGAGCGGCGGCACGTACATGGTGAACACGACCCTGTAGCCGCCGCGCTCCTGCCGTAACCTGTCACGCAGCGGCCGCGATGTGCCTATCGATGGCAGGAGGATTGCCATGTCGAAGTGGGCCAAGCGTTTCGCCATCGCGTTGCTGATTGCCGTGCCGACGGTCGGGTTCGCGGTGACGCGGTATCACGCCGCGCACAAGGGATGTTCGAGGTCGAGCTGCCCGCTCGCGAACAAGCACTGAGCCGCGACCGCGCCGCTACTGTCGGCGAAGCTGGAGGGCGAAGACGGGCACCGTCGCCGCCACTTCGCCGACGACCATCCAGAACGTCCCCATCAGCCCACCGACGAAGCAGCCGAGCAGCCCGGTCAGCGCCGCGACCACCGTGGCGGCGGTCAGAAACTGCATCACGCTCGTGTCGAGCCGGCGCGCGCGGCCGGCGATGAGCAGCCCGGCGGCGAGGCCGCCGAAGCCGCAGAACTTGGCGCAATGGCCCATGCACGCGCCGAGCGAGCAGAGATAGAACGAGCCGCCCTTGATGACGAGCAGCAGCGCGAACGGGATCAGGCCGGCCATGAGACCGGTGCGAACCGCGGCGCTCCACTGGCGCCCGCGCCAGCGGAGGAGCGTCGTCGTGGCGAGCAGGATCAGGCCCGTCGTCGCGCTGACCAGCGACGGCCCGACGCTGGCGAACGAGATCAACAGCAGCAGGGCGACGATCCAGGCGATCTGCGCCGCCCAGCGCAGGCGTCCCGCTTCGTAGGCGCGCTTGGCACGCGCGGCCAGATCAGCCGATTCCATGATCCCTCCACGCTGCGCGCAGGCGCACCAACGCGCGCTCGAGTCGTTTGCGAAACGTCGCCGGTTTGACGGCGCGGGCGCCTTCGCCGAAGAAGGCGATGCCGAGCGTCTCGCGATCTTCGGGCCGGAGATTGCCGAGCGTCGCCAGCGCGACGGCTTCGAGCTCTCCGTTGATCGTCTGCTCCTCGGGGTTGGCCGTCGCGTCGGCGACGACGGGGAGCGCTGCGGCGCCGGCCTCGCGACGGCGCGCCGCCTTCTTGCGGAACGTCAGGCATTCGAAGCTGACGATGCCGACGATCCAGGCCAGCGCGTCGCGCGCCGGGTCGAACTCGTTGGCCCGCTCGAACAGCTTCAGGAGCGCGGTTTGCGCGGCGTCCTCGGCATCGGCGGCGGGAAGGAGGCGATGAGCGATCTCGCGAGCGCGAGGCCACGCCAGATCGAAGACGACACGGAACGCGTCACGGTCGCCGTCGGCGAGTCGTGTCAGGCAGCGCTGAAGGTTCGTGCGTTGCTGGCGTTCCACCCGGGGTCGTCGTCCTCGATGTTACGGGCAGAAGGGGCAGCCCGGCGGACAATCGGAGCAGCACGAGCATGCCGACTCCGCCGCCCAGGCCACCGTCGGGGCCACCACTGCCATCGCGAGGAATGCATACATCAGGAGCTTCTTCATGTCCGCCTCCAGGATCGCCATTTCGTTGGCGTCACTGGAATAGGCGCGAGCCCGCGCCGGCGTGACACCCGCTCGCTCGAAGGACCAGGGCGATCGGGGGACAGGCCCGTCGGAGGGGAAGCTCGGTTCCGCTCGCCGGTGACAGGCGGCGCACGGTCGGCGGCAAGTGCGCGAAAGCTCGTGTGAGCACGAGGTTTGCGACGTAGGTCGGCCATGCGAGCCTTGAGAGTGCCGCGCAGCGGCTCGATGGTGCTGTCGATGCTGGTCGCGCTCCTGGCGATCTTCGCCCTGCCGTTCGTCTTCCTCGGCGCGCTCAGCCATTCGGCCGACGCGCATCCACCGTCGATGCGCGAGACGTTGGCGAGCTTCGCGCGGCCGGTCGAAGCGGCGCTCAGCCGCGGCACCGCCTATTGCCGGCGCCACCTGCAGTAGCGACCTGCTCGGATGGCGAGCGTGCATCGGCGGCGCCGGCAGGGACGAGCGGCACGCCGCTGCAGGTGCCGCGCACGTGAGGCGCGCTCAGTCGAGGCCGCCGGTGTACATGGGCAGCACGAGCAGGAAGCGGGCGCCCTTGCCCGGCTGCGCGAGCAGCGTGAGGTCGCCGCCGTGGAGCACGGCGATCCGCTTGGCGAGATAGAGCCCCAGCCCGAGCCCGCCTTCCTTGCGTTGTCCGGTGACGAAGCGATCGAAGATGCGCGGGCTCATGTCGGGATCGACGCCCGGCCCCTCGTCGACGATCTCGACGCGCGCGGCGTCGTCGCGCTCGCGCGCGAGGCGCGAGATCTGCACCGTGACCGACGCGTCTTTGGGCGAGTGCTTGAGCGCATTGGCCAGCATGTTCTCGATGCACTGGCGCACGCGTCGCGGGTCGGCGAACACCACGAGCTCCTCCGCGGCGCGCACGTCGATCGCGTGGTCGGGCGTGGCGATCGCGGCCGCGATCTCTTCGATGAGCGACACCAGCGCCGTCGGCTGCTTGTCGATCTGCAGGACGCCCTGGTCGACACGCGCCACGTCGAGCAGATCGCCGATGATCGCGCTCAGCCGTCCGAACGCCTTGAGCGCGAGATCGAGGTCGCGCACGTCGTCGGCGCGGCTGGCCTGCTCGAGGCGCCGGCGCACTACGCGCAGGCGCATGTCGATGGGCGCCAGATAATTACGGAGATCGTGCGCCATCACCGTGATGAGCTCGTCGGCGACGGCGCGACGGCCCTGCTCGACGGCGTTGGCGCCGATCTGCTCGGTGAGCTCGGCACGGTGCGCCAACAGGCCGACCCAGCGCGCGACCGCCTCGCTGAACTGGAGGTCCTCGACGCTCCAGCAGTCGAGCTTCTGCGAGGCGACCATGATCATTCCGCGGCGCACGCCGCCGACCTCGAGCGCGACGCCGATCTCGGACTGGATGGCGAGCGTCTCTTTGAGGCCGCGCAGCTCGTCCGGATCGCTGCGCACCTGGCCGCTGAGGAAGGATTGGCCGGTCTGGTAGACCGAGACGGTGCGGCCGCCGTTGGACAGCGGCAGCACGTCGAGGCCGTGCTGGCGTTGCAACGTAGAGAGCGGTTGGTTGCTCGATCCGAGGGCGACCAGCGAGTCGCGCGAGCGATCGTACAGGAAGGCATCGACCTTGTCGGCGCCGAGCGCTTCGGTGACGAGGTCGCAGGCGTAGGTCAACGCCACGTCGAGCTCGGCGGCCGGCACGGCGAGCAAGCGCTCGAGCGTTTCGAGATGGCGCCTCATACCGCATAGGGTGCGACGCGGACGCCGGGAGACAATCCAGTGTCACTGGCAATGAGCCGTCCGGGCGCCAGCCGTCACTGACACGGCGGCGTGTCGAAGGCGGGATCGGTCAGGTCGCTGGCGATGTCGCCGGCGCCGCCGAAGGGCTGCCCGCCCCAGGGGTCGTAGTTGAACAGCACCTGGTTGGTCCAGCCGTTGGCGCTGGTGATGAAGCCTTGCGTCGTCAGGTTGGCGACGAGCGGGAAGCAGGGCTCGCCGATGTTGACGATGGGAAGCGACGCCGGCGCGGCGCTGTCTTCACAGTCGTCGAGGCAGGTGTTGTCGAACTGGCAGGTCGACTGGCGATCGACGTAGTTGCCGTGCTTGTCGCGCGACACCCACACGGCCGGGCGCGGAGTGCCGTTGTCGACGAGCGTCGCGCACGCCATCTGGCCGGCGCAGCGCCCGCAGTCGGACTCCTTTTCGCAGATCGAGCCTTTGTGCGAGATGGCCTTGATGGTGGTGATGCCGTCGGGCGGCGGCAGCGAGGTGTCGACCGAGATGGCGAAGCGCTCGTCGTCGCCGACGTGACCGCCGATGCCGCAGTCGTTGTCGTAGAGGACGTCGTAGCGGATGCGGACGAAGCCGGGCAGGTCGAGCGGCTCGACGCGCACGACGATGCCGGCGGTGCCGCACTCCTCGTCGGGCGCGAGCGACAGGTAGGGCAGATACTGTTGCGCCCACGCCAGCTCCATGGCGTCGTCGAGGCCGTCGCGATCTTGATCGCCGGGGGTCGCCGGAGCCGCGGGCGCGCAGGAGGCGGGCGTGACCGTCATCGGTTGCGACGACTGACTGCCGCAGCCGGCCCACGCGGCGAGGACGAGCGAGAGCGAGGCTGTGCGTGTCATGAGCGAGTCCTAGGCAAATCCGTCGGCGAGCGCCATGCGAGGCGGCACCGATCGCGCGGACGCGCAGTCGCGACGGTCACCGCGCGGGCGAACCCGCGGTCACTTCATCTTCTGACGGGAGAGCTTGGCGTTGGCGGCGGTGCCGGAGCCGAGCGTGAACTCGTCGTCGGCGTCCCACCAGATGACGCCGGGGCCGTCGACGAAGTGGCCGCCCCACGCGGCCGGGCTGTCGGTGACCCGCTCGCCGGTGAACGGCGCGCGCGCGCTCGGCGAGTAGGCGAACTTCCAGATGGGCGTGTGGGTGTCGATGAAGCCGTCGATGTAGTAGCGGCCGATGTCGGTGCGGCCGTCGCCGTCGAAGTCGGCGGCGATGAGGTTGTCGCTGTCGCCCGGCGCGCCCGGCAGCGCTTGCCACGCGCCGACGGCATCCGACGAGAACGACCAATGGCCGCCGACGACGGCGAAGACGTCGGTCTTGCCGTCGCCGTCGAAGTCGCCGAAGCGCATGGCCGAGGCCGGCACGGACGAGGTCTGCGTCTGCGTGAAGTTGTGGCCGTTCTTGGCCACGTACCAGCGCGCGCCGTCGGTGACGAAGATGTCGTCGCCATGCATGCGATCGCCGTCGAAGTTGCCGATGGCGTAGCTGGTGATGGGCAGGCGCGCCGGGGTCTGCGTCAGCGTCTGCCAGTCGGAGACGCCGCCCCACGACACCAGGAGCTCGCTGCCGTTGGCGCGGATGACGTCGGTGCGGCCGTCGCCGTCGAGATCGCCGAGGCGCAGCATGCCCACCTGCTCGGACGCGCGGCGCAGCCAGCGCCATTCGTTCTTGCCGCCCGGCGAGTAGAACCAGCCGGTGCCGGTGGTGATGAAGATGTCGTCGATGCCGTTGCCGTCGAAGTCGCCGACGGCGATCTGGTCGACGGGCGGCGCCTGGCCATACGCGTTGTTGGCCGTGACGTTCAGGTCCGGAGGTGCCGGGTCGACATAGCCGTTGACCTTGAGATTGACGACGGCGCCGCCGTCGAGGATGAGGCGAGGGCTGCAGGTGAAGGGAACCGGAACGGAGACTTCGGTGACATCCTTCCCTTCGCCGAAGATGTTGCCGTCGACCAATCCCGGCCGACAAGACTGTCCGCGGATGAGGACGTTCTGGCGATCGTTCGAGAGGACCGTGTTGTATTGGATGACGACGTAATCGCCGGCATCGCCTCCCCAGTGATCGCGGCACAGCGCGCTCCCGTCGCCGTGGACGTCGAAGTTCGAGGTGTGGTCGTAGCCGTTGTAGATCGGCGCCTGGTGCAAGATGAAGTTGTCGGTCGCGACGTAGCCGCTCAGCGCGTCGGGGCTTGCGGCCACCGTGTGCCGATTCTGATACGCGGTGTTGCGCTCGACGAGCGGGAACCCGCCGTAGCCCGCGACGACGCCGTAGCCCTGGCCGTCTCCGATGACATGATGGATGAAGTTCTCGGAGATGCGGACGGGCGTGGCGCGTGGCAGCGACGGGAAGGTGACCAGGCCGCAGCTGCCGATGTGGTCGACGAGCTTTCCGTGAACCTCGATGCCGTTGGACGTGAAGTCGTAGAGCTCGTTGTGATCGATGATCACGGTGGTGTCGCCGTCGTCGTGGACCTTGATGGCGGTCAGCTTCACCGGCTGGTCCGTGCCCCAGGTCGCGCCCTGGAAGCGGAGCCCGGTGATGCGGGCGCTGTGCCCTCCAGGCACCGTGTCCGTGCCGAGCTCGAAGATGGGGCCGTCGTCGTTGTTGTTGTACTCGATGAGCGGACCGTAGCCGGTGGTCCAGCGATCGCCGCGCAGCGTGACGCCGTCATGGATCGGCGTATCGAGGTATCCGGTCATGTCGATGGTGCTGTACGGCAGATCGACGACGGTTCCCCAGGTCGCGCCCTGCAGCGTCATCTGCAGATTCTGGCCGGTCAGCGGCACCGGCGTGACGAAGCCCGAGTGCGGCTTCCGGTTCGACTTGTCCGTCGGGACGAAGGTCAAATATTCGTCCTGCGTGAGCTGGCGCGGACCGAGCACGATCGGCGTCTTGGCATTGGTGACGCCGTCGAGCGGTCTGGCCACGAGCTCGCGCACGATCGGTTGCGGCGGCGACGTGATCGGCAAGAACGATCTGGCCAGCCCGCCCTGGAAGACGATCCCGGGGAGGTGGCCGGCGATGATCGAGTCGCCGTCGAGCGCGAATTGCTGCGCGGCCGATCCGTTGCACACCTGGATCTCGAGCGCCGCGCCGGCGACCGCTTTGCCGCCGCGCGCGCCGATGCAGTAGTTGTTGTCGGTCCCGGTGCCGAGGTGGAGCGTGACGTCGTGGCCGGCGCCGGCGACCTCCTGTACGTCGAACTCCTGCGCGATCGATCCGTTGCACCAATAGAGCGTCACCGGCGCGCCCGGCGCCCAGTAGGCCTGGCCGCCGAAGTCGAGGCACATGTTGCCGAGCGCGTGGACGGTGAAGGTTCCGCCGCTCGGCGGGGGCGGCGGTGGCGGTTGGCCGACGGTGCCGGTCCCGAGGTCGGCGTTGGCGCCGCACACGAGGCACGAGATCGACTGCGCGGACGAGCCGACCCCGGCGTCGGCAGGTTGGAAGCTGCAGCCCGCCGCGCCCGTCAAGAGCAGCCACGCGGCGATCGCCGAAATCCTGAATTCGGTACGTTTCGTCTGGAGGTTCATCGTCGGCGCAGCGATCGCAAACCTCGTGCCGGCGATGACTCCGCGTCGCGCGCGGGCGAGCGCGACTGCGTTGCGCGGATTGCCTAGGCGAATTGGCTAGAACGCATCTGATGCGTTCTAGTGCGCCGACTGGAGCCAGTCCTGATAGTGCGTGCGGGCGATGCGGGCGTCGGGGCCGGCGGTGAGCACCTCGCCGCGGACGCCGCCGAACATGCCCGCCTTGTCGTCGACCACCACGGTGCGCGCGTCGTGGTGCGCGGCGAGCGTGAGGCGGCCGAGCTCGTCGAGCGCGAAGAC
The DNA here is from genome assembly GCA_035607415.1 of Polyangia bacterium. GTDB lineage: Bacteria > Myxococcota_A > Polyangia > Palsa-1104 > Palsa-1104 > JAQBQH01. Next base: position 36,996 of record DATNAQ010000170.1, read on the forward strand.
GTCGGGGCCGGCGACGTTGCGGATGCCCTGCAGCGGCGCGCCGGTGGCGACGTCGACGACCGCATCGACGACGTCGTCGGCGGCGATCGGCTGCACGTGCGCCGACGGCAGACGAACCGTCTTGTCGTCCGAGACCCAAGAAACGAACGAATTCATGAATTCGAAGAATTGTGTGGCGCGGACGATCGAGTAGGGCGTCGGGCCCTTGCGCAGCAGCTCTTCTTGCAGCGCCTTGGCGCGGTAATAGTCGAGCGCCGGCAGCTGATCCACGCCGACGATCGACAGGATCACCTGGTGCCGCACGCCGGCGCGCTGCCCCGCGGCCAGGAGGTTGGTCGTGGTGGTGCGGAAGAAGTCGAGCGAGGCGGCGTCGAAGGTCGGCGAGTTCGACAAGTTGACCGCGACCTCGGCGTTCTTCAGCGCCTCGTCGAGGCCCTTGCCGGTGAGCAGATCGACCCCGGTGTGCAGCGACGCGGGTACGACCTGGTGCCCGGCCGTCGTGAGCTTGCGGATGACGCGCGAGCCGATCAACCCCGTACCGATCACGGTGAGCTTCATCGTTCCCTCCGGTGTTGGGAGGGAAGGTAGTACGCGCGTCGTCCCGCGCCCGGTCGCAGCGCTAGCGACGGGCCGAGAGCTGGCGCAGCTCGGCCAGCGCCTGGTGGCGATCGACCGGTAGCGTGCCGTGAAGGAGCTCGACGGAGAGAAAGCCATGGGTGCTATCAAACAACCTCGATCGCGCGCGCGTGTGATCGGCGCGACTTCGCGCGCGCGGCGGCGTTGCTATCGTCGGCACGTGTCCAAGCCGTCGCCGCCTCCGCCGTTGACGAAGCCCACGCTGCTCGAGATCGCCGCGAGGCAGCTCGATCCGTCGTACCAGCCACCGCCGGTTCCGACGGCGCCGCAACCTGCTGCGCTGTCGAGCACGCGGCCGGCACAAACGCGGCCCGCGCAAGCGCCGCCGGTAAGAACACCGCCAGTACGAACACAGCCAGTACAAGCGCAGCCGCCATCCGCGCCGTCGGTGGCGTCGGACGAGCAGCTCGTCAAAGATCAGTTTCGCGTCCGCTTCCGCCGCCAGCTCGTGCTGATCGCGATCCTCTTGCCCGCCGTTTGGGCTGCGAAGCTCGGCTCCTACGAGATCCGCTCGCCGCTCGAGATCATCGGGCTGGTCGTGATCTTCACCGGCGTCATCCTGACGCTGATCAACTGGCGTTGCCCGCGCTGCAACCGCTACCTGTATCGCCGCCTCTACCCGAGCCGCTGCCCGCGGTGTGACGTGATCTTTCACGACTGAGCCGGCGCGTACGGCAAGAGGTAAAATGGAGCCATGGGGGCCCTGTCCAGCGTGGTGGTGATCGATCGCGGCGAGAACCATCTGTTCGGCACCTGGCACAACGTCTTCGTGACGATGTGGCGGGGCAGGGCGACGCTCGAGACGATGAAGCGCGTCAGCGCCGTGCAGGGGCAGCTCGACAAGCGCTTCGGCGGCGGCTATTGCGCGCTGGCGGTCCTGAGCATGTCGTCGCTGCGCATGGACGCCGAGATGCGCGACGAGGCCAAGCGGCTCACCGACAACCCGGGGCCGAGCCTCCGGGCGATCGCGCAGGTGATCCTCGGGACCGGGCTCGGCGCGGCCACCACGCGCATGGTCGCCTCCGGGCTCATGCTCGTGCGCAGGAGCAAGACCCCGAGCAAGCTCTTCGACGACGTGGCGAGCGCCGCGAGCTGGTTGCTGCCGCACATTCGCGCGGCGGCGGGCGAGGGGCCGGCGACGCCCGCCGAGCTGGTGGCGGCGATCGAGCGCGCCTGGGCGCAGGGCTAGCGCACGCGCATCGGCGGGAGCTGCAGGTAGACGAGCGCGCGCCAGATCCACTCGAGCGGGCCGAAGCGAAAGCGGCGCAGCCAGAGGTGGGCGGCGACGACCTGCAGCGCGAAGATCGCCAGGGCCAGCATCACGCAGCGCGCGGAGCGAACCGTGCCGGCGAGGCCGAGCCCCCAGCCGTAGTAGAGGAAGGTCGAGATCACGCTCTGCGAGATGTAGGTCGTGAGCGGCATGCGACCCGCCGGCGCGATCAGCGTGAGCAGCGAGCGCCAGCTGGGTCGCTGCATGAGCAGCACGATGACGCCGACGTAGGCGGCGGTCAGGCCGAGGAGCCCGAGCTGATCGACGAGACCGACGGCCACGGACGCGAGCGGCCCGAGCCGGTGCGGCGCGTGCGGCACGAGGCGCAGCAGGATGGTGAGCACGGCGGCCGGGACGTCGGCGACGAGGCCGAAGAGGACGAAGCGGCGAAACAGCGGCAGGTGGCCGGCGCCGTCGTCGTCGAACCAGCGCTGCGTGCCCGCCACGTAGCCGACGAGAAAGCGGCCGAGCAGCCACGCGTAGTACCAAAGGTAGATCGGCGCTTCCCAGACGAGGGCGACGCGCAGGTGCGCCGGCACCACCGGCCAGAAGCGCTTGCCGTGGATCGCGGCCGCGAAGCTCTTCATGGTCTGTTCCATCGTCGCCGGGCTGGCGACGAGGCGCGCGGCGGCGGCGCGCAGCGACGGCCACGTCCCGAAGGCGAAGCAGCCGAAGGTGAGGAGCGCCGCCCAGACGAGGCGCGCGCGATCGGAGGTGCGCAGGAACAGCAGCAGCGCGAAGCCGGCGACCGCGTAGGTCCAGGTGACGTCGCCCCACCACAGCATCACGTGCAAGAGCCCGATGGCGAGGAGGACGAAGAGGCGGCGCAGGTAGATGCCCATCACCGGCTCGTGGCGCGCCTCCGCGCGCAGAAGCTGGGCGGCGAAGCCGAAACCGAAGAGGAACGTGAGCAGCGTCTGCGCCTTGCTCTCGACGAGGAGCGCCTGGATCCAGCGGGCGATGGCGTCGAAGCGGCTGGTGTCGGGCGGCGCCTCGAGGAAGCGGGCGCTGTAGAGCCAGTACGAGTTGCCGAGGAGCACGCCGAGCAGCGCGAAGCCGCGCAGGACGTCGAGCGTCGCGATGCGCTCGCGCGGGGCGACGGGAGTCAGCGCAGACACGCGGCGCTCAGCATGGCGGACTGCGACGATGGACGCATACGGCGCGCGATCGGGTTGCCCATCCACGCGTCATCGTGGCCGTCCACTGGCCGAGGTGCGCAGCTATTTGGACTGGTTCAGGGCCACGGCGGCGCGGATCAGCGCCTTGAGCGCCGCCTCGTCGACCTTCTCGCCTTCGTGGAAGTCGATGGCGCGGCGCGTGTTGCCTTCGAGGCTGGAGTTGAAGATGCGCTTGGGATCCGCCAGCGCCGCGCCGCGCGCGAAGGTCGTCTTGACGACGCTCTTGTAGACCTCGCCGGTGCACAGGAGGCCGTCGTGCGACCAGACCGGCTTGCCCCACTTCCACTCCTCGACGACGTCGGGGTCGGCTTCCTTGATGAGCGCGCGCAGCCGGCCGAGCATCTTGCCGCGCCAGTCGGGATACGACTCGATGCGCTCGTCGATCAGCTTGGCAACCGACCGCTGCGACGGACCCTCGCTCTTGTGCGATGCGCTCTTCTTCTTCGTCGTGGCCATGGTGGACACGGCGATTCTACTTGTTCTGCGACCACGCCGGAAGCTCGACGCCGAACTGCTGGGCGTACTCCGCGTTCAGCCGCTGCCAGCCGGCGAACTGCATCGCCTCGCCGCCGGCGATGCGGCCGATCGGCTCCTCGGCGAGCAGGTGGTCGAGCACGTCAAAGCTGATGTGCCAGCCGGCCGCGCCCATCGACACGAAGCGCCGATCGATCATCGTCCACAGCTTGAGGCGCGTGCCGCCCCCGAGCGGCTCCAGCTCCCAGCGCATGTCGGTGCCGCCGGCGTTGTACTCGAGCAAGCGCGGCTCCTCGACGCGGGTCACGCGCGTCTCCATCGGCTGCGGCGCGCCGACCCAGGTGAGCGTGGCCGCCCCGACGCTGCCGAGGTTGCGATCGACGTCGTAGGGCGCCCACTGGCGCAGCTGCTCCGGCTCGGTCAGCGCGCGCCACACCTTGGCGGGCGGATGGCGCAGCTCGCGCACGAGGACGAGGGTCCACTTGTCGCCGTCTTTTTGCACTTCGGCGCCGGCGGCCGGGCCGGGCTGATATTTCTCGCGAGCAGTCATCGTCGTTTTCCTTTCGTCAGAGTCAGGCGGTTGCGCGGGCCACCAGAGGAGCGTCGCCGTGCGCCGGCGGCGTGACCTGCAAGCGGCGCCACGAGAAGTACGACAGGCCCCACAGCGCGCCGGTGGCCGCGGCCCAGCCCCACGCCTGCGCGCCGTCGCCCACCGCGAGATGGGCGACGATCGCCGAGCCGAGATCGATGGCGAAGCCGGCATAGACCCACTCTTTGAGGCGCGCGGGCACGGGTGCAAGGAGCAGCGCCACGCCGAGGAGCTTGGCCCACGCGAGCTCGACGCGGAAGTAGTCGGGGAAGCCGAGGTGCGCGAACGCCTGCGCCACCTGGGGCAGGCGCAGCGACGCATAGGCGGTGAAGCTCATCTGCAAGCAGAAGAGGGCAGTGACGATCCAGAAGCCGGCGACGGCGACTTTCTTGCGCGGCACGTGGTCACGAGTGGTCATCGTTTCTTTCCTTTCTTCGGCGACGGCTCGGCGTCCATCCGATCGAGATGGCGTTCGAGCTTGTCGAGGTGCGCGGACCAGAGCTGCCGGAAGTTGGCCAGCCAGGCGTCGATCTCCATGAAGGGCTCCGGGCGGATGCGGTAGAGGCGTCGCTGCGCGTCGACGCGCGATTCGACGAAGCCGGTCTCGCGCAGCACGCGCAGGTGCTTGGAGACCGTGGGCTGCGACATGCGCAGGCGCTTTTCGATCTCGTGCACGGACCGCTCCGAGCCGGCCAGCAGGCTCAGGATGGCCCTGCGGTTCGGCTCGGCCACGACGGCGAACGCGGATTCCATGGGCTGTATATACGTACATCGGTATATACGTGTCAAGCCATGAAATGGCCGACCGCGACCGTCACTGGGGCGGGCGCCTGACCGCCGCCTACTGCGCGCTCATCCAGCCGCAGGAGTGATAGCGGTCCCACGAATCGGGGAGGACGACCACGACCGGATCGGTGATCGTGCCGCCGGCCGCGACGCGCAGCGCGGCGACGACGGCGGTCCCGGCTGAGCCGCCGACGAGCAGGCCCTCTTCCTTGATGAGGCGCAACGTCATGGCGAAGCTGTCGGCGTCGCTCACGCTCTGGGCGGCGTCGATGACGCTGCGATCGAGGATTTCGGGCGGGCGGCCCGATCCGATGCCTTCGACTGCGTAGGAGCCGTCGGGCCCGGGCCGGCCGGTGCGCACCCATTCGGCCAGCGACGAGCCGATCGGGTCGGCGAGCACGACCTTCACGTCCGAAATTCGTGATTTCAGGAAGCGCCCGACGCCGGTGATGGTGCCGCCCGTGCCGGCGCCGGCGACGAACGCGCCGATGCGCCCGCCGCTCTGCTCCAGGATCTCGGGCCCGGTCGTCGTCTCGTGCGCGCGCACGTTCGCGGGATTGCGAAACTGATCGGTCAAGAACCAGCCGTTCTCCGCCGCCAGCCGCGCGGCGACGACCTGGAAGCTCTCGGCGTCGCCGGGCGGCCGATTGGGCGTGATGATGACGCGCGCGCCGAGCGTCTCGAGCTGCCGCCGCTTGTCGAGCGACATCTTCTCCGGCATCACGCACACGAGCCGGTAGCCGCGCGTCGCTGCCACGAGCGCCAGGCCGACGCCGGTGTTGCCGGCGGTCGCTTCGATGAGGGTGCCGCCCGGGCGCACCAGACCGCGCGCTTCGGCGTCGGCGACGATGGCGACGGCGATGCGATCCTTGACGCTGCCGCCGGGGTTCAAGTGCTCGCACTTGGCGAGCACGGGGACCGGCAGACCGGCGGCGACGCGACGGAGGGCGACCAGCGGAGTGCGCCCGACGGACTCGATGAGCTCGAGCATGCGGGCAGGGTAGCAGCTACTTGTTCTTGGCGGCGAGCGCGCGATCGATGTGGCGCACCATCTCCTCGAGCGGAAGCGCGCCCGGCACCAGCTGGTCGCCGATGACCGTCGCCGGCACCCCGCGCACGCCGACGCGCCTTCCGAGCTCGAGCATGAGCTCGATGGCGTCGGTCGACATGGTCCTGGTCCCACCCATGAAGTGCCGCCGGCCGCCCGAGCGTTGGCGCACCCGGGTCGAATTCTACCGTTCGCCGTACCAGCGGAGGACGCGCAGCGCGCGCAGCGTGTTCCAACGGCTGGGCGCGCCGACGGTCTCGCCCCAGGCGAAGGCGAACGTTTCGGCATGCGCGGCGTCGAGGAGCCAGGTGCCGCTCGGCTGCCGTTTTTGCTCCACGTGGGCGACGGCGTCGGCGATGCGCTCGTCGGGCACAAAGCCGGTGCTGCGCAAGTAGTCGAGCCCGCGCAGGACGTCGTAGTGGTAGCGCGGCGGGAACGAAAAGCGCAAGAACGCGGGCAGCGCCACGTCGCCCGTCGAGCGCCGGCGAAAGAGGCCGCGCTCGAGGAGGTACGCCTCGCCGCGGCCGATCGCCTGCGTCAGCTCCGGCCGCGTGCCGGCGGCGCGCTCGAATTCGCGCAGCCCTTCGAGCACGCAGATGGTGCTGTGAAACGACCCGCGCGTGCTCGGGGGCGCGTCGCAGTTCCAGCCGCCGTCGGCGAGCTGCTCGCCGAGGAGCCGGCGCGCGAGCGCCTCGTCGGGCCGCCCGAAGTAGCCGCCGATGGCGAGCGTGCCGCCGTTGATGCACGGCTCGGTCTCGCCGCCGAAGAAGCTCTTGCCGCCGAGCGACGCGTGCCAGTGAAAGCCGGTCGCGAGGCGCGTCATGGCGGCGTCGACCGCCGGGTCGGCCGGGTCGGCGCCGGCCGCGCGCAACACGAGCGGCGCGTACAAGGTCGGGATCCAGTCGGGCTCGCCGGCGAGGTGCCAGCCGCCGTCGTCGCCCTGGAGCGCGAGCAGCTGGGCGCCGAGCCCTTCGCGCGCCACGCGGGCGCGCTCGGCGGTGACCTCGGCCGGCGCGGCGTCGGTGAGATCGCGCAGCGTCTGCCAGCGAATCGCAGGATCTCCGTCGCAGAGCCAGCCGATCACGTCCATGCCGGCATCTTACGCCGGCACGGCGTCAGCGGCGCAGCTTCGGCACCACGATCACGACCGCCACCGGGCTCAGGCGAATCAGCCGCTCGGTGTCGTAGCCGAAGAACAGCCGGTGCTGCACCGCGCGGTTCTCCGCGCCGAGGACGACGAGGTCGTACTTGCCGTTCGCGGCCTCTTCGGCCAGCGCGCTCGACGATGGATCGTAGGCCAGCCGCAGCACCTCGGGCTTGAGGTCGGAGGCCTTGAACACCGTCGAGATCCGCGCCAGCTCCTCGTCGGCGCCGATCTCCGGCGCGTCCTGGGAAACCACCGCCGAGGCGTAATCGGCGTACGCGGCATAGGCGGCGACCTGGGGCCGCTGCTCCTCGGTCACCGCCAGCGTCACGTGCGCCCCCGCCACCTCGGCGTAGCGCACCGCGAACTCGACGGCCACCCGCGAGGCCAGGCTGCCGTCGATGGGGACGATGAGGCTCTTGTACTGCGGCAGCGGCGCCGCCTCGCGGATGATCGCCACGTGACACGGCGCCGCCTCGATGACGTCCTCGAGCACCGGGCCGCCGAGCGTCGGGCCGCGCTGCGACGCGCCCACGAGGATCATGTCGTAGCCCTTGGCCGCCTCGTCGACGATGCTGGCGGCGACGTCGCGGCTGGCGACCTGGCGCACCGCGGGCGGGCGCGCGCCATCGGCGAGCGCGGTCACCGTCTTGATGTGCTCGTCGAGCCCTTCCCCCGCCTGGCCGCCGTTGCCACGCTTGAACATGCGCTTGAAGCGCTGCCACGCGCTCGACAGCGCGTCGATATAAAGGAGGACGATCTCGCTCTCCGAGCGCCTGGCCAGCCCGAACGCCAGCCGCGCCGCGCCCACCGCGTTCGGCCCGCCCGCCGTCGGCACCAGGATGCGCACGCGCGCCGGATCGAACGCGCCCTTGAACTGCTCGGCGTTGATGCGCTTGGCCTCGTCGTCGGTCATGCGCACCAGGCGCATCACCAGCCGGAGCCCGAGCGGCGCCATGAACGACGTCACGATCGCCACCATGACGATGATCGAGAACATCTGCTGGTTCAGGATCCCGAGCGAGAGCCCGATGGTCGCCAGCACCAGCTCCATCGCGCCGCGCGCGTTCATCGCGATGGCGATGGCGAGCGCCTCCCAGAAGCGCATCCCGCCCCAGATGCCGCCGAGGCTGCAGCCGACGAGCTTGCCGACGCACGCCACCGTCAGCACGATGGCCAGCATCTTGCCGCCACCGCCGCCGAGCAGCCACAGGTTGACCTTGAGCCCGACGATGCCGAAGAAGATCGGCGACAGGATGGCGAAGGTGAACGACTCGAGCTTGTGGACCGTCTCCTTCTTGACGCGCGGCACCTGGCGGATCACGGTGCCGCAGATGAAGGCGCCGAAGACGGCGTGGATGCCGATCTTCTCGGTCAGCGCCGAGCAGAGGAACATCGACACCATGATGACGACGAGATCCGCGTCGTGCGTCTGGAAGTAGCGGTCGGCGACGGCCATCGCCACGCGCAGAAGCGGCCACAAGAGGAGGCCCGCGCCGGCGAGGAACAGCGCGGTCAGAATCAGCGTCGTGAAGAAGCTGCCGACGTGCACCGTGCCCGACGACGCGGCGCCGGCGATGAGCGAGAGGATGAGCCACCCCACGGTGTCGTCGACTACGCCGGCGGAGAGGATGACGAGGCCGATGTTGCGCTTGGTGAGATCGAGATCCATCAGGATCTTGGCGATCACCGGCATCGCCGAGATCGACATCGCCGTGGCGAGGAACAGGCTGAACAAGATGCGATGATCGGGCTGCGCCAGGTAGCTCGCCGGCGTCACCGTGCCGAGGATGAAGCCGGTGGCGAAGGGCAGCGCCATGCCCGTCGCCGACGCGATGAGCGCGGCGCGCCCCAGGTTCTTGAGCAGGCGCAGGTCGGTCTCGAGCCCGGTCAAGAGCAGGAGCATCACCATGCCGAGCGTGCCGACCACCTCGAGCAGGTTGAACTGCGCGGTCTCGTGCGGAAACATGGCGGCGAACGCCGCCGGCGCGTAGTGACCGAACACCGTCGGTCCGAGCACGATGCCGGCGCCGAGCTCGCCGACGACCGCGGGCAAGCCCACGCGCTTGGCCGTCTCGGCGCCGAGGCGCGCGACGACCAGGAGAACCGCCATCTGCACGAGCAGCAGAAAGACGGCGTGGCCTGCGAGCGGTCGGAGTGCTTCTCCCATGGGGCGTTTCACGATATCACGGCTACACTCGGGGCGTGGCCGTGATCTCCCCCCGAATCATCGTCGCCGCGCTCGTGGCGATCGTCGTCGCGGCCGCGGCGATCGGCGTCTTCGTCGTCTGCTACGGCCGCCGGCGCCGCGCGCGACCCGACACGCTGCCGCGCAAGTCGACCGGGCTGCGCCATCCGGTGGTGCTCGCGCACGGCCTGCTCGGCTTCGACAAGATCGCCGTCGGCGGGCGCGAGCACTCGTACTTCCGCGGCGTCACCAACCACCTCATGCGCGTCGGCGCCGAGGTGCATCGCCCGCGCGTGCCGTCGTACGCGTCGATCGCCCCGCGCGCCGAGGCGCTGGCGCGGGTCATCGGCCAGATCCGCGCGCGCAAGGTCAACATCATCGCGCACTCGATGGGCGGCCTCGACGCGCGCTACGCGATCGCCAAGCTCGGGATCGCCGATCGCGTGGCGTCGCTCATCACCGTCGGCACGCCGCACCTCGGCACGCCGGTCGCAGACCTCGGCGCGCGGCTGTCGGAGCTGCTCAAGCTCAAGGCGCTCCTCGGCCGTGTCGTCGACGTCGACGCCTTCCACGACCTGACGACCGCGCGCATGGAGAAGTTCAACCGCGACGTCGCCGACGCGCCCGGCGTGGTCTACGCGAGCGTCGTCGGGCGCATCGATCGCGGGCGCGCGCATCCGCTGTTGTGGGCGACGCACGCCTATCTGTCCGAGCGCTCGGGCGACAACGACGGCATGGTGCCCGCCGCCTCGCAGCGCTGGGGCGAGGTGCTGCAGGAGATCGAGGCCGACCACTGGGCGCAGATCGGTTGGTCGCCCGGCTTCGACACGCTCGCGTTCTACGAGGAGCTGTTGCGCGAGCTGCGCGGCCGCGGCTTCTGAGCGCGCCCGGGCTACTTCGCTTGAAAGCGGGCGGCCATCGCCGCGCCGAGCGCTTGCAGCGCCGACAGCGGGCGGATCATGACGGTGAGCGTGCGGATGTGGCCCTCGGCGTCGCGCTCGATGAGGTCGACGCCCTCGGCCACGCGATCGCCGATGCGCGTGCGAAAGCGCAGCGCGCTGTGCAGCCCGTTCTCCAGCTCGTCGACGTACACGAAGTCCTCGAAGATCGTCGCGACGGTGGCCAGGATCCAGCCGACCTCGTCGCGGCCGTGATACGGCTTGAACGACACCGGGCTGTGAAACACGACGTCGGGCGCGAGCAGCGCCGTCGCCGCCTGGATGTCGCCCGCCTCGACTGCCTGTCGGAATGCCTTCATCTCAGCTCACCTCGACGAGCTTCCACTCGCGCGTCTCGCGGTTGATGGTGACCTCGACATAATCGCCGGCGCGCTTGCCGAGGAGCGCGCGCCCCACCGGCGACGCGGGCGTGATCACCGAGAGGAACCCGTCGCCGCCGGGGCCGGTCAGCTCGGTGCCGGCGCCGACCGGCAGCACGATGAAGGTGCGCTCCTCCTCGCCGCGCTCGCCTTCGACGACCACGTCGACGATGGCGCCGAGCGCGACCGCGCTCGTCGGCGCGAAGCGGGGGACGCCGCGGTTGAAGAAGGCCGCCAGCTGCTGCAGCTCCTCTTGCACCTTGCGCGAGCGCGCCGTCTGGCCGGTGGCCAGGCTGCCGAACTCGATGGCGGCGCGCCCGTCTTCCTTTTTCTCCGACTCGGTTTGCAGCGATCGTGCCGCCTCGCGCGCTTCGGCGCCGGCGCGGCGGGCCACCTCGTCCGACTGGCGCAGGTGCGCGGCGAGCTGCTCGATGAGGAAGCGCTTGTCGAGACCCATGGGCCAATTCTACCGACGCCGCACGCCGCCACAAACTTTCGTCACTTCATGTGCTCGTCGAAGAATGCGAGGACCTTCTCAGGATTTCGGCCGAAGTAGTTATAGCCGTCCTTGAACCTCTTTTTCGTGTGCTCGATCCAGAACAGCTCCTTGTCGGCGCTCCCCAACAGGTCGAACGTCCGCTGCGCGTCCTCGGGGTTCTTCGTCCACTCGTCCTCGAGCACCTGCACCATGAGCACCGGCAGCTTCACGCCCGCCGCGAACAGCTGCGGCGTCATCTCCGCCGCCGTGTACGCGCCCATCTTCACGAGCTCGAGATCGATCAGCTCCTGATACCGGCTCACGCCCTGCAGCTCCGACATCGCCGCGAAGATCGCCGCCATCGACACCACCATCGGGCTGCACATGCACGCGACGTTCTCGAACAGCTCGGGCCGCCGCGCGATCGCCTCATACTGCGAGTTGCCGCCCATGCACTGGCTGTAGAGCCCGACCTTCATGTCCCCCAGCGCCGGGTGGCTGTCGACCCACTTCTTGACGCCCACGCAGTCGCGCCACTCCCAGCGCCCGATGCCCGAGAGGCCGCCGTTGGCCGCGCTCGAGGTGCCGTGGTTGCGGATGTCGTAGGCGAGGACGTTGTAGCCCGCGTCGGCGAGATGCTTCTGCTGGATGACGAAGTCGATCTCGACGGCGTCGAAGCGGCTCCACGGCTCGCCGAGGTGCCCGGGAAATCCGGCGCGGCACATCGGCAGCGCGTGGTTGAAGATGACGAGCTTGTCGCTCTCGCCGCCGGTCGCGGGGATGTACCAACCCTCGAGCGGCGTGCCGTCGTCCGATGGGAAGTAGAGGTCGCGCCAACCGACCAGGCCGTAGTCGTCGGGCGTCTTGAAGAGCACGCTGCGGAGCGGCCGCACGATGTTGGCCAGCGCCCGCACCTTGGCGTGATCGGACTCGGAGATGACCTTCTCTTGCGCGAGCGCCTGGTGCAGCCGCTCGTCGGTGATGCCGCGCTTGACCCGCGGCTCCGACGGTCTGCGCGCGACCTTGCCCTCGCTCTCCTGTTGCTGCGTTTCCATGACCTGAGCGCCTCCCCGGTCGCAGGAGGTGCATCGGCGGTGCCCGATCGCAGCGAGCCGCCGATCGCCCGCCTAGGCGGATTGCCCAACCATTTTGTCTAGCCGGCCTGGCCGCACGTCGTCGATCGGCCCACCTGTCCGCGCTTTAGGCGAGGCACGCGGCTTGCTCTGCCGCCGCGGGCGAACCCAGGAGGTCCGACGTGAGCTCGAGAATCGCAGTGCTGCTTTCGCTCTCTTTGATTGGCGCCGGTTGCGCCGGCATGCCCGACGACGCGGGCGACAATGGACAAGTGGAAGAGGCCGTCGTCGGCGGCAGCTTCGAGCCGAACTACAAGTTCCCGTGGGAGGTCTCGCTCAACGGCTGCCACGGCGTGCTCATCGATCCGGGCTGGGTGCTCACGGCCGCCCACTGCGTGCCGCTCGCCGGCTGGAGCAACAAGGTCACGTACAGCCGCACCGATCCCTATGACGGCTCGGTGCACACCGGCTCCAGCACCGTCGCCACGAGCAACGTGTTCATCAACTCGAGCTACGTCGCGGGCGGCGGCTTCTTGAACCCGGTGAACGACATCGCGCTCGTCCGGCTCGACACGCCGTTCACGATCGATTCGTACATCCAGACGGTCGCCATCCCGGCGACGGCGGCGGCGCCCGGCATCAGCGGCGCCATCGCCAGCGGCAGCCACAACGGCATGCCCCCGGCCGGCTACGACGCCGTGATGCGCACGACCATCCCGTCGGTGAATCCGTCGACCTGCGCGCCGCCCGCGGGCGCGTTCTGCTTGAGCTCGCCGACCGCCTCGCTCTGCCCCGGCGACAGCGGCTCGGGCTTCGTCAGCGTCGAGAACGGCCGCGCCGTGGTGCGCGGCATCGCCAGCTTCGCCCACTTCGACAGCTGCGCCAGCGTCAGCGCGACCGACTACTCGGCGATGACCGACGTCGCTGCGTTCCACGATTGGATCCTGAGCACGATGTCCCGCAGCGACGCGACGCTCGCGGGCAACACGCGCGTGCACACGGCGGGACGCGTGGCGCGCGGCGTCTACGGCCTCGGCTGCACCAACCCGTACAGCACGATGTGGGGCCCGATGAACGTCAGCGGCTCGCAGGTCGGCGCCAACTGCGCACCCGGCGACACCGAGGCGGTGGTCTGCTCGCTCTATCCCGGCCAGACCGACCCCATCCGCGCCGGAGCCGTCGTGATCACCGGCTTCAGCATGAAGACCACGACGTCGGCCGGCGCCGTCACCACGACGTCCTTGCCGATCACGAGCGCCACCGCCGCGACCTACTACGGCGTCATGCCGTCGAACGTGACCCGGGAGTTCACCTGCACCATCGGCCTCAAGCTGCCGGTGATCGGCCCCATCGGCGGCCCCGTCGTCTCGGCGTTCTAGACTGTGCGCTTCCTCACGCGCCGTTGCGATTGACGGCGCGGCGGCCACGGCCTCGTGATACCCGTGGTCGGCAAAGGAGCGCTCCATGCGCGTGCTCGCCTTCTGTCTGACCCTTGGCGCGGCCACCGTCGCCGCCGCCGCCCGTCCCGCCGACTCCGCCCATCCCGCCGAGGTCTTCGGCGTCGCCGACGTCGCGTCGCCGACGGCCGAATATGCCGCGTGGGCCAACGCGCTCACCACGCTCGGCGCGGGCGCCGCGCTGCCGCCGGCCGAGGTCGTCCTGCCGACGCTGCTCGGCCGGCTCGTGGGCGCGCCGTCCCTCGACGGCGTCGCGCTCGATCGGCCGCTGCGCGCCGTGGTGCTCGATCCGCAAAAGATCGCGCCGCCGGTGGTGCTCGCCGTGACGGTGCGCGACCTGGCGGCGCTGCGGGCCAGCCTCCACGGCACCGCGCTCGTCGTGCAGGCGCGGCGCGGCCAGGCGCTCGTCGGCGGCAAGGAGGCCGTCGCCTTGGTCGCCGGCTTGCACCGGCTGCCGGCGCCGTCGGCCGAGAGCGGGGTACACGCGACGCTCTTCGTGCCGCCGGTCTGGGCCGCCTTCGGTCCGCAGCTGATCGCGGCCAAGACCATGCTCGCGTCGCAGCCCGAGAGCGGGGCGCAGCAGCCGTTCGTGCGCATGTACGCCGCGGTGCTCGACCAGCTCCTCTCCGGCGCCGAAGCGTGCGAGCAGCTCGGCGTCGACATCGGCGCTGCGCACGGCCTGCCCGAGCTGACGCTGCGCCTCGAGGTCAAGCACGGCTCGACGCTCGACCGCGCCTTTTCGGCGCAGCGGCCGAGCGACTTCGGCCTCCTCGGCAAGCTGCCGGCCTCGCAGGCGTCGATGGTCGCCGGCGGACGGCTCGACCTCACGTCGTTCCAGTCGTTCGTGGCCGCGGTGATCGGCGGCGGCGGGAGCGCCTCCGATACGCAGGAGCTCACGGCGCTGCTCGACGACTTCTCGCGCGTCTTCACCGGCGATCTGGCGATGGCCGGCACGATGGGCGAGGCCGGGCGCAGCAGCGTCGACTATCTCGCCGGCGTGCGTGACGTCGGGCGCGCCGCCGAGCTCTATCCGCGCTGGTACGCGCTCTTCAACCGCATCGGGCTCTTCGGCGGCAGCACCAAGATCACGCAGAAGCAGCTCGCGTCGGAAAAGTACGACGGCCTCAGCATCTCGCGCTCCGAGCTCGACTACGACTTCTCGAAGCTGGTCGGCTACAAAGGGCCGGCGCACGTGACCGGCACGAGCGCGTATGCGGCGTTCGACGGCCTGTTGGCGATGGCCGTGACCACGCTCGGCGGCGATCGCATCCACGGCATCATCGACAGCGCCCGGCATGGCCGGAGCACCTATCGGCCCGAGGGCGCGGCGCGCGCTTCACTCGACGCCGCGCGCGCCGCCCACGACAGCCTCTGGATGTGGGCCGACCTCGGGCGCATCGCGCCGGGCGCGCCGTCGCCGCTGCCGCGCGGCACGGGCATGGCGCTCGGCGTCGGCTTCGGCCCCGCGTACGCCCGGCTGCACCTGGCCCTCACCGCTCCCTGAACGCCCGTCGCTGCGGTACCTTCGGATGCGATGAGCACGCGCTGCGGCGCCCGCTGGGGCGTCTGTCCCGACTGCGCCGGCGAGGCCCTGCTTCGCGAGGGCGACCGGTCGCGCTGCCTCCGTTGCGGACGGGTCTGGAACACCGCCGAGCGCGAGCCCTGTCCCGACGACGCCGCCGCCGAGGTCGCCGATGACCAGGGCGGCGCCGAGCCGCTCTGCCGTTCCCACGCCGCCTGCGCGACGCAGCTGCGGGCGACCCATGCGCTCTCGCTCGGCCCGTTCCTCGCGCAGGCGCCGGTGTTCGTCGTGCCCTACGATGAGCGCTGGCCGTCACGCTTCGCCGCCGAGCGCGCGCTCTTGCAGCCGCTGCTCGCGCCCTGGCTCGTCGCCGAGCCCGAGCACATCGGCAGCACCGCGATCCCCGGCCTCTTGGCCAAGCCGATCATCGACATCATGGCGCCGGTCGCTTCGCTCGACGCGTCGCGCGCCGCGCTGCCGGCGCTGGCCACGCTCGGCTACCACTCCTTTCCGTATCGCGCCGACGTCATGCACTGGTTGTGCAAGCCGTCCGACGCCTACCGCACGCATCACCTCCATCTCGTTCCCTTCGCCAGCCGGTTGTGGAAGGAGCGCCTCGCCTTTCGCGACCATCTGCGCGCGCATGCCGAGGTCGCCGCCGAGTACGCCGCGCTGAAGCGTCGCCTCGCCGCGCGCCATCGCTTCGATCGCGAGGCGTACACCGACGCCAAGACCGCCTTCGTACTAGATGTGCTCACGCGCGCGCTGCCGTGAACGCCCTATACAGCGGCCGCTGTATTCCACCAAGGTGACCCCTGTACCCACGGGGGCGGTGCATACGTAATACCCCCGAGAGAGGTGGAACCGATGACCAGAGTCGTCCTCGTGGATGACCACGAGCTGTTTCGCGAGGGTCTACGGGCGTTGTTGCAGGGCGAACAGGTCTCGGTCGTGGGCACCGCCGGGGATGCGCGCGAGGCGATCCGTCTTCTCGACGACAGCGCCTGCGACCTCGTGATCGTCGACGTCACGCTTCCCGGACCGAGCGGCGTGTCGCTGTTGCGCGATCTCAAGCGCGCGCAGCCGCACCGGCCAGTCCTGATGCTGACGATGCACACCCACGCCGACGTCGTCGCCGACGCGTTCGACAACGGCGCCGACGGCTACGCGCTCAAGAGCCAATCGCCGGCCGAGCTGCTCGAGGCGATTCACGCGGTCGTGGCGGGCGAGCGTTATCTCGCGCCGACGCTGCGCACCGCGACGAGCGACGGCGGCGGAGATTCGTCGACGCCGTCGGGCCTGCTGCGCATGCTGACCAGGCGCGAGCGCGAGATCTTCGAGCTGCTCGTGCGCGGCGAGAACAACCGCGCCATCGGCCGCCTGCTCTTCATCAGCGTCAAGACCGTCGAGACGCATCGCACGCGGCTCATGCGCAAGCTCGAGGTGCACAGCATCGCCGAGCTCGTCCGCCTCGCGGCACGTCACGGTCACCTCGCGGCCTGGGCAACGAACGTGGCGTAGCGATCGATCGCCGCCGCCAGCGCCTCGCGCTCGCGCGCCGCGAGCCTGGCAAACGGCTCCGGCACGATCGCCATCGCGCCTTTGACGATGGTGCGCCGCCAGGTGCCGACCGCGCGTCCGCCGAGAAGGACGATGGGCCGCAAGAGCCCGCCGCCGGCGTTGATCCGGCGGACGTGCGCCGCCTCGACGAAGGCCGCGCGATCCTGGTAGCCGATGAGGCACTCGTCGAACGCGGGCAAGAGCTCGGCGCCGTCGCGTGTCGACCCCGCCGCGCCGGCGGCGTTCCAGTAGACGCGGCCGTCGAGCTCGACGCGCTCGAGGGCGGGGTGGGCGAGCGCGATCGCCTCGCGCACGTCGCCCATGCCGAGGCCGGTCCACCAGGCGAAGTCGCGCTCCGTCGCCGGGCCGCGGCTGCGGAAGTAGCGCTCGGCGAGGCGCGCCAGCGACGGCTCGCGCCCGAGCGCGCGCGACGGTGGCACGCGCTCGTCGAGGAGCGCGAAGGTCTGATGCTTGCCGCGCGGCGCGCCGCTGCACAAGAGGCCGTGCAGCTCGGCGTACCAGAGGATGTGCATGAGGCGCCCGCCGTCGCTGCCGATGCGGGCGCGCGTCAGCGCCCCGGCGAGCTCGTGGCGCGTGAGCTGCCCGCCGCCGTCGAGGGCGCGCGCCATGCAATCGACGGCGCGCACGAGTGTCTTCGGCGCAAGGCCGATCGCTCGCATGCGCCGCGCGCTGCCGGCGACGAGGCGCTCGCCGACGAGCCCCAGCATCCAGCGGGCGTCGTCGCGCGCCACGTGCTGCCAGGTGCCGCGGAAGCCGTGCATGCGGATGATGCTGCCGTCGGCGATCGCGGCCTCGACGTCGGCCTGGCGCGCGCCGGCCGTGCGCAGCCCGAGCGCCCACAGCGACGCCGGGTAGTCCTGCGCCTGGATGGCGCCGAACCAGCGCACCACCTCGACCGGCCGCGCGAACGGCTGCCGCGAGATCAGCTGACGGTGAAGCCGCTCGGCCGAGAGGCTGCGTGCGCGCACGCGTCGAGCGTAACGGAAGATTGCGCGCGGCGCTGCTATCATCGAGCGCGATGGATGCGCGCAAAGCGCCGTGCCCCTGCGGCTCCGGCAAGCGCTACAAGAGCTGCTGCTATGCGCGCGACCGTGCGCGCCAGCGGATCGACGCGGCGCGCGCCGTCGCCGCCGAGGGGCAGCGCGCGGTCGACGAGGTGCTGCGCGTCTTTTTGCCACTCATCGAGTCGCGCGGCGAGCACGTGCTGGCGTGCAAGGAGGGCTGCCACGCCTGCTGTGGCAACTTCGTGCATGTCGCGATGCCCGAGGCGCTGCACATCGCCGCCTGGCTCGGCGCGCCCGAGAACGCGGCGGTGCGCGCGCGCTTCGCCGACAAGCTGCCCGCGTGGCGCGCGGCCGGCGGCGACGATCTGATCGCGCTCGAACGGCTGCTCGCGCGCAACGGCGGGCCACCGACGGACGGGCCCGATCGCGAGGAGTACGGGCGGCGCGGCGTCGCCTTCGGCCAGAAGGGCAACCTCTGCCCGTTCAACGAGGCTGGACGCTGCGAGATCTATCCGGTGCGGCCCAACGTCTGTCGCGCCGTCCTGGTGCTCGACAACGCCGACCACTGCGTGCCCGGGCACGGCCAGCCGCGGCGCATCTCGCACCCCATGCTCGAGCAGGCGGTCTACGAAGCGGGGGAGCGCGCGGCGCGCGCGGCCGACGAGCTTGGCGCCGTCGAGCGCGCGCTCCCGGAGGCGGTGGCCGACGCGTCGACGCGCGGGTGACCGTCGTCGGCGTGGCCGAAACGAGGCAACGAATTCGCGCCGCGCGCCGTCTATAATGACGCCGCCGTGCGCCGAGCCGCCTTCGCGATCCTACTCTGTTCGGCGCCCGCGCTCGCCCAGGGGTTGCCGGGCGGTGGATCGGCGCCGGCCCCCGCGCCCGAGGCGACGCCCGCGCCGCCGCCGACGCTGGAGCGGGCGCCCAGGCTGCTCCAGTTCGTGCCGGCGACGCCGCCGGCCGAGCTCGCCGGCCGCGGACGCGTCGACGTCGTCCTGAGCATCGACGTCGACGAGGCCGGCAAGGTCTACGCCGTCAGCGTCGTCAAGCCGGCGGGCGCGGCGTTCGACGACGCCGCGGTGGCGGCGGCCAAGCAGTTCACGTTCGCGCCCGGCGTGGCCGGCGGCAAGCCGGTGCCGGTGCGCATCACCTACGACTACGCGTTCATCGAGAAGGTCGCGCCACCACCTGCGCCCGCGCCGCCACCGCAGCCACGCGGGCCGGTGCCGGGCGTGCCCGCGCCGGTCACCGTGCCGCTCGACGGCGTGGTGCGCGAAAAGGGCGAGAACCTGCCGTTCGCCGGCGTCAGCGTCTTGCTCGCCGACCAGCTCGCCGTCACCGACGCCAACGGCGCCTTCCACTTCGACGCGCTCCCCGTCGGCACGCACGAGGTCCGCCTGAGCGGCCCCGAGGTCGGCAGCGTCGCCCGCGTCACCCTGACGCTGGCCGCCAACAAGCGGCTCGAGGTCACCTGGTACATCGCGCGCAAGGAGCGCTACAGCTCGACGGTGCGCGGCCAGCGCGTCGTGCAAGAGACGGTCGAGCACACCCTCTCGGGCGACGAGCTGCGCCACATCCCCGGCACGCAGGGCGACACCTTGCGCGCCGTCCAGACGCTGCCCGGCGTCGCGCGCGCGCCCTTCGGCGGCGGCCAGATCGTCGTCTGGGGCACCTCGCCGGCGTCGACGCGCAGCTACGTCGACGGCGTCTACATCCCCACGCTGTACCACTTCGGCGGCCTGCGCTCGACGGTGAACGGCGAGATGGTGCAAGACCTGACCTTCATGCCCGGCGGCTTCGGCGTCGAGTATGGCCGCGGCTACGGCGGCGTCATCGAGATCGACACGCGCAAGCCCAAGGACAACGGCATCCACGGCTTCGTGCAGCTCGATCTCATCGACGCCTCGCTCATGCTCGACGCCAAGCTCACCAAGACGCTCGCGGTCACCGTCGCCGCGCGCCGCTCGACCATCGACGCCTGGCTGCCGTACGTCACGCCCAACAGCTTTCAGCTGACCCCGACCTACTGGGACTACCAGGTCAAGCTGCACTGGCACCCGACCTCGCGCGACGATCTCGAGCTCTTCATCTTCGGCTCCGACGACGCGCTCAACGTCAGCCTGCATCAGCCCGATCCGGCGGCGTCGGCGGCGCTCGACTCGCACACCTACTATCACCGCCTCCTCGCCAAGTATCAGCGGCGGCTTTCGCGCGGCATCACGCTCACGGTGACGCCGTGGGTCGGGCTCGATCAGCCGATCCAGGCCAGCGGCAGCTTCGGCAACACGTCGCTCACGTTCAGCGTCGGCACCTTCGCCTATGGCCTGCGCTCGGTCGCGCGCATGCCGCTGACCTCGTTTCTTCGCGTCGACGCCGGCGTCGACTTCGAGGGCGCGCGCTGGAGCTTCGCCGGCTCGGCGCCGTTCGCCGGGGCGACGCGCGGCGACGCCGGCGGGGGCGGCGGCGGCCTGCTGCAGGACAGCGCGACGCTCTACATCAACAACACGGCGCCGTTCGTGGCCCTGAACTTCGCGCTCCTCGGCAAGAAGCTGACGATCACGCCCGGGCTGCGCCTCGACGTCTACGCCTTCGACAACTTCGACGTGGCCGGGCGCTTCTCGCACGCCTACGCCAACCTCGAGCCGCGCCTCGCGGTGCGCTACCAGATCAACAAGTGGGCGGCGGTCAAAGCGGCGACGGGCCTGTACTACGAGCCGCCGCAGATCTTCGATCTCATCGTCGCCGTCGGAAATCCCAACCTCCTGCCCGAGCAGGGCTGGCACTACGTCGCCGGCGCCGACTTCGATCCGACCTCGACCCTGCACATCGAGGTCGAGGGCTTCTACAAAGATCTGCGCCGGCTCGTCGTCCCCGGCGAGCACGCGGGCGATCCGATCCAGCAGAACGACGGCATCGGGCGCGTCTACGGCGGCGAGCTCCTGGTGCGGCAGGAGCTCTTCCACAACTTCTTCGGCTGGGTCGCGTACACCATCTCGCGCTCCGAGCGCAAAGATCATCCGGACCAGCCCTGGCACCTGTTCCAGTCGGACCAGACGCACATCCTCACCATCCTCGGCAGCTACAAGCTGCCGCGCGGCTTTCAGGTCGGTCTGCGCTTCCGCTACGTGACCGGCAATCCGTACACGCCGATCAAGCAGACCTACTTCGACGCGCGCTCGGGCGACTACATCTCGCTGCCCGGCGATCCGTTCTCGCAGCGGCTCTCCGCCTTCCACCAGCTCGACGTGCGCTTCGACAAGACCTGGATGTTCGACCGCTGGCGCCTGAGCGTCTACCTCGACATCCAGAACCTCTACAACTACCGCTCCGAGGAGTCGCGCCAATACAACTTCAACTTCACGCAGTCGCAGCCGGTGACGGGCCTGCCGTTCGTGCCCGATCTCGGCATCCGGGGGGACTTCTGATGCGCGCCGTCACCGTGGCCGCGGCCGTGCTCGCGCTCGCCGTCGTCGGCGGTTGCAGCAACGACTTCGATCCGGCGTCGTACCTGGCGCCCGGTTCCCTGCGCGTGCTCGGCGTCGTCGCCGATCCGCCCGAAGCGGCGGCGGGGGAGATGTCGACGCTCACCGCGATCACGCCCGACCTGCCGACGATGCCGGCCTGGGATTGGGTCGTGTGCACCCAGCCGCCGCCGCCCGGGACGTCGTCGGTCGACCCGTTGTGCTTCGAGGCCGATATGGGCGACTTCCTCGTGCACGAGCCCGGCAGCGGCCCGAGCGCGACGGTGACCATGCCCGCCACGGCGAGCCCGTCGACGCTCGGCATCCCCGACGCCGGCGGCGGGCTCTATCTGCCGGTCATCGCGCACGCGACCCTGGGCAATGCCACGCTCGATACGGAGTACGGCTTGCGCCTGGCGGTGCCGGGCTATCCCAACCACAACCCGACGATCGCCTCGGCCAGCCTCGTCGGCGAGCCGCTCGACGCCTCGCCGATGGCGGTGACCGAGCTGTCGACGGATCCCGCGGCGCCGACGCCGGTCGCCGCCGGCAGCGAGCCGACCCTGCGCCTGACGCTGACGGCCGATTCGTTCGAGAGCTTTCCGCAGCTCACCGGCACGCCGCCCAACGTCACGATCATGACGGCGACGGAGCAGCCGCGCTTCTTCTGGTACGCCGACGCCGGCATCTTCACCAACGACACCACCGGCTCCGAGCAGCCCGACACGCAGCTCAAGCTCGACGACGGCAAGCACCATCC
>DATNAQ010000184.1:0-37724 GCA_035607415.1 Polyangia bacterium
GCGCACCACCGAGGCCGATCTGCGCAACCCCGGCGGACCGAAGAGCGTCGACGAGGCGCTCGCCTTCTACAAAGAGACGCTGGAGATGGTCGGCGGCTTCGTCGCCGAGGAGATCGCGCCGCACGCCGCCGAGCTCGATCGCGAGGGCGTGCGTCACGAAAACGGCGAGGCGGTGTTTCCGCCGCGGCTCGCCGGCATCTTCGAGCAGGTGAAGCAGCTCGGCCTGCACGGCCTGTGCGTGCCGCGCGAGCTCGGCGGCATGAACGCGCCGGTGATGCTCTATTTTCTCGCCTCCGAGCTGTTCGGCCGCGCCGACGTCAGCGTCATGGCGCACCACGGCTTTCACGGCGGCATGGCGATGGCGATGCTGCTCTTCAGCGTGCGCGAAGGCTCGACCCGGATCGATCCCGAGGCGGGCACGATTCTCGAGACGCGCTTCCGCTCGTTCATCGAAGAGATCGTGCGCGGCGACGCCTGGGGCTGCATGGACATCACCGAGCCCGACGCCGGCAGCGACATGGCGCGGCTGCGCACGCGCGCCGAAGAGGACGCCGACGGCCACTGGTTCGTGACCGGGCAGAAGATCTTCATCACCTCGGGTCACGGCAAGTATCACTTCGTCATCGCGCGGACCGAGCCGGTCAAGGACGTGAACGATCCGCTGAGCGGCCTGGCGGGCTTGTCGATGTTCCTGGTGCCGGCCTACGAGGACGGCCCGAACGGACGCAAGCGCATCGTCGGATTGGGTCGAATCGAAGAGAAGCTCGGGCACCACGCGTCGGTGACGGCGCAGCTCGACTTCGAGCGCGCGCCCGCCATGCTCGTGGGCGAGCGCGGGCAGGGCTTCGAGTACATGCTCCTGCTCATGAACAACGCGCGCCTCGGCGTCGGCTTCGAGTGCCTCGGGCTGCAGGAGGCGGCGGTGCGCATGGCGGCGGCCTACGCGGCCGAGCGCAAGTCGATGGGCAAGTCGATCGATCGGCACGAGATGATCGCCGACTACCTCGACGAGATGCGCACCGACGCGCAGGCGCTGCGCGCGCTCTGCGTGCACGGCGCGTATCACGAGGAGCTGACGCAAAAGAAGATGCTCATCGTGAAGTACGGCAACATCCCGGCGGCCGACAAGGCGGCGCTCGAGCGCGAGATCGTGCGGCACAAGCGGCTGGCGCGGCGCGTGACGCCGCTGCTCAAGTACTTCGGCGCGGAGAAGGCGGTCGAGAACGCGCGGCGCTGCGTGCAGATTCATGGTGGCGTCGGATATACGAAGGACTTCGGCGCGGAGAAGCTGTTGCGCGATGCGATGGTCATGCCGATCTACGAGGGTACGTCGCAGATCCAGGCGCTCATGGCGATGAAGGACACGCTCGGCGGGATCCTCAAGAACCCGCAGCGGTTCGTGCGGCGCGGGGCGCAGGCGCGCTGGCGTGCGCTGTCGTCGCGCGACGGGCTCGAGCGCGCGGTGGCGCGCATCCAGTCGCTGTCGTTCTCGGCGCAGCAGCACCTCATCTTGCGCACGGCGGGCGACAAGCTGAAGGCGACGACGCAGAAGCCGATCGCCGAGTGGCCGCGGCAGTTCCTGAAGAACTGGAATCCCAAGCGCGACTTCGCCTATGCCATGCTGCACGCCGAGCGGCTCACCAAGCTGCTCGTCGACGAAGTGGTGGCGGAGCTGCTCCTCGAGCAGGCGAAGAAGGATCCGGCGCGTCGCGCGCTGGCCGAGCGCTGGGTCGAGCGGGCCGAGCCGCGCTGCCGTCACCTGCTCGACGAGATCACCTCGACCGGCGATCGCTTGCTGGCGACGCTGCGGCAGGATACGGAAGTGGCGGAGGAGAAGATCGCATGAGCGTTTCACTGAAGTTCATTCGCTATCAGGGGCCGGTGCTGCGCGGGATGGGCGAGGCGGCGATGGGCGCGCTCAAACAGCGGCTCGGCGGCAAGAAGAATGGCAACGGCGCGGCCAACGGTCACGGCGCGGCGACGGAGACGACGCCGGCCCTGCCGGGGCGCGAGCATCACATCACGGTGTCGCCGCGGCCCGCCGAGCTGGTGAACGCGTACGTGCGCTGGGTCGGCGGCGATCCGTCGAGCTACAAGGGACGCGTGCCGGCGCACCTGTTTCCGCAGTGGGGCTTCCCGCTGACCGGCAAGCTCGTCGAGGGGCTGAAGTATCCGATGCTCGCGGCGATGAACGGCGGCTGCAAGCTCACGATCAACGCGCAGCTGCCCGCGGGCGAGCCGCTCGAGGTCAGCGGGCGGCTCGACGCCATCGACGACAACGGGGCGCGCGCGATCCTCGATCAGAAGCTCGTGACCGGGACCAAGGCGAATCCGGAAGCGGTCGTCGCGCACCTCTACGTGTTCATTCCGCTGAAACCAAAAGAAGGAAGCGGCGACAAGAAGAGCGGGAAGAAGCAGACGGAAAAGGCGCGCGTGCCCGTCGACGCGCGCGAGCTCGCGTTCTTCAAGCTCAAGCCGAACGCGGGGCTCGACTTCGCCAAGCTCACCGGCGACTTCAACCCGGTGCACTGGGTGCCGCGCTGGGCCAAGGCATTCGGCTTCCGCAACGTCATCCTGCACGGCTTCGGCACGCTGGCGCGCGCCATCGAGGCGCTCAACCGCGGTCTTCTCGCCGGCGACGTGACGGCGCTGCAGGAGATCGACGTGCGCTTCACGCGGCCGCTCGTGCTGCCGGCGCGCGTCGGCGTCTACGTGCGCGGCGACAAGGTGTGGGTGGGCGACGCGCCGGGCGGCCCGGCGTACCTCGAGGGCACGTTCAAACTCCGCAACAAAGGACAGGCGTAGACATGAGCGACTTCCTGTTGGAGCTGTCGAAGAATCCGAACACGCGCAAGCTGATCCAGACGCTGGGGCTGCCGATTCCGCTGCCGCAGGCGCTCGAGCGGGCGCGCGGGCCGTGGCAAGAGCGGCCGCTGGCCGATCGGCGCGTCGCCGTCGGAGCGGCGCCGGGCGGGACGCTGTCGGCGGTGCTCGCCGTCGGGCTGGCGTCGGCGGGCGCGGAGCCATTCCTGGCGACGGGCGGCGGCGGCGCAGGCGTCGCGAGCGGGCTCGACGAGGCGCCGTTCCGCGCCGCGGGCGAGGCCTACGGGCGGCCGGCGCGCGGGATCGATACGGCGAGCGACAAGCCGTTCTGGGCGCTGGTGTTCGACGCGACGGGCATCGAGGATCCGGCCGGGCTGCGCGCGCTCTACGACTTCTTTCATCCGATCGTCGGCAAGCTCGCGCGCTCGGGGCGCGTCATCGTGCTCGGACGCGCGCTCGAGGACGTGGCGAAGCCCGAGGCGGCGGCGGCGCAGATGGCGCTCGACGGCTTCGTGCGCTCGGCGGCCAAGGAGGTCGGTCGCAAAGGCGCGACGGCGAACCTCGTGCGCGTCGACGGCGATGCACAGGGGCGCGTGCCGCCGCTTCTCCGCTGGCTCGTCTCGCCGCGCGCGGCGTTCGTGACCGGGCAGCCGATCCGCGTCAGCGCGGTGGCGGCGCCGATCGATCGCAGCGACGGCGAAGTGCCGTGGACGCGGCCGCTCGAAGGCAAGGTCGTGCTCGTGACTGGCGCGGCACGCGGGATCGGCGCAGCGACGGTGCGGCTGCTCGCCGCCGAGGGTGCCAAGGTGGCGTGCCTCGATCGCCCGGCGGATGACGCGTCGCTGTCGCAGATCGCGCGCGAGATCGGCGGCACGCCGATCCTGGCGGACGTCAGCGATCCGGAGGCGCCGGCCAAGATCGCGGCGGAGCTGAAGGAGCGGCTCGGCGGCGTCGACGTCGTGGTGCACAACGCGGGCATCACGCGCGACAAGACGCT
This sequence comes from Polyangia bacterium, assembly GCA_035607415.1. Taxonomy (GTDB): domain Bacteria; phylum Myxococcota_A; class Polyangia; order Palsa-1104; family Palsa-1104; genus JAQBQH01. The sequence goes on from DATNAQ010000184.1 coordinate 3,821, forward strand.
GGCCAAGATGAAGCCGGAGCTGTGGGATCAGACGATCGACGTGAACCTGGCGGCGGTCGCGCGCATCACCGAGGTGCTGGCGCAAAAGGGCGGCGCGCTGCGCGACGGCGGGCGCGTCATCTGTTTGTCGTCGGTGGCGGGGATCGCCGGCAACATGGGGCAGACCAACTACGCGGCGTCGAAGGCGGGCATCGTCGGCTTCGTGCGCGCGCTCGCGCCTACGCTGGCGGGGCGTGGCATCACGGTCAACGCGATCGCGCCGGGGTTCATCGAGACGCGGCTGACGGCGGCGATCCCGATGGTGATCCGCGAGGTCGGGCGGCGGCTGGCGGCGCTCGGACAGGGCGGCCTGCCGGTGGACATCGGCGAGCTGGTCACGTTCCTCGCGAGCCCGGGGGCGCAGGGCGTGACGGGGCAGATCATTCGCGACTGCGGCGGCGCGCTCATCGGCGCCTGAACCGAAAGGAGTACTTGAACATGCCATCGAAGAAGAGAGAGACGGCGAACGGGCGGCGCGTGGTCGTGATCGGCGGCGTGCGCACGCCGTTCGTCAAGGCGTTCGGGCAGCTCATCAAGGTCGACACCATCGGGCTCGGCGTGGCGGCCACGGGCGCGCTGCTCGAGCGCACCGGTGTAGCGCGCAAGGAGATCGAGGGCATCGTGTGGGGCGGCGTGATCCTGCCGGGCACGGCGCCGAACGTGGGGCGCGAGATCGCGCTCGACCTGCGCCTGCCCCCGTCCGTCGAGGCGATGACGGTGACGCGCGCCTGCGCCTCGGGCCTGCAGGCCATCACCACCGCGGCGGCGGCGATCGAGCGCGGCGACGCCGACGTGATGATCGCGGGCGGCTCGGACTCGACGTCGAACGCCGAGATCAAGCTGCCGCAGAAGGTGGTGCACGCGATGGCGCCGCTCGCCTTCGGCAAGGCGACGCCGTCGGACTACCTCGGCGTGGTGTCGCAGCTGTGGCCGCCGAGCGAGATCCTGCCGCAGCGGCCCAAGATCGCCGAGCGCACGACCGGCGAGGTGATGGGCGAGGCCGCCGACAAGATGGCGCGGCGCAACGAGGTGTCGCGCGCGGCGCAGGACGAGTTCGCCTATCAGTCGCACAAGCGCGCGGCAGCGGCGATCGCGTCGGGGCGCTTCGCGAACGAGGTCGCGCCGATCACGACGCCCGACGGCGTGGTGCACAACGACAACCTGGTGCGCGCCGACACCAGCATCGGCAAGCTGGCCAAGCTCAAGACGGTGTTCGCCCCTGAGCAAAGCGGCGGGAGCGTCACGGCCGGCAACTCGTCGCCGCTGACCGACGGCGCCTCGGCGGTGCTGCTCATGACCGAGGAGAAGGCCAAGGCGCTCGGCCTGAAGCCGCTGGCGGCGCTGCGCTCGTGGGCCTACGTGGGCGTCGATCCGGCCGATCAGCTGCTGCTCGGGCCGGCGCTGGCGATGCCGAAGGCGCTCGATCGCGCGGGCCTCACGCTCGCCGACATCGACTTCGTGGATCTGCACGAAGCGTTCGCGGCGCAGGTCCTCAGCGTCGTGAAGGTGCTCGGATCGAAGGCGTTCGCCGAGAGCCGGCTCGGACGCACCGAGGCGGTGGGCGAGGTCGATCCGGCGCGGCTCAACGTGCACGGCGGCTCGATCGCGCTCGGCCATCCGTTCGGCGCCACCGGCGCCCGCATCGTCACGACGATGGCCAACGAGCTTCAGCTGTCGGGCAAGCAGACCGCGCTCATCGGCATCTGCGCCGCGGGCGGCCTCGGCGCCGCCGCCGTCCTCGAGCGCGTCTAGCCGCGCCAGACCTTCAGACGTCGGACGTTCGGCACGACGCGCGGCTCGGCGGCGTCGAACGGCTCGGTCACGATCTCGAAGCGGCCATGATCGAACGGCTCGCCGGGCGCGCGCGCGCAGGGCACCAGGCGCTCGCGCAGCCCGCGCTCGCGCAGCGTGTTGGCGCGATAATGACAAAACGGGTTGTTGCCCGGCCGGCCGAAGAGCGCGTGGCTCGTGAAGTTGCATCCGGCGAGGCAGGTCTCGGCGAACGGGCACGTTCGACAGAAGCCCCACAGATCCTCGACGGTGCGCCGGCGCGTGAACGCGAGCGCCGGGCTCTCCTGCCAGATGCGCCGGAGCGAGTGCGCGCGCACGTTGCCGCCGGCGTAGGCGCGCGTCGGCAGCGACGGGCAGCCCTTGACGGTGCCGTTCGACTCGATGCCCATGACGTAGCGTCCGGCCTGGCAGCCGCTCCAGTGCTCCTTGCCGCCCGGCAGCGGCGAGCGCAGGCGCGTCTCGTCGCGGCTGAAGTAGCCGATGTTGTTGCCCGGCGCGAGCAGGATGCCGTCGGCCAAGGCGCGCAGCTTCAGGCGGACGATGCGCGGCACGAGGTCGAGGATCTGCCACGGCTGCAGGAGCAGATCGGGGCGATCGGCGGCACGTCCGAGCGCGGCCATGAGCTGGACCTGCCAGGCGATGATGCCGGCCGCCTTCAGCGTGTCGTAGAGCGGCTCGAGCTCGTCGACGTCGAGCTGGTGGACGACGGTGTTGCACATGACATGCAACCCGGCGGCGCGCGCGTGGCCGAGCGCCGCCATCGCGGCGTCGAAGCTGCCTTTGGTGGCGCGAAAGAGATCGTGCGTGGTGCCGAGGCCGTCGATGCTGACGGAGACGCTGTACAGACCCGCGGCGGCCATTTTGTGCGCGAGCGCGGCGTCGAGGCCGCGGCCGCCGGTCGTCAGGGTCACGCGCAGCCCGCGCGCGTGGGCGGCGGCGGCGACGTCGAGGAAGCCGGGGTGCAGGTAGGCCTCGCCGCCGATGAGGGCGAGCTCGCGGGTGCCGAGCGCGGCCAGCACGTCGACGACGCCGAGCGCTTCGGCGGTGGTGAGCTCGTCGGGGCGCGCGTCGGCGGCGCGCGATCCGCAGTGCGTGCAGCGCTGGTCGCAGGCGAGCGTCAGCTCCCAGACGACGTAGCGCGGGTGCGGAGCGTCGCCGTCGCGGGCGCGGCGTGGAAAGTGCGACGCGCTCGAATCAGTCGCTGCCATTGGATAGATCGCGCGTGGCCATGTCGACGGCCGCGGCCGAAGCGTCGACGCCGCCGGGCACCCCGCCCGGCCCGCCGCCGTAGTGCACGACCGGCGTCGAGCCGCAGCCGGCCAGGCCGAGCGCGGCCGACGCGAGCAGCACGAAACGGCGCCACGGCGAATAGCGGCAGTGGCAGTGCGGGCAGCAGCGCTGATTCGCCGGCAGCAGACCACCGCACGAGGGACACTCGACGAGCTTGGTCAAGGCGGGCCTCCGATGCGCAGACGCGCTACGCGCCGGAGCGTACACCGGGTGCGGCAAAACGTCGCGGTCCTAGTACTCGCCCTCGAAGCGGCCGACGATCGCCTTCGACCGGTCTTTCGCGCAGCGCGCGTCGAAGACGACGGCCCAGCCCGTATCGTCGTCGGCCTCGACGGTGACGGCGCCGTCCCAGTCCCAGCAGTCGAGCGCGAGCAGCGCCGCCTGAGCATCGAACGCGTGCGGCGCGCCGACGGCGCGCGACGCTCGCGCCACGTCGAGCTGCAGCCACCAGCCGGCGTGCGCGAAGCCGAGCGAGAAGCGCTCGCCGCGCTCGGGGGGCACGCAGTCGACGCCGCGCACGTCGTCGGCGTGGAGCGTCGTGGCGAAGGCTTCGGGCGCCTCGAGCGCGACGGCACAGAAGGTCGCCGTGCGCTCGGTCTCGACGGTCGTCGTCGCCTCCGCCGGTGGAGCTGCGCTTCCCTGTCCGGCGCAACCGATTGCCACCCACGCCGCCAACAGCCACGCGCACCGCATGTCGACGGCAAACAGCAGAATCGGTGCCGCCCGGCGCGGGGCGGCAAACGTCTGCGCTACGGGATGCGCCGTATTGTGTAGCGCCCGTCTTGTCACACCCCGTCGAGTCGGCCTACGACATCGAGCGGTGGCGTGAGGGGAGGGGCGGCGATGGCAATTTCGGTGACGATTCTCGACGACCGGCAGCTGTTTCGCGAGGGCATGCGCTTGTTGCTGGGCACGCAGCCGGATCTACAAGTGGACGGTGAAGCAGGCAGCGCTTCGGACGGCTACGAGCTCATCGCCTCCCGGCATCCTGACGTGTGCATCGTCGCCGAGGAGCTCGAGGAAGTGGGCGGCGTGCCGGCCACGCGCGAGCTCATGCGCCGTCATTCGGCGCTGCGCGTGGTGATCGCCTCGGCGGCGGGCAACGCCGAGGGCGCACGCTCGGCGCTGGCGGCGGGCGCGCGCGGCTACATCCTGAAGTCGCAGGCGTCGGCCGACCTGTTCGAAGCGGTGCGCATGGTGATGCGCGGCGAGGTCTACCTGCCGCCGACGCTGGCGGTGGAGCCGATGTCGTGGCACGTGCGGCCGGCGGAGAACGCGCGCCAGGAGCCGCTCGGGGCGTTGAGCGCGCGCGAGCGGCAGGTGTTCGAGCTGCTGGTGCGCGGACACACCAACGCGTCGATTGGGCGCCTGCTCGGCATCAGCGCCAAGACGGTCGACACGCATCGCACCAAGGTGCTGCGCAAGATCGGCGTGCACTCGATCGTCGACCTGGTGCGCTTCGCCGCGCGCAACCAACTGCCGCTCGATTGACGCGCGCGCGGTGCGCTACTTGTCGCGCCAGCGCAGCTCGAACTGGCAGTGCGGATCGCCGTGCACGCGGCAGGTCTCGATGACGCGGATCTCCTTGGCGCCCGAGAGCTCGCCGGCGCGCTCGATCCAGCCGCGCACGCTCAGGCAGTGGGCGCGGTGCGGCGCCGGCACCTCCATGCGCATGACGACGTGGTGGTCGCCCTCTTCGACGACGGTCATCGAGCCTTCGTCGTAGTTCACGCGCCAGGCGGTGGCGGCGCGGCGGATGATGTAGAGGACGTCCGCCATGCGGAAGAAGATCTTGTAGAGCGTCGGCAGGTTGGCGTCGCAGCCGTAGCGGCCGAGCTCGTGGCAGAGCGCGAGATCGCCGGTGCCGAGCTGGCGATCGATGACTTCGCAGAGATCGACGAAGGCGGTGAACGGGTACCAGCCGCTGGCGAGGACGCGCCCGTCGACGATGGCGCGGGTCTCGGGCGCGAGCGCGTCGAGGAAGCGATGATAGCCGTCGTCGCCGGCGTGCTCTTCGACGTAGCGCAGGCGCGCCCGCAGCGCGGTGCCCTTGACGTTCACCCGATGATTGTAACGGCTGTCTGACAGTTCGGCTACGCTACGGCGAGCAGTAGACCTTGGCCGAGCCGCAGTCGACGGGCGCCATCGTCTGTGCCGGGCCGGCGATGCACACGAGGTCCTGTCCGTGCGGCACCGTGGTGAACACCGCCACCAGTGCGTCGTTGGCGTAGGCGTAGGTGACCACGTCGTCGTTGTACTGGAGCGTGATGGTGAACTCGTTGCTGCTCGCGCAGAAGCGGCGCGTGGCGCTGACCGCGATGCCGGCGTCGACGCCGCACCAGGTCGACGTCATGTCGGCGCTGTTGAAGTCGCGGATGCATTCGCCGGCGTGGGCGGCGCAGTAGTCGTCGAGGGTCTGCGGGCAGGAGACGATCGGCGAGGCCATGTCGGCCCCGACGCTCATGTCCGGGCCATGGTAGCTACCGCTGGTACAGCCGGCGACGAGGAGGAGCGGCAGGATCCAACGCATCCGCCGATCGTACCCGATCAGCTGGCGGCGCGGTGGCTCTTGTCGTCGACGTCGACGAGGCGCGGCGGCCGTTTGCGGCGCAGCTTCTCCTTGAGCTTCTCGATGCCGAGGTAGCAGACCGGCACGACCACCAGCGACAGCAGCGTCGACGACACGACGCCGCCGATGACCGCGACCGCCATCGGACCGCGGAACTCCGAGCCTTCGCCGTTGCCGAGCGCCGTCGGCAGCATGCCGAGCACCATCGCCGCCGAGGTCATGAGGATCGGGCGCAGTCGCTCGGGCCCGGCCTCGAGGATCGCCTGCAGCGGCGACTCGCCGTGCTCGCGCACGCGCACGATGGCGCGGTCTATGAGCAAGATGGCGTTCTTTGTCACCAGGCCCATGAGCAGGATGATGCCGATCATGGTGCCCATGGCCATCGTGTTGTTGGTGAGGAACAGCGCCAGGATCGCGCCGACGAGCGCCAGCGGCAGCGTCAGCATGATCGTGAGCGGGTGGATGAAGCTCTCGAACTGCGACGCCAGCACGATGTAGATGAAGACGACCGCGAGCAGCAGCGCCAGGCCGACAGCTTCGTTGTTCTCCTTCATCATGCGCACCTGGCCGTCGTAGGCGTAGGTGACGTCCTTGGGGAGCGTGAGCGCCTTCATGCGCGGCTCCATGTCGGTGATGATGTCGCCGAGCGCGCGGCCGCGCGGGGTCGCCCAGATCTGGATCTGGCGGCTGCGATCTTCGCGCTCGATGACCTGTGGGCCTTCGCCGCGCTGAAAGCGCGCGACGTCGCCGAGCTTGATGGCGCCGCGCGGCGTGGTGAGCGTGACCAGGCGCAGATCGTCGGGCGTGGCGCGATCGCTCTTGCGCAAGCGCACGCGGATCGGGATCTCGTCCTTGCCCTGACGCAGCTTGGTGGCTTCGTCGCCCTCCATCGCCGAGCGCACGGCCATGGCGACCTGCGCGACCGACAGCCCCTGCTCGGTGGCGCGCGGGCGATCGACCTCGACGCGCAGCTCGGGGCGGCCGGGCGTGTACTTGACCTGCACGTCCTGCACGCCCGGCGTGGTGCGCAGGATCTGGCCCACCTGTTCGGCGACGGGCGCGAGCGTGTCGTAGCCGGTGCCGGTGCCGCCGCGCACGTCGACCATGATGGGCGCTTCGGTCTGCGCGCCTTCGACGAACGCCGGATCGGTGACGTTGACCTTGGCGTTCGGCGCGACCTCGGCGACCGCCTTGCGCGCCACGTCCTTGATCGCCGTGAGCGGCACGCCGCGGCGCTCCGACTTCGGCGTGGTGACGATGCGCCACTGCGACTTGTTGGCTTCGCCGTTCGGCCCGACGGTGGCGAACACGAGCTTGACCTCGTGGTCGGTGAGGAACTTCTTCTCGGCGAGGCCGGAGATGCGATCGGTCTCGTCGAGCGCGGTGCCGGCGGGGAGCTCGATGTCGACGACGAACTGGCCGCGGTCTTCGGCCGAGACGAACTCGTTGCCCGTCAGCTTGCCGACGAAGCCCATGAGGAACAGCGCCCCGATCGACAGCGCACCGACGATGAGCTTGTGGCTCACCGCCCAGCCGAGCACGCGCTTGTAGAAGTGGTCCATGCCGTCGAACACGGCGAGGAACGGCCGTTTGAGGGCGGCGAACTTCTCTTTTTCGCCGTGCTGGATCGTGCGCGAGAAGCGCGACGAGAGCATCGGGTCGAGCGTGAAGGCGACGATCAGCGAGATGACGACGGCGGCCGAGATGGTGATGCCGAACTGCCGGAAGAACTGGCCGGCGATGCCCTTGATGAAGGCAATCGGCATGAACACCGCGACGATGGTCATCGTGGTGGCGAAGACCGAGAGCGAGATCTCCTTGGTGCCGTCGAGCGCCGCTTGGGCGGGTGTTTTTCCGCGTTCGAGGTGCTTGAAGATGTTCTCGCGGACGACGACGGCGTCGTCGATGAGTAGCCCGATGGCGAGCGACAGGCCGAGCAGCGTCATCATGTTCAGCGTGTAGCCGAGCACGTACATGATGAAGAAGGTGCCGATGACGCTCGTCGGCAGCGCGACCGCGCTGATGATCGTCGAGCGCAGGTCGAGCATGAAGATGAGGATGATGAGGATGGCCATCGCGCCGCCGAAGACGATGGCGACCTCGACCTCGTGCGCGTTCTCCTGGATGTAGCGCGCCTGGTCCAGGATGAGCGACGTCGACACGCCGGGCGGGTAGATGTGCGACAGCTCCGCGAGCTTCTCTTGCACCGCCTTGGAGACGGCGACCGAGTTCTGGCCCGACTGCTTGAGCACGCTGAAGCTGACCGCGCTCTCGCCGTTGGCGCGCACGCGCGTGCGCAGCTCCTCGAAGCCGTCCTCGACGGTGGCGACGTCGGACAAGCGCACGCCCGAGCCGTCCTTGTTGGTGGCGACGATGATGTTGCGCACGTCGTCGACGTTCTCCAGATCGCCGACGGTGCGCACGCTGATCTCGTGCTGGCCCTCGTCGTAGCGGCCGGCGGGCACGGTCAGGTTGGCGGACTTGAGCTTGGCCTCGACGGCGCCGAGATCGATCCCGAGCGCGTCGAGCCGCGCGCGATCGACGTCGACATGGATCTCGCGCGCCGCGCCGCCGCGCACCTCGACCGAGGCGACGCCGTTGACCTGCTCGAGCGCGGGCTTGATGACGTCCTCGGTGTACTTGCGCGTGGCCGACAGCGAGCCCGAGCCGCGCACCGTATAGATGAGCACCGGCGCCGAGGCGACGTCGAAGCGCACGATGCTCGGCTCTTTGACCTCGTCGGGAAAGCGCGCGCGGATGCCCGAGACACGCTCGCGCACCTCGGTCGCCGCCTCCGACAGGTCGGCGCCGAGCTTGAACATGATGACCGACTGCGACAGCCCCTCGCGCGAGTAGGTGCGCACGCGGTCGATGCCGTTGAGGCTCACCACCGCGTCCTCGACGGGGCGGCTGACCAGCGTCTCGACCTCGCGCGGGCCGGCGCCGGGGTAGGCGATGTTGACCGTGACCACGGGGACCGAGACGTCGGGGAACAGGTCGGTCCCGAGGCGGCGCATGCCGAGGAAGCCGAGCACGAGCAGCGCCACGGTCATCATGACCGTGAACACCGGGCGGCGGATGGCGATGGACGACAGGTTCATGGGTGCCTCTAGTGCGCGGCCACGGCCAGCGGATCGCCGTCGGCCGCTTCCGCCGTCGGCGTGGCGACGACGCGCTCGTTGCCGTCGAGACCACCGCGGACGAGCAGGGCGCCGTCCGCCGCGCGGGCGAACACGATGTGGCGCACGCGCATGCGCTGGCCTTCGGCGACGAGCACTTCGTTCTGCGAGCCCGGCCGCAGCGCCGAGGCCGGCAGGCGCAACACCGGCACGGGCTTGAGCCCCGTGACCGCCGCGCGCACGAACGAGCCGCCGAAGAGCGGCTGGCCGCCGTCGTTCTTGATCTCGGCCTCGAGCGGCACGCGCCGCGTGGCCGCGTCGACCGACGCCAGCACCGCCACGACCTTGCCGCTCGCCGTGCGTCCGTCGAGGCGAACCTCGAGCGGCGCGCCCGGACGCACCAGCGACGCGTCGGCCTCGCCGATCGCGCCCGACAGCTTCACCGTCGACGTGTCCTGCACGTGGAACAGCACCGTGCCCGGCTGCACGATCGCGCCCGCGCCCGACGGCACGCGCGTCACCGATCCCGAGAACGGCGCCTTCAGCACCTGATTCTGCAGCGCCGCCTGCATCAGCGACAGCTGCGCCTTGGCCGAGTCGAGCTGCGCCTCGGCGAGCGTGCGCTGCTGCCCGGTCTGCACGCCGGCCTGCGGCGACGCCGCGCCCGAGCCCACCATGGTGGATGTCCGCTTGGCCGAGTCGTCCGCGAGCGCGAGCTGCGCCTGCGCCGCGCGCACCTGCGCCTCGGCGGCGTGCACCTGCGCCTCCGCCTCGGTCGCATCGAGCACCGCCAGCGTCTGGCCGCTGCTCACGTGGTCGCCGAGCCGCACGCGAATCTGCGCCAGGCGCCCCGGCACCTTGAAGCCGAGGTCGGCTTCGCGCACCGGCTGCAGCGTGCCCTCGAACTGCACCTCGGGCTGCCACGTCTCGGCCTTGGGCGCGACCAGCGCCATCGCCGCCGTCGCGCCCGCCGTCTTGGCCGGCTGCGCCGCCGCCGCCTTGGCCACCGCGTCGCGCTCGTCGGCGAGCTGCTTCTGCGTCTTCAACGCCGCCTGCAGGCGAATGCCGAACCAGGCGCCGAGCGCGGCCAGCACCAGCAGCAGCACGATCAGGGTGCCGCGCGAACGCGGCCTGGCCGCGGCCGGCGCGGCCGCGCTTTCGACGGGTACGTGCTCGACCTGGGGCACGAGGTCACTCATCTGCTCCCTCGCCTCTTTCACGTGGCACCGTTCCTTCTCGCAACTTGGATGCGCGCCGCGGTTCGGACGGTGCGCGCGGACGCTTTCTTGACCGGGCGGTCAACGACCGCGGTGACGCGCGCCGATCCGATGCCGGTGAGGCAGACGCGCTGCAAGGTGGCGAGCAGCTTGGGCAGGTCGGGCTTGCGCTCGGCGCGCACCAACTCGCGCGCGACGCGGTCGTAACCGCCGGCGAGCACCATCGAGGCCACGTCGACGTCGAGGTCGCTGCGGTACAACCCGTTGGCCACGCCCAGGCGCAGCGCCTCGGCCGCCTGCTTGCGGCTGCGATCGGCGAATTGATCGATGAGGTAGCCGAAGTCCGACGAGCCGCCGCCCTCGAGCATCAGGCGCATCACGCGACGGTTGGCCCAGATGAACTCGAACATCTCGAGGTCGTCGGCGCGCCACTTGGCGACGTGCTCCCCGGGTGGGAGCCGGACGCTCTCGTGGATCTTGTTCTCGTCGAGGCAGGCAGCGAGGCGCGCCAGCGTCGATTCGACGATCTGGCGGAAGGCGTCCTCCTTGGATCCGAAGTGCAGATAGAAGGATCCTTTGGAGTGGCCGGCGCGCTCGGTGATCTCCCCGACCTTGGCGTTGTCGAGGCCGCGCTCGGCGAACACCTCCTCGGCGGCGCGCAACAGGTCGATCTTGGCGTTGGGGTCGGCTGGTCTGGGCATGAGTTCTTGACTGGAGAGTCAATAACACCGTTCGGTGCGTAGTCAAGGCACCCAGGTCACAGATGTAGGTGTTCTGCCAATTTGAGATAGACTGCGCGCATGCTGCCAGCCCTGCTCGTCATCGGCGCGTTCCTCTTCATCTCGATGTTCTCGAGCCTGCGGATCTTGCGCGAGTACGAGCGCGCCATCGTCTTCCGCCTCGGGCGCGCCAAGCAGAAGGCGCTCGGCCCCGGCGTGGTCCTGATGCTGCCGTGGGGGATCGACCGTGCGACCGTGGTCGACACGCGCACCAAGGTCATCCAGATCCCGCAGCAGGAGGTGATCACGCGCGACAACATCTCCATCGGCGTCGACGCCGTCGTGTACGCCGACGTCGGGTCGCCGATGGATGCCATCCTGCGCGTCGAGCAGTACATGCCGGCGACGCTGCAGCTGGCGGCGACGACGCTGCGCTCGATCATCGGCCGCATGGAGCTCGACGAGGTGCTGGCCAAGCGGCAGGAGATCAACGACGAGGTGCGCACCATCCTCGATCAGCGCACCGAGCAGTGGGGCGTCGAGATCACCGCCGTCGAGATCAAGGACATCTCGCTGCCCGTCGAGATGAAGCGCGCGATGGCGCGGCAGGCCGAGGCCGAGCGCGAGCGGCGCGCCAAGGTCATCATGTCCGAGGGCGAATTGCAGGCCGCCGAGAAGCTGGCGCAGGCGGCGCGGCTCATCGGGCAGGAGCCGGCGGCGTTGCAGCTGCGCTTGTACCAGACGCTCGTCGAGGTCTCGGGCGAGGCCAACTCGACGATCGTGATGCCGGTGCCGATCGAGCTGTTGAGCGGCGGCTTCGGCGGGGGCGCGGCGGTCGCGCAGGCGGCGGCGGCGCTGGCGGCGAGCCAGACCAAGGGGCAGCTCGGCGCGGGTGACAAGCAGGCCGAGCTCGAGCGGCTCAAGCGCGAGCTGGAGAACGCCAAGAAGTAGTGCGCGTCCTCCCACGCTTCGTCTATCGCGCGCCGCTTCTGCCCGTCGGGGCGCCGCTCGAAGGCGCGCTCGCGGAACAGGCGTTGGCGATCGCGGGCGTGGTGCCCGAGGCGCGCGCGAGCTATGCGCGACGGGCGGCTTTTCGCGCGACGCCGCACGGGCTGTGGGCCGGCGTCGGCCTGGGCACGCTCGGCGACGAGACCCGCGCGGCGACGGGGCCGATGCGCGCGCACGTGACGGTGGCCTACGAGCGGTTGTGGCGCATCGCGCGCGAGCGGCTCGATCCGGCGACGGCGCGCCTGCGCGTGGCGCCGTCGTTGGTGCACGACGACTCGGTGGCGTCGTGGATCGCCTTCGGGGACGAAACCGAAGCCGACGCGCGCAGCGCCGAGGTCGACGACGTGCTGGCGCAAATCCTCGACGGCGCCCGCCAGTGGGTGGCGTGGAGCGCGCTGCGCGACCGCGCCGGCGTCGACGACGACTTTCTGTTCCTGCTCGTCGACGACGGGCTGCTCGTGCACGACGGCGCGCCGCCGCTGGTGGGCCCGGCGCCGCTCGCCTGGATGATCGCGCGCCACGGCGATCCCGCGCTCGCCGACGAGGCGCCCAAGCACGCCGTGCTCGTCCACGAAGGCGAGGTGACCCTGTCGCGCGCGATGGTCGAGCGCGCCGCCGCGCTGGCGCCGCTGTTGTTCCGCCTGCAGGAAGCGCTGGCGCCGCCGATCGCCGAGCGCGCGCTCGATGCCAGCATCACCGGCGCGCTCGACACCGTCGAGGAGCTGTTCGGCACCGGCGCCTACGATCTCGGCGCGCTCGCGCTCGGCCGCTACGGCACGCCGCTCGACGTCGAGACCGACGCATCGCCGCCGTCGCAGCACGCGGGCGTGGTGCGCGCGATCGTCGGCGCCATCGTCGAGGCGGTAGCGGCGCGCGCCGCGGCGGCGACGCTCGATCGCGCCGCGCTCGAGGCGATCGCGCCCGCGGTCGACGTGCCGGCGACCTTCGAGCTGATGCTGGCGCCGGCGCGCGGCGAGCACGGCTGGCTCCTCGGGCTGCACGCCCCCGCGGGCGCGAGCTGGGGCCGCTTCGTGCACGCGGTCGGCGCGCCGCTCGGCGAAGCGATGGCGCCGCTGGCCGCGTTGCCGGCGACGGTGGACCTCGACTTCGCGCCCACGCTGCGCCTGGGCGATCTGACCGCGCATCCGCCGCTGCGCGCGCGCGCGATCGCGATGTCGAGCTGGCCGGCGAGCGACGCACTGCCGCTGTCGTCGCTGGCGATCGCGCTCGATGCCGCCCGCGGCGCGCCGGCGCTGCAGGCCGAAGACACGACCATCGTGCCGATGCCCTCGTGGCGCGTGCGCGCGTCGACGGCGCCGCGCGGTCCGGCGCGCCTGGTCGCGGCGCTCGCGCTCCATCGCCAGCATGCGCCCTGGGCGCTCCACCTCGGCGCGCTGGCCGATCTGCCGCACGTGCCGCGCCTCGTCCTCGACGGCTTCGTGGTCGCGCCCGCGAGCTGGCGCTTGCCGCCGCTCGCCGATGCCGAGGCGCTCCGTCGCTGGCGCGAGAGCTGGCGCGTACCGTCGCACGTGCAGGTGGGGCAGGGCGACGAGCTCCTCTTGGTCGCGCTCGACGACGCCGACGCGCTCGATCGCCTGCGCGACGAGCCGCGCGCCTACGAAGTGTGGCCGCCGCTCGACGCTTCGATCGACGCCGGCGGCCGGCGCATCGAGGCGATCGTCGCCGTCATCGCCGATGAGTCAGCGCCGCCGGCGCCGTTGCTGCGCGTGCCGCCGCCGGCCGAGCGCGAGCCGGCGCGCGCGTGGCACACGTGGAAGCTCTTCGGCGCCGCGGATCGCGCCGATCGCGTGCTCCACGGCGCCGTCGCCCCGGCGGTCGCCGACGCGCTCGCCGCCGGCGAGATCGAAGGCTGGTTCTTTTTGCGCTACGTCGACGGGCCGGGCCACCGCGATCATCTCCGCCTGCGCGTGAAGGCCGCCTCCGACGGCGCCGCCGCTTCGTTCACGGCGCGCCTCGCCGCCGCGCTCGCGCCCGCCCGCGCCGCCGGCGACGTCGTCACCGTCGAGCGCGCCGAATACCAGCGCGAGCTCGGCCGCTACGGCGGCGACGCCATCGACGCCGTCGAGCGCGTCTTCGAGTCCGACAGCGCCCTGGTCCTCGCGCTCGCCGCCGGCGAAGACGGCGCCGACGCCGATCCGGTCGAGCTCCTCGTCGCCGGCTACGACGCGCTCGCCGCCGGCGCCGGCCTCGACGAGCCCGCCCGCCACGCGCTCGCGCAACGCCGCCGCGCCGCCTACGGTCTGGACCGCGACGACGCGCTCGCCGCCGAGTACCGCGCTCGCCAGAAGTCCCTGCGCGCCCGCCTCGCCGCCCCGTCGCCGCCCTTCACCGCGCACACGGATCGCGTCGCCGCCGCGCTCGCGCCGCTTCCGCCCGCGCGCCGCGCCGCGCTCCTGCCCGCGCTGCTGCACCTCGCCGCCGTGCGACTCGGCGCGCGCGAAGAGGCCGCGATCTATTTATGGGAACGCGCGCGCGAGTCGCTAGCGCGTCACGGAGTACGCTGACTCGAGCGCCTTCGGATCCGCCGCCGCGCCGCCCAGCCAGTGGTGGAACCAATCGATCATCGTCGCGTACCACAACCGCGAGTTGCCCGGCTTCAGCACCCAGTGGTTCTCGTCGGGGAACACCACCATCTTCGACGGTACGCCCTTGCGCTGCAGGAGCGTGAACATCAAGTAGGCCTGCTCGACCGGAATGCGATAGTCGCGCTCGCCGCCCACCACCAGCTCCGGCGTCGCGAACTTGCCCGCCGACTCCATCGGGCTCCACTTCCGATAATCCTCCGACGCCCACGGCGGCCCGCCGAACTCGTGATCGGGGAACCACAGCTCCTCGGTCGCGTACTGCCCCTCCTGATCCGAGATCCCCGCGTGGCAGAAGAGCGCCTTGAACCGCTTGGTGTGCCCCTGGATCCAATTGATCATGAAGCCGCCGTACGACGCTCCCGCCGCGCCGATGCGCCCCTTGTCGATGAACGGCAGCGACGCCAGATCGTCCGCGCCCTTCATGAGGTCCTCGAACGGCTTGCCACCCCAGTCGCGCGACACCGCGTCGACGAACGGCTGCCCGTACCCCGTCGAGCCGCGCGGATTGGGCATGAACACCACGTAGCCCGCCGACGCCAGCACCTCCGGGTTCCAGCGCCAGCTCCAGCCGTCCTCCCACGCGCCCTGCGGCCCGCCGTGGATCCAGAACAGCGCCGGGTACTTCTTCTTCTCGTCGAACCCGGGCGGCGTCACCATCCACGCCTGCATGCGCAGGTTTCCGTCGAGCGAGATCCAATGCTCGCGCACCTGCCCCATGGCGATGCCGGCGTAGTCGTTGATCTCGGTGATCGGCTTGGCATGGTCGCCCTCGAGCCGATAGAGCTCGGGCGCCTTCTGCAGCGACGAGCGCACGAATACGATCGACCCATCCGCGAGCGGCACCGGATCGCCGGCCGTCAGCGACGCGCGCAAGGAGCGCACCGTCGCGTCGTCGACGCCGACGGTGTAGAGCGGCTTGCGCCCCATGACCACCGACGTGAACACCAGACGCTTCGAATCGGGCATCCAGTGGAACTCCTCGACCCAATCCGCCCACTGCGTCGTCAGCCGCTTGGTCTTCCGCGACGCGCGGTCGTAGACCACGAGGTCGAACTTGTCGCTCTCGAACCCGGGCCGCGTCTGCGCCCGCCACGCGATCGATTTGCCGTCGGGCGAGTAGCTCGCGCTGCCGTCCCAGGCCTTGTTGTCGCACGACAGGCAGCGCGCCTTGCCATCGCCGAACGTCAGCTCCCAGACGTCGCTGTTGGTCGAGATGGCCTCGACCGGATCGTGGTTCGACGCGTACACCATCGACTTGCCGTCCGGCGCGATGGCGTAGTCCATGCCGCCGAGCGAGAACGGCGGCGAGTCCCAGTTGCCCGGCGTCAGATCGCGCGTCTCGCCCGTCGCCGCGTCGATGCGGTAGAGGTGGCTGCGCTTGCCGTCGCGCCAGCCGTCCCAGTGCCGGTAGAGCAGCTTCTCGACGACGCGCGCCTTGACCTTGGCCTTCTCGGCGCGATCATGCATGCGCTTGTTGCACGCCTCGTCCTTGCACTCGACGTAGACCTCGCTCGCGGCGACCAGGAACTTGCCGTCGGGCGACCAGATCGGCCCGCCGAAGCCTTCGACGTTCGTGGTCAGCTTCTGCGGCTCGCCGCCGGCGAGGTCCAACAAATAGACCTCGGGCGTGCCGTCGCGATCGCTGACGAACGCCACGCGCCGCCCGTCGGGCGAGAAGCGCGGCTCGCGATCCTTCTTCGTGCCCGCCGTCAGCTTGCGCGGCGCCACCGACTTGTCGATCGGCGACAGCCACAACGCGCTCGTCGTCTTGTTCTCCTCGACGTCGGCGCGCCCGACCGCGTACACGACCCACTTGCCGTCGCGCGACACGTCGAAGTCGCCCAGGCGGCCGAGGCGCGCCATGTCATCGAAGCCGAACGAATGGGTTGCCGCTTGAGCCGAGGCGCCGATGAGCGCCACGAGGAACCACGCTGCTCTCATGGCGCGGGACTATACACAGGTGCTAGGCTCCGCGCGTGACGAAGACGACGGGGGCCGCCTCCACGCTGAAAGCCGCGGTGCAAGCGCTCGACGACGAGCTGGCCCGCTTCGAGGCGCTCTCCGACGCGGCGCAGCGCACGCCGCTGACCTCCGAGCGCAACCTGGAGAAGGCCGCGACCGCGATCAACCAGGCCGCCGAGAGCCAGCAGCGCGTCCACGGGCACATCCAGGCGCTCATCGACGCCATCAGCGCGGCGCGCGTCAAGCACGACCAGACCGCCGAGGAGCTGGTCAAGACGCGCGACCTCGTGCAGGCGCGCGGCGAGCGCTTTCAGGCGCAGCTCGGCCGCTTCGCCGCGCTCGGCAAGGAGGCCGCCGACATCTCCGCGTTCGTGCGCGAGCTCGGCGCGCTCAAGGACAAGCCCAACGGCGAGGTCGTCGGCAAGCTCGCCGAGGTGCAGGAGCGCATGACCGCCGTCGTCGCCGGCGCCACCGCGCTCGGCAAGGAAGCCGAGGAAGAGAACATGGAGGACCTCGGCCGGCAGTGCGATTCGTTGAAGCAGCAGGTGCAGAGCGCGCTCAACAAGGTCACGCTCCTGCGCGAGAAGCTCTCGTCGCAGATGTCGTAGCGCGCCGTCGCCGGGCGGCTACTTTTTCGGCGGCACCGACTGCGGCACGAGCCCGAGGAGCTTGAGCGCCTTCTCGCCGCCGTTGTCGTGCATCTTCCAGTATTCGAGGCGCGCCGATCCGAGGATGCGCGCCGATTCCCCCGACGACGACTTCCACGCGAGCAGCCGGTGCGGCCACGCCGCCTCGACCGTGTACGCGACCGTGTCGCCGCCCGTCTCGGCGACGGTGTAGACCGTCGCGCGCATCGTGCCGAGCGCCGTCTTGACCTCGGCCGGCGCCGCCGCGCGGCTCACCGTCGCCTCGCCCCAGCGCGCCGGCACGTGCAGGAGCCGCGTGCGCATGAGCGAGCGCAGAAACGGCACCTTCTTCGACGCGCCCGGCGCAAGCCAGTCGCCGCGCAGCCCGCGCACCAGGAGCGGCAGCGCATCCTCGACGACGCCGCCCGCCGGCTGGTCGAGCTCCGGCGTCGCGTCGCCCTCGCCGTCGAAGTAGCTGTGCACCGTCCCGTGCAGCTTGCCGTCGCGCGGCAGCCACTGCATGTAGACGTTGCCGCACCACTCCTGCGACGAGAACGACGCCTTCTCGAGCGGCCAGTCGTCACCCGCGCCGAACTCGGTGCGCGAGAACGTCGAGGTCATCGTGTTGTAGTCGTAGATCCCGGTTTGAAAATCGCGCACCAGGTTCAGCTTCATCACCGGCGTCACGTCGCTCGCCGGGTGCTTCCCCGGATCGGCCTTCACGCGCGCCGACTCGGAGAAGTCCTCGGTCACGAAGATCGCCACCGCCGTGCCCTCGCGCAGCTGCCCGTAGCGCGGCATCACGAGCGCGTAGCCGTCGAGCTCGGCCTTGCCGTCGCCCCAGAACTTCCAGAACTCGTCGGCGCTCGCCGTCGCTGACGCACACACACACATCGCCGCATAGAGTACGACCGCCCGTTGCATGCATCCTTTATAAGGGATACGATGGATCCATGCGCGCTGGAGTGCTGATGGTGTTGGCGCTGGCCGCGGTCGGGTGTAACGACCCGACGTACCTGGCGGAGACGGGACCGATCGAAACCCAACCCGCGGCCATGGGCGGCTTCGCCCCGGCGACGGGCCTGTACGTCCTGCCCGTGCGCAAGCCGACGCAGAAGGAGCGGCAGGCGCTGTCGAAGCTGCAGCAGTCGCTCATGCTGCCCGACGCGGTGCCGTGGGCGCAGGCGCGCGACTTCGACATCGAGATCGAGTGGTCGATCAAGAACGTCGACACCGCCAAGGCGACCGTCATCCTCGCCGTCGACGGCGGCAACGAGTTCGGCGACTACGTGCCCGGCATGTACATCGATCCCAACGCCAACCAAGAGGATCAGACGCCGCCGCCCGACCTGTTGACGACGGAGCCGCTCGTCATCGAGCCCAACGCCACCGCGAGCGGCGTCTTCCGCGAGGACGATCTGCAGGAATCGGCGATCGATCTCGAGGCCATCACGCGCTATCCGTCGGGCGGCGACGCGCTGGCCACGCCGTTCATGGTCATCGAGCACCGCTCCACGGTGTCGCAGATCGGCCTCGAAGCGGTGCCGCTCCACGACGTCACGCCGGCGCACGTGCGCTATCAGTTCACCGTCAACGCCGACGGGCACGTCATCATGAATTACACGGTCCGCGTCCGCGACCACAACGGCAAGCTGGCCAAGCCGACCGACAAGAACCTCTACGTCTCCACCGACGCGATGCTCGCGCCCCCCGTCGCCCCGCCGATGATGACCGCCCCGTGAATCGCCTCCTCGGTTTCGCGCTGCTGCTCGCGCTCGGGATGACGATGCAGATGGCGACGGCGCGGCGCGCCGAGGCGCAGGTGATCGCCGAGCCGGCGCCGCCGCCGTGGCCCGATCCCAAGAAGTTCGCCAAGGGGCCGTTCGCCTCGGGCGAGATCGGCACGCTCGTCTATTTTGGTCGCGCCGGCCGGAACACCGATCCCGGCGTCGCCTTCGGCGTGCGCCTCGGTTACGACCTGTTCCGTTGGCTCGACCTGCAGGCGCACGTGATGGGCTCGAGCAACGACGCGTCGCTGCCGCCGCCGACGCTGGGGCAGTCGTTCCAGACCTATCTGTACGCAGGCGAGGTGCGCCTGAAGCTGCAGATCCACCGCTTCCAGCTGTTCGCCGAGGGTGGCGCCGGCCTGGCGCAGGTATCGAGCAACGTGCTCGACCTGGCCAACGTCACGCACGGCTCGCACTTCACGGTCGCGGTCATCGGCGGCGGCGGCCTCGACTACCACACGCTCAACCGCCACTTCTCCGTCGGCCTCGGCGCCGACTATGTCTGGCTGTCGCAGTTCACCGGCGGCCACGCTTTGTCCGCCGACGTCTACTTGAGGTACACCCGATAAAAGCTCACAGGGAGATCTGAGAGCTCAGTGAGATCAGAGAACAACCAACTGGGCACTCGTGTCCGGTATGTTTTTCTCTGATCTCACTGAGCTCTGTGATCTCCCTGTGAGCTCTTATCCGCAGGCGCCGTCGTACGCCGAGCAGTCGCCGGCGAAGGTGCCGCTCACGCCGCCGTCGCCGCCAGTCGACAGTGCCACGCACACGCCCGACGGACACGTCGACGGCATCGCCGTGTTGCACGGGATCGCGCACAGGCCGCCGCCGAGCTGGACGCACACGGTGCAACTGCCCATGCACGTAGTGCCGCCGCACGCCTGGCCGTGGCCGGGCGCGCTCAGGTCGAGGATCGGCTGCGACAGGTCCATCGTCGCCGGCGCCGTCGTGTCGTCCCCGCAGCCGATGGCGGCGAAGCAGAAGAGGGCGACCGCGAGCGCGCGCAGCATCAGTCGCGCAGCCTCGTCACCGGCGCCAGCGACGGCGTCAGCTCGAAGCTCGCCAGATCGATCTCGACGCGGTTCTTGCCCGCCGCCTTGGCGCGATAGAGCGCCGCGTCCGCGCGCTCGACGAGCCGCTCGGGATCGGTCACGCCCGCCTCGGTCCAGCCGGCCACGCCGAGCGACGCCGTGATGCGCAGCCCGCCGAAGTCGTGCCCCGCGATCGCCGCGCGGATGCGCTCGGCCACCGCGTGCGCGTCGGCCAGCGACGTGCGCGGCAGCAGGAACGCCAGCTCCTCGCCGCCGTAACGCGCCGCCAGGTCGACCCCGCGCAGCTGCCGCTGGGCCAGTTGGGCCACGCCGCGCAGCGCGCGATCGCCGACGAGGTGCCCCATGGTGTCGTTGAGCCGCTTGAAGTCGTCGAGGTCGAGCATGACGAGCGCGAACGACGTGCCGAAGCGCCGTGCCCGCTCGATCTCCTCCTGCACGCGCAGGTCGAAGTAGCGCCGCACGTAGAGCCCGGTGAGCCCGTCGACGTTGGCGAGCGCGTACAGCCGCGCGTTCTCGACGGCCGCCGCCGCCTGTCCGCCGATGGCGTCGAAGAGGCGCAGCTGATTGGGCCCGAACGCCTCGTCGTCGCGCGACTCGGCCACGAGCGCGCCCGTGATCTCGCCGTACATCACGAGCGGCACGATCATGCGCGCGCGCACGTCGCGATCCTCGGCGTCGCGCACGTCGTCGTCGAGCTGCGCGCCCGCGACCGTCAGCGCCGCCTTGGCGCGATCGTCGGCCGGCGCCACCGTCAGCTCGCTGCGCGCGAGCCGATAGCGCAAAAGCTCGCCGTCGATCTCGACCACGGCGTCGATGCGATCGGCCAGCGGCAGCGCCCGCGCCGTCTCGCGCAAGAGCGCGGCCAGCAGCGCCGGCGTCTCGAGCGTGCCGCCGAGCGCGTGCGCGGTGTGATTGAGCGTCTCCAGCTCGCTCACGCGCAGGCGCAGATCCGACGCCAGATCCGCGAGCCGCTTGAACCCGTAGTTGACGAGCAGATACGTGCCGCCGAGCAGCGCGAACGGCACCGGCCGCCGCGGCTCCCAGATGAGCACGATCGCCGACGCCAGGGGAATGAGCGTCGCTTCGGCGACCACCGAATACGCGTTGCGCTTGAGCGCCTGCCCAAGCGGCAGCCCGCCGAGCCACTCCTGCAGCGCCTGCAGCCCGTAGTGCGAGACGAGGAACGCGCCGCCGAGCGCCGGCACCAACCACACGTCGCGATCCACGCCGCCGGCGCCGACGCCGAACACGTGCGACCAGCCCGCCAGCAGCGAGCCGGCGACACCGCCGCGATAGAGCGCGTAGGGCAGCCGCCCGCGCCGCATGCCGTCGACCGCCAGCACCCACGCCACGCCGATCGACGTCAGCGACGGGCCGAGGCACGCCGCCGCGGCGACGAAGATGGCGGTGTCGAGCGAGACGTCGCTGCCGCCGGGGATGCGGAACGACAGCGCCCGCGCGCCCGCGACGACGCCGAGGAACAACACGGCCGCTTCCAGCTCACCGACGGGCGGCACGCGCAAGTTGCGCGCGGCCCATACCATCGCCGCCCAGCCGATGAGGCCGGTTACGACGAGAAACGCCGTGTGAAGCCGCCTTCTCCCGCCCTTCATGAGACACCTGCGCGGGCCGCACCCCTCGTCGTACGAGCCCGTCCTACGTCGCGGACCTTAGACCCCGCGCCGCGTTGCGTCAACTCCAAAGTTTCGCCTGTCGTTGGCTGCAATTGCGCTTGCTTATGACCAGTCAGTCATTTTACGTTTTGGCCGCTCGAATTATTCCAAACCATTCGGAGGCATGACAATGGGTCTTCTCGACGGAAAAGTCGCGATCATCACCGGCGCCGGCGGCGGCATCGGACGGCAGCACGCGCTCCTCTTCGCGAAGGAAGGCGCCAAGGTCGTGGTCAACGATCTCGGCGGCGATCGCCACGGCGGCGGCAAGGGCGGCGAGATGGCCGACGGCGTCGTCGACGAGATCAAGAAGGCGGGCGGCGAGGCCGTCGCCAACTACGACTCCGTCTCCACGCGCGAAGGCGCCGACGGCATGCTCTGGAGCGCGCTCAACAAGTTCGGCAAGGTCGACATCCTCGTCAACAACGCCGGCGTCCTGCGCGACAAGTCGTTCCTCAACATGAGCGACACCGACTGGAACCTCGTCTTCGACGTGCACATGAAGGGCACCTACTACTGCGCGCAGGCCGTCTGCCGGCAGCTGAAGGTGCAGAACTCCGGCGGGCGCATCATCAACACCACGTCGGTGTCGGGGCTCATGGGCAACTTCGGCCAGGCCAACTACTCGGCGGCGAAGGCCGGCATCTACGGCTTCACGCGCACGCTCTCGATGGAGATGGCGCGCGCGAAGGTCACGGTCAACGCGATCGCGCCGGTGGCGTTCACGCGCATGACCGAGGACCTCAAGATGGTGCAGGCGATCCCGAACGCGAAGGAGATGCTGGCGCCCGATCACATCTCGCCGGTCGCGCTCTTCCTGGCGAGCGATCTCGCCGCCGACATCAACGGCACCATCGTCGGCGTGATGGGGACGAAGGTTTCGCTCTACAAGATGATCGAGACGGCTGGTACGACTCCGAAGGGTGCCACCTGGACGGCGCAGGAGCTGCGCGAGCGCTGGGCAGAAATCGGCAAGTAGCGCGGCGCGCTATACCCGAAAGTCGACGATCACCACGCCGCGTTCTTCACCCGGCTGCGGGGCAGGCTTGCCGCCTTGATTCGGATAGACGGGCATCTCGAGCGGAATTTCCAGCACGGGCTGCTCTCTGTGCTCGCGCTCTTCCTCTTCCCGGCGCCGGATCTCTTCTATGATCCACGGGTCGAGCATTTGCGTCCTCCACGCCGATTGTACGAATCAGCTGTGCCCACTCTTATGAGATGCAACCGATGCGCCACGGAGTCAAGAAAAGTTCGGTACAGCTGAACCTTTGAAATTCCTTCGTATCCCACGTCCGGCACTTCTGTAGGCGTCCGGCCAGAGTGGGGCTGGAGGCCACGGCGCCGGTGTCGAAAAACCTCCACTGGCCGCACTTTTTGCGCAGCGCATCGGATCAGAAATCAGGTGGAACCGGGTGTCTTCAAGAATTCGACGAGGATGCCGTTGAATTGTTCAACCGCTTCCTGATGCACGAAGTGGCCGCCGTCGAGCCGATGCACGGCGATGGGACCGGCGTACGCGCGCTCGACACCATCGGCGAGCGCGACGCCGATGCAGCCGTCGCCGAGGCCGTGCACGTAGAGAGACGGAACGCGCGTGCGACGGCGCAAGAGGCGCGCGGTCGCCGGCGTGGCGCGCGAAAAGATCGCACGGTAGTAGGCGAGCGCCTCGTGCTCGCGGCCGCGCAGGCTCGCTTTGACGGCGGCAACCTCCTCTGCGGGTAGATCATACGCGGGCGACCAGTCGCGCCACAGGCGATCGACGAGCGCGAAGTCGTCGGCGGCGAGCCGGCGCTCGGCGAGGCGTGGGATCTGGAACAAGCCCATGTACCAGCTGCGGCGCAGCTGCGCCGGCGTGGCGAAGCGCGAGCCGGCGACGCGCAGGTGCGGCACGGCGACGGTAGCGAGATGCGAGAACGCGCCGGGCGCGAGCGCGACGGCGGCGTAGGCGGCGACGGCGCCCCAGTCGTGCCCGACGAGGCGCGCCGGCATGCCCGGCGAGAAGTGTCGCGCCAGGGCGACGAGATCGCTGCCGAGCGCGGCGGCGTCGTAGCGCCCGTCGCGCGCCGGCGTCGACGGCGCGTAGCCGCGCAGGTAGGGTGAGACCACGCGGTAGCCGGCAGCGACGAGCGCGGGGACCTGGTGGCGGAACGAGCGCGCGCAATCGGGGAAACCGTGGGCGCAGATCACGAGCGGGCCGTCGGTCCTCGCGCCGGGGGCGACGAGGCACGCGAGCGTGGCGCCGCCGGTGTCGACGCGCGTCAGCTCGTGCTCGGGGACGGGGGCTATTCGAGCGTCTCGACGCGCCACACGCCCTCTTCGCGCACCAGCTTGACCTGCTTGCGCTCGCCGACGGGCAGCCGCGCTTCGTCACCGGAGAGCTCGAGCGGGTCGTCGAGGTGCGCCTTGACGACGGCGAGCTGCGCGGCAAGCTCTGCGGCGCCGTCGCCCTCCCAGCGCTGCTTCAAGGTCTCGGCGGTGATGGTGCTGCGGAACTTCTGCGGGATGAAGCGCAGCACCACGTCCCACCGCTTGCGCTCGACGGCGCGCACGAACGAGCGCAGGGCGTCGTCGGGCGCGCGCTGCGGGTAGAGGTCGAGCGGATCGCGCGAGAAGCGCCAGCCGTCGGGCTCCTGCACCAGGGCCAGCCGTTCGCCGTCGGCGAGCTCGACTTCGGCGCGCAGCTCGACGCGCCCCTTGGCGAGGCGGCCGGCGGCGCGCTGCACGGCGGGGCCGAGGCTGCGCGCGAACGCGTCGCGATCGTGGGTCTTGCGATAGTCGGCCGACATGAGGGCGTAGGCCTCGTCGGTGCGGCCGGCGCGCACCGCGTCGGCGAAGGCGCGCAGCGTCTCGGCGGGGCCGGGCGCGGCGTGCGGCGCGCAGCCGGTCGCGATGATGACGAGGGCGAGGCTCAGGGCGCGCACGAACAGATCATTCCACAGGGAGATCAAGAGATCAGGGAGAAAAGCGAACAAGATTTTTTCTGGCTTCCTGATCTCTTGATCTGCCTGTGAATGTTTCTGTCATTCGAGAGCTGCGCTGATGCGAGCGGCGTACGCGGCGCGCTCGTCGTCGGAGGCGTATCTGGTGCGCGGCCAGAAGAAACCCTTGAGCCCATCGCCCTTGGTGCGCGGCACGACGTGGACGTGCAGGTGCGGCACCGACTGCGAGACCACGTTGTTCATGGCGACGAACGATCCTTGCGCGCCGCAGGCGGCGACGACGGCGCGCTCGAGGCGTTGCACCGCGGCGAACAGCTTGGGCAGCGCCGGCGCCGGCAGCTGGGCGAGCGTCTCGACGTGGGCGCGCGGCACCACCAGCACGTGGCCCAAAAAGAGTGGGCGCGCGTCGAGGAAGGCGACCACGTCGTCGTCGCGCATCACGACCGACGCCGGCGTCGTGCTCTCGATGATTCCGCAAAAGACGCAGGCCATGCTAGGAACGACACCATGCCCGGACTTCCCGTCGTCGGCAAGGCGCACGAGGCGCGCGCGGGCGCGCCGTTCGTGTGGTTCATCTATGGATCATCGCTCGATCGCGACGCGTTCGCGCACTGGGCCGGCGAGCACGGCTATCGCGTGCCCGATTTCGCCGCCGCGCGGGCGGCGCGGCTCGACGGCTTTCGCCTCGCGTTCGACGTGCAGTCGCGCTTCTGGGGCGGCGCGGTGGCGAGCTTGAAGGAGGCGCCCGGCGAGTCGGTCGAAGGCCTCGCGCTGCCCATGGCGGGCGACGCGCGCGGCCTCGTCGATCACAAAGAGGGCGCGATCAGCGGGCTCTACACGATGTTGCCCGTCGAGGTCAGCGCGCTCGACGGCGGCGAGAAGATCGCGGCCATCGCCTATCGCGCGGCGCGTCCGGCCGATCGCGAATTTCCGCCGTCGCGCGCCTTCGTCGAGACGCTGGTCAAGGGCGCGCGCGCGTCGGGGCTCAGCGCGGCGTGGATCGACCGGTTGTCGCGGCTTCTTTGATCTCGTCGGGCCGCTCGCGGAACACCATCCACAACGCGGCGGGCAGCGCCGTGAAGTCGGCGATCATCGAGAGCAGGAACGCGATGCACGACAAGACGCCGAACTGACGCACCGGCGGCAGCGTCGAGAAGGCGAACGCGAGGAAGCCGCCGGCGTTGATGATGGTGGCGAAGAAGATGGCGCGCCCGGCGATGCCGAGCGTGTGGCGCAGCGCCTCCTCGGTCGTGCAGCCGGCGTTGCGCGCTTCCTGGAAGTGATAGAAAAAGTGGATCTGATCGTTCTCGGAGGTGCCGAGCACCGTCGAGGCGATGAGGATCGTCGCCACGTTGAGGTTCATGTGCAACAGGCGCATGACCAGGAACATGACGAGGATGGCGAACAGCGACGGGATCATCGCCATCAGGCGCGCCGGCCCCGAGCGGAACACCAGCAGGAAGGCGACGAAGATGACGACCACGGTGAGCCCGAAGCTGTGCGTCAGCGTCGGCACCAGGAGCTGCGAGATCTTGGCCTGCAGCGGCGCCAGCCCGACGATCTCCATCTTGAACTTGCCGAGATCGGGATCCTTGGCGATCGCTTCCTTCCACTTGGTGCGGATGGTCCTGTCGAGCGCCTCGAAGCCCTTGTAGTCGACGGTCTTGGTGATGACCGACAGGTGGGTCTCGGCGAGGTTCTTGGTGACGAACGCCTTCAGCATCGGCTGCTGCGGTAGGAGCGTCTCGAGCGTGCCGCCGAGCTCCTCGAGCTTGTCCGTCTCCGTCGGCAGCTTGTCGCCCTCGCCGCTGACGTAGCGCAAGGAGCGCAGCATCTGCGTCGGGCCGATGACGGTGCCGATGTTCTTGTCGCTCTCGAGCGCGTCGGAAAAATCCTGCAGGCCCTTCAACACCGAGGCGTCCGAGACCATGCCCGGCTTGCCTTGCAACCAGACCTCGGTGATCGACAGGCCCGCGATGTTCTCCTCGAGCTTCTTGGTGTCCTTGTAGAGCGCCGAGTCGTGCGGGATGTACTCGATGGCGTTGGTCTGCAGCTCCATCGGCTTCAGCACGCCGGGGATGCCGAAGAGCGCGATGGCGCCGACCGCGCACAACACGAGCGCGCCGGGCACGAGCAGCCAGCGCCAGCGGTAGGACCACGTCGGCAGCCAGCGCGTGAAGGTCACGAACCACTGGCCGGCGATTTTGCGCTCCTTCTGCGTCGGCGTGTTCAACGCCTTCTGCAGCGCCGGAAAGAGCGTGAACACCGTGATCCAGGTGAGCACGAGGCCCGCGGCCACCCACAGCCCGAGCTCGCGGATCGGTCGGATCTCGCTGACCGCCAGCGCCGCGAAGCCGACCGCGGTGGCGAAGATCGACGCGGTGGCGGCGACGAACTTGTTGGCCAGCGCCACCGCCTGGTGCTCGTCGATGTCCTGGGTCTCGTCGGGGACTTCGACGAAGCGCGAGTGCAGGTAGACGAGCGTGGCCGTGCAGGTGATGAGGATCGTCATCGGCACGAGCGACGACACGATGGTGAACGTGCCGCCGGTGACGCCGACGAAGCCGACGGTGAGCGCGGCGCACATGCCGAGCGTCAGCACGAAGGCGAAGAGCGCGCGGAACGAGCGATAGAGCACCCAGTTCAGCACGACCACGAAGAGCATGAAGAGCGGGAAATATTTGTAGCCGCTCGTGCGCGTGTCGTTGTCGAGGTAGGTGTTGACGTAGGGCTGGCCGACCTTGCGCACGGCGATGAACGGCGCCGGCGATTTTTCGTACGGCCGGAGCGCGCGATCGATGCCTTCGATGACCGCGGTGCGCTCGGCGGTGGTCGAGACGTTGAGGAACAGCGGCAGCGCCAGCATGTGCGGCGACCACAGGCCCTGCTTCTTGAACAGATCGGTGCCGGTGATGAACTTCTTGAAGCTCGCCGCGTCCTCGGGCGTGGCGGCAAAGCCGCCCTTGACGCGCTTGTAGATCGAGAGCGCGCTGTTGGCGGCGACGTTCTTGACCTGCCCGACGTCGTACTCGAGCTTGTCGAAGCGCGACAGCACGGCGGGCGCGAACGGATCGTTGGCTTCGACGAGCACGAGCACGTATTCGCCGTGGCCGAACACGCCTTCGAAGCGCTTGTTGGCCGTGTAGGTGGGATCGGACTGCACGACGAGGCGATCGAGCGAGTTGTCCTGCTGCACCTTGAGCGCGAACCAGACGCTCGGCGGCAGGAGCGCCGCGTAGATGGCGATGATGACCCAGCGCGCGGCGACGACGCGGAGAAACAGCCGCTTGAGCTTGGCCTCGAAAGGAGAAATCACGTCGGGCATCGTATCGGCAGACGAGTCAACTTGCTATAAGTAAGCATGCGCTCGGCGATCCTCCACTCGGCGGAGGCATTCGGTGCGCTCGCCGCGCGCTGGGACGCGCTGGCGGGCGCGTGCGACGCGGGCTTGTTCTTGTCGCATCGCTGGCTCTCCGGTTGGTGGCGCGCGTTTCACGGCGTCGACGAATTGTGGATCTTCACGGTCGA
Source organism: Polyangia bacterium (assembly GCA_035607415.1). Classification (GTDB taxonomy): domain Bacteria; phylum Myxococcota_A; class Polyangia; order Palsa-1104; family Palsa-1104; genus JAQBQH01. The sequence goes on from DATNAQ010000184.1 coordinate 31,749, forward strand.
GGATGACGACGGCACGCTCGTCGCGGGCTGGCCGCTCTGCTTGCGCGCGCCGCGATCGGGGGCGCTGCGCGTGGCCGAATTGCGCGTGCTCGGCGATCTCGGCGGCGCGGCGCAATCGGATCGATCGATCTTGTGCCGCGCCGGATCGGAGCAGGCGGCGTGCGCGCAGCTCGTCGAAGCGCTGGTGGCGGCGCGCGGCTGGGACGTGCTCGAGGTGCCGACGCAGCGGCGCGAGCTCGCCGAGGCGATGGAGCGCGCGATGATCGCGGCCGGCTCCAAGTTCGATCGCTCGACGATGGCGGGGCGCGCCTACGTCGATCTGCCGGCGCGGGCCGACTGGGACGAGTTCGCGCGCACGCGGACGCCGCAGCGCACCGTCGGCGGATCGGTCTACGCCACGGCGGAGATCGACGTCATCCACGGGCTCGAGGAGCTGTTGCGTCTCTTGCGCAAGGAGTGGGCGGCGCGCGAGGCGACCTCGCCGGCGGCCGATCCGCAGGCCGTGGCATTCTTGCACGAGATGGTGCCGGCGCTGCACGCCGAAGGGCTGGCGCGCATCGGCATCGTGGGCGTCGAAGGGCAGGGCGCGATCGCCGCGGACCTCGTCGTCACCGACGGGAAACACGCCGTGCAGCTTCTGCGCGGGGCCGATCCCGAGCACCAGCCGGCGGGCGTGTCCGAGCAGCTCACGTTCGGATCGATCGAGGCGGCGGTGCTGGCGGGCGCGCGCCGCTTCGAGCTCGCCGACGAAGAAGGGCCGTGGCACGCCACGCGCGCGCGCGTACAACGTCTGCGCTCGTGGAGCTCGACGACGGCGGGGCGGCTGCATCGCGGCGTGGCGGCGCTGACCGGCGCCATGCGCGCCATCGACGTCGGGCCGCTGGCGGCGCAGAAGCAGCGCACGCGCTCGCCGTCGGGGGCGTGGCGCGCGTTCGACAAGCTACGCACGGCTACGCCCGACGTGGTGCAGCGGGCGGTGGCGCGCGTCGCCACCTATTCGACGCTCCACCTCTATCGTGGCGAGCTGTTCACGCGCAACGTGCGCGAGACCGGCGGCCTTCAGCTCTCGCTCTTTTCGCGCGGCGCGTTCGACTCGCTGCCGCCGGCGGATCGCGAGCGCTACATCGCGCGCCTCGATCTGCAAGAGGCCTACTGCCGCCAGAAGTGGGACCGCGGCGACACCGTCGTGCTGGCCACCGAATCGGGCCAGCCGGCCGGCATCTTGTGGTGCGCGCGCACGCCAGTCTACGTGCCCGACATCGGGCGCGAGGTCCGTCCCGGCGGCGGCGAGTGCTACATCCACGACGTCTACGTGCACCCCGACGAGCGCGGGCGTCAGGTGGCGCCGGCGATGCTCGACTTTCTCGCGCGCGAGTTGCGATCGCGCGACGTCTATCGCGCGTGGGCGCTCATCGAGCGCACCAACGTCGCCTCCACGCGCGCGTTCGAGAAGGCCGCCTACGCCTCGGTCGCGGACGTGGTCTACGCGCGCATGGGGCTGGCGTCGCGCCTGATCGTGCGGCCGCCCGATCCCGAGGCGCGCGGCTTTCTCGGCCTGACCTAGGAGCGTCTTGGCGGAACCCGTCTGCTGCGGCCGCGGCAGCGGCGCCGCCTCACGGCGTACGTCCGCGCGCCGTCGCTCACCGTACCGCAAGGACGCCGCGCTCGTCGCTGTGGGCGTGCGCCGCGATTCGGGGCCGCTGCCACGGCCTCGCGACGCCGTGTTTCGCCAACACGCTCCTAGCCCGCACCACGCTCGCGACCCGCACGGTGACGGGCGTCCCGCGTGATCGCGCGAACGTCGCGCGCGTGGACGGCACGCCGCTCGCTATTGGTCCCGTGCGGGAGGCTTCGATGCTCACGGCGGACGCGGGAGGGAACTCGAATTCTCTTCCGCCGGAAAACGGCGCGGCAGTCTGGCTCGTTCTCGACCTGGCGCCGAAGAAGCGCGGGTCGATGGAGGCGCAGCTGGTCAGCCTGGGCGCGCGCCTGACGGCGGCCGGTGCGCGGCCGACCTTCGTGTTCTCGCGTCCGGCGCCGGCGTGGCTCGAGGCCTCGTTCGTGGCCTCGGGCGTGGAGACGCGCGTGCTCGACTTCCGCCGCCCGGCGGCGGCGGCGATGGCGTTTTCGCGCATGATGGAGGCGGCGCGGCCGGCGCTCGTGCACTTTCACTTCGTGCGCGCCTATTCGCCGCTCGTGGCCATGGCCAAGGCGGTGGGCGCGCGGGTGATCCTGCACGACCACATCACGCTCGGTCAGCCGTCGAAGCCCGATCATCCGCGGCGGCCGGCGGCGGCGCTGCTGTTGGCGCGCGGCTACAAGCGGGCGCGCGCGGCGGCGCTGAACGGCTTCGTCAATCGGCGCATCGCCGTCAGCCGTTTCGTGGCCGACAGCGTGCAGTGCGCGGAGTTCGTGGCCGACGACAAGCTGACGGTGATCGAAAACGGGATCGAGCTGTCGCGCTACGGCACCGGCGACGGCGCGTCCTTGCGCGCCGAGCTGCGCGCCGAAGGGCGCAAGGTGGTGGCCTGCGTGTCGCGGCTGGCGCCGGAGAAGGGCATCGATGTGCTCATCCGCGTGATGGCGCGCGTGGGGCGCGACGCGCTCCTCCTGCTCGCCGGCGACGGGCCGGACGTCGAGGCATGCCGCGCGCTGGCGCGCGCGATCGGCCTTCACGACCACGTGCGCTTCCTCGGGCTGCGCGACGACGTCGAGCGCGTGCTCGCCGCCGCCGACGTGGTGGTGATGCCGTCGTTGTGGGACGAAGCGTTCGGCCTCGTGGTGGTCGAGGCGATGGCGGCGGCGCGCGCGGTGGTGGTGACGGCGTCGGGCGCGATGCCCGAGCTCGTCGCCGGCGGCTGCGGCGTGGTGGTGCCCAAGCGCGACGAGGTGGCGATGGCCGGCGCGATCGGGCGCCTGCTCGACGACGACGCGGCGCGCACGCGGCTCGGCCAGGCGGCGCACGCGCACGCGATCACGCGCTTCGGCCTGTCGACGTGGGTCGAGCGCATCATGGAGCAGTACGCGGCGCTGGTGCCGATGCTCGGCGGCGGCGGCAAGACGAGCGGCGGCAGCGTGCGGAGGGCGGCATGATCGCTCGCCTCCAGGCCCTGTTCCGCCGCGTCCTCGGCGCCGGCAGCCCGCTCGTGATCGGGCGGCTGATCTCGGCGGCGCTCACCTTCTGCCTGCCGCTGGTGCTGGCGCGCCTGCTCACGCCCGACCAGTTCGGCACCTACAAGCAGTTCTTCCTGGTCGCGTCGACGGTGCAGCTCACCTGTCAGCTCGGCCTCACGCAGTCGCTGCTGTATTTTCTGCCGCGCGGCGGCAAGGAGCGCGGCGCGTACATCTCGCAGACGTTCCTGTCGCTGGTCGTGCTCGGCGTCCTGTTCGGCGGCGGGCTGTGGCTGTTGGCGCCGCATCTCGGGCGCTGGCTCGGCGACGGCTCGCTGGCGTCGCTGCGGGCGCCGCTCGCGCTCTTCGGCGGGCTCATGCTGGCGGCGGCGGCGCTGGAGAGCTCGATCGTCGGCGAAGGGCGCATGGCCAAGGCGGCGCTCACCTACGTGCTCTCCGACGGTGCGCGTGCGCTGGCGCTGGTGCTCGGCGCCAAGTACGGCGGGCCGGCCGGGCTCTTCTGGGCGGCGGCGGTGGTGGCGGCGGGGCGCGTGGCGGCGCTCGCCGTCATCGTCGTCACCAAGACGGTGCCGTGGGCGCTGCCGCACGCGCGCCTGTTCAAGCAGCAGCTCGCCTATGCGCTGCCGTTCGCCGGCGCGTCGTATCTGTACGTCGCGCAGCGCTACTTCTCGCAGTACGCGGTGTCGGCGAGCTTCGACGCGGCGACCTTCGCGCTGTTCGCGGTGGCGTCGTTCCACATGCCGATGGTCGACATCGTGTTCACGCCGCTGTCGGACGTCATGATCGTGCACGTCGGCAAGGCGCAGCACGCCGGCGACACGCGCGGCATGTGGACGGCGTGGAACGACACGGTGCAGAAGCTGGCGGCGATCCTGTTGCCGGCGGCGGCGTGCGCCTGGCTGTTCGGGCCGACGCTGCTGCCGCTCCTCTTCACGCACAAGTATGACGGCTCGGTGCCGCTGTTCATGCTGGCGACGCTCGAGATCCCGCTGTGGATCCTGCCGCTCGACGCGCTCGTGCGCGCCACCGCCGACACGCGCTTCTACTTCGTCTTCAATGGCGTGCGCATCCTCGGCACCGCGGCGCTGGTCATCGGCGGCATCCACCTGTTCGGGCTGCGCGGCGCGATCCTCGGCGGTGTGGCCGCCGAAGCGCTGGCGCGCGTCGGCCTTCTGGCGCGCGGCCGGCGCTTCCTCGAGGTCGAGTGGACGCGCCTCGTCGACTGGGCGGGCGTGGGACGCATCGCGGCGGCGGCGGCAGTGGCGTGCGCGCCGGCGTGGGTGGTGCGCGCGTGGGTCGATCACCACATGCTCGGCGTGATCGCCGGCGCGGCGGTCTACGGCGCGACCTACCTCGCGATCGTGTTCCTGATGGGGCGGCTATTTCGCGGCGGCCCGGCGCAGGCGATCGGCGACGGCGAGCCAGGCTTCGTCGTCGGGCGGTGACTCGACGGCGATGAGCGTGGCGCCCGCGTCGTCGAGCGCGTGCAGGGTGGCGTAGAGCGCGCGGCCGTAGGCGGCGGCGTCGGCGGGCAGGACCACGGCGTCGGGGCGCGCGGCCGAGCCGCGGCCGAGGAGCACGAGCGACGCGTCCGGCAGCGCGAGCGCTTCGGCACGCGTGCACAAGCGGAGCGGGGCGCGTGGCGCGTAGTGCACCGCGTCCTGGCCCGGCGAATGGCGCGCGGCCTCGTCGGCGACCACGGCGGCGGCGAGCACCACGTCGGGCACGAGCGCGCGCAGGCTGGCGAGCGGCAGCGCGCCCGGCCGCAGCACCGCCGGCGGATCGACGGTGAGATCGAGGACCGTCGACTCCAGGCCCGCCGCGCACGGTCCGCCGTCGAGGACGAGCGCGACCTCGTCTCCGAACGCGCGCGCGACATGCGCCGCGGTGGTCGGCGACAGCGTCTGATACTTGTTGGCGCTCGGCGCCGCCAGCGGCTCTCCGACGGCGGCGAGCAGCGCCTGCGCGACCGGATGCGCCGGCGAGCGCAGCGCCACCGTCGGCTTGCCGCCCGACAGCGACGGCGGCAGCGACGGCGCTCGCGGCACCACCAGCGTCAGTGGCCCCGGCCAGAAGCGCTCGGCCAGCGCCTGCGCGCGCGCGTCCCAACGCGTGGTCAGCGTCGCCGCTTCGGCGGCCGTGCGCACGTGCGCGATCAAAGGATGCGTCGCCGGGCGCCCCTTGGCCGCGAAGATCTTGCCGAGCGACGCCGGATTCTTCGCCAGCCCACCGAGGCCGTAGACCGTCTCCGTCGGAAACGCGACCAGCGCACCCGACTTCAAGAGCGCCGCCGCCTCCGCGATCGCCGCGTCGCTCGCCGGCAAGATCCGCGTCACGCCGGCCGCTCCAGCCGCGCGCGCCGCTCGCGCCACACGAGGAAGGCCGGCATGCCGACGACCGCCGCCGACAAGCAGGCGACCTCGCCGAGGATCGCCATCTCGCCGAACGAGCGCAGCGCCTGATTGTCGGCCACGAGCAGCGCCGCGTAGCCGATCACCGTCGTCAGCGAGCAGAGCGCCACCGCGCCCCCGGTGGCCCGCACCGCGCGGCCGACGCGCCCGCGCCCCTCGAGTCGATAACGCAGATAGATGTTGATGCCGTAATCGACGCCGATGCCGAACGTGATCGGCAGCGCGATGAAGTTGAAGAAGTTGATCCGCACGCCTGCGATCCAGAGGAAGAGCGCGAGGAGCGCGAGGCCCGACGCGAGCGATCCGAGGACGGCAAACGAATAGCGGCCGTGACGAAACGTGACCGCGACTGCGGCCACGGTGAGGAGCAACGCGAGCGCAGTCGCCTTCGGCATGTCCGTCTGCACGGCGGCGAGCATGTCGGCGAAGATCA
>DATNAQ010000052.1:0-13278 GCA_035607415.1 Polyangia bacterium
TGCTCGCCGAGCTCGGCGCGCAGAGCGGCGCGCGCCGCGACGATCTCGCGAGCTGGCGCGGCGCGCTCGAGCAGCTCTCGGGCATGGCCGATCAAGCCTCGCGCGTGCGCTACGCCGAGGACGTCTTCACCATCCTGCGCGCCGGCGGGCCCTTCCCCGCGCGCAACGGCGAGACGATCACGATCACGCCGCATCCGGAGCTGACCATCGCGCCCGAGGGTCCGCTCGTCGAAGCGGCGACGGGCACGCCCGACTTCCCCGGCGCCATCTGGTTCTCGACGAGCTGCACCAACAAGTGCGACACCACGCGCACCGCCGGCACGGCGGTCGTCGACCTCATCATCATCCACGACACCGAGGGCGGCTGGGACGCGTCGGTGGCGACGTTGCAGAACGACGCCGGCAAGAGCGTGCACTACCTCGTCGACAAGGACGGCTCGCGCGTGGCGCAGTTCGTGCCCGAGACGTACACCGCGTGGCACGCGGGCAACTACTACGTCAATCAGCGCTCGGTCGGCATCGAGCACGTGGGCATGGCGTCGGATCCGGCCGGCTATTCGGACGGGCTGTACGAGAAGTCGGCGGCGCTGGTGAAGAACATCCGCACGCGCTGGAAGGTGCCGCTCGATCGCGACCACATCTACGGGCACTACCAGGTTCCCGACGGTGACAAGATCGCGGAGAGCGCGCCGCGCTGCTCCGACACGCTCGATGCGTGCGAGACGAGCGCGAACTACGGCGGCGCGTCCAACCACCGCGACCCCGGGTACTACTGGCAGTGGTGCCAGTACATGGAGCGCCTCGGCGGCAGCTGCGATTGCAATGACGCCTATCCGCTGTGGAACTGCACCACCGACAAGACCGAGGCCGTGCGCTGCACCGACGGCAAGGTCGAGATCGATCACTGCACCGCGGGCTGCGTGTCGAAGCCGACCGGCACCGACGACGTCTGCAACCACACCGACACCGGCGGGCCTGACGGCGGCAGCGGCGGCGCGGGCGGCAGCGGCGGCGGTGACAGCGACGGCGGCGTGGGCGGCGGCGGAAACGGCGATACCGGCGGCGGCACCGGCGGCGGCGCCGACGATCCGGGCAGCAACGGGCCGGCGAGCGGCGCACACCACGGCTGCAGCTTCGTCGCCGGCGGTGCCGACGCGAGCGGTGCGAGCGCGATCGTGCTGCTGATGCTCTTGTTCGTCGTTACGAGCGCTGCGCGCGCTCGCTCAAGACGTCTTTGATCTTCTTCTCGAGATCCGAGAAGTCGAACGGCTTGTCGACGTAGGCGTCGGCGCCGTAGAGCGGCGACGTCATCTCGTTCACCTTCTCGCCGATCGCCGTGAGCATGACGATGCCGACGTTCGAGAACTCGTCGTCGGCGCGCAGCTCCTTCGCCACTTCCCAGCCGTTCTTGCCGGGCATCATCACGTCGAGCAGCACGAGATCCGGATGATGTTTGCGCGCGAGGTTGATCGTCTGGTTGCCATCGACGGCCTCGAGGACCTGGTAGCCCTTCTTGCTCAGGCGGATGCCGAGCATCGTCAGGATCTCGGGATCGTCGTCCGCTATCAGGATCACAGGCTTCTTCGTCGACATTTCACGACGCTAGCCGGGGTTGTGTAGCCCGTCAAGACACGGATGTCAGACCAGCCGAGAAGCCGGTATAGCAATTACGGTCACCTGCGGGTCGGCATCATGCTTGCTTCGTACTAGGCGAGACCTTTGGCTTGGAGGTTACCGTGCTTCGAATCGTTCGTATCGCGCTCTTGACTCTCGTTCCAATGCTCGCGCTCGGCGCATCGGTTGCGGCGTGCAGCGACGACACCACCTCGCAGTCGACGCAGGACATGAGCGTCGTCCACGACCTGTCGACGGGCGGGACCGTCCACGATTTGGCGAACCCGACCGACTAGCACTACATTCGCTTCGTGACCGACGAAGAGGCCGATCGCTTCCTCGTCACGATCCAACACGATCACAGGACACTTCTGCGTCTATGGCAGGAGCGCTTCGCCGAGCCTTATCCGGGCCGTAGCGAGGCGCTCCTCGCCGTGGCGCGCGCGCTCGGGCGACGGTTGCCACCGTCGGAGTACGTGCTTCCCGAGCAGACGATCGAGTGGCTGCTCGAGCGGGCGGGCAAGCTGCGCGGGCGCAAGGTGCCGCTGCGCGGTGCCGCCGGGCACAAGGGGCGCGTCGGCGACGGCGTCGAGCGGCTGCTCGTCGGCGCCAAGGTGTCGGGCATGGCGGCGGACCACCCGGCGGCCGAGATCAAGAGCGTGCCCGTCGCCGGCGACGGCGTGGTCGAGCGCGTGAAGCTCGGCGTCTTGTCGCCGCGATCGAATCCGCTCGCCAAGTGCGATCGCATCCTCTTCGTGTTCGTCGAGCAGCGCGGCGACGACTTCTTCATCGCGGGTCATCACGCGCACGACTTTACGTATGAAGCGTGGACGCACATGTGGCGCGACGGCTGGATCGTCGAGACCGCGGCGGGATCTCCCGAGCGGCCGGCGCGCGGTTTATACCTGATTCCGCGCTGGTTTCGGGCGCAACGCATTTGGCCGCCGACGTGCTAAGGTCCCCGGCATGAACTTCAGCTTCGTCCACGAGTTCGACACGGATCCGGCGAGCTATTGGAAGCTGTTCCTGTCGCCCGAATTCAACAAGGACATGTTCGGCGAGCTCAAGATGAAGAAGTACGAAGTTCTCGAGCAGACCGACGACGGCAAGCACTTCCATCGCAAGCAGCAGTGCGAGCCGTCGACGCCGATCCCCGGGTTCCTGCAGTCTGTGGTGAAGTCGACGGGCTACACCGAGATCGACGACATGGATTGGGGCACCAACACCATGAAGATCAAGATCGAGACGGCGATGTTCAAAGATCGCTTCTCGATGTCGGGCGATTACATCGTCACGCCGCTCGACGGCGGCAAGCGCACGCGCCGCGAGTTCAAGGGCGAGGTCAAGGTGTCGGTGCCGCTCATCGGCGGCAAGATCGAGAAGTTCATGATGGAGCAGCTGCGCGATTCGTACGACGTCGCGGCGCGCACCACGCGGCGCTGGATCGAGCAGGGGAAAACGCAGGGCTGATGGTCGATTTCGACTTCCAGCGCTACGTCGAGCGGCGGCGCGGGGCGCGTGAGGCGGAGGCGCGCGAGGGCGCGCATTACGCCTACGCGGCCGATCTGCGTTATCTGCGCACGCTCGAGCGGCTCAAGCCGGTGAAGATGGCGCTGGAAGCGACGGTGCGGCTGTGGCGCTCGGCGGCGCGGGCGGAGCTGCTCGCGGGCGCCGTGAAGGCGACGCCGAAGGAGCAGCCGCTGGTGCACGCGCTCGGCGAGAAGTGCGCGGAGCGGCTGCACGTGTCGGCGCCGACGATCTACGTGGCGGTGAACGATCGCGAGCGCGCGGCGCACACGCTCGGCACGGACGATGAAGCGTACGTGGTGCTGTCGGGCGGGCTGGTCGCGGAGCTGACCGAGGCCGAGCTCGGCGACGTGATCGGCCGGCAGTGCGGGAAGATCCAGAACCAGCACGTGCTGCCGTCGACGGCGTTGTTCTATCTCGAGCACTTCGCGAGCCGGTATGTCCGCTGGATCGTGTCGCCGGCGCTGGTGGCGTTGCGCGCCTGGGCGCGGCGCGCCGAGGTGACCTGCGATCGCGCGGGGCTCATCTGCACACGCGACGTCGACGTGTCGGCGGCGGCGCTGCGCAAGACCGGCGTCGACGCGGCGTACGAAGAGGCGCTGCGCGTGTTCGCCGAGAGCGAGTACTACCGCGCGATGCTGAAACAGCCGGGCGGCATGACGCCCGAGGCGTGCGACGATCGCGTCGCGCAGATCTTGAAGGGCAAGGGCGCCGTCGACGAGCACGACGAAGGCGCGCACGACGAGGACGCGCACGACGGCCACGAGGATCACGACGAATGAGCGCGATCTCGGGCAAGCACGTCGCCATCAAGAAGGAGCTGATGAGCGCGCTCGGCGAGATCGCCACGCTCGCGGGCGAAGTCGGAATGGCCACGCTCGAGAAGGATCTGGCGGGGACGCGCATTCCGAAGCTCGAGGAGGAGCGCTTCGCGCTCGTGGTGCTGGGCGAGTTCAACCACGGCAAATCGACGTTCGTGAACGCGCTGTGCGGCGCGGCGATCTTGCCGGCGGGGATCACGCCGACGACGGCGACGATCAATCACCTGGTGTGGGCGGAGAAGCCGGCGGCGACGGCGCACCTGACCGACGACACGACCAAGAAGGTCGATCCGAAGAAGCTCGGCGACTGGGTGACCATCGAGGGCAAAGAGGCATCGCACGTCAAATACGTCGAGGTCGGGTGGCCGGCGGAGATCTTGAAGGACAAGGTCACGCTCGTCGACACGCCGGGCGTCAACGACATCAACGAGCAGCGCGCGGAGATCACCTACGGGTACATTCCGCGGGCCGACGCGGTGTTGTTCCTGCTCGACGGGGCGCAGGTGCTCAAGCAGTCGGAGCGGTCGTTCCTCGAGCAGCGGATTCTGCGGCGCTCGAAGGACAAGCTCATCTTCATCCTCGGCAAGATCGATCTACTGTCGGCGGAAGAGCGCGAAGAGGCGCTCAAATATTGCCGCGACCACCTGGCGCGCGTCGTCGACGAGCCGCAGATCTTTCCCGTGTCGGCGAAGCGGCAGCTGTCGGAGAAGGAAGCGGATAAGGCGGCGTCGGGTTTCGCGCCGTTTTTGGCGCACCTGCGGAAGTATCTCGCCGACGAGCGCGGGCGCGTGCTGCTCGACAACGGCATCGCCGACGGGCTGCGCACCGGCGGATATCTCGCGTCGAACCTCGGCATCAAGCGGCGCTCGTTGCAGCTGGGGCTCGAGGAGCTGGAGGAGCGCATCGGGCGCGTGCATGCGCAGCTCGACTCGGCGCAATCGCGGCTGAAGGTGCATCACGCGAAGATCCGCGCCGAGGCCGACGCGATCAAGGCGGGCATGCGGCTCGACCTCGAGAGCTTCGTCAAGGAGTTCGAGACGCGGCTGCCGACGGAGATCGACCGCGCCGACGGGGAAGACGTCAAGCGCTACCTCGGGCCGTTCATCCAGGACACGTGGAAGGCGTGGGCCGAGGCGGAGGGCGAGAAGATCGCGGGGCAGCTGGAGCGGCTGGCCGAGGAGATCATCCAGGTCACGAACGAAGACGTGGCGGCGGCGATGGCGACGTTGTCGCGCGAGCTCGGGCCGGCCGACACCAAGATCGACATCGAGGTCGACACGCTCGGCTACGACGTCGGCGTGTTCGCGCTCGGCGCGCTCGGCACCGGCATCTTCCTGTTCGTGAACACGCTCGTCGGTGGCCTCTTGACGCTGGCGGCGCCGATCCTGGCGGTCGTGCTCAAGGGCCGCGTCGAGGGCGAGATCAAGTCGCAGGCGAAGAAGAACGCGCCCGAGGTGATCGCCAAGGCGGCGGCGGCGGTGGCGCCGCGCTTCGACGGCATCGTCGAGGATTTCGCGGCGCGCCTGTCGGACTTCGTGACCGCGGCGGGCGACGCGCTTCATCGCGGCATCGGCGAGGTGCTCGACCGCGCGCTCGCCGAGCGGCGGGCGCAAGGGGTGGACGTGTCGGCGCGCGAGCGCGAGCTCGACGGACAGGCGGCGCGCCTCGGGCAGATCGAAGCGCGCCTGGCGGCGCTACGCGAGCGATTGTGGGCATCTTCGACCGAATCGACCGGATCGCCGAGCAGCTCGGCGACCTGATCGTCCCCGACGACGTGCGCGCGCACGTCGAGCTCGGGGCGGCGTATCTCGATCGCGGCGATCTCGACGCCGCGGTCACGGAGCTGTCACGCGCCGTCGAGCTCCGGCCCGATCATCCGCGCGCGCTGTATCTGCTCGGCGTCGCGTATGCGCGGCGCGGCGACGAGAACGAGGCCATCTCGGCGCTCGAGCGGGCGGCGACGGCGCGGCGCGTGGGCGTCGATCGGCCCGGGTTCGCCGAGGCGTGGCTGGCGCTGGCCGACGTGCACCGGCGGCGCGGCGACGATGACGGCGCCGTCGATGCCTATCGCGCGGCGCTCGACGCCGGCGTCGGCGACTCGGCGATGCGCGCCGAGATCTATCGCGGGCTCGGCAGCGTCTACCTGCGGCAGCGACGGTACGACAAGGCGGTGCGCGAGCTGCGCAAGGCGGTGGCGGCGACGCCCGACGACGCGGAGACGCAGGGCCTGCTCGGGCGCGCGTTGTATCTGAAGGGCGACTACGACACGGCGCGGCTGTGCCTGGAGCGCGCGGCGCAGGCGGCGCGGCCCGATCCGCTCGGGCTGGCGTCGCTCGGCGATCTGTTCGAGCGGCTCGGGCGCGTCGACGAGGCGCGCGATGCGTACGAGCGGGCGCTCAAGGCCGAGGATGCTGATGTGCAGATCGCCGCGCGCCTCGGCCTCGCGCGGCTGGCGCTGGCGATGGGCGATGCGCAGGGCGCGCGCGTCGAGGCGCTGCGGGCGCTCGAGCGCGATCCGTCGCGGCCCGACATCTTGACCACGCTCGGGCGCGTGTACGCGGCGGGACAGCAGTGGGACGACGCGCTCGCGGCGTACGATCGCGCGCTGGTGGTGGCGGCCAGCGGAGGAGGGCAGCGCGGGCAGCTGATGCTGTTCGATCGGCGCGGGCTCCTCGAGGAGGCGCTGCGTGCGGCGCTGCGCGCGGGGGCGACGTCGCGCGCGAACAATTATGCGACGTCGCTGCTCGCCGATGTGCCCGAGCATCCGGATGCGCTGGCGGCGACGGCGCGCGCGGCGGCCGACGGCGGCGAGCTCGATCGCGCGCAGGCGCTCGTCGAGCGCGCGATCGCGACGAGCGATTCGGTGGAGGCGCGGCTGGCCGCGGCCGACGTGGCGCTCAAGCGCGGACAGCCGACGCAGGCGGCGGCGGCGCTGCGGCGCGCGGCACAGCTTCAGCCCGACGATCCGCGGCCGCGCGCGCGGCTCGCGTCGGTGTATCGCGAGGGCGCGCCACCGTCGTCGGCGGGGCCGGCGCACGAGCTGTACGCGCTCCTGTCGCAGGCGCATCGCCTGTTCGCGCGCACGCACGAGCTCGCCGAGTGGGGCCCGGAGGCGAGCCGGCTCGTCGAGGTGCTCGATCGCCCGCTGCTCGTGACGGTGATGGGCGAGTTCAACTCGGGCAAGTCGACGTTCGTGAACGCGCTCATCGGCGAGGAGGTCGCGCCGATGGGCATCACGCCGACGACGGCGACCATCAACGTCCTCAAGTACGGCACCGAGCGCAAAGGGCGCGTCGTCTATCACGACGACGAGGTGCGCGAGGTGGCGTGGGGCGACGTGCCGAAGCTCCTGAAGGGGCTCGACGCCGCCGAGGCCAAGCGCATCCGCGTGGTCGAGGTGTTGTATCCGCTCGAGACGCTGCAACGGGTGAACGTCGTCGACACGCCGGGGCTCAACTCGATCCACCCCGAGCACGAAGAGACGGCGCGCAAGTTCATCGCCGAGGCCGACGCGGTCTTGTGGCTGTTCACCGTCGACCAGGCGGCGAAGGCGACCGAGGGCGAGGCGCTCGGCAAGATCAAGGCGGCGGGCAAGAAGATCCTCGGCGTGCTCAACAAGATCGATCGCTGCTCGCCCGAGGAGCTCGCGCGGATCGTCGCGCACGTGTCGGCGGCGCTCGGCGAGCACCTGGAGACGATCGTGCCGTTCGCCGCGCGCGAGGCGCTGCGCGCGCGCAAGGGCGGCCCGGGAGATGACGCGCAGCTCGCCGCTTCCAACTATCCGGCGCTGGCCTCGGCGCTCGAAGAGCGCTTCTTCTCGCGCGCGCGCGCCATCAAGCGCGAAGCGGCGACCACGCGCCTGCGCCAGCTCATCACGCAGGCGCGCGCCGTCGGCGCCGCGCAGCTCGACCGGCGCGCGCTCGAGCCCATCGCCGCCGCCGAGGCCAACGTGCGCGCGGAGCGGGTCGCCTTCGAGCGCGACTTCATCGTCGCCGAGCGGCGCCGCCTCAACGAGGCCGCCGACGGCGTCTACGGCGCGTGCGCGCGCGAGGTGCTCGACTTCGTGCGCCCGCGTCGCTGGCCGTTCGGCAGCAACGAAGCCGCGCCGGCCGATCGCGACTTTCTGATCCAGCTCCTCGACGAGCGCCTCGGCGCGCTGCTCGATCAGAGCCGCGCACGCACCGAGGCCGAGGCCCAGCGCGCCATCGCCATCGTGCGCGCCGTCGACGATGCCGGCGGCGCCGCGCCCGGCGACGGCGCCCACTTCGACGCCGAGCTCACCCTGCTCGGCGAGCAGGTGTTCGGCCGCTTCCGCGCCTTCGCGCGCGGCTACCTGCGCGGCGGCCGCGTCGACGACTTCTTCACGCGCGTGCTGCCCAAGCTCGAGCTCGCCGAGGCGGCGATCCAGCGCGCCCTCGAGCGCGACGCGCCATGGAGCGACGACGTCGCCGAGGCCGAGCTGCGCGCGCCGCTGCGCCGCTGGGCCGAGCGCTTCTACGGGGGCCTTTTGTCACGCCTGCAGCGGCTGCGCACCGCGGTCGAGCTCGATCGCCTCGAGATCGAGGAGCGCCTGATTGCCCCTGTCGAACAACTGTCGATCGCGCTAGATTCGCTCTCGTAATGCCCGCGCCCTTCATCCACGACGAGCTCATCCTCGGCATCGACGAAGCAGGGCGCGGACCGATTCTCGGCCCGATGGTGATGGCCTGCGTGGCGCTGCGCCCGCGCAAGGCGGCCGCGCTCACCCGCTGCGGCGTCACCGACTCGAAGGCGTTCGCCGGGCCAAACGCGCACGCCGAGCGGCTGCGCTTCATCCCCAAGATCCTGGAGTGCGCCGATCACGTCGCCATCATGGTCGTCGACGTCGACGAGATCGATCGCCGCTGCCGCGACAACGGGCTCAATCGGCTCGAGCAGGAGCGCGCCGCCTACATGATCGAGCGCGCACCGACGGCGCGCCGCATCGTGTGCGACGGCGAGCGGCTGTTCCGCCCGCTGCAGGCGCGCTGGCCGCAGCTCGAAGCGCTCGACAACGGCGAGTCGCAACACGCCGCCGTGGCCGCGGCTTCGATCGTCGCCAAGGTGCGGCGCGACGAGCTGTGGGGCAAGATCTGCCGTCGCTACGCGCCCGAGTTCGGCGACGAGCTCGTCGGTGCCGGCGGCGGGTACTGCAACGCGGGCACGCGCGCTTTTCTGCGCGCGTACATCCGGCGCTACAAGCGGCTTCCGCCCGAGGGGCGCCGCTCGTGGCCGTGGGACTTCGCGCGCGATCTGCTCGGCAAGCGCTTCGACCCGTGGTGGGACGTTCCCGACGATCGCCCGCAGCTGTCGCTGTCGCTCGACGCGGCCGACGGCGCGACGATCAATACGCCGGCTTCGTCACCTTCGTGTTCGTCGAGTCCGGCGGCGAAGCCTGCGCCGGCGGCGCCTCGGCGGGGGCGCGGCGCTGCTGCTGCACCTCGGTCGCGGCGGGTGCCGGCGCGCGATCCGCAGGCGCTTTCTTAGCCTTCTTCGCGTCGACGCTGCGCCGCTTCTGGTTGAGCTCCTTCTCGGCGTCCTGGATCTGCGCGTTGGTCACGCGCTTCTCGGACTTGAGCTCGTCGAGCCGCTGCTGGGCCTCCTGCTCGTGCCCTTTTTGCGTCAAGCAGCGGATCCAGTACACGCGCTCGGTCGGCGTGATGTACTGCTTGGCGTTCTCGATCTCCTGGTAGATCTTGTTCGCCTCGTCGCAGCGGCCGGACTTGGCGTACTCGTCGGCCTGCTTGCGCAGGACGTCGTAGCTGCGCAACCCCGCGTTCGGCTTCTGCACCGAGGAGCCGACCGGCTGCGACGGCGCCGCCTGCGTCTGCATGCGATAGGTGCCCTGGCGGCTCGACGGTGTCGACGCCGCCGGCGGCGGCATGGCCGTCGGCTCCGACATCGTCACCGTCGGTGGCGGCGAGGCCGGTGCCGCATAGCCGCGCGACGACGACGTCGACGTCTTGCGCTGCGGCGCCGCGTCCTCGTCGCGCGCCGGCGCCTTCTCGGCGACCGCGTCCTGGCTGATCTCCTCCGGCGCCGACGACTTGACGTTGCCGTTGCGCTCCGCGGCGCGCCCACCGCCGCCGGCGCCGTAGACGACGCCGCCCGCGACGCCGTCGGGCTTGCCCGGCGCCGGCTTGTTGTCGGCCCGCGCCTCTTCGTTCTTCGCCTTGGCGGCGACGTCGCGATCCTTGGCCAGATCGTTGGCCGCGAGACTGTCGTCGAATGCCTCGCGCTTGCCGCCGAGCTTGCCGTCGAGCGCGATGCTCTTCATGCGCGGCGGCGCTGCCTTCTTCGCCGGCTTCGGCACCGCAGCCGCCACCGCGCCCGTCGACGCCGGCGCTGCGTTCGGCGCCGGCGCCGCGTGATGGGCCGTCGGCCGCTCGACGGTCATCGGCCCATTCGGCGTCTGCAGCGCGATCTTGGTCTTGTCGCCGACGGCACCTTCTTCGCCCGCCGACGCCGCCATCGCGCCGCCGCCCTTGACGCCCTGCACGCTGCCGAGCCCGCCCGCGTTGCCCTGCTCCTTGCTCTTCGAGGCCGGCATCGGCTCCGCCTTCGGCGTCGCCGTCGCCACTTCGGTCGGCTTCGGCGCGTCGAGCTGCTGATCGGCCTCGCCGTGCTTCGCCTGTTCCGCGGCCTGCTCCGCCGCCGGCATCGCCATCTTGCCGCGCGACCAGTTGATCGCCACCGCGCCGCCGACGATCGCGAACATCGCCGCCGCCGACAGCGCCGGGTGCTGCATGATCTTCCGCGGGAACGACAAGAGCACGCCACGCCGGGGCTTGCGCTGCGCCGCCGCATGCATGAGCTGCGCGTGCAGCGCGCCGCCGCCGAGCGACGCCGACGGCTCCACCGGCGGCATCACCCGCTTGACCGCCGCGCGCACGCGCCCGAACGACTTCACCTCTTGCTGGCAGCGCGCGCAATTCGGCAGGTGCTCCTCGAACGCGCGCTTGCCCGCCTCGTCGAGCTCGCCGTAGACGTAGTCGAGCACCAGCTCGCAGCTCGGGCTCGTATTTGTCGTCGTTTCGCTCATTACTGCACAGCCCTGGCGAGGTCGCGATACTCCTCGAGCGCTTCGCGCAGCTTCTCGAGCGCGTAGCGCATCCGCGACTTCACCGTGTTTTCGGGGCAGCCGATCACTTTCGCGATCTCGTTGAACTGTAGGTCGGCCACCTCGCGCAACAAGAATATCTCGCGCTGCTCGTCCGGAAGCGCCTCGATCGCCTGCCGCAGCCGCAACCCGAGCTCGCGGCTCTGCGCCTGCCGATCGACGCCCGCGGTCCCGTCGGGCAGCAGATCGAGCAGCGACGCCGCGCCGTCGTCGTCGCTGAGCGGCGCATCGAGCGACGCCGCCTTGCGATGCTTGCCGCGCCGCGAGGCATCGACGCACAAGTTGCGCGCGATCGTGTAGAGCCAGGTCGTGAACTTGGCCTGCCGCTCGTACGCGTCGGCGCCCTTGACCAGCCTGAGAAACGTCTCTTGCGTGACATCCTCCGCCTGCGCCGTGTCGCGCACGAAGCGCAGGATGAAATTGAACAAGGCTTTCCGATGGCGCGTGACGAGCAGCTCGAAAGCGCGCACGTCACCGTCGCGATACCGCAACATCAGCGACTCGTCCGAGTCGTCCCGCACCAACTCCCCTCGCGGCGGCCGTCGCCAAAAGCTACCGGCAGTCGATCGTAGCTGAAGCGACGGCACGGTTCAATCTACGCACCAGCCCCCGATTTCGATCTCTACTTTTGGCAGCGCGCGCAGAAAAACGTGGAACGTCCGGCCTGTACGATGCGACGCAGCGCGGCGCCACAGCGCCGGCAGGCTGCCTTTTCGCGGCCATAGACGGCGAGCGCGTGCTGGTTGCCACCGGCAACGCCCTCGGCGTCGACGTAGTCGCTGAAGCTGGTGCCACGGTTCTCGATGCCGTCACGCAACACGCCGACGATGGCGTCGTGCAGCGCCGCCGCGCGTTTGACCGCGCGATCGCTGCGCCGCTTGGGTGACAGCTCGGCGCGCCACAGCGCTTCGCACACGTAGATGTTGCCGAGCCCGGCCACGCGCGACTGATCCATGAGGAACGCCTTCAGGTCGCGCTTCGATTTTTGTAGCGCCGCTGCCAGATAGTCGACCGTAAAGTCGCGCTCGAGCGGATCGACGCCGAGCACCGACAGCTCGGGCGACGTCGGCGCCTCCTCGGCGGTGTACGAGCGGAGGACGCCGAAGCGCCGCGGATCGACGTAGCGCAGCTCGAGCCCCTTGCGCAGCTGGAAGATCGCGTGCGTGTGCGGCGCGCGCGGCGCATCCTCGTCGGCGAAGACGAGGCGGCCGGTCATGCCGAGGTGCCCGAGGAGCACGTAGTGCGACGACAAGTCGACGAGCCAGTATTTGCCGATGCGCCGGACCGCGTCGACGCGCGCGCCGACGCAGGCGCGCTCGAGCGCCTTGCGATTGATGGGCGCGCGCAAGGGCAGCCCGCTGGTCTCGACGCCGCGGATGCGCTCGCCGACGAGGCGCGGCCGCAGCGTGCGCACCACCATCTCGACCTCGGGCAATTCAGGCATCTTCGTTGCTCAGCGCCTTGGTGACCGCCGCGAACTCGGTGACCGACAGCGTCTCGCCGCGGCGCATGCCGTCGATGCTCGCCGCGGCGAGCGCCTGATCGACGCGATCGCCGTCGAACGCCGCGGAGAGGGCGTTTCGCAGCGTTTTACGCCGCTGGTTGAACGCCGCGTGCACGACCTCCGAAAACTTCCGATCGCTCACCGCGAGCCGCTCCTGGTGCGGCACGATGCGCAGCACCGCCGAATCGACGCGCGGCGCCGGCACGAACCCGCCCGCGCGCACGCGGCACACCAGCTTCGGCTCGCCGTAGAACCGCACCATCACCGACAGCGCGCCGTACGCCTTCTCGCCCGGCGGCGCGACGATGCGATCGGCCATCTCCTTTTGCAGCATGACCACGATGCGTGCCAGCGGCGCAGGCGTCTCCATCAAGCGAAACAAGATGGGTGACGCGATCTGATAGGGCAAGTTGCCGACGACGACCGGAGGCCTGCCTGCTCGCGCGGCGAGCGCCGCGTAGTCGTAGGTGAGCGCGTTGGCCTCCGTGACCTCGACGCGCGCGTCGCCGCCGAGCTCGGCGCGCAAGACCTCGAGCATGTCGCGCTCGCGCTCGATCGCCACCACGTGCGCGCCGGTGGCCGCCAGCCGCGCCGTCAGCGTGCCGAGGCCCGCGCCGATCTCGACGATCCAGTCGCCGTCGCCGGCGGCGCAGGCGTGCACGATCTCGCGATAG